>CAWGEW010000008.1:0-433954 GCA_963821685.1 uncultured Actinomycetes bacterium | reverse complement strand
GCCGCCGGGTGACCCCAGTAGAGGGTGACCCGAGAAGGGCGGCACCCGCGAGGACGGCGTCCCCGCGCAGGAGTGATGCGACGAACCGGGGCTCACCCGCGCCGGGCAGCTGCAGCGCCGAGTCGTCGAGCAACCCCGCGAACACCGCCGGACTGTCGAAACGAGGAAAACACAACCAATCCACGCAGCCACGGTCGGTCACCAGCGCCGCGCTATGGCAGTCCGACAAGAACCCGTGAACGGCGATCGGCGTACTGCTCCGGCCCATACCAACCAGTCTGCGCAACCACCCGCCAATACGGCAGAAAGCCAAAGATCCATGAAGGTCCCCCCACGTCCAAATTGGCTCCCGACCTGTCGAACCATGCCAGAGTTGCGAACTGGTGAACGTGTGCGGCGGCGGGCACTTTCCCCATCGCTACCAAGCAACCACCGGTTACCGGAACCCATCCGCGTACTGCCGCGACCTGGAGTTCCTGATCCGCCATATCCAGCAGACGGTGGCAGCGCGCACGGCGAGCCCCGCCGCCTAAGATTGATCCGCACCGAACCCCTGGCCCAACGGCGTAGCGGTCGCTCTGCTGCAGGAGACCCATGTCCGACCTCGTGATCCGACCAGCCGTACCAAGCGACATCGCGGCTATCGCCGTCATGATCGAAGAGATCGAGCGGTACTACGGCACCACTGAGATCCAGCCGCTGCCGGAACGAACAGCACAGGTCGAGCAGGCCCTCTTCGGCACGCCGCCACTGGCGACCGTCATCCTCGCGGAGGCCGACGGCACTCTGATAGGCATGGCGGCCTACTCCTTTCTGTGGCCGGCCGCCGGATCGACCCACTCCTTGTTCCTCAAAGAGCTCTACGTTCGGCCAGACGACCGGCGACGACGGCACCGGGTCACGGCTCATGGCCGAACTCACAAACGATCGCCGCTGCCCGGCCAGGGTGTAGCCGAGTCGAGTGGACCACTGACCAAGACAACGCCGCCGGCCGCGCTTTCTACCGTTCGCTGGGCTTCGAAGAGTTCACCGGCAAGGTCATGTACCGCCTCAATCGGACCACGTTCGAGGACGGAAGTGTTAGTTTCTGAGGCCTTGACTGACCTGGCGTTGGCCGTGCTGACGTCGGTGCCCGAATCGCCTGGTTCTGCTTGCCGGCCTTGATCGAGGTGGGCGGCGTAGACGGTCAAGAATGGGTCCGGCGTCGTTGGCCGACCGACATGGTCGCGAGCAGACTGCTCATTGGTCTCGCAGCACTCGACTGGAGGCGTGTGCCGTCCTACTCCGCAGCTATGCCAACATCAACAACGGATTGAGTCCTAGTCAGCGAGCAGCGTCAGCACCATTCGTTGGTGGACCGTTGGAATCAAGCTATAGCCGTGTTGAGCCTCGTGTGCGAGCCTTCTGTTGTACGAGCGGCCGTCAAAATCGATGAGGAATTTTGGCGCGCCAACGCCGCGATCCGCCACGGCGCTCACAGCCTCGACGACTCGTTCGCTCGCGACAGCCGATCGAGGCAGCGTATGTGGAGTTCATCAACGTAACGCGACGACGGCTTGTGCCATCCGCAGAGCCCGTCGCCAAAACTCAGTGGTCGCCCCGATCCGGATGATCAAGTCTGGCGAGGTGTTCGCTCCAACGTGACAAACACGTTTGGACTGAGCCTGCGGCAGCATCATGCCCACCCGGACGCCTTCGCCCTCGACTCGGCGTGACATCCGGGCTGGATAGATCCTGATCTCTGGACTACTGTGTCGGAGCATGAACGTGGACGGCTGGTTGGCGGACACGCGAACCTCCTACGACACGGTCGCGGTCAGCTACGCCGACCACGTACGCGACGCCCTGGCCGGGGAACCGTATCTTCGAGCGGCGCTGGCGTTGTTCGCCGACATGGTCCACGCCGCCGGCGGCGGGCCGGTAGCGGACGTCGGCTGCGGACCGGGACACGTCACCGCCCACCTGCATGAGCTGGGCGTCGACGCCTTCGGTATCGACCTTTCCCCCGTGATGATCGACGTGGCGCGGCGTGACCACCCCGACCTGCGGTTCGAGGTCGGCTCGATGACGGACCTCGACCTCGCCGACGCCTCGGTCGCCGGCCTGCTCGCCTTCTGGTCGTTGATTCACGTCCCCGACGACGCGGTCCCCACGGTTCTCGGACACTTCCAGCGGGTGTTGCGTCCCGGCGGACCGCTGCTGCTCGGCTTTCACGTCGGCGACGAGTCGCGGCTGAAGACGCAGGGCTACGGCGGCCACCCCATGAACGTCTACGTCCACCGCCGCCAGCCCGACCAGATCGCAGCGTGGCTACGCGACAGCGGATTCACGGTCGAGGCCCAGACTGCTGATCGGCCCGGACGAGAACGTTCCAGGGGCGATCCTTTTCGCGCGCCGCCAGCTGTAGCGGCGACGCCTGGATCCGATTGAGGCAGGATGCCGACGAGGGGCCTTGACAGATAATCTCGCTAAGACGAAGCTATCCGTCATCGACCTTATCGGGGTCGCCGAAGTGGCTGGGCGCTTGGGCGTGACGACGCGCCAGGTGCAACATCTCGTGGCACACGGGGACCTGCGTGCCCTTGCCCGGGGAGTCATCAACCGAGATTTCCGTCCAGCGCTACCTCGCGACCCGGCGTGAGTCACGGCGGCGGGCGTGGTCGGAGGCGACGGCGTGGGGTGCGGTGGCGCTGCTGTCGGACGCCGACGCCGGGTGGATGGGTGAGACCCCAGCGATCACGTCTGCGCGCACGGCTCGGACACTCAACGCGGACGAGTTGGTGGGCCGCGCCCGGCAACGCGCGACCGTGAGACGGTATGCCGGTCATGTCAGCACGACGACAAGACTCCGTACGGAGATAGTCAGCACCGCGCACGCCGCCGAGGCGCTCGGACTCGCCGCGACGACCTTGGTCGACGGCTATATATCTATCGATATGCTCGACTCCCTCGTCACCCGGCACGGGCTGATCCACAGAGGAGACCGGCAACATCGCGCTCCGCGCCACCACCATGGACCTCGCGGTCGTAGCTAAACTCGCACACTCAGGCACAGTCCTGGCGGCTCTCGACCTGGCCGAATCACTCGACATTCGTGAACGCCGTGTCGGGCTCGACGCACTCGCCAACGCCTTGGAGCGGCTCTGTGACTGAACGACCAACCATCGACGTCGTTAGCTCGCCGGGCGGCTGGGGCGCACCATCAGCCAACATACGCCGAGATCGGGAGCATTCCTACCGCACGCAGAACTGGACGCTCGTAGCCATGTCTGATGACCCAACTACACGGCGTTTATCCACAAAGGACTCGACATCATCCGTCCCACCAACGATGTCGACATCGTGTTGTACGTCGAGACCAACACCAGAGTCGCTGCAGCGACGGCCACCGCACTGGAGTCTCTCGGGTACGAGCTCACGCTACCGACGGACCCACGCGTTGGGACCGCCCACCGTTTTCGACGTGGCCGGGCCACCGTCGACCTGCTGACCAGCCGTGCCGGACCTAGTCGACGTACTCGTCGCTGACCACGCCGCACACGGGTGGCACAGAAGCTGCGCGGCGAACGATGGTGGCGATCGAAGGTGGCACGCAGGCGCTACGCCGAACCGTCAACGCCCGGCTCGCCATCGTGCCGGGACTGACGATCACCGTGAGCGTGCCGGCGCCCTTCGGCGCACTAGTCCTCAAGGCCGCCGCGTACCAAGCGGACTCACGAAATCGCGAGCGGCACCTGTGGGACGCAGCAGCGCTGCTGTGCTGCCTAGACGATCCATACGCTGACCGGGAGCGGTACGCCGGCTCGGACCGTGCTCGCATCGAGATCCTTCGACTGGCACTGCCAGACAGCCACACTGTGTGGCTGTCCGCACAGTGAGCCCCGGACTTGCGGCCATCAATGCCAGAGCCAACGTTCGACAAGGCCAGAATTGATCCTGGTGGGCTCGATCACGGACCTAACCTCGCCGACGCCTCGGTCGCCGGCTTGCTCGCACCTACCTCACCCCGTGACCCAACGCCGCAACTGCCGCCATTAAACCCGTACGTCGATCGTTGTCGGCTCCGCGAGTCGCTCGAACAAGGGGGTCGGGTCGGTGCCGGTGGGCAGATCACTCACCTGTCCGTCGCCGACTTCCACGACGCGCCACCGACCATCCACGTGTTGTGCGAGGTCGGTGGTGACGAATGGGCAGCCCAGGGCCACGACCAGTGGCGCGATCGCGGTGAGGTCGGGCTGCGGCACGTGCTGGGGCGTATCAGGGTGCGCGGTCACTAACGCGGCTACGCCATCGACCCACCACACCCGTGCCTCCACGGTTCGGCCGTTGTGCTGCCGGTAATTCTCGAAGCGGCGCAGCACGATCCCGCCGTTGAGCGACTCCTCTTGCAGGGCGACCATCCGCGCGACCACGGTGGTGGCGTTGGCGATGTCTGTCACGTCGGGGATGAAGCATGCCTCGTGCCACTCGTGCTTGCGGGACTTCACGAAATCCTTGACGATGGCCGCACCCGGGCCGAGGTTCGACGCGAGAGCCGCCACCTGCTCGGTGGTGGGCGCCGTCTCAGGCGGCCACGGCATCCAGTCGCTGGCAGCCGTGACGTCACGAAAGGTGCCGTACCAGCCGGGGAACTCATGGGCCGCCCGATACCGGTGCGGTGAAACTCTGAGGTCCACACCACGGCCGCGCAACGCGTCAGCCAACTGCTGGTAGCTGACTGTCGGGATCATCCAGCCCCGGTACCACCACGGACCGCTGTCCCGAGGCACCCGGCGAACAGCGGCCTCGGCCGCACCCGAACCAACGCATCGTGATCTATCAGTGCGATGGTCCCACCAAGGTCCCGGACCAACGCGACCTCGGCGGAGTAGTGCTCATCAGGCCGAGCGGACCTGAGCGGATCCGAACAGAACACAACACGCAGATCAGCAACCACGCCGCCACAGTAGCGGCGAGCACACTATGGCCGACAACGATTTCTTGCAGGCAACCTGGCCCCTGTGTTCGTCAGGCCGCTGGCCACATGCGGGCGAGAAATGTCGGACATGACCGCGACAACTCGGCGCACGGCGTACGAAAATTCTCGAAGAAGTCTCAGCGGACGTGTCGGATCGGGGCTGCGGCGTTCGTTGCAGGGGTGAAAGGCGGCCCGCGGGGCGGCCACGACGAAGGAGATGATCCCGATGCCGCAGTACCTGATGTCCGTGCTCCACGACTCGACCGATCTCGCCAGCGACGACGAGATGGCCGCGATCGACGTCTTCAACGAGCAGCTCCAGGCCGAGGGCCACTGGGTCTTCGCCGGCGGCCTCGCATCGCCGACCACGGCCACCGTCGTTGACGGCCGGCACGGGGAGCCGGTGTTCACCGACGGGCCCTACCTGGAGTCGAAGGAGTACCTCGCCGGTTTCTGGATCATCGAGGCCCCCCACCTCGACGTGGCGCTGCGGCTCGCCGCCTCGGGTCGAAGAGCTGCAACCGGAGGGTCGAGCTCCGGCCGTTCCTGGGCGAATGACCGACGTCGACGACGTGATCGCCCGGGTTACCGCGAGGAGTGGGCCCGGGTCGTCGCGACCCTGGCCAGGCGCTTCGGAGACCTCGACATCGCGGAGGAGATGACCGCCGAGGCGTTCGCGATCGCCGTCGCGCGCTGGCCGGTCGACGGCGTCCCGCCAAATCCCGGCGCGTGGCTCACGACCACGGCCCACCGCAAGGCTATCGACCGGCTCCGGCGCGAGGCCAGGCGGGAGGGGAAGACAGGGAGGCGCTGATGCTGTCCGACGCCACGGACGCCGCCACGCGCCGTCGACGACGACCGGCTCCGCCTCGTCTTCACGTGCTGCCACCCCGCTCTCGCGATGGAGGCGCGGGTGGCGTTGACGCTGCGGATGGTCGGCGGGCTGACCGTGGCGGAGATCGCCCGCGCGTTCCTGGTGCAGGAGCCCGCGATGGCCCGGCGGATCACCCGCGCGAAGGAGAAGATCAGGGTGGCGAGGATCCCCTATCGCGTGCCGTCACCCGAAGACATCCCGGCCCGGGTCACCGGGGTGCTCGCGGTCCTGTACCTCGTCTTCAACGAGGGCTACCTGGCATCCGACCGCGGGCAGGAGCCGGTGCGCGCGACCTGACAGGCGGAGGCGATCCGGTTGACCCGTCTCGTGCGCGAGCTGATGCCGGCCGACGGCGAGGTCGCCGGCCTTCTCGCCCTGATGCTCCTGACCGAGGCCCGCAGCGCTGCGCGCGTGTCGGACGGTGAGCTCGTCCCCTTGGCGAGCAGGACCGCGGCACGTGGAACCGCGACCAGATCGCCGAGGGCCACGCCATCGTCCGCGCGCGGCTCGCCGCCGGGCGAGGCACCCGGGCGGTTCCAGATTCTCGCCGCGATCAGCGCCGTCCACACCGATGCGCGCGACGTGCGCGACACCGACTGGTCGCAGATCGTCGCGCTGTACGACCAGCTCGTGCGCCTCGACCCGTCGCCGATCGTGCTGCTGAACCGCGCGATCGCGATCGCCGAGCTCGACGGCCCGGGGTCGCGCTGGCGGAGGTGGACGGTCTGCCGCTGACGGCTACCACGCCTTCCACGCCACCCGCGCCGATCTCCTGCGGCGGCTGCGGAGGAGCGAGGACTCGCGGGAGGCGTACGACCGGGCCATCGGGCTGGCCGGCAACACCGCCGAGACCGCGTACCTCACCCGTCGCCGCGACCAGCTCGCCGGCCCATGACCCGCACCAGCCCTGGTTGCGGACACAACAGTGGTTCAGAGGGTGTCGAGCACGGCGAACTCGTCGTCGGTGAGGCGCAGCGCGCCAGCCGCGATGTTGTCGTCAAGATGCTCGGGGTTGCCGGTGCCCGGGATCGCGAGCACATGCGGTCCCTTGTGGAGGGTCCAGGCGATGCGGATCTGTGCTGGCGAAACGCCGTGGGCTTGAGCGATGTCGACGACAGCCGGCTCGTCCACCTCGCTACGTCCAGCTCCGCCGCCAGTCGCGGCAATGGAGAAAAACGGTACGAACGCGATGCCTTCCTGCCCGCACCGAGCCAGAATTGCTTCCTGGGACGGCGTACGCGCACCGATCCCGTAGCGGTTCTGCACGCAGACGACGGGTGCGATCGCCTGCGCCTGGGCGATGTGTTCGAGGCCCACGTTGGAGATGCCGAGGTGCCGGATAAGCCCAGCCTCACGCAGTTCGGCGAGGGCACCGAAGTGCTCCTCAATGGAGTCCAGCCCATGCAGACGGAGGTTGACGACGTCGAGGTGGTCGCGGCCGAGCTGGCGGATGTTCTCTTCAACCTGCCCACGCAACTGGTCAGGGCGGGCAAGCGGCAACCAGGCGCCCGACGCGTCGCGGCCCGGACCGACCTTCGTCACGATCACGAGATCGTCGGCATAAGGCGCGAGCGCCGAGTTGATCAGCTCATTCGCCGAACGGATCGACGAAAAGTAGAACGCGGCGGTGTCAATATGGTTCACGCCCAGTTCCACCGCACGACGCAAGACGGCACGAGAGCGTTCGCGGTCGCTGGGCAGGCCGGCGTCGAAGGCGGCACTGCCGGTCAGGCGCATCGCCCCGAACCCCATCCGGTGGACCATACGATCCCCAAGCCGCCAGACACCCGCCACCGAAGCGTTGATCATGACTACAGATCCTTCCACATCGGACGGGTTCGGTCACGAACGGTGATGCTCGGCGATCCCGATGGCGGCTACTCCATATATCCGATCACTCCTCAATGGACAGTGCCTGCTTGGGACAGCTCTGAACCGCCTCCCGGGCCAGTTCTGCAGCGGCGCCCTCAGGGTTCTCCTGGAGGATGTAGAGGAAGTTGTCGTCGCGTACCTCAAACACCTCGGGTGCGATACCCATACAGACGGCGCTGCTCTTGCACAGCGAAAAATCGGCCACCACGCGCATCTTGGTCCTCCAAGTTCGATCGACATCGGAAGAATAGAGGTCGCGGTAAGGCAGGGCCAGCCGGCAGCGCCGCTGCTTCCGACGCAACCGGCCTGGTCCGTATCAGATCCAGGCGACGATCAGGGAAGCCTCAGCTGCCACAGATTCCGAACACTGCCAGGTTCCAGACGTCGGCATATCCTGCGACAGTCTCGTCAGCCTGGCTTATGGCGTCGTCTTCGGGGTCGATGTTCACTGAAACCAGGAACACCTGGCCATTGCCGTTGAGAACACCGCGAATGCGGTGACGCTCCAGTTAGTGACCACGGCACCAGGCACGATCGCCGCACGAACGGTGACACGCACCTGCGACGACTCGTGTTGATCCGGGCGTTGTTGGAGGTCGGCGGCCTCAGCGTCGAGGCGGCCCGTGCGGTGGTCGACGCGATCGACAACCGCACGCTGGGACTGCATGAGGTGCTGGGTGTCGCGCATGCCGCACTAGCGACCCCGGAGAGCAACCACGTGCCGCCCCAAGCCCTCGCCGCCGCCGACAGATTTCTCGCAGACCGCGGCTGGTCCGTGACTGACGACTCCACGGCCCGGCGCGACCTCGCAGCCGTCCTCGCCGCACTGGACCGCCTCCAACGACGCGCCGCCTGCACCAGCCCAACTACCGTGCCGCCAGCTAACACTCCCGAGGAGGTGAGCGCGCTACTCACCCGTACGCCGACGCGGTGGACGCCCTCGCCGCCAACGAGGTGGCCGGCGCACCCGCCGACATGCCACGCGACGACCTGATCGAACGAGTCGTCACCGGCACCATCCTGATGGAACGCGCCCTGACCGCACTACGAAGGCTCGCCCAGGAGCACCACTCCGCGAAGCGGTACACCCCCGACGGGCCGGGTGAAATCCCCGGCCACGCCTGACCGAGACCAGCCGTAGACGAAGCCGGGCGACCGTCGAGGGCACGCCCACTCGCCGCTTCCGTCCCGAGCCAGACCTTCCAGCCCGTAACACCCGCAACCGTCAGACAATTTGGCGCGGCCCGACGATGGCCTTCTGCGCGCCGTTACGTATTGCTGCGTTTCGCAGGGCACGGCGCTCAACCAGCGCACGATCCCGACGGCGAACGTCAACCTGGGCCCGTCGCTCGGTACTCGTAGCGTCGCCATCGGTGGCGCCCTCGCGGCCGTCGTCGAGTTCAACGACACCTATGACGGTGGCGCTCTGGGCAACGTCAACATCAAGATCCTCCCGGGCAACAAGACACTGACGACGTCGTCGGTGCCGCTGCTCTGGAACGACGACATCAGTGATCCGAACACGCGCTCTGAGAGCAACTTCGGTCTTGCCAACTCGGTTCCGGGTGGCAAGTTCGTGAGTCTTGCGAACTGGTTCGAGCGCACCGGTCCGTGGGCGAACGGCGCAATTGCCGCCGGCGTCAAGGGCATGGATCGCCAAGGCTGCGGCGACTGGACGAGTCTCGTCGGCGCACAGACCAGTGGTGGTTCGCCGAACCAGTACGCCCCGCAGCAGCTTGGCGCGCCGGCCGGCGATTACAAGGCGCTGTTCTGGGACGCCCCGGGCAACCTGGGCTTCGGGACCTACAACGGCCTTCCGGGCTACACGGAGATCACGATCGGTGGCAGCCCGAACGGACTGCACCTCGGACGCTACGTCGGCGTCGACAACCCGCTGAACATCCAGGCCGGCGGCGTCGTGGGCAACAACGAATGGATCGGTACGAACCCGAATCCGTTCCCGACAGGTTCGGCCCCGACAAACTCGGGCAACCCGAACACGTACTCGGGTGGGCCGGCGGCTCCGCTGCCGTTCAACTACAACGCGTCGAACACGGTGCTCCGCACCAATGCTCTGTCCCTGGGCATCGCCCCGGGTGGCGTGTCGGTGGACATGAGCACGGGTCAGGCGACGCCTCCGGGTGGTCTGACGACCGCTCAGGGCTCGCAGGACGTCACACTCGGTTACTCGGGTGGCCAGGCCAACCTGTTCGGGAACATCCCGGGCAAGAACGTCGGCATTGACGTCACCGTGAACCTCGCGACCAAGATCAACTCGATCGTGCGGATCATGGACCAGGACCTGTACAAGAACGCGGGCACCGTCGAGGGCGAGGATCTTCCGGCAGGGCTGTTCAACTGCCGCCAGATCGTCACCGGTGCTGTGCAGAACTACATCCCGGGTGTCCGTCTGACGGGCTCCCTGCGTATCGCTCCGGCGATCACCAAGGACGGCAAGGTCCGCATCGCGAAGGCAACGGTGCAGTCCGACGTCAACAACCCCGATCGCGTTGCACTCTCCGCCTGCCTGTTCCCGGCGAAGCCGTACAACGATTACCAGACCGGTGGCAGCACCGCGTCCGGTATGCCGTTCGGTGGGTGGACGGATCAGACGCAGACGAAGTTCCCGACCGCGTCACAGGCGGTCTCGGGTGCAACGTTCGGCACGAACAGCTGGCCGAGTGCGGCGGCTGTGACGACAAGCGGCATCGTCGTCGGTGACGGCAACACGTCGCTGCCGTTGCTCACGTCGACGCGTCGCTACCCGAACCTGGCCGAGGGCAACGCGCCGTCGACCACGCCGTGTGGCACGGACGCGACCACGGTCAACAACGGGAAGGGGCTTGCGGAGGTCATCCGCCGGTCCGGCCTGACCGGGACCGTTTCCGGTCTGCCGACCCCGACGGACCCGGCCTACGCCGGCGTCCTGTACAAGGGCGACCAGGCCAGCGTCGCGGGTGACATCACCGTCAACCCGATCGACGTTGACGTGCTCCTCGGCGACCAGCCGGTCTCCGGCAATGTCCCGCAGCCCTAACGGGTGAGGAGAGCCCCTCTGGGGTGTGAAGTATCGGCAAACGGGCCCCGGTCGGACAGATCCGACCGGGGCCCCGCCGGTCCAGCGAGAAGGGGAGGAGTCTCGGGCTCATGGATGCGCAGCGGAGACGGGCGTGCTCGATCGTCAGGCGCTGGTTGCCGGCGGCCGTGGCGGTACTCAGCCTGACGGCGGCGATGCTCACGGTGGCCGATGCCGCAGTCGCCGGTGGCAAGCTGCTCGTCTACACCGGCAACAACGCGGTCAACGAGGGGTACTCGCAGTTCGCGGCAGCGGCAGGCCGCACGCAGGTCACCTCGGCGATATTTCCGGCTGACGCGACGGACTTCGACCAGTATCAGTGCGTCGTGCTGCCGGTGACCCGGCTGCCGTTCTCGGCCAGTCAGAAGACGGCGCTCACCGACTACATGGTCCGTGGGGGCACTGTGGTCGCACTGGCCGAGCACCTCGGAGCACCGGGTGGGGTGGGGACGGCCGCGACGGCGACGTTCAACGCCCTGGCCTCGGGGCTCGGGATCCAGGCGCTGAACACGACGGCCACGGATTCACCGTGGACCACGACCGGTGTCCTGCCCTCGCCGTACACGGCTGGAGTCACCACGATCGGATATGCCGCCACGACGACGTTGACCGTGACAGCGCCAGCGGTGCCCCTGGTGCGAACCGCACAGGTCACGGGAACGGATCCGCCCCCGGCACCGTTCCTCGCTATTCGCGAACTCGGAGCAGGGAAGTTCGCCTACTCCGGTGACTCGAATCTCTTCTCTGACGGCTCCGGTGGCTTCTACGCCGGCACCGACAACGGCAGGCTCGCGAACAACATCTGCGGGGACTTGAGCCCGCCGGTGATCACGATCACGACGCCTGCGGATGGCGCCCGCTATCGGAAGGACCAGGTCGTCCCATCGGCGTGGACATGCGTCGACCGGGACAGCGACGTCGCGACGCGGAACTTCACGAACGGAGCCGTCAGCGGCACGACGTCGGGGGTGCCGATCGACACGACGGTCGCAGCAGGACAGACCGTTACAAAGGCGTTCTCGGTGGCCTGCGCTGACAACGCGGGGAACGTCGCGCCCACCCAGACGCACCACTACGTCGTCGATGACGGCAGACCCGTCGTCGTCATCGACACACCGGTCGGCGGCGGGACGTATGACCGCAACTCGGCGGCCCTGATCGACTGGCATTGCGAGGACCCATCCGGTCCATCCGACATCGACACGGCTCCCGACAAGACGTTCGGTACCGCCCCGTCGGGAAGCCCGCTCGACACGACACTCCCGCTCGGTGGCGCTCCGATTCAGAAGTCGTTCAGTGCGACGTGCACCGACAGGGCGGGAAACACCGACTCGAAGACGGTCCAGTACACGGTTGCCGACCAGAATCCGCCCGTCGCGGCGATCAACTCGCCCGCTGATGGGGCGCGGTTCACCGTCGGGAAGGCACCGGTCGTTGCGGGTTGGACGTGCACGGATCCTGATGGGCCGCAGGACATCGACCCCGACGAGAACAAGACGTTCGGGTCGTTCCCGGTGGGCTCGCAGATCGACACGTCAGGGGCTCCCGGTCAGACGATTCAGAAGTCCTTCAGCGTTCTGTGCACCGATCTCGCCGGCAACACCGGGACCAAGTCGGTCACGTACTTCGTCGATGGCAATCCGCCGGTCGTGACGATCGCGGTTCCGATCGATGGCGGCACGTACCAGCGCGGCTCGAGCCAGCCCGCGAACTGGGCGTGCACTGACCCTGACGGCGACGGGGACATCAAGGCGAAGGTCGCCACGGTGCCTGTCGGGACGGCCATCAATACGAGCACCCTTGGTGTGAAGTCGTTCACGGTGACCTGCACCGACCAGGCGGGCAACGTCGGAACCAAGACGGTCAGCTACGCCGTCGTTGGTGTGCCGCCGACGGCGACGATCAGCTCGCCCGTGGACGGCAAGACGTATGAGTCCGGTGCGGTGATCCCGCCGACGTACTCGTGTGCGGATGCTGATGGTGATTTGAAGTCGTGTGTGCGGCAGGGTGGGACCGGTGCGATTGACACCTCGAAGGGTGGGACGTTCGCGTTCACGGTCAACGCTGAGGATCTGGCGGGGAACAAGGCGACCAAGACGGTGCACTACACCGTGAAGGCGAAGGCCGGTACGACGCCCGGCACGTCTGTCGCGCCGTCGAGCACGACGAAGAAGGTGTGCACCAGTCGCCGGCAGTTCAAGATTCGCGTGAAGAAGCTCAAGGGCGGCGTGCACGCGGTCTCGGCGACGGTGTTCGTGAACGGCAAGAAGACGTTGACGCGTAAGGGCAAGCGCGTGACCGCGACGGTGACGTTGAAGGGCCTGAAGAAGGGCCAGTACAAGGTCAAGATCAACGTCAAGTACTCCAACGGCAAGGTCCTGAGCTACACCCGTAAGTTCAAGACCTGCACACCGAAAGGCAAGTGACAGCTGGAGGGCCGTTCACCCGTAGCGCGCGACACCCCAGCGCCGCTCGCAGCTCTCCGGCGGCTCGCCGGCGTCCGCCTCCGGCGTCGCATGACCCGGTCGCGCACACCAGACCTCAGGCGCTGTGAGCACCGCCTCAGCCGAGCAGGCCTTCCCAGGCGCGCACGACGCCGACGCCATACGCCTTGTGCGGCATCAGGTCATCGACGACAACGAGTGCCCCGGGGGCAGCGACGGCGCGAGCGTTCAGCACGTCACTGCGACACGTGTCCTCATCGTGCCCACCGTCGATCAGCACAAGGTCGAACCGCGATCCCGTCTCCGCGGCGAAGCGCGGGAGGGTCACGCGCGAGTCGCCCATCACGACGTGCAGCCGGTCCGGATACCGCGAGCGCAGGTGGGCCGCGCAGGCTGCGACGTATGACTGTTCCGCGAGGTCGAAGCTGACGACGTGCGCCCGCGGTGTGGCTTCCAGGAATGCCGCCGCCCCAAGCCCGGCGTTGAACCCGATCTCGAGGACGTTGACGGGCTGGCCGGGCCTGTCCGCCGCGAGCCCGCGGACGAGCGTCTGGAAGTGCGCTCGCTGCGCGGGCACCGAGCTGCCTTCGCGAGAGGATCCGGCGAGCTCCAGGAGCTCGTGTGTCACGGGTCCCGACGGTGCGACGTCGTCCACCGCCGCCTGCCGGCCCTTCCACCACGGCGGCGCGTCCGACTGCACCATGTGGCGGTGGAGCATCGCGAGCAGCTGGTCGCCGACCGGCTCGCCGTTCTCCAGGCGCGCGTAAAGGTCCGGCTCGAAGTGGCGGATCACGCCGACGCCGTCGTGGAAGCCGAAGATGCCCGGCAGTCGCAGCAGCCCGGCCTGCTCGTCGAACGCCCGCATGAAGACGAAGTCGCCGCAGCGCTGGCCGTCGAGCTCCGGCCAGGCGCCGCTGCCGAGGTCCGGCCAGCCGACGCTGCGGGCCGCGTCGGTGCGCCCGAGGAACATCGCGGTGTCCACCTGCGAGCGTTCGACGCGGGTCGGCGGCGGCCAGCTGTAGAAGCCGCCCGGGTTGTGCAGCAACAGGCCGAAGACCGCGCCGGCGCGCCCTGAAGCCTCGAGCGCCGGGATCACGAGTTCCGCGAGCGCCGGGAGCATCACGTTGTCGTCGTCGAGGAACGTGACGAATGGGCGGCTCGCCGCCTCGAGGCCGATCTGACGCTGGACGTCACCCCAGCGACCCGTCGCCGGACCTTCGATCAGCCGGAACGCGCGCCGCTCGTCCAGGCCGGACGGGATCTCCTGCGGGCCGTCCGTGACGAGAACCCATTCGGCAGCTGCGGGAACCGACGCGGCGATGATCGGAAGCAGCTCGGGACGCGAGACCGGGGTGACGACGCTGAGCAGCTCGGACCGGTCCATCGGTCGCGAGTCTAGTCGGCTTGTGCGAGGCTCCGGCGATGCACGAGCGGGCCTTCGACGACCTCCTCGAGCGCTACCGCTGGGAGTTCGGGATCGAGGACCCCTCGCTGCTGGACTGGACCCCGGGGATGCGGGTCAGGCCGCGGATCACCGACGCTCCGGCTCGCGACGAGCGCCCTGACGCGCCGGCGCGCAACACGGTCATCTTCGGTCCTGCCGGCGAGCGCCTGACGCACGCGGACAGCAGCCTGAACATCGTCGTGCTCGACGAGCATCCGTCGGCCGCCTCGCTCGCGGAGGCGCGCCGCGTCGCTCGCGATGCGGTCGTCGTCTGGGCACGCGACGGCGCCGTGTCGGTCGAGTGGCTGCGCAGCCGTGACGATCAGCACGCCCGCCGTCTCCGTGCTCGTGATCAGCGCGGGCGCGGGGGAGCGGCGCGAAGGCTGCCTGCGCTCGATCTCCGAGACGACGCCCGTCACAAGAGCGCTCGAGGTCCTCGTCGCCGACTCGATCAACGCCGGGGCAGCGGCCGCTCGCGGCGAGATCCTGGTCGTCGTCGGCGAGCACACGCGCGTCCTGCCCGGCTGGCTGCGGCCGCTGGTTCGCACGCTGCGGGACACGCCGGAGATCGGAGTCGCCGGTGCCAAGCTGCTCGCGACCGATGGGACGGTGGACGCGGCCGGCGGGGTGCTGTTCGCCGACGGGAGCGTCACGGGCTACGGCCACGGCGCGCCCGATCCGCGTGCGCCGCTGCTGGGGTATGAGCGCGACGTTCCGTACGTCTCAGCCGGACTGCTCGCGACGCGCCGCGGACTGCTGCAACGCCTCGGCGGCGTGGACGACGCATTCGGCCAGGGTCACGCAGACGTCGACTACTGCCTTCGCGTCCGCGCGGCCGGCCTCCGCGTCGTCTATCAGCCGCAGAGCGTCGCCGTCCGGGATGCCGAGGAGGTCGCCGACGCCGAGGCCGCGAGCGCTGCGCACGTGCGCTTCGTCCGGCGCTGGGCGACGCCCCTGGCAGCGTTCCCGTCCCGCCCCGAGCGCTTCGATGCCGCGACCTGGGAGCGGCTGGCGCTCAGCAGCTGATCAACGCCGTCGCAGCAGACGGCGCGCCCGCGCGCGGGCTCGATCCCGTGCCGAGCGGGACGCGTGAGCGCAGCCACGCCACCGTCTCCTGCGAACCGGCCACGGCGGGGTCGAGCATCGGGTTGGGATCTGCAAGCGGGTCCGCGAGCAGCCAGTGGTAGTGGGCGTGCAGCACGACCGCGGGCTTGGGCTCGAGCGCGTCCCAGGAGTGCATCGGCACGTTGACGGCCGTGGGCAGCGGCGCGATCTCGAACCCGAGGCTCGCCGCGGCGACGGAGACGACCGACTGCGCCGAGCCCCACCATTCGCTCCCGTCGACACCCACCTCGCCGGCGCCGGCGACGACATTCAGTCCGGTCCCCGCGTGCGGTCGCAGGCCGGCGTCGACGCTGAGCCGGAACAGCTCGTCGGCTCGCGCGAACAGGCCGCGGGCGCGGTGTGCGGCGACGAAGCCTCCGTTGTGGGTCGCGCGCACGCGCGCGCCGTCGACCGTCGCCTGCACGAACGGCAGGGCGTCGAGCTCGACACCGGCCAGGTCGCAGAGCGCCTCCCAGTAGGGCTCGTAGTGATCGCCGGGGCCGCTGCTTCCCATGCCCTTCACGTCGACCGGTCGCGCGCTGGCCGGCGCGTCCGCGCAGAGCGGGCCGATGTCGCCGAAGAAGACGGCGTCGGAATCAAGCTGGACGAGCACCGGTGGGCCAGGACGACGTTCCAGCTCGGCGAGCGCGTGAACCCGCCACGACGTGGGGTAGGACGGGCAGGCTCCGGCGACGTCGAGGGCCACGTACTCCGCGCCGAGCCGGCGCAGGGCACGCACCGTGGCGCGCGCGGGACGCCGGGAAGCGCGCGGCGAGACGGCCGTCACGACCGCCGCCGCGTGGCGGCCCCCGTACGTGCGCAGGCTCTCGACGAGCAGCAGCGCCTGCGCCTCGAGCGGTCCAGCCTCGACGACGAGCGCGAACTCGACGGCAGGTGCGTCCGCTGCGCCCGCGCCGATCACGCCCGCGAGGCTAATGCACACCCCGTCTATACGATCGCGCGGTGGACATCCCGCCTCTGGTCATCACCGGCATGCACCGCTCGGGGACGTCCGCAACGGCCCGGCTGCTGCAGCACGCAGGCCTCGACATCGGCAGCGACCTGCTCGCGCCCAACCTCGACAACCGGCTCGGGTACTACGAGGACCTCGAGTTCTGCGACCTCAACCTGGCGCTGCTCGCGGCCGGCATCGAGGACGCTCCGGAGTACCGGCCCGACTGGGCGTTCGCCGACCGGATCGTGCCGAGCCGGCTCGCGCCGCTGCGGCCGCGCGCGCAGGAACTGATCGCGGCGCGGCATGCGCTCGGGCACGCGTGGGGCTTCAAGGATCCGCGGACCGCGGTCCTGCTCGACTTCTACGACGACCTGCTCCCCGAGGCCCGCTACCTGTTCGTGTACCGCGCGCCGTGGGAGGTGCTGACGTCGCTGATGAGCACGCAGCAGCGGCCGCTGCACGGGCGCGCCGACGTGGCCGTGCGTGCGTGGACGACCTACAACTCGCGGCTGCTCGAGTTTCGTCAGCGCCACCCGGAGCGCACGGTCCTGGTGCATCTCGACGCCGTCGCCCAGCAGCCCGAGGCGGTGGTCGCGCTGGTGCAGGACCGGGCGGAGGGCCTCGCGCTGGCGCAGCTCGACGCCGCCGCGGCAGGCGACGCGTTCGTCGGCCGGCTGCTGCGCCGCACCGATGCCGCGTCACCGCTCGCCGAGCTGCTGGCGGCCGACCACCCCGAGGCGCTGGCCGTGTACGACCGGCTCGAGGCGGACGCCGACATCGCGGCGCTCGAGCCCAGGCGCAGCCGCGGCGAGCCGCAGGTCGAGATCGAGGTCAGGTCTGGGCCGCTCCCGGTGGCCGCGGTGCTCGTCGGCGCCCCCGCCGACGGCGTCGAGGACACGACGCACGTGGCGCGGCCGGCGGCCGGCGTCGCGCCCGGCGAAGCGGCCGACGCGTCGATCGGGAAGCTCGACGACGAACTGGTGGCGGTGCTGTTCGCGGGGCAGCTGCGCCCGCAGGCGCTCACAGCCGCCGTGGCCGCGCTCGAGAACGACGCGGGGATCGGAGCGGTGCTGCTCGCGCCCGGCGACGTCGCGTTGCAGCCGGCCGTCGAGCACGACCCGCTGAGCGCCGCCGAGGGCGGCGCTGGAATCGTCGTGCGCCGCGCGACCTGGGTTGCGGCGCACGGGTTCGCGGCGACTCCCGGACCGGCCGGCTACGAGGCCTGGGCGTTCGCCGTCGCGTGTCTCGCAGCCGGCTGGCGGACGGCACGCGTCGCCGGCGCGATCCACCTGCCGGATGCCGCGGGCGACGACGCCGACGTGCGCCGACGGACGCTCGCAGCGCACCCCGCGCTTGCGGTCCGGCGCGCGGAGCAGGCCGCGGAGCGCGCGGACGCCGCGGAGACCGAGAGGGCCCGCGCTGTCCTGGAAGTCGAGCAGCTGCACGCGACGCGGGCCTGGCGCCTGGTCGGGTGCTGGTGGCGTGTTCGCGCGCGGCTCCCCGGTCGCCACAAGGGCTGAGCGCGCCGTATCAGCGAGCGGGAGCGACGCTGGCGGCCGCGACCGCCGCAGCGACCTGCTCCGTCAGCCCGGCCCGCAATCCGACGCGCGGCCGGTAGCCGAGCTGCGACTGCGCGAGCGACAGGTCCGCGCGCGTCGCCGACGGCTGCGGAGGTGCCGTCGCCGGATGTGTTGCGAGCGCGCCGCCCGTGAGCTCCTCGATCATCCGCTGCGCCGTCGCCAGCTCGACGACCTCACCGCCGGAGATGTTGTAGATCGGCGCCGTCCCATGCCGGAACGCCAGCATCAGCCCCTCGACGGCGTCGGCGACGTACGTGAAGTCCCGCGCGGCGCTGGAGCGCTGGTACAGCGGCGCCGAGCACCCGTCCAGGGAGGCGGTGATGAAGCGGGCGAACGCCATGTCCGGCCGCTGGCCGGGCCCGTAGACCGTGAACAGGCGCACGACCGTGGCGCGTGTCTTCGCGCCGAGGCACAGCTGCTCGGCGGCGCACTTGGCTGCGCCGTACGGCGACAGCGGGGCGACGGCATCGCCCTCGCGGCACGCGCCGCGGGAACCGGCGTCGCCGTAGACCGACGACGACGATGTGAACACGAGGTCGGGGGTGCCGGCTGCCGCGGCTGCAGCAACGAGGCACGCCGTGGCCTCGACGTTGTCGCGCCGCAGTGCGTCCGCGTCGGCGTCGCGCGCGCCGGGGCGCGCAGCCAGGTGGAAGATCACGCGCGGCCGGACACGCGCGACGAGCCCCCCGAAGTCGCCGCTCGTCAGGTCGGCCTCGACCAGATCGAACTGCGGGTCGTCGCACAGCTCCGCCAGCCGGACCGCCGCCGTCGCACGCGTCGTCATGCCGCGCACGGCATCGACGCCCACGACGCGATGACCGTCTGCGCGCAGCCGCCGGACCAGATGCGATCCGATGAACCCGGCGGCGCCGGTGACCAGCGCGACCTCCGAGGACACGCCTAGAGCACCGCTTGCACGCCGGCGGGGCTGAGCAGGCGCGAGTGGACCTCGGCCACGGACTGCTCGAGCGTCCGCAGGCCCGTGTCGATCCGGATGTCCGGGCAGGCGGGCAGCTCGTAGGCCGCGTCGACGTCGGCCGATGGGTCGCCGCCGCCGGCACGGCTCCGCGCGTAGACCCCGTTGGTGTCGCGCGCCGCGCGAACGTCGAAGCTCGCCGACAGGAAGACCTCGAGGTAGCGCTCGCCGAAAGCCAGGCGCAGCTCCTCGCGGGTCGCCTGCAGCGGGGCGATGAGTGCGAGGACCACGAGCACGTCGTGCGCGACGAGCAGTTCGGCGACGTAGCGCGCGCGCTCGCCCTGGTGACGACGATCTGCCGTCGAGAACCCCAGCCCCGGGGGGAGGCGCCGGCGCAGCTCGTCCCCGTCGATCAGCTGGCACGGCTGACCCTGCCCGTCGAGCTGCCCGACCAGTGCACGACCGATCGTGGTCTTGCCGACGCTGGGAAGGCCGGTCAGGAGGACCACCCGTGTGGTGGGCACGATCATCAGGCGCGAGTGTCGCAGGCCCCCGGCGATCCGTTGAGGCGGTTGACGCCACGTGCGCGCTGCGGTTGACTCAGCGCCTCAACCCGCCGGTCCAGCAGGGGATGAAGTCGATGCGCAGCACGATGCCTCGCGTGACGACCACCGCGCTGTGTGCGGCGGCTTTCGCGCTCTCGGGCGCGGCGGCGGCAAGCGCCGCCTTCGAGGACAAGGGCATCCTCGGAACGGGCGCCGGCTCGGGGGCCGGTCAGCTCGACGCTCCGGTGGGCGTCGACGTAGGCCCCGACGGGTCCGTCTATGTCGTCGACTCGGGCAACGAGCGGATCGTGAAGTTCGGCCCCAGTGGCGCGTTCGAGCGTGCATGGGGCAAGGACGTCGATAGCGGCGGCGGGACCGGCTTCGAGGTCTGCACAACGGTCTGCAAGGCCGGTGTCGACGGGTCGCTCGCCGGTGAGACCGAGAGCGTCGAGGATGTCGCCGTCGCACCGGACGGGCTGGCGGTCTACGTCACCGACGACGGCAATCGCCGCGTCAGCCAGTACGCACCGGACGGCACATTCGTCCGTGCCTGGGGCCGCGACGTCACGCCGGGAGGTGGCACCGAGTTCGAGATCTGCACCGCCTCCTGCAAGGCGGGGATCGACGGCGAGGAGGGTGGCCACCTGCGCCGTCCGGATGCGATCGCGGTCGGTCCCTCCGGTGACGTCTACGTGACCGAGACCATCAACGGCCGCGTCTCCCAGTTCACCTCCACCGGGGACTTCATCCGCGCCTTCGGAGTCGACGTCGACACCGGCGGCGGGACGGGCTACGAGACCTGCACGGCCGACTGCAAGGCGGGCGACGGCGACGCGGACGGGATCGGGGTGACCGCAGCCGGCGAGGTGTACCTCGCGGACTCCGGTGAGGACTACGTCGCGCGGTTCTCGTCGGTGGGTGCATTCCTCGGCTCGTTCGGCGGCGACGGCTCCGGCGCAGCGACGATCGTCAACCCGCAGTCGGTCGACATCGGCGCCGACGGCCAGATCCTGATCACGCAGACGGCCGACGCGAACGCGATCTTCCGCTTCTCCGCCGGGCCCGACGTTCCTCGAGTCCTTCGACACCGGGCCGGCGTTCACGGACGGCCCGGAGGACGCGGCGCTCGGGCTCGACAACACCGCCTACGCCTCGCAGCGCGTCCTCGACCGTGTGGTCCGCTACGGGCTCAGTGCCGGGCCGGGCACGCCGCCGGTCGTCGTCCCGCCCGTCGTGCCTGCTCCGGTCCCGATCGCCGCGCCCGTGAAGCCGGCGCCGCTGGCGACGCTCCCGAAGGCCGCGGCGGTCATCGTTCAGCCGTCGTCGAAGCAGTGCGTCAGCCGGCGTAACTTCCGCATCCGGCTGAAGCAGCCCAAGGGCTTCAAGCTCAAGAGCGCGACCGTGAGCGTCGACGGCAAGCGCGTCGCGACGCGCTCGGGGAAGCGGATCACGGCACCGGTCGACCTGCGCGGGCTGCCCAAGGGCCGCTTCACGGTCAAGATCGTCGTGACGCTGAGCGACGGGCGCAAGGTCACCAGCAGCCGCAGATACAAGACCTGCGCGCCCAAGAGGCGCTAGTCGCGGGTCCGCCGTGAGCATGCAGCCTGAGCTCACCGTCCGGTCCGCCGGACCGGATGACGCTGACGCTGTGGCGATCCTGCTCGACGCGTTCAACCGCGAGTACGACGACCCGACGCCCGGGCCCACGCGGCTCGCCGCGCGGCTGCGCGAACTGCTGGCCGGCGGCGACACCGCGGTGCTCGTGGGCGGCGCCGGACCGGACGGGCTCGCGCTGCTCCGCTTCCGCCCGTCGCTCTGGAGCGACGGGCTCGAGTGCTACCTCGCCGAGCTGTATGTCGTCCCGCCGCTGCGCGGGAAGGGTCTGGGACGCGTGCTGCTCGACGCGGCGATCGCGCTGGCGCGCGAGCGGGGCGCCGACCACATGGACCTCGGGACGAGCGAGGACGACGTCGCCGCCCGTGCGCTCTACGAGCGCTCGGGGTTCAGGAACCGCGAGGGCCGCGAGGACGGGCCGGTCATGTACGTCTACGAACGCGAGTTGTGAGCGCGAGGCGCGGCCCCGCGCTGCTCGAGCGGAGCGATCGCCCGCGGGAACAGCTCGCGCAGCCATCCGGCCGGGTCGGAAGCGAGCGGGATCAGGACGAACTTCGTCGCGCCGCGGGCGATGAACCGCTCGAGCAGCTCGCGCGTCGCCTCTGCGCCTGACGCGACGTGGTCCTCGCGCGCGAGGCCGGGCCGGCGGTCGAGCAGCGGGGCGGCCGCCGCGGGGATCTCGCTCGCGTCCGGCGCGCTGAAGATCGTCGTTCCGTAGTGGTCCTCGTCGATCGTCCGCCGGTGCTCGGCGGCGGTTGCGCGGATCAGGTCGACGCCCGCGCCGAACTCATCAGGCCCGGTGAACGACGCCAGCCAGCCGTCGGCGATGCGGCCGATCCGCCGCAGCGCCGCGGGCGCGCGGCCGCCGAGCCAGAACTCGAGTCGCGAGCGGCTCGGCCGCGGGGCGAGCGTGACGTCGCTGAGCGACCAGAAGCGGCCCTGCATCGTCACCGGCTCGCCGCTCCACAGCGCCTTGATGATCGCGACCGACTCCTCCAGGCGCGCAGTGCGCTCCTCGCGCGCGATGCCCATCGCCTCGAGCTCCCGCGGGACGTCGACGCCGAGGCCGCCGGCGGGCAGCATCCGGCCGCCGGAGAGCACATCGACGGTCGCGAGCTCACGCGCCAGCAGCACCGGGTTTCGCGGTGGCATGACGAGCACGTTCGTTCCCAGCTTCAGCCGCTGCGTGCGGGCGGCGACCGCTGCCAGCGCGGGCAGCGGGGCGAACCCGCCGAGCCGTGCGCCGTCACTGAGCCACAGCGAGTCGTAGCCGACGTCCTCGAGCGTTCCGACGTAGTCCCAGAACGCGCCGTCCTGAAGTCCCTGGAAGGAGAAGGGGCTCAGCCCGACGCCGACGCGCACGCTGAGGCGGTCACCACCACCCGCCGCTGCCGTCGAACTCGCCATGCGGCGACCCTAGTACCTGCGGCTAAGCAGGCAGGCCCGACAGGTGCTCGTGCACGTAGCGCACGACCATCGCGCCCTCGCCGACCGCAGTCGCGCAGCGCTTCGTCGAGCCGGCGCGCACGTCGCCGGCCGCGTAGATGCCGGGGACGCTCGTCTCGAGCAGCCCCTGCGCCCCCGCTTCGGCGCCGGTCAGGACGAACCCGTCGGCGTCGCGGGCGACGCAGCCGCCGAGCCACTCGGTGCACGGCTCGGCGCCGAGGAACAGGAACAGCGTGGTGAACGCGATACGCTCGCCGTCGCGCAGCGTGACCGCCTCGAGCTCGCCGTCGCTGCCGTGCAGCTCCGCGATCTCACTGCGGTCGCGCACTGCGACGCCGTAGCGGTCGAGGTCCAGCACGAGGTAGTCCGACATCGTCTCGCGCAGGTCGCCGCGGCGGTGCAGCAGCGTCACCAGCGCGCCGCCGCGCGCGAGCCAGATCGCGGCCTGGGCGGCGGAGTTGCCGCCGCCGACGACGCCGACCCGTGTCGCGCCGCAGCGCTGTGCCTCCGGCGGGCCGGCGGCATAGAACACGCTGACGCCCTCGAAGTCGTCGAGACCCTCGACGGGAAGCCGGCGGTATTGCGCGCCCGTCGCGAGCACGACGGCCCGGGCCGAGACGGTGTGGTCGTCCTCGAGGCGCACGATGTGCCGGCCGTTGTCCCCGGGCTCGAGCGCCAGCGCGCGGTAGGGCGTCGCGGTGCGGGCGTGGAACTTGCGCGCCTGCGTCACCGCGCGGCTCGTCAGCTCCGCCCCGCTGATGCCGGCCGGGAAGCCGAGGTAGTTCTCGATCCGTCGCGAGGACCCGGCCTGACCGCCGAGCGCGCTGCTCTCGACGACGAGCGTCTCGAGGCCCTCCGAGGCGCCGTAGACCGCGGCACCGAGGCCCGCCGGTCCGGCGCCGACGACAACCAGGTCGACCTCTTCGTGCGCCTTGAGCTCCAGGCCGATCCCGAGTGCGCGCGACACCTCCCCGTTGGAGGGATCGTGCAGCTCGACACCGCCGGGGAGGCGCACGAGCGTCTGCTCCTCGGTGCTCGGGTCCTCGGGGGCGACGAGGTCGTACGGAATGCGGTTGGACTTGGCGAAGTCGACGATCTGCCGCGTGCGGGCTGAGCCGCGCGGGCCGATGATCTCGAGGCCGACGCCCTCGACCTGCTGAAGCGCCTCGCGCCGGGCCATGAAGGCCGAGAGCAGCAGGTCGGCGAGCGGCCCGTCCTCGAACAGCAGCGGCCGCAGGACCTGGCGATCGACGGCGATGTAGCGCATCGGCTCGGTGACGACCGCGCTCAGGAACACGGTCTGACCGGAGAGCAGGCTCATCTCGCCGAGGAATCCGAATGCGCCGTGCCGGACGATCTCGTGGCCGGCAGCGTCCTGGATTGCCGCCTCACCCTCGAGGATCGCGATGAACCTGGCTTGAGGGTCGCCGACGCTGAAGAGGGTCTCGCCGACCTCAGCGGTGCGTTCCTCGCCGTGCTCCGCGAGCAGCGCGAGCTGCACGCTGGAGAGACGAGGGCTTGCGGGCGGTTCCAGCACCTTGCGAAGCGTAGCTCGCAAGTCGCGCGCCTCGGCTGAAGCGCTTCAAACCGGGCGATAGCCTGATGTCTGATGGCGACGACACAGGTGATCCGCAGTGACCGGTTCCCTGACCTCGGCGACGAGGTGCTGTTCCCGCGTCTGTCGGACACGAAGCTCGCGTGGATGGGCGAGCGCGGGCTGCGCCGCAGCGTTGAGCCCGGCGAGGTGCTGTACGAGCACGCCGTGCGCGACGCGCCGTTCTTCATCATCGAGCGCGGGCGGGTCGAGTTCATCGACCGCAAGCCGGGCAAGGACGTCTACATCGCCGAGGCCGACGCCGGGACGTTCATCGGGGACATCGCGGCGTTCACCGGCGAGCCGACGATCAGCGCCTGTGTCGCCGTCGAGCCGACCGACGTGATCGAGTTCGACCGCTCCGGACTGCGCGAGATGGTCGCCCGCTGGCCGGAGTTCGGTGAGCACATCTTCGAGACGCTGCTGGCGCGGCGTGCATGGCATGTCGCCGAGGGTCACGGCGTCATCCGGCTGATCGCGGCGCGCGGGTCACGGCGCGCGTTCGAGGTCCGCGATCTGCTGGAGCGCAACCTGCTGCCGGTGCAGTTCGTCGACGTCGACACCGACGAGGAGAGCGCCAAGTTCCTCGACTGGCTGAAGATCCCGCGGTCGGAGACGCCGGTGCTGGTGCACGCCACCAACGTGATGCGCAATCCCTCGGCGGCGCAGGTCGCGCGGTCACTCGGGCTGCGCGCGGAGGTGGACGGCGAGCGGTTCGATCTCGTCGTGCTCGGCGGCGGGCCGGCCGGGCTCGCGTCCGCGGTCTACGGCGGGTCGGAGGGCCTGAGGACGTTCGTCGCCGAGGCCTGGGCGCCGGGCGGGCAGGCCGGGAGCAGCACGCGGATCGAGAACTACCTCGGGTTTCCGAGCGGCATCTCGGGAACCCAGCTGACGCGCAACGCGACGCTTCAGGCGCGACGGTTCGACGCCGTGCTGTCGAGCTTCCACCGTGTCGTCGAGCTCGCCGACGGCCCCGAAGGCCTCACGCGCGTGGACCTCGACGACGGCCAGCACGTGCTCGCCCGCTCAGTCGTGATGGCGACCGGAGCGCGCTGGCGCGAGCTCGAGGCCGAGGGCATCGACCGCTTCCGCGGCGCCGGCGTCTACCACGCCGCGATGGCGACCGACGCGGAGCGCTACCGCGACGAGGACGTGATCGTCGTCGGCGGCGGGAACTCCGCGGGCCAGGCCGCGGTGCACCTCGCCAAGAAGGTGCGCAGCGTGCGCATCGTGGTGCGCGGCCCGGCGCTCAGCTCGACGATGTCGCACTATCTGATCGAGCGCATCGAGGCGTCGCCCGTGATCGAGGTGATGACCGAGACCGAGGTCGCCTCCGTGGACGGCAGTGGGACGGTCGAGTCCGTGGGCCTGCGCGACCGCAGGACGGGAACGGTCGAACCGGTGGCTGCGGCGGCCGTCTTCGTGATGATCGGCGCGACGCCGTGCACCGAGGCGGTGTCGGGGATGCTCGCGCTCGACGCCGCCGGCTATCTGCTGTGCGGCAGCGGCGCGGCAGATTGCGGCGGGCACCTCGCATGGCCGCTGAAGGACCGCGACCCGCACCTGCTCGAGACTGTCCGTCCGGGCGTCTTCACCGCAGGCGACGTGCGCGCCGGATCGTCGAACCGCGTGGCCGGCGCCGTCGGTGACGGCGCGCTGGCGGTGCGCTTCGCACATACGGTGCTCGCCGCCTAGAAGCGGATCCGCGAGCCGAGCGTCACGACGCGCTCGGCAGGCAGGTTGAAGTAGTCGGTCGGGCTGGCGGCGTTGCGGGCCATCGCGACGAACAGCTTCTTGCGCCACCAGATCATCCCGTCGCCGCCACGTTCGGGAACGATCGTGATCTGCGACAGGAAGTAGGTGACGTGGCGTGGGTTGAAGTCCAGCGGGAGGCCGGCCGGGGTTCCGCGCGCCTGGGCAAGGGCTGAGGTGACACCCGGATCGTCGAGGTAGCCGAAGTGCAGCGTGATGTGGCTGTAGCCGTCGTGGTCGTAGCCCAGGTGGTCCAGCGTCACGCGCTCCGCGGCGGGGACGTGCGGGACGTCGGCCGTCTCGACGGTGACGATCACGACCTCCTCGGGGATCGCATGGACACGGTCGACGCCGACGCGCAGCGCGAGCGGGGTCGTGTGCGGGGTCGGGTTCAGGTAGATCGCCGCGCCCGGGAGCCGCCGGATCGGGGGAACCCGTGCGTGCATTCGCTCGACGAAGTCGTCGAGCGGCCCTTCGGCCTTCATGCGCGCTGCGGTCACGTCCACGCGGCCACGGTCCCACGTGGTCATCACGACCAGAACCGCCGCTCCCACCATCAGCGGGAACCAGCCGCCGTGGAGGATCTTCGTGAAGTTGGCGGCGAGGAACAGCAGATCCACGGTGACGAACCCGAGGATCCCGGCAGCCACCATCCACAGCGGCTTGTGCCACAGCAGCCGCACGACGAACAGGAACAGGACGGAGTCGATCAGCAGCGTGCCGGTCACCGCGATGCCGTACGCGGTGGCGAGGCTCGCCGACGAGCCGAAGCCGATGACCAGCACGACGACGGCTCCGAACAGCCCCCAGTTGACCGCCGGCACGTAGACCTGACCGATTGCGTCGCCGGACGTGTGGCGGACGGTCAGCCGCGGAAGGAAGCCGAGCTGGATCGCCTGCCGCGTCACCGAGAACGCGCCCGAGATCACCGCCTGCGACGCGATCAGCGTCGCGATCGTGGCGAGGAAGATCATCGGCACCTGCGCCCACTCGGGCAACAGCAGGTAGAACGGGTTCGAGATCGTCGACGGGTCGGAGAGGATCAGCGATCCCTGGCCCATGTAGTTGATCATCAGCGCCGGGAAGACGATGAAGAACCACGCGCGACTGATCGGGCGCCGGCCGAAGTGCCCCATGTCGGCGTACAGCGCCTCGGCGCCGGTGACGGTCAGGACGACGGAGCCGAGCGAGATGAACGCGATCGACGGGTGGTTGGCGAAGAAGTCCACCGCGTACTTCGGCGAGATCGCGCGGATGATCTGCGGGTGATGGACGAGGCGGTTGGCGCCGGCGGCGGCGAGCGTGAGGAACCAGACGATCATCACCGGGCCGAACAGGCGCCCGACGACGTGGGTGCCGAGCCGCTGGATCGCGAACAGGCCGGTCAGCACGGCGAGCGCGACGGGCAGCACGATCGAGCTGAGGCTCGGGGCGGCGACCTTCACACCCTCGACCGCGGACAGCACCGAGATCGCCGGGGTGATCATGCCGTCGCCGTAGAACAATGCGACCCCGGCCAGGCCGATGATGATCAACGCCGGCTTGAGCTTCGTTCCGGGAATCGCGTTGCGGCGGATCAGTCCGACGAGCGCCATCACCCCGCCCTCGCCGTTGTTGTCGGCGCGCATGATGAACGTCACGAACTTGATCGAGACGATCAGCGTGACCGACCAGACGACCAGCGAGATGATCCCGTAGACGTCGCCCGGCGTTGGCTTGACCGCACCGTCGTCGGCCGCGAACACCGCCTGCAGCGCGTACAACGGGCTCGTCCCGATATCGCCGAACACGACGCCGAGGGCACCGAGTGTCAGGGCGGCCAGGCCGGCGGAACGCCGGGCACCCGGCTCAAGCGACTGCGCCATCGGGCCGGACCTTAGGGGCAGGCGCGGCAGGAGTTGGTCGTCGTGCTCAGGTCTTCGCGAGCTCGAGCGGCTTGCGCGCGAGCCAGCGGTCGACCACGAAGCCGCCGAACGGGATGACGGCCGCGACGAGCACGACGAGGGTCGTCCGCACGCTCCAGCCCGCGCGCGGCGCGATGTTCAGCGCGAGCAGCACGTAGGCGATGAACAGCAGCCCGTGAAGCGGGCCGAGGATCTGCACGCCGGCGGGCTCGTCATGCCCGTACTTGACGTAGGTCGCGGCCAGCAGGAGCAGGAACGTCGTCGCTTCCGCGACGGCCGTGACGCGGAAGACGCGCTCGAGGGAAGAGGAGTTCACGGCCGGTTTCCTAGCAGGTTCGCTCGCGAGCCCCGGTCGCTCGTGGGCGCGCACCCTTCGTGCGCGCCCACGAGAGCGAGGTGAAGGAACGGGCTGCCTCAGCCCGCGACCGCTGAACGCTCGCGACCGACCGTCGACGTGTCGTGACGGCGGCGAATGACGGCCGTCAGGCCGAACACGGCGGCAATCATCAGGAGGGCGGCCCCTGCCCCCGCCGCGGCGCTGCCCCAGGAGAAGTCGTGACCGGTCGCGCCCGTGGTCGCCGGGGCGAGGCTCGCCCGCGGTGCGGGGAGACGATCGGGCTGCTCACGGAGCTGACGCAGTAGTTGCCGTCGATCGAGTTGCGGCTGTAGTCCTTGCCGCAGGTCAGACTGGCGGCGCTCGGCGTCGCCGCGGGGGCGCTCGCGCAGTAGTCGCCGCTGACCGAGTTGCGGCTGTAGTCCTTGCCACAGCCCGTGCCTCCGGTGTCTTGGGCGAGCGCTGCGGATGGTGCGATCGCGGCCACGGCGATCGCGATCAGAATCAGGGTGCGGAACGTGCCTCTCATGACGACTCCTCTCGGGGCGGGCGCTGACGGCCTCGCGGTGTTGGACTGAACTGAGCGCATCCTCCGAGGAGCGACTACCGATCCGCTTCCGAACGGCTACCGTGCCGATCCGGTGACGGAATTCCGCATCCTGGGGCCGCTCGAGGCACGTCGAGACGGCGACGAGCTCGGCCTCGGCGGCCGCAACCAGCGGGCGGTGCTCGCGCTGCTCCTGCTGCGGGCCAACCAGGTCGTCTCGATCGAGCGCCTGGCCGACGAGCTGTACGGGGACGCGACACCGGTCAGCGCGGTGACGCAGGTTCACCGGCAGGTCTCGGAGCTGCGCCGGCTGCTCGATCCGCCGGGTGATGCGGCGTCGGTGATCGAGACGCGCGCCCCCGGATATCTCATCCGGGTCGGGGCTGACGCGCTCGATCTCTACCGGTTCGAGGCGCTCACCGGGGATGCAGCCGCGGCGATCGACGCCGGCGACGCGCGCGGCGCGATGGAGCGGCTGCAGGAGGCGCTGGAGCTGTGGCGTGGGCCCGCGCTGGCCGATCTGGCCTACGAGTCGTTCGCCCAGGGTCCGATCGCGCGCCTGGAGGAGCTACGGCTGGCCGCGGTGATCGCCCGGCTCGAGGCGGAGCTCGCGCTTGGTCGTCACGCCGCGATCGTTCCCGAGCTGCAGGATCTCGGTGCCGAGCATCCACGGCGCGAGCGGATCCGCGAACTGCTCATGGTCGCCCTCTACCGGTCCGGTCGTCAGGTCGAGGCGCTCGAGGTCTACCGCGCGACGAGCGCCGAGCTGATGGAGACGTTCGGCGTCGAGCCGGGGCCGGGGCTGCGGCGCGTCGAGCAGGCGATCCTGCGCCACGACCCGGAGCTCGAGGGGCCGCACCGCGCGCTTCCGGCGGCCGGACGGTTCGGCCGGCACCGTCGTCCTGGCCGGTCGTGATCCCGCGCGCCTCGAGGCGCTGGTCGCGATCGCCGAGCCGCTCGCCGGTCAACCGCAGCGCGAGCTCATCATCGGGCTGCTGGTCGGCGAAGAGGCACAGCTCGCCGAGGCGACGGCGGCGCTGGCGGCGGTGCGCAGGGGGCTCACATCGACGGCGCGCACCGCGGCGTTCGTCGCGTCGCGGGGAAGTGGGGATGTCCTGCACCTCGCCCGCACGCACGACGCCGACCTCGTCCTGCTCGACGCGCATGTCGGGCATCGACGACGCCGGGATGCTGAGCGACGAGCTTGCCGAAGTCCTGGAGGGCAGCCCACGCAGACGTCGGCCTGCTGTTCGCGCCGCAGTCACCGACCGGCTCCGGAGCGGGCGTCCTCGTCCCGTTCGGCGGCGGCGAGCACGACTGGGCCGCCGTTGAGCTCGGCGCATGGCTGGCAGCGGCGAGCGGAGAGCCGCTGCGGCTGGTCGGCGCGCGAGGTGACCCCGAGCGCGGCGGGTCCGGACGCGAGCCGGCTGCTGGCCGACGCCTCGCTGGCGATTCAGAGGCTGGTCGGTGTCGCAGCGGAGCCGACGCTCATCGACGCCGGGACGGGCGGGCTGGCCGACGCCGGGAAGGGCGCGCACGCGGTGATCGTCGGGCTCTCGCCGCGCTGGCGCCGGGAGGGGCTCGGCCCCGCACGCCAGGCGCTGGTCCGCGACCCGGCGTGTCCCGTCCTGGTGGCTCATCGCGGCCTGCGGCCCAGCGGTATCGCTCCGCGCGGCAGCGCCACGCGCTTCACCTGGTCACTGGCTTCGGGCTAGCCGCGCAGGCAGAGCGTCCCGAGGTCGACGACGTGGTAGGCGCCCTGGATGACCCGGCAGCCGACCCGCGCGGAGAAGAACTCGGGCGACACGAACGAGGCGTAGGCCGCGTACGGCGCGGGGCCGCGCAGCAGCTCGTCCTGCAGGTCCGCGTATGCAGCCAGGCGCGGAACTCCCGCCAGCGTTCGAGCGTGGTCGAGGCGATCCTCGACCGCTCGGTCGCTGAACGTCACCGGCGCGCCGCCTGAGCCGAAGGCGAACGTCCGGCCGACCGTCGAGTCGAGGAACGGCGCGGGATCGAGCTCGGCGTTGGCGCGGGTGATGAGGATCATGTCCGCCTGTCGCGCCTTGGGATCCGGGCCGCGCAGGCAGTCGGTCGTCTGCGTGATCTCGACGTTGATGCGGAGCGGGGCGAGGTTCGAGCGCACGATCTGCGCGATGCGCAGGTTCGCCGGGTCACCGCAGACATACAAGCTCGCAGTTCGCCGGCGACCAGCCGGAACGAGGCGTCGCGCCGTTGCCAGATCGGGCCGTGACAGGGGGTACACGACGGCGGTTCGCACGCCGGGAACGGCCGGCGGCACGTACCGGTCGGTCGGGGTCTCGTCGAACACCGATGCGAGAGCCCTGCGATCGAGCGCGTAGTTGACCGCTCGACGCAGTCGCACGTCCTTGAACAGCGATCGTCGGGTATTGAACGCGATCATGTCGACGCCCGGCGCCGGCGCGGCGTGGTAGCGGGCCGAGCCGTCGCTGCGCGCCGCGGCCGCGTCCCCGGCATACCGGCGGTCGAGCGCGCCGCCCGGTACGAGCGGGCCGTTCTGGTCGAAGTCCCAGGGGACGACGTCGACCTGGTCTCCCTCTGCGAGTGCGACGGAGCGCGCGGTGGGCACACCGGTGAGATACGTGATGCGCGCCGGGACGGCGGGCCGCGTCCCGCGGTAGTTCGGGTTGCGGTCGAGCACCGTCTCGTCGACGCTCTGCGAGCGGACGTAGTACGGCCCTGCCATCGGGATCGGCCCGCGGACGTCGCCGGGCGGCGGCGTGTCGAGCGGGACGGCGCAGAAGATCGGCATCGCGAGCCGGGAGAGCAGGTCCCCGGCCGGCCGCACCAGCGTGATCGACAGCGTGTCGCCGTCGGCGACGATGCCGCGAACGTCGCGTGCACGCCCGGCCTGGAACGCGCGGGCGCCCGTGATGTCACCGATGGTGTGCAGTCCGCTCGGATCGGGTCCCAGCTTCGGCGACAGCGTGCGCTCGAGCGCGTGCTTGAACGTCTGCGCGCTGACCTGCTCACGCGACGGCGGCGAGAAGCGGATCCCCGGGCGGATCCGGAAGGTGTACGTGCGGCCGCCGCGGGAGATCGCCGGGAGCGCGGCGGCGGCGTCAGGGTGCACCTGGGCGCCGGCCGCGCCGGCGGCGTCCGGATAGTTGACCAGCTTGGTGCACGTCGAGTACAGGAGCTGACTCAACGCGGGGTAGGGACCGAATGCCGGATCGAGCTCGATCCCTCCGTCACGCAGGGCGACGCGAATCTGCGGACCCTTGCCCGCCGGTCCGAGCGCCGGCGCCGGCGGTTCGGCCGCCGTCCACAGGTCGCCCGCGTGGGCGCGCACCAGCTCGGCTGCGCCCGTGATCGGGACGGTCGTGCGGGCGCCAGAGCGCGCATCGATCCGGGTGAGCGCGCGTCCGCGGGCGTTCGCGACCCAGACGGCGTCCGCGTCGGCCGACAGGCTTTCGGGGCCGCTCCCGGCGGACGTCGTCTCCACGATGCTCGCATCGTCCGCACTCAGCCGGTACACGCGATCGTCGGGGACCACCGCGACCCAGACCGACCCGCCGGTCACGGTCATCGCGCTGATCCACCCGTGCAATGCGGCGCGCGCGACGATCTGGTTGCTGACCGGATCGATCTTCTCGACAAGGCCGTTCTCGCTGCTGGCCGCCCACAGCGCGCCGTCGGCGAACGTCAGCAACGTTGCGGTCAGGGGCAGCGGGAAGCGGTGCTGCACCCGTCCGGTGCGCGCGTCGACGCGCACGACCTCCGGCCCGCGCGTCAGCCAGACCGATCCTGCGCCCGTGGCGATTCCGGTCGGGTTCGAGGTGCGAAATCCGCGTGTCGCGACCGTCCAGCGCGCGGAGACCCTGCCGGTGCTCGTGCTGATCCGGACCACACCGGGCCCGCCCTCCTCGGTCACGAACAGGGAGCCGCGGTCCAGCACGGCGGCACCCGGGACGAATGGGAGGTCGACGCCCGCGACCCGCTTGCGCGTCGCGACGTCGATCTGGGCGACCTGTTGCGGGCCTGCGAGCAGTGCCCACGCCGACCGGCGGCCGAACACGATGTCCACCGGGCGCTCGGGCAGCTGCACGCGTGCGTCGACGCGGTGCGTGGCCGCGTTGACCAGCGCGACGCCGGGTCCGCCGACGGCGAGTCGCGGCACCGGTGGCGCCCCAGGCTCGTCACCCCCGGCGATCAGGGCGGCCGCGACGCCCGCCGCCGCGATCAGCACGGCGACGCCCGCGACGCCCGCCCGCACATGGCGCCGCGGGCCTCGCTCGCCGGCCAGCGCTCCGCGTGCCGCAGCGATCAGCGCCGAACAGCTGCTGAAGCGGTCGCCGGGAGCCTTGGCCGTGGCGGTGGCGATCACGCGGTCCATGCCGTCGGGGAGGTCCGGCCGGACGTCGGTGAGTCGCGGAGCGCGCTCGTGCAGGTGGGCGTAGACGACGGCGAGCTCACTCTCGCGGTCGAACGGCGGCGTGCCCGCGAGGCACTCGTACAGCACGCAGCCGAGCGAGTACACGTCTGCGCGCGCGTCGATCTCGTCCCCCCGGATCTGCTCCGGCGAGACGTAGGCGATCGTTCCGACGAACGCGTGGTCGCTGGTCAGGCTGCTGACCGATGAGGCGTATTTGGCCAGCCCGAAGTCACCGAGGTAGGCGTGCTCGCCGTCGTCGCCGTCCTCCACGAGGATGTTCGCGGGCTTGACGTCGCGGTGAACGAGCCCGGCTGCATGGGCCGCGTCGAGTGCACCCGCCACCTGATCGAGAAGATCGAGCGCCCGGGCGGGGTCCAGCGGTCCGTCGCGGGCGAGCAGCTCGCGCAGATCACTGCCCTCGACGTAGCGCATCGCGAGGTACAGCGTGCCCTGCGCGTCACCGAAGTCGACGATCGGAATTGCGTTCGGGTGGTCCAGGCTCGCGGCCAGCGTCGACTCGCGGATCAGCCGCTGCCGGAAGCGCTCGTCACGGGCCAGCTCGGGATCGAGCAGCTTCAGCGCGACGCGGGCAGACGTGCCTTCGCGCTCGGCGAGATAGACGGCGCCGGTGGCGCCCTCCCCGACGAGCGAGATCAGCCGATATCCCGCGACCACCGAACCGATCGGCGCTTTCCCTCCCATGAACGCGCGAGCGTAACCGGCCCGCGGCCGTTGCGGGTGATGTGGGTCGCTTACACCGACGCCAGCACGGACGTCGTGGTCGCGTCGTCCGCGCAGACCTCATCCCACGCGCGGCGCAGCCGGCCCGCGGCCTCCACGAGCAGGTCGGGCTCGAGGGTGAAACAGACGCGCACGTGATCCAGGTGACGGTCGTCGACCGCGCCGACGCTTCCGGCGACGATCCCGACTCCATGCCGCAACGCGGCCGCGACCACCTGCGCCGCGTTGGCCCGCGGCAGGCGGATCCACAACCCGTAGCCACCATCGCAGCGCCCGATCTCCCACTCCGGCAGCTCCTCGGTCAGCGCGTCGCGCAGCACGTCGTGCCGCTCGCGGGCCATGGCGCGGCGGCCGGCGATGATCTCGTCCAGCCGCGGGAGCGCGGCGAGGCACGCAGCCTGGTCGAGGATGCCCGTCCCCATGTCCTGCGCGGTCCGCAGGCGCCCGAGGCGCAGGATGGTCGCCGGGTCTGCGCGGATCCAGCCGACGCGCAGCCCGCCCCAGAGGACCTTGCTGAACGAGCCGATCGCGATCGTGCGGTCGGGGGCCAGTGCGACGAGGTCGGGCGGTGCCGTCCCCGCGAAGCTCGTGTCGGCCATCGTGAGGTCCTCGACGAGCATGACGTCGTGCTCGCGAACGGCGGCCAGGATCTCGTGGCGGCGCCGTTCGGACATCGTCGTGCCGGTCGGGTTGTGACAGGTTGGGACGAGCAGCGTGAGCGCGACGTCGCCTGCGTCGAGGGCGCGGGCGAACAGGTTCGGACGCGGGCCTGCGTGGTCGCGCGGGATCCCGTCGATCGCGGCTCCGGCACGCGAGAGCAGCTCGAGGGCGCCCGGGTAGGTCGGCGTCTCGACGACGACATGGTCGCCGGCGCGCACGAAGGCCGCAGTGATCAGCTGGATCGCGCCCTGCGCGCCCTGCGTGATCAGGATCTGATCGGCGCTGGTGGGGATCCCGCGGGCGCTGAGCCGGTCGGCGAGCCCGTGACGCAGGTCCGGCAGTCCGAGCGGGGTGTAGCCGTGGACCGACGCGCCGGCACGCAGCGCGTCCACGGTCGACACGACCAGCTGGGCAACGACCTCGTCGTGGACGGGCGCGGCGAGCGACAGGTCGATCGGGACCGCCGGTCCGCTGATCTGCCGGGAGAAGCCGTCGTTGCGCACGTGTGACCCGATCGGCGCGCGGCCCGGCACGGCGACGGTCGTGCCGCTGCCCTGCCGGCGGGCGACGAGTCCGCGATCGCCGAGTTCGGCATACGCGGCGACGACTGTCCCGCGGCTGACGTGGAGCCGCGCGGCCAACGCCCGCTCGGTCGGCAGGCGCGCTCCCGTGGGGAGCAGCCCCTGGGCGATCGCGTCGCTGACCGCCTCGGCCAGACGCATGTAGCGCGGGCCTGAGCGGTGGGTCCAAGCACCGAGCGCGGCGTCGAACTGGTCGTCGGCCTCAAATTGGACCGATGATTGGCTCTGGTGGGGCCGATCCATTCCGGGCATTCTAGTCCTATGACCAGGACCAATGCAATCACCAAGCAGTCCAACGCCGCGGATTTGGACGTCACGATCCGCCGCGCAACCGACGGCGACGCCCTCGTGCTCAGGCGCCTGGCGGCGCTCGACTGCCGGCGTCCGCTCGCCGGCGCAACGCTGGTCGCCGAGGTGGGCGGGGAGATCGTTGCGGCCCGCTCGCTGGAGACCGGTGACGTTGCGGCCGACCCGTTCCGGCACACCGCGGACCTCGTCACGCTGCTCGGTGCGCGCGCCTGTCATCTGCTCGGCGTCGAGACGGCGCCGGCGCAGCGACTCGGCCTGGTGTCGAGGGCGAGGCTGCTCGGCAGCGATGCGCGCTGACCGGAGCCGTCAGCGGATGACGGTGAAGGTGATGCGCTGCGGGGCGGCCGCCGCGCCCGTGGCATCGCGCGCCGAAGCCGTCAGGCGGTAGGCGCCGGCCCGGAGGGCCGTGCGTCCGAACCGCCCGCTGAACGCGACGCTGACGGCGCCATCCACCTGGGAACGCCTCAGCGTTCCCACCTGCCTGTAGACGCGGCAGGGCTTGCCCTTCGCGGCAGCCTTGCGAGCCTTCGCGTGGCGTGCCGGCGTCACGCGGCAGACCGTCGGCTTTCCACGCCGGACGATCTTGCGGCCGGCGAGCACACGATCGACGCGCAGGGTGAGGGCGGCAGGCGCTGACAGTCTCAGCCGGACCGTCGTGCCGCGCCGCGGCAGCCCGCCGACCCTGAACCGGCGATGGCTCAGCGTCAGCCTCGAGATCACGGGTGCGCGATGCGGCGGCGCCGAGCCTCCGGGAACGATCGGAGCGCTTGGCGGCGGCGCAGGCGCGAACGGTGACTCGAGCGCGCCGATGTCACGCCGTCCGACCTGGATCCGTTCGTTGCCCGCAAGGTCGGTCGGGGAGTCCCCGGCCTCGGGGCCTGCCGGGTCACCGGCGTTGATCAGCGGCGAGCCCGCGAGGATGGCGCCGCCGGACGCCAGCCCCGGTTCTGGATCGTTCAGGACTCCCGGCCCCACCGTGATCGCGCCCGGCCCGGACTGCTCGGCCGGCGTGGCGGCGAGCGACGAGTAGCGGGCGTCGATGCCGGCGACGCTGTCGAAGCAGAGCGACTTGCACGCCGGGCTCGGGTCGCCCGCGCGCCCCTGCCGGCTGAGGTCCAGACCGAACCCGTGCACGACCGAGTCGCGAATCTGGATCGCCTCGGTGGCGACCTCCGTGTTCGACGGCTGGACCGTTGCCCGGACGCCGATCGTGCTCGGACCGTCGCCGAGCAGCGTCACGTGGCGCAGCGTCAGGACTCGGGAGGCAACCGGTGGGCCGCCGTACCCGATGACGGCGTTGGCGCGGTCCCCCGGTGCGTTGACGTGCACGCGTACGAATGTGTCGTCGATGACGCCGCTGGTTGCATCGATGGCGATTCCATCCTTGAACGCCGCCGGGTCGATCCGCGTGCGCGTCACCCGCCCACCGTCCGGGAGTGCGATCGCGTCGTCGATCAGTGTCCCCGGGCCGCCGATGTGAACGTCGGCGACCTCGCGGAAGAGGAAGATGCCGCCGGCCTGCCGCGGGCTGGCGAGCAGCACCTGCAGCGAGCGCACCGACGCGGCGGGCGTTCCACCGGCCTTGATCCGCAACACGACGGGCGTCTCCGGACCACCGGTGTCGGTCGAGGTCAGGATCGTGCTCTCTCCTGCGCCGACGATCGACAGGTCGCCGCCGATCGTGCTGAAGCCGGTCGGCGACGCGTAGGTCCCCGGCCCGATCCGCACGGTGTCCGCAGTGCCACCGATGTCGACGCCCAGGTCGGCCGCGTCGAGGGCGCTCTGAAGCCCGGCGCCGGTCGCCGGATAGGTGCCGCCACTGCAATCGCCGCCGGGCGCACCGGCGCAGTACGTCGACGCCTGGGCCAGCGTCGGAGCGAAAAACAGAGTGACGAACGCCCCGATCAGGACGGCGGATGCGCGCATCCGCGGACGCTACTGCACGCGTTTGGCATCAGTGCGTATCGCCCGCGGGCGCGCTCGCCCTCCCGACTCCGCTCACGTCACCCGGTGCACCTCCAGCGTGTAGTCGGTCGTCGCGCACTCCTGGTGCCCGGGGCCGCTCAGCTTCGGGCACGCCGGGAGGAAGAACCCGGCTGCGCTGTTGCCTTCGACGCCGCTGCCCTTGAACGTCATCGTCTGTCCGCGGCGGATGTGGGCCAGCCGCGCCGGCGCGTCCTTCAGCACGGCGTCGCGCAGGCGGATGAGGTTGATGCCGTTCGGCGGCGGGCAGGCGGCCCACTTGACGGGCGCGACACGCGCGTAGAGCTGCAGCCCCGGGCCGCCGATCGACACCTGCGAGGTCGCGGTGGTGTTCTTGCGGCCGCAGTGCCACTTGGGCTGAGCGGGAGTCGTGCCATCGCAGGGCCCGAGCTCGCCGCCGCACTGCGTCGGGACGTGGCTCGACCACTTGTACGTGCGCCGCACGTTGGCCTTCAGTGGCGGGATCAGCCTTCAGCGGGATCAGCTCCAGGCGTGGCGTGGGGTAGCCCGGAACGCCGCTGGTGACGTAGCCGCGGTAGGGGATCGGGTGGCGCGTCGAGAACCCGGTGATCTGGGTTCCGTGCCCCTCGGTGCAGACGGCATTGGGTGACTCGCAGGCGGCCGAGCGCTCGTGCCAGTCGATGACGTCGATGCCGGTCAGCTCGAGCGTCAGCTGCATGCGCTCGATGTGGAACCCGGACGGGAGCGCCGCCGCGGGCGAGGCGTTCGCCACAGTGGCGAGGAGGGCCGCAGCGACCCCGGCGAGGGTGATGCGGCGGATCGATGGGGGCAGATGGAATGTGGGCATGGCTGCAACCTGCCGTGCGGCGGTTGCAGCGCCCTTGCGCCCGGGTTGCGCCCGCTGGTCAGGAGCTGGTCCTGCGGAGCACCGCGGGTTCGCGCGCTACTTCTTGGTCTTCGCGGTGATCGTGAACGCGACAGTCCTGGCCTTCGACAGATCGCCGGAAAGGTCCCGGCCGCGGACGCTCAGCACGTAGCGTCCGGGCTTGAGCGCGCGCTTCCCGATCGCCCCGGAGATGCTCACGCGCGTCGCGTCGGTCCCGCCATCGGACTGGAGCGTGCTGAGCACGACGGTGCGCTTGCACGATTTGCGCCTGGCGTTCTTCTTGGTCTTCGCCGCACACGTCTTGCCGACTTTGCGGCCGGTCGTCTGCCGCTGGATCTCGATTGCCGCGGTACCCCATTCCTTCAGCTTGAACTTCAGCGTCGCGCCGGCAGGGGTCTTCTTCGTCTTGGCCTTCGGCTTCGCCGCCGCGCGCGACTTCTTCGCCTTCAGGTCGACGGTGAACGTGCGCGGCCGCAGATCCAGTTGCGTCACGTCCGCGAGCCCTGGGGCGTCGAGCCCGAAGAACGCGCCGTGGATGAACGTCGTCTCGGCAGGCGCATGTCCGGTCGGCGCGTACCAGAACGCGAGACGCGCCTTCTGTCCGGTGGCCGGCAGCGCCCGTGCCGCGTTGGGTGCGACGTTGAGCGACTCGTTGTTGTCGAGCAGGCGCCAGTTGACCGGATCCTCCTCGCTCGCCACGCCGGCCTTCAGCACACAGACGGAGAGACTCTGGGTGCTTCCCGGCGGGACCCGAACGCGCCCGTTGTTCCCGTCGGCAAAGCCCGGGGCCGCCGTCGTCAACAGGCCCCAGCGCCAGTGCATGTGAATGCACTCCGGGCAGCCGGGGACAGCGCCCCACGTCGCGAACGGCTTGTTGCCGAAGATGTTCTCCGGCGCCAGCACGCGAGGCGCGCTGGTCGCCTGCATGAACGTCTGGTGGAAGTTGTCGAATCCACCGGTGCTCACGCCGCCCTCGATCACGTGGTCGGAGAACTCGCGCGCGACGGGGTTCAGCTGCGCGGAGATGATCGGGGCGCTGAGCGGGTCGATGCCGTCGGCGACCGCCTTCGCGGTGGCGTCCGGCAGTGCGCTGTCGGGATCCTGGAACAACGAAGCCGAGTTGAACGGCGCGCCGTCAGCGTCGAACTCGAGCCGCTGCGGAAGCTCGATGCTGATGTCACTCAGCGGGTTGGGAGTCGAGAGCAGCTCGTAGCCGGCGCGCGGCTCGAAACGCGCGCACGGCAGCTTGCCGGCGGGCTCGCAGTGGTCACCGGGAGTGGCGGCCTTGAAGATGTAGTCCTGCGTGATCGCCATGCACGCGCCGCTCGGCATCCTGTCGATCTCGTACCGCGCGGTGACGCGCACGGCGCCGTCCCCGCCGGCGGTGGCGCTGAACGTGGTCAGGTGGCTGCGCCCGGCCGGCTGGTCACCGTCGGCGATCAGCTCGCCGCGGTAGACGCCGCGGCCGTCCGCCGCGGTGGCCGCGTACTGGTAGTAGGGCAGGCTCATCTTCGTGGCCATCACTCGCTCACCGAGCTTGACGTTGGTGAGCACGACACCGTCGTTCGCGGAGACGGCGGCGTCCATCGACCAGCCGGTGGTCGTGCCGAGATGCCGGGCGGCGGGGACCGCGATCGCCGGCCCGGCGCTGCATTCGTCCTGCAGGACGAGCGTGTGCAACGGCCCGCTCGTGTCACCCGTCGGGCGCCCGCTCGCGAGGATCCACTGCCCGTTGTTCGAGATGTCCGATCCCGCTTCGACGTGCCAGCCGCTGCCGGCGGGCAGGCGCGCGTCGAGTTCCTGCGGCGGGCCGGCCTTGGGCCAGATGATCCCGGTGCTCTTGCCGCCGACCGTGGCGCTGCCGACGACCGTGCCGTCGTCGGCGACGGCGCTGGCGAATGTTCCGGTCGGGCTGCTGCCCGCCGGCAGCGCCAGGTCGACCAGCGACCCGTTGGCCCGGCGCAGCAGCGGACCGCGCGGTTCGGCGACGGCGCGGCCGACGATGTCGTCGGCGCTGTTGATGGCGTGGTTGCCGGCCGGGGCGATTCCGCTCAGCTCGCTCCTCACGCCGTCGGCGTACAGGAACGGGCGCAGGTCCTTATCCGTGGCGGTCACGTGGCCCGCGTCGTTGATCGAGGGCGCCTGCGAGCCGCCGTTCGTATTGGGGATCCGCTGGAAGGCGTAGCCGGGCGGGCGCATCAGGAAGATCACCTGGTCGGTGGACTCCGGCTGCACGAACGAGGCGCCGGTGGCGTTGCCGTTCTCGCTGGCGTCAGTGACGCTGTCGACCTCGCCGCTCGCCTTGCCGGGGAGCGTGACCTCTCCCGGCGCCCAGTAGGCGAACTGCGTCGTGCCGGCGCCGCCGGGAGTCTTGAGCCCGAAAACCGAGGATGCGGACAGCGCGAGCCCGTAGGACAGCTGGCCGCTGAGGTAGCTGATCTTGCCGCCCTGCCAGCGCGCTGCGTAGGTGTCCGCGCTGGTCCCGGGACGCGCCGTCCCGGCGACCTGGCCGGCGTTGTTGATCGCCGACCAGCGGGCGCCGGGCGTGTACCCGGACTGCGCGCTGCCCGCGGGGGCGACGCCGAGGTCGACGACCTGCGTCGCCTGCGCGGCCGGCGGCGCCGCGCAGCTCAGCGCGAAGACCGCTACGAGGACGACGCGGCGCAATCGCTCAGGCATCGGCGCCTAGCGCTTTGCGCTCTTGACCTTCCCGCTCGGGCCGACCGTCAGCGTGAGCGTCTTGTAGCCCGTCTTCTTCACCTTGATCTTGGCGGTGATGCGCTTGCCCTTGAGCCCCTTGGTGAGCTTGAGCGACGACTTGGTCTGCTTCTTGATCAGCTTGCCGTTGGCGTACCAGGCGAACGTGAGCTTCACGCCCGACTGGCGGAACTTCGGCAGCTTCAGCTTGAGGCTCTGGCCCACCCGTGCGGAGCCGGTCAGCTTGGCGCTCTTGCTGACGCTCAGCTTGGCCGCGGCCGGTGTGGTGGGCGAAGGTGAGGGCTTCGGCGTTGCCACCGCCCCGCCGATGACGACAGCAGCGCTGTCCGCGCTGACGACGTTCGGCCCGCCGATGCCGGAGGCGGTGACGCGGAAGCTGATCTGGGCGCCCGAGTCCGCGGTGCCCGGCGTGTAGGTCGTGCTGGTCGCGTTCGGGATCGGCGTGCCGTTGCGCAGCCACTTGTACGCGTATTTGTTCGGCTCGCGCGTCCAGGTGCCCTGGGCGCCTGTCAGCTTCGACCCGACCGCCGCCGTGCCGGAGATCGACGGCGCGGTCGTGGCCTGGCGGACCTCGTCGGCCTGCGCGGTGTCGATGACGTAGATCCGGCGCGCGCCGCCCGGGACGGGATCGCCGGCGGCATGCGGGTACTGCGCGGTGAAGATGACCTTGTCGCCCAGCTGGGCGACGGGACCGGCAAACGGGAACGGGGAGCCCGGGTTGGTGTCGAACGCGGCGGCCGTGAAGGCGAAGGTGCCCGCCGCGGTGCCATCCGAGCGCCAGACGACGCTCCCGTAGCCCGAGAAGCCACCACGGAAGTAGAACCGCGATCCGACAACCGTCGGGAAGGCGGGGCCGTAGCCGTCAAGGTCGACCGAGCCCAGCAGCCTCGTGCCCGTGTCGGTTCCGTCGGACACGTAGACGTCGGACCCGCGCAGCATCCCGAACCCGTCCGTGAAGGGGAACAACTGGATCTGGCCGCTGCCACCCGTTCCCGGCGTGATGTCCTTGACGACGTCGGTCGTGGCGTCGGTGCCCTCGGTGCGCCAGACCTCCCCACCCGTGGTCGGGTCGTTGGGCACGTAGTAGAGGACGTTGCCGTTGGCTCGTCCACTGCGTGATCGACGTGCCGACGTTGAGGGGATGATGCTCGTGCACGATCTGGGTGCCGCTGTCGCTCCCGTCCGTGACCCACAGCTCGCGCCCGTGCGTGCCGTCATCCGCCGTGAAGTAGACGCGATTGCCTGTGGCGATGAAGTTGGTCGGACCGCTGCCGTTGGTACCCGGGTAGATCTCCTTGACCTGCTCCACCGTGGTGCCGTTCGTGCGCCAGACCTCGGTGGCGCTGTTGAGCCCGATCGTCTGCGCGTAGTAGGCCCAGCCGCCCATCGTGGCGGTCGGGCTGTTGCCGTCGACGTTGTTGCTGTTCGAGCTGAGCGCGGTGAAGAGGGTCCCGGACCCGCCGAGCGCGTAGAGCCTGTAGGTGAAGCCGTTGTAGTGGTACAGCAGCACCTTGCCTGCGACCTGGCCCAGTAGCGTGCCGCCACCCGCCATGGAGTCGGCCGTCGGGCCATCGGGCACCGTTGTCAGCTGCGGCGTGCTGCTGCCCTGATCGATCGCGTAGATGGCGAACGGAGGACGCGTCGGTGCTGGCCACGAGGAACAGGCGGGTGCCGACCACCATCAGCTGGCGCGGGTTGCCGCTCGCCGAGGCGGGACCGGGCTTGAAGTCCTTGACCATCGTGGTGCCCGCGGGAGTGCCGTCCGTGCGCCACAACTCGTTGCCGACGACGCCGTCGTTGGCGGCGAAGTAGACGTAGCCGTCGAACGCGACCATCTCGTTCCCGGTGCTCTGGAACGTCGGCGGGTCTGCGGGCGGCGGTCACGAGCCGGTCGGCGGACGCGACGGCGGGCGCCGCGATCGTGATCAGGACGGCGGCGAGGGCGATGCGGGTGAGCAGCATCGGCGCACTATATGCGGCAGCCTGTCGCATGACAGGGCAGGTACGTGCCCCTCGAAATGCCGATGGAACTGCCGTTTCCGTGGGGTTGACAGCCCGCAGACGTCGCGTTGTCTCAGATCGCCGCCCCCGCGAGTGGCGCAGGCGGGGCGCTCCCGCGGCTGCCGGCCAGCGCTTCGAGCGCGTCGGCCGCCGCATCCTGTTCGCACTCCTGGGCGATCGTCAGCGCGGCACGCTGCGCGGCCTCGCGGTAGGCGGGATCGTCGAGCACGGCGCGGACCGTGGCGGCGATCTTCGAAGCGCTCGCGGTCGGCTTCAGCCGCACCCCTGCGCCGGCGTGTGCGGCGTGCGCCGCGACGTCATTCTGATCGCGGCCGAACGGCAGCATCACGAGCGGCACGCCCGCGGCGAGGGCCTTGACGACCGAGCCGTGCCCGGCGTGCGTGATCATCAGCGCCGCGTGCTTCAGCACCTCGGAGTGCGGCGCGGACTGCACGACCGTGACGTTCGCGGGTGCAGCGACTGCGGCGGGGTCGATCGCCGGCCCGGTGGTGATGACCGCGCGCAGCGGCAGCGTGCCGAGCGCCTGGACGACGCGGTCGATCGCGTCGCTCTGGTCCATGAACGTCGTGCTGAGGCCGACGAGCACGAGCGGGTCCTCGCCCGCCGGCAGGTCCAGCGGCTCGGTCCAGGCCGGGTCCTCGAGCCGCGCGCCGGTCACCTGCACGTGCGCGGGTGGGGTGAAGCCCGGGTACTCGAGCGCGCGCGTGCTGAGCACGAGCAGCCGGTCAACGTCGGTCATCTGCTCCAGCGTGTGACGCAGCGCGTTCAGGCCGTGCGCGGCGCGGGCGTCGTTGATCGCCGCCAGGCCCTTGTCCCACATCAGGTCGCTGAGCGCGAAAACGAGGCGGTCGCGCATGCGGCCGGCAGCGCCCTTCGCGGGCGCCAGCCCCGGGCCGAACGGCGGTGCGCCCCAGCCGGGCAGCGCGAGCATCGTCGTCGACAGCACCGCGCACGGGACGCCGAGCCCGCGTGCGCCGATCATCGTGCTGAACGTCAGCAGCTCGCCGACGGCGACGTCGGCGGGGCGCAGCTCGAGCTCGGCGCGCACGTCATCGGCGAACGCCGCGGCCGGCCCGCAGAAGTAGCCGTCGCGGGAGCGCGCGAGGCTGCCCATCGGCGTGCGCGCCTCCCAGTCGCGAGCGAGGTCGCTCGACGGGTCGAGGTCGTAGCGGTGCGGCGCGGTCGTCCACGGGCTGTACTCGGCGCCGATGCCGCGTACCTCCGGCTCGAGCACCGGGTCGGTCAGGAAGCGCACGCCGTGCCCGCGCTGCAGCAGCGCCGAGGCGACGGAGAGCGTCGGCGGGATGTTGCCGCCACCGGCGGAAAGGGCGAACAGGAACCGGCTCATGCGTCGTTCTCCTTCAGGGATGCCACGACGGCGAGCGCCATCGCGACCAGGTGGTCGTGGGTGGCCGCGCGTGAGAGCTTCATGTCGCGGCGCAGCAGCTGCCAGAGGTAGACGTCGGTCGCGAGCACGAGGCGGGTGATCGCGGCCTTGCGCGCTTTGGGAGTGGTGGGGAGGAAGGGCTCGAAGGTGCGCGTGACCCAGGAGCGATGTCCGTCGCGGCCGATATTGAGGATGTCGACCAGCTCGGGAAGGCGGTGCTCGAGCGCGAGCATCCGCACGACGATGTCGCCGGTCTGCTCATAGTCCTCGAGCAGCAGGGCGATCGCGCCGGGGACGTCGCCCGGCACCGCGCGGGCACGGATCGCGCTGATCTCCTCGTCCATGTTCTCGTGGGCAAAGGCGACGAGCAGGCCGGCCTTATCGCCGAAGTGGTTGGTCAGGGTCGGAGCGCTGACGCCGGCCTCGCGCGCGAGCTCGGCGAACGTCAGCTCGTCGTACCAGCGCGTGCGCAGCGCCTCGCCGAAGACGTCGAGGATCCGTTGACGCGTTGCCTGCTTGGCCTCTGCGCGGGCGCTCATCTCGTAGGCACGTTTGGGAGCTGAGGACTGAGTCTTCATTTGGCTTGAGTAAAACAAAATCAAATACGGATGTCAAGCCCGATCTGTTTGCACCCCGCGGTCTCGCGGATTGGCATGATGCGCGCCATGCACCGCCTCGCCATCGCCGCCGGCGTGACGATCCTGCTGCTCGCCGCCGGCGTCGCGCCCGCCGTCGCCGCGAAGGGCGACGCGTGCACGAACTCCGCCGCGCGGAAGGTCCTGCGGACGAACGGCGTGCAGCCTGCAGAAGCTGCGGTCCGGGCAGTACTTCGCCTTCGGCTTCCGCGGCGGGACGCTGGACGTTCTGCGACGCGAAGGCCGGTCCCGAGCGGCGGTTCAAGTCGTTCAACTTCGACTTCAACGGCCAGCACAACAAGGGCGTGCGGCTGCTCTCGCGGCCGGGGAAGTGCCTGGCGCTCGAGCTGCGGCCCGGCAAGGGCGGCTATCCGAGCGTCCCGTCGGTCGACATGCGCTCGGTTCCGGGCGCAGGTGGCTCCGCGTCCGTGCACCAGATCGACTTCACCGCGCCCGGAGCGAGCATCCTCGGTCGGCGCTGTCGTCGACCTGCCTGCTCGGGATCGCCTACCGCTCGGTGAGTGGCACGCGCGCGATCCAGCTCAACCCGATCGTTCCGCCCAACGTGCTCCAGCAGACGATCCCGCTCACGCGCCCAGGCCACCGACGCGCGACCTGCGGTCGCTCAAGCTGAAGGGCGACGACGTCAGCTGGACCGACGCGGGCAGCTCGCAGAACCGGCACTACAGCGGCCCGGCCCCGCGCTGACGACGCCGCTGCGGACGGGCCTGTCCGATGAGATTTCGCGACTTTGCGAGTCTCTAGTGACATGACCGATACGCCCCTCACTCCGGACCGCAGTCGCTGGGTCGCCCTCTACGTCCTCTGCACCGGCATGCTGATGATCGTGCTCGACGTCACCGTCGTGAACGTCGCGCTGCCGTCGATCCAGGACGACCTCGGCTTCTCGCAGTCGAGCCTCGCCTGGGTCGTCAACGCCTACCTGATCGCCTTCGGCGGTCTGCTGCTGCTCGCCGGCCGCCTCGGCGACCTGATCGGGCGCCGCACGATCTTCCTCGCGGGCCTGACCGTCTTCACGCTCGCCTCGGTGCTCTGCGGCCTCGCGCAGAGCCAGGAGATGCTGGTCGGCGCGCGCTTCGTCCAGGGCGTCGGCGGCGCGATGACCTCGGCGGTCATCCTCGGCATGATCGTGACGATGTTCCCGGAGCCGCGCGACCAGGCGAAGGCGATCGGCGTGTACGCGTTCGTCGCCTCGGCCGGCGGCTCGATCGGCCTGCTCGCCGGCGGCGTGCTCACGCAGTCGATCAACTGGCACTGGATCTTCTTCATCAACATCCCGATCGGCATCGCCACGGCCGTGATGGCGCGGCGGCTGCTCGAGCGCGATCCCGGGATCGGCTTCGGCGAGGGCGCCGACGTTCCGGGCGCCGTCCTGATCACGAGCTCGCTGATGCTCGGCGTCTACACGATCGTCGGGCCGGCGGCCGACCACGGCTGGGGCTCCGGCGCGGCGCTCGCCTACGGCGCCGGGTCGCTCGCGCTGCTGGCGCTGTTCCTCGTGCGCGAGCACTACGCGGCCAACCCGCTCGTGCCGCTGCGGATCTTCCGCTCGCGCAACCTCGTCGGCGCGAACGTCGTCCAGATCCTGTCGGTCCCCGGCATGTTCGGCATGTTCTTCCTCGGCGCGCTCTACCTCGAGCGCGTGCTCGGCTACGACGCGCTGCAGATCGGCTTCGCCTTCCTGCCGATCGACGATCGCGATGGGGACGATGTCGCTGAAGTACTCCGAGCGGCTCGTGATGCGCTTCGGCGCGCGCCAGACGCTGCTGCCCGGGCTGGTCGCTGATCGGCGTGTCGCTCGTCCTCTTCAGCTTCGCCCCCGTCGACGGCGAGCTACTGGACCCACGTGCTGCCCGGTGATGATCCTGCTGGGCTGCGGCGCCGGCATGGCGTTCCCGGCGCTGATGAACATCGCGATGTCGGGCACCACGCCCGCCGACGCCGGCCTCGCATCGGGTCTCGTCAACACCTCGGCGCAGATCGGCGGCGCGCTCGGCCTGGCGCTGCTCGCGACGCTGTCGGCGACGCGCAGCGACGGGCTGATCGCTGACGGGAAGAGCGAGGCCGCCGCGCTGACGAGCGGCTACCACCTCGCGTTCCTCGTCGGCGCGGGACTCGCGGTCCTGGCGATCGTCGTCACGCTGACGGTGCTGCGACCCAGCGAGCAGCCCGCACACGCGCACGAAGCCCCGGGCGCCGAACCTGCATGGGATCAAGCCGGCGCCTGAGGCGAGAACTGTCGGTTCGGCTGGTCTGCGGTTGCGTACGATCGCGTGATGCGAGCCCTTCAGATCACCGAGCTCACCGGCCCACGCGACGCGTTCAAGGCGGTCGATCTGCCGGAGCCGGCCGTGGTCCACGTTCCGACAGGTCAGGAAGGCGTGGTGATCGACGTCCGGGCTGCGGGAGTGGCGTTCCCGGAGGTGCTGCAGTCGTACGGCCGCTATCAGATCAAGCCGGAGCTGCCGTTCGTTCCGGGCTCCGAAGTCGCCGGGATCGTGCGCAGCGCGCCGGCCGGCGCAGGTGTCGTGGCGGGCGACCGCGTCGCGGCCTTCTGCTTCCTCGGCGGCTTCGCGGAAGTCGCCGTTGCGCCGGCGTACCTGACCTTCAAGCTGTCCGAGCGGCTGGATTTCGCGCAGGGTGCGGCCCTGCCGATGAACTACCACACGGCGTGGTTCTCGCTGACGACCCGCGGGCGATTCAGCCCGGGCGATGCTGTGCTCGTCCACGGCGCGGCCGGCGGGGTCGGCACCGCAACGGTGCAGATCGCAAAGGGCCTCGGAGCGACCGTCGTCGCCGTCGTGTCATCGAGCGAGAAGGAAGACGTCGCGCGGCGCGCCGGCGCCGACCTCGTGCTGCGCTCGGACGGGCCGTGGAAGGACGAGGTCAAGGAGCAGATGGGCGGCGTCGACATCGTCATCGACCCGGTCGGCGGCGACCGCTTTACGGACAGCCTGCGCTCGCTGCGCGAGGGCGGGCGCCTCGTCGTCGTCGGTTTCACGGGCGGCGCGATCCCCGAGGTGAAGGTCAACCGGCTGTTGCTCAACAACCTCGAGGTCGTCGGCGCGGGCTGGGGGGCCTTTGCGATGTCCAAGCCGGAGTACTGCCAGGAGGTGGGCGCCCAGCTGGACCGGCTGATCGACAGCGGTCATGTGGACCCCATCGTCAGTCGCCGGTTCGGCTTCGACGAGGTCGCCGATGCGTTGGAGTCGATCGAGCGACGCGAAGTCCTTGGCAAGGTCGTGCTGACCCCGGGTCCCGAGGGCGACTGATCCTTCAGGGCTTTGCGTAGAGGCCGACGAACTCGCCCGGGCCGAACAGGGCGGCGACGCGGTCCTTGTAGACCAGCTGCTGCGCGGCGGCGCTGAAGCTGGCGCTGCGCTGGATGTGGATGTCCCACGGGCCCTTGCCCTTCTTGGGCTTGGTGTACTGGCTCGTCGAGAGGTACCCGCAGGGCCCGGTCGCCGTGCCGAGCTTGATCCGCTCCACGGTCTTACCGCGCGAGCGGAAGAAGGCGTAGTAGACGCCTGGGCCCAGGCCCGAGACCTTCCACGTCGACTTGCGCCGCTGCTTGGCGTTGTCGCGGAACGGAGCGGTCGCGGCGAGCAGCCCGAGCCGGAAGCTGACGCTTCCCTGCCACTTGAGCACGCCGTTGAGCTCGTGCTTGATCACCAGCGTGTTGATCTCGGTCCGCTTGGTCGGGAGCGCGTCGCCGTGGGTGTAGAGCGACGCGGGGCGGAAGAGCAGGTACTTGCTGGTGAAGGCCCCGTCCTTGAGCGTCGGGCCCGCCGTGCCCTGGAAGAGCCCGAAGCCCGGCCCGGTGTTGGTGACCGTCACGTTCTGGCTCTGCCCGGCCTTCTCCTTGACGAGCCCGGTGACGGTGAGCGTCGGCACCTGCGCGGGCGTGTACTTCGCGTAGTCGTCGTTATCGCGGCTGTCTCGCTCGGCATCGACGAAGCACTGGGCGCCGACGGGGGCGATCGTCTGGGCCTGACCCATGGACGGTGCCGCGAGGGCGATGAGGAACGAGGCGGTGGCGGTGGCGGTGTGCGCGAAGCGGATGCTCATGGCGCGAACGCTACCTCTCAGCGCTGCAGCCGCGCCAGTCTTCGGGCCGCCTCGTCGATCACCGCATCGCGTTTGCAGAACGCGAAGCGCACGAGCGAAGGTCCGGCGTCCGGGTCGGCGTAGAACAGGCTCGTCGGGATCGCCACGACCCCTGCGCGCTCGGGCAGATCGCGGCAGAACGCCGCGGCGTCCTCGCCCACGTCGACGTTGACGAAGTACGTGCCCTGGCTGTGCAGTGGCGTGAAGCCCGCCGTGCGCAGCCCGTCGCTGAGCCGGTCGCGCTTGTCCCGCAGCTGCGCGGCGAGCTGCCGCCCGTGCTCGGGCAGCAGTCCGAGCGCCGCGGCGGCCGCGTGCTGCAGCGGCGTGCCGCCGGCGAAGCTGAGGTACTGCTTGACGTCGCGCGTGGCGGCGACGAGATCAGCCGGACCGGAGGCCCAGCCGATCTTCCAGCCGGTGAAGCTGAAGGTCTTGCCGACGCTCGAGACGGTGAGCGTGCGCTCTGCCATGCCCGGCAGCGTTGCGATCGGGATGTGCTCGCCGTCGAAGACGAGGTGCTCGTAGACCTCGTCGCTGATGCAGACGAGGTCGTGCTCGATGCACACGGCCGCCAGCGCGTCCAGCTCGCCGCGGGTCAGCACCCGCCCGGTCGGATTGTGCGGCGTGTTGAGCAGCAGCACGCGCGCACGGGGGGAGACGGCGGCGCGCAGCGCGGCGGCATCCAGCGCGAAATCGGGGGGCCGCAACGTCACCGGAACGGGCACGCCGCCGGCGAAGCCGATGCACGCCGCGTAGGAGTCATAGGCCGGATCGAGCACTACGACCTCGTCGCCGGGATCGACCAGGCCGAGCAGCGCGGCAGCGATCGCCTCGGTCGCGCCGAAGGTCACCAGGAGGTCCTGCGGTTCCAGCCCGTAGCGCTCGCGCTGGTGCGCGAGCACGGCATCGCGCAGCACGGGGACGCCGGGCAGCGGCGCGTACTGGTTGTGGCCGGCCTGCAGCGCCTGGACCGCGGCGGCGATGACGCTCGCCGGGCCGTCCTCGTCCGGGAAGCCCTGACCGAGGTTGATCGCGCCGGTCGCCTGCGCGAGCGCGCTCATCTCGGTGAAGATCGTCGTCCCGGTGTCGCCGAGGCGGCGCGCGCGGCGGGCCACGGTCAGGCGGGCTGCCACAGCTCGATCCGGTTGCCCTCCGGATCGGTGACCCAGCCAAAGCGACCGACGCCCTCCATGTCCTGCGTCTCGTCAGCGACGTCCGCTCCCTTGGCGCGCAGCTGGGCGAGCATCGCGTCCAGGTCGCCGACGCGGAAGTTGACCATCGTCTGCTGGGCACGGGACCCGAAGTACTCGGTGTCGGGCTCGAACGTCGCGAACACCGTCGGCCCGGCTTCCTGACCCCACAGGCCGTTCGCATCGGCGTCGAGGCCCAGGCAGTCGCGATACCAGGCGCCCAGGGCCGCCGGGTCCGCGGCCCGCATGAAGTACCCCCCGATTCCAAGCACGCGTTCCATGTTCAGCGGGGCTCGTCAGCCCACCAGTCGCGCTGGCCCTCGACGTCATCGCGCGGGTTGTCGCCGAGCTTCGGCGCCCCGAAGACGAGGATCTCGAGGCCCTCCGGCCCAGCCTCGTAGCCGCGCCAGGTGCCGGGCGGAACGCGCACGACGTCCCACTCCTTGACCTCGATGATCTCGTCGTCGAGCTTCATCCGCCCGCTCCCGCGAACGACCGCGTACAGCTCCTCCTGCTGCTTGTGCGTGTGGCCGTACGGGAAGCGAGCGCCGGGCGGGACGCGCTGGTAGCAGAGGCCCGACTGCTCGAGCCCGAGCGCGCCTCCTGCGGCGCGGAACTCGAGGCCCGGAGGGCCGTCGAAGTTGGACCCAAAATCCTGCAGATCCTTGAGGTTCGTGAGCGTGAACGGCATGGCCGCGATCCTACCCGCCACCTCCCGGCCGACACGCCCCGTCGATGTCGTCACTGAACTGTGCCGACGCAGCGATGGTCAGCCGCGACGCCGCATGCCACCCGGGTCCAGGCCGCGGATCAGCTCGAGCTGCTCGGGTGTCGGTGGCGTGGTCTGCGGCACGTCACCCTCGATCACGAGTTCGAAGGCGGTGGCCGCTACGACATCGTCGACCGCGACGCCCGGGTGCGTGCTGCGCAGTCGCATACGACGCGACTCGGGGTGAAAGTCGAGGACCGCGAGGTTCGTCACGCACAGCCGCGGCCCTCCCGGCAGGCCGAGCCGCTCGCGATGGTCGCCGCCGTCGCCCCAGCCGATGCTCGAGCGGTAGTCGACACGCTCGACGAACGTGCGCCGGTCGTGCGTCGTCGACCACAGGAGGACGTTCGGGACGACGCACCCCACGTCGGCCATTCCGCCGCCCCCCGGCAGGCGGACGCGCGGAGCGTCGTATGGCCCGATCACCGTGTTGTTGACGTTGCCGAACGCGTCCATCTGCACGCCGCGAAAACAGAATGTGTCGAGCTTTCCGGCGTTCGCATAGCCCCACACGTCGTACGGCGAGGACTGCAGCATCGTGGCGCCCTCCCACAGCGCGGCGTCGATCGTGGAGTCCGGGATCGCCGACGGGTGCGGGTCCACTCCGATCGAGCCTGCCGCCCACGTCAGCTGGGGCGCGTGGGTCGCGCGTGCCAGCAGAAACGCGGTGACCGGGATGAATGAGGCCGCGCCGTTGAACACCCGCGTCTCGTCGGTGAGCACGCGGGCGAGCGCGACGACCATCACGTCCTCGGCGGCGTGCTCGCTCATGCTGTCCACACCGAGCGCCGACCGGCGAGCGGCGCGACGGTCGCTTCGAACATCGCCACGAACGACGCCGGATCCCGCGCCGCCGCGGTGTAGGCGCGGTGATAGTCGGCGTCGTAGGCGTACTCCGGCAGCAGGGCCCCGGGCCACGCGCCGTTCGGTGCGTGCACGACGTGATCCACGACGTATGCCGGGTACGTCGTGCGCTCAGGCACGGCGCGGAATGCGTCGGTGGGGACGATCCGCTCCGCGGTCACGATGACGGTGCCCGCGGCCTTCACCAGCTCCGCGTCGATCCACGTCAGCTTCGGGAACACGCGCGCGTTGCCGAGCACGTCGGCCTCGTGGACGTGGACGACCGCGACGTCCGGGGCGAGCGGTGCGACCGCCATAAAGGTGTGCCCGCTGCGGTCATCGCGCAGCTCCCACATGCGGCGCGGAAGGTGGACCGGCACATCGGTGCCGACCCCCGCGCGCGTCGTGGCGTACGGCACACCCGCGATGGCGGCGTGCAGTGCGGTCAGCATTGTCAGCTCGCTCCAGTCCTCGACCGTGACGGAGCGCGCTTCGGCGGCGCGGCGGAAACTCGGGGCGAGCCCGAGACCCTCGAAGCTGACGATCGCCGTCATCAGGCGCCGCACGCAGCCTGCCGCCACGAGCCAGTCGACGCTGATCCCGCCGGTCATCGCCAGCAGGTCGAGGTCCCTGGTGCCGGCCCGCGCCAGCTCTCGGCAGAACGCCGCAGGGGCGCCGCTCATGATCAGCCCGCCGAGCGCCAGCACCGACCCGTCCGGCACGAGCGCCGCTGCCGTCCCCAGCTCGACGAGCTTGGATCTCTGCTCAGCGGCGGCGATCAGACGAACCTAACGTGCGTCGATGCGCCGGCGGACTGGCGGACGCGACAGTCACAGGACGGACGAAGCAGCCGCAACGTCTTCGGCTGCCCGCGCCGTCGAAGTTGGACCCGAGATCGCCTCGTTGCGCGCGCAGCTCGGCGGCCCGCAGCGGGGCTGACGCACCGGAGCGAGCAATACTTGTCGCGTGAGTGCTCCGAACCGCAGCGACGTGTCCGGAGCGTCACTCGGCCGGATCCCGGCGGCGACGATCGCCGAGCAGCGCCTCGCCGCGGTCCGCGACAGCCCTGAGGGCCGGCTGGAGCTCCTGCGCTCGTCCTACACGCCGCTGCCCGGCGCTGCGCCGATGCATCATCGATATCAGCGCGCGGCGCTGGCGTTCATGGCATGGCAGCTGCGACGCGGGCTGCTCAACCCGCCCGATCACGAGCATCCGGGCAGCCCGTGGTGGAGGGCGATGAACGAGCGACTGCTGCGCGACACCTGCGAAGCGCGCTCGCGCATCCTCGACCACCCCGGCCCCGCCTCGGGACCCAGCGTCGAGGCATCGGTCGCCTTTGCCCGCCGGCCATCCCCGAACAGCTGGTACCGGGCCCACAACATCACGATCGTCCAGGCCTATCTCGACCACCGCGACCTGGCCGAGCGCGAGAACCGCGTCGAGCGCTTCTTCATCAATCTCGTCCTGATCCGCCTGCTGTACGCCCATGCGATGGTCGCCGCGCCGCGGCTCGCCCTGGGCTGGCTCGGCCCCACCGCCCCGTGGCTCGGCGATCCGCGGCGGGCCATGACGGGCATCTTCCTCTCGGTGTCGCGAGTCCTGCCGAACGCCTACCCGCTCGAGGGTGAGCTCGACGACTACATCGCCGACGAGCACACCGTCGGCCGCATGCTCGACCTCGGCGTCATCGTTCCCCGGCTCGCCGACCTGTACGCCTGGTCGGCCGACGAGTTGCGCATCCCGGGTGTGAACGGCCTCGTCCACGACGCGACGCCGGCATACGCGTGGGATCCGCAGGACGTGGAGCCCTGGACGCCGCGGCCGACGCGGCTCGTCCGCGGCGTACGCCGGGCGCTTCCGCCACCCCGCAGCGCGTGACGTCCTGACCGCGCCACGCTGACGTGAGCGCTACTTCGCCTTCTTCTCGTTGCGGGAGTTCGTCTGCAGCACCGTGAAGGGCAGGCTGCGCCGCTTGAACGTCGCAGTGCGCGGCTTGCCCCAGTCGCCGGACGCGCCCTTGGCGCTGACCGCGACCGTGCCGCCGTAGGTCAGCGGGACGTTCTTGAGCACGAACGAGCGGCGGCCGGCGGGGACCGTGGCGGTCCGCGACTTGGCGTTGCCGCCCTTGAGCATGATCCCGTAGCGCGCAGCGCCGGCTGCCGTCGTCCAGCGGACGATCAGCGAGCTTCCGCTGCGGGTGAGGCTGACCCGGCCCGGCCTGCCGGCCTTGGGGATGCGCGCGACGCGTGTAGCGGGCGAGTGTCTGCGCAGGGATCGGCGCGCCGTCGATCGATGCCAGCGCCACGATCCGGCGCGCGGTGGCCCCGCCGGGGGTCGGCCGGAAGGTGAACGAGCCGCGGCCGCCGTGCACGGTCTTGAGCGTCTTCGTCTCGACGGCGCCGCGTTCGACGAACGTCACCGTCTGGCCGGCCTTCGGGCGCGCGTCGTAGTGGAGCGTGCGCACGGCGCCCTTGCCGGTGACGCGCGCCGTGAAGTTCGTGTCGTACCCGGGGCGGGTCTGGCCGAGGCGGCCGATCGGCACCGAGCCCGGCAGGCGCTCGATCGTGTAGATCCCCGGCTTGCCGTCCTCGACGCCCGCCCACGTGACCTTGCCCTCGTCCTGGCGCAGGGCGACCATGTGGGCGCTGCGCGCGTAGGTCGTGCCCGCGGTCGAGACGACCTCCCCGCCCGGCGCCGTGATCTTGATGTCCGGAGCCCCGCCGGTGCCCGGGATCTTCAGCTGCTTGACCTTCTCGCCCTTGGCCACCGTGAAGGTGACGCGGTCGGCCGAGGCCGTCGCGGTGTACTGCTCCCAGAAGCGACTGGGCTTGCAGCCGTCGATCAGCCAGACCGTCGGCCAGTGCCCCCACAGGAGGCCGCCACCGGGGTGCAGGCCCGCGAACGAGCCGCAGGCGGACATCCCGCGGCTGCCGACCATGCCCTCGGCGCCGATGCAGAACGGCTTGAGCCCCGCGATGCAGGCGCTCACGTGCCCGGCGAGCTCGAACTTGCGGGCGCCGACCTGCGACCACCCGTTCACGCCGCCCTCGATCGACATGCCCGGGACGGGCACCCTGACCCCGCCGGCGAACGCCATGAAGTCGGGGTAGGAGTACATCGCCGCGGCGTTGCCCATCCGCAGGTCGCCGTAGACGGGCACGTCCCTGATCGTCACGTCGCCGCCGACGGCGATCGTCGTCGACTTGAACAGCGTGCCGGCCAGCGGCTGCGAACTCCCCGCCCGCGTCCTGCGCGGTCAGCCGGTAGGGCTGGCTCGGGCGTGGCGAAGGCGAGCGAGGAAGGCGCCGTTGATGTGGGCGACCTTGCCGACGTCGACCCCGGCGCCGCCACGCACGAGCGTCGGGTCGAGCTGCACCGCGGCGTTGATGTCGGTCAGGAACACGCCGGGGAAGATCTGCGGCTGCGGGATCGGCCCGCCGAACACGATCGACCCGCCGGCGTGCTTGAAGTTCCCGGCGCAGAATCCGACGCCGTTCTGGCTCGGCGGCGGCGTGAGCTTGAAGCCGGCGTTGCCCGTCGTGGGGCTGCCGCCGGCGATGAACATGTTGCCCTGCGCCTTCCACTCCTTGGAGTTGCAGCTCGTGCCCTCGTTGTAGTCGCCGTCGATGTGGCCGGAGAGCGAGTAGGCGAAGCGCAGGTCGGTGAACCAGACGGCGCCCAGGTAGGCCTCGGGCACGCGGATGTCGAGGTTGTTGAGCACCGGCCCGCCGTTGGCGTTGTCGGCCACCAGCGAGACGTCAGCGGTCGGCGGGCTGCCGCCGAAGATCGAGAACACCGGCGGGAGCTGCAGGTGCACGCTGCCGAGCGACGAGCGCCGGCCGTTGACACCTTGGAGATCGAGCTCGACGGTCCCGTTGAGCTGGAACCCGCCGATCGAGGGCACGCTCTTCGCGGCGTCGAAGTAGAGCAGGCGGGCCTTGCCGTCCGGGATCGGGGCGCCCACCCCGGTCTTCGCCTTCCCGGTCACCTTGACCGTGCTGTTGCGCAGGTCGAGGTCGATCGTCCCGGACTGAATCGTGAAGCTGCCCCACTTGACCGTGGCGTTGCTCGAGATCACCCGCTCGAGACTCGGGTAGACGACGACGCGACCTCCGCTCTTCGGCGTGATCTGCAGGCCGTTGAGCTTGACCGTGCGGTCGGAGACGTAGACGTCGAGCGCCTTGTCGGGGAAGAACTTCTTGGCCTCGTCGCACTTGGACTGCGGCAGCGTGCCCCGCGCAGCCTGGTTGCAGATCGACGTGACGACGGCGTTGACCTTCTCGCTCGCGTAGTGCGCCTGGACGACGCTGCGCTCGGCGCTGGGGACGAGCGTGACGTCGTCGATGCGCTTGAAGCAGCTCTGCGCCTCGACGAGCGAGAACACCACGGTGGTGTCCGAGCAGGGGATCAGGAGTCCCAGTCCGGAGTCCGTGAACGTCAGCCGGCCGGCGCTGCTGGCAGCCACCACGGGCAGCTTGACCTGCGTGAGCAGGGAGGACGAGAGCGCCTTTCCGCCGGGGCTGATCGTCCCGGTGAACGAGCCGCTCCCGCCCGACGCCCACGGCGGTCAGCTTCACGGTCGTCGCCTTGGGCGACGGCAGCGTCACCGAGAGGAACGGCTGAGAGGCGGGCAGGTCGAAGTCGATCCTGCCGTCGTTGTTGAGGTCCCACTGCAAGCGGCTCGCGCCGGTCGTCGCGCTCGCGTCGAGCACGGCGTGGCCGGGCACCTTGGTGGCCCCCGGAATCAGGGAGAAGCTCGCCGTGGGCGTGCCCGGCGTCCCGCCGCCGCCGCCGGGCGTCCCGCCACCGCCCGCGGGCGTCAGGTCGGGCGGCGTGGTCGCGCCCGGGTCGTGCAGCTTGGTGATCTCATCCGCCGGCAGCGCCCGGTTGTGGACGCGAACCTCGTCGATCGAGCCGGGGAACCTCGAGTTGTCCGGGCACGTTCCAGCGTCGGGGTAGGCGCCGACCCCGAACTCGGCGTGCTGCTGGAGGCTTCCCGCGTATCTGATCGCGCCGGAGCCGGTCCCGGCCTCGGCCCCGGGCACCAGAGCGCCGTCGACGTAGAGCCGGGCGTCCGTCCCGTCGTAGGTGCCGGTGACGGCGTGCCACTGACCGTCGAAGACCTTCGTGTTGTCGGTGAGGTTCGGTGACAGCCGGTCGTTCCCGTCGGCCGTCTTCACGTAGAAGGTCAGGCCGGCGCGACCGTTGTAGCCCGTGTAGAGCGCGTACGAGCTGCCCGCGCAGTCCGATCCACTGGGGACGTAGCGGAAGTCGCCCTTGGCGGCGATGTACTTCAGCAACCCGGGGTTGCCGGTGTACTTGACCCAGGCGGTCAGCGAGACGGCGCCGCCCGGCTCGAGCGCCCAGCTCCCGTTGCCCGACGTCCCCGACACCGTCATCGGCTCTGCCGCCAGCGGACCGTTGAAGGCCGAAGCGAAGCGGCCGGGCGCGAGGGTCGGCGTGTTGGCGAACTGCCCCGTGCCGCCGTAGCCCGAGGAATCTGGCGTGGTCGCCGCTCACCCCGCTGCCCGCGTACTCGTCGAGGTGCCACTGACCCACGAGCCCCGGCTCGGCTGCCAACGCGCCGTGGGGGAGCGCCAGCACGGCCAGGCAGCCGAGGAGCATCGCGGTCGCGAACTGTCTGCGCGCCCCCCTCCCGCGACTCATCTTCCTCAGGGAGCTCAGCACGGGGGGCAGTCTGGCACGCCGTGGAACGAGTGTGGGGACGGACATTGGTTTGCCTCTACGCTTCGCACTCACCGAAGCGCGATCAGGAAGGTCGAACGTGTCGCGACGTACGAAAGCAGCGACTGGCGCCCGACGATCAACGGCCGCGGCCCGCATCGGCCCGCTCGCCGTGGTGGGCATCGTGCTCGCTGTCGCGCTCGCCTGCGGCGGTGGCTCGGCGGCCGGGGCGTCGGGCAGCTTCTGCTCGAAGTTCGTCAAGAACGTGCACGAGTTCGGCGGCTCGCCGGTCGCGGTCACGAAGAGCAACGGGGTGATCTTCTACCGCGACAAGCGGAGCAAGAGCGCGCTCTACGTGTGCGCCCCCCAGTCCAAGTCGTCATCCCAGGGTGAGGATGTCGACGGCGCCACGAGCTTCAAGATCCTGAAGTTCGCGGCCGCCTCGAGCGGCCGGTGCGCGCTGGCGTTCGTCACCATGAAGGGCCACCCGACCTACTCGGGCCAGGAGGTCGGGCCGCTGATGGTCGCGGAGTTCCACCTCGCGCCCCACGACAACTCCGGCCACAGCATCACCGCCAACCTGCGGGGGCCGATCGGGAAGGTCGCGTTCTCGACCAACTGCTTCTCGGCCTGGGCGTCGGGCAGCGAGGCGTCCGGCTACGAGATCGACGTCGCCAACACCGCGAACCGCACCCTTCTGCAGGACCCCAACTACGGGATCGGCGGCGTCCGCGTCACCACGGCCGCCGACGCGACGAGCTGGACGCTCAAGGCGCTCGGCAAGGACGTCGTCCTGCACTACACCGACAACGGCCAGCCGCTGACCAAGACCTTCACGTACAAGGGCCAGTAAGCGCGCCCGAGAGGATTCGAACCTCTGACCTTCGGTTCCGTAGACCGACGCTCTATCCAGCTGAGCTACGGGCGCAGCGATCCGCCATGCTAGCGGCCGTCGCCTGATCGCCCCGGCACGCCGGGGCAAGGGCGGACGTGCGCCCGACGAGCGCCTGCGCGTCGTTTACCGTGGTCGCATGTGGTCTGCTCGCCGTGTCGGATGTGCAACCGCGCTGGCCCTCGCGTGCGCGCTCGCCGCAATCGCTCCCGCCGGCGCGGCGGTGCCGGGGTCGACGCAGTGGGTCAGCGTCCCGTCCGGGTTCGGCCCGTTCCCGGCGCAGGACGTCAACGAGTCCGGCGGCTTCAACAACCTCGATCGCCCGGACAGCGTCGCGGCGAGCGCTGACGGTCGCTACGTCGTCTTCGCGTCGCAGTCGGACGGCCTCGTAGGCGACGACGACGATCACTTCAACAACATCTTCGTCCGCGACCGCGTGGCCGGCACGACCAGGCTCGTCTCGCGCGCCAGTGGCGCGAGCGGCGCGGCGGCCAACAACTACTCGTACTCACCGACGATCAGCGACGACGGGCGCTACGTCGCCTTCGACAGCAACGCGACGAACCTCGCGGCCAACGACACCGACACGCGGGCGGACGTCTACGTGCGCGACCTCAGCACGGACACGACGACGCTGCTGTCGCAGACCACCGGTGTCGTTCGCGGCCAAGAGCGACGGGTCGTCCACCGAGCCCGTCATCAGCGCTGACGGCACGGCGGTCGCGTTCGCGACGACCGCGACGAACCTCGACGGCCTGCTCGGCCCTGACGGCGACACCGACAGCGACGTCTACCGGCGCACGCTCAGCGGCACGATGACGCTCGTCTCGCGCATCGCCGGGGGGATGAAGGCGAACGGCGAGTCGTTCGAGCCGGCGATCAGCGACGACGGGCGCTACGTCGCGTTCGTCTCGACGGCGACGAACCTCGACCCGGCGGACACGGGCTCGACCGACAGCGTCTATCGCTACGACGTCGTGACGCCGACGCAGGTGCTGGTGTCGCGGCAGAGCGCCGCCGACGGCGGCGTGGTCGCCGGCTCCTACGCGACCGACCCGGCGATCTCCGGCAACGGCGATGTCGTCGCCTTCTCCACGCTCGCGCCGAACCTCGACGGCCCGAGCGATCCAGACAGCGCCGACAGCGACATCTACGTCCGCCGGGTGTCGACGAGCGTGACGACGCTCGTCTCACGCGCGACCGGCGTCGCGGGCACGAAGGGCCTGGGCGACTCCTACCGGCCCGCGATCAACGACTCCGGCACGCGCGTCGCATTCATCTCGCGCGCGACCAATCTCGGGTTCACTCCGCCGCCGGACAGCGACGCTCAGGCGGTCTTCGAGCGCGATCTCGCGGGGGCGACCACGACGCTGCTGTCGACCGGCCCGGGTGGACCGGGGGTCATGCGGGCAAACCGTGTCGACTACGCAGGAGCGAGCAGCGTCGTCTTCGCCGCCGGTGACGGCCCGGGCCTCAGTCCCGACCAGAACGGCCTCACGACGCAGGTCTTCTTCCGCGCGCCGCCGGCGAACCCGGAGCTCGTCTCGCGCCCGTCCGGCACCGGAACGACGGCGATCGCACGATTCGTCGGGGCATACACGTCATACATCCCGGGCGCCCGGCAGATCAGCCAGGACGGTCGCTACGTCGTGTTCCAGACGTACTCGCCGGGCATCCTCTCCGCCGGCTCGACCCCGATCAAGTTGTCGATCGCCCGTCGCGACCTGCTGACGGGCGAGACGATCCTGATCTCGCGTGCGTCGGGAGCTGATGGAGCGCCCGCCGACCAGTCGGCGCAGGATCCGACGATCAGCGCGGACGGCAACCGCATCGTCTTCGGCTCGACGGCGTCCAACCTGGACCCGGCGGACGGCCACGTCGGCCTCGACATCTTCGTGCGCGACGTCGCGGCCGCGACCACGTCGCTGGTCTCCCGCGCCGACGGCGCGACCGGCAACGCCCCCGACGGGTCGAGCTTCGACCCGCGGATCTCCGCGGACGGTCACTGGGTGGCGTTCGCAAGCGACGCCGCGAATCTCGTCAGCGGTGATTCGAACGCGCGCCGCGACGCGTTCGTGCGCGGCATCGACGCCGGGACCACGACGCTCGTCTCACGCGCCGACGGCGCCGCGGGCGCGCTCGGCGGCAACGACACAAACCACGCGGATGTCAGCGGCGACGGCCGGCTCGCGGTGTTCGAGACGACCGCGTCGAACTTCGGCGACGGCGACAGCGATGCCGCGCAGGACGTGTTCGTCCGCGATCTGGCGGCCGGCACCACGCGGCTCGTCTCGCGCGCCGACGGCGACGGGGTGAAGGCGACCGCGCACGACGTCGCGATCAGCGCGGACGGCCGGGTCGTCGCGTTCGAGAGCTCGGCGACGAGCCTCGGGCTGCCCGCCGGATCGCAGGACCAGGTCTTCGTGCGTGACCTGGCAGCGCGGACCACGCGGCTCGTGTCGGCGACGCCCGGCGGTGCGCGCTCCGACGAGAGCGCGGCGCTCGGCGGCCTCAGCTCCGACGGGGCGACCGTGCTGTTCACGACCGCCGGCACGAACCTCGGGGTCACGCCACCGACCGAATCCAACGAGGTCTATGAGCGCCGCATGCCGGACGGCGCTCCGCGCGCGATCTCGCGCCGGGATGGCGAGAACGGCGCGCTGCTGGATGGCTACGCGAGTGGCGCAGCGATCAGCGGCGACGGCACGTGCGCCGCGTACACCGCGCGCGGTGGCGGGCTCGTCGACGGCATCTCCCCGGACTACCAGCAGGTCTACGTGCGCACGCTCTCGAGTGAGTGCCCGAAGGACCCGCCGGAGACGACGATCACCTCCGGCCCCAGCGGCACGGTCGCCACGTCGACCGTCGACTTCGGCTTCAGCTCGGACGAGGCGGGCTCGACCTTCGAGTGCAGCGTCAACGGCGCAGCCTTCGCCGCCTGCGCCTCGCCGCTGCACCGCAGCGGGCTGGCCGACGGTCCGTTCACGTTCGCCGTGCGCGCGACCGACCCGGCGGGCTTCGTCGATCCGACGCCGGCGAGCCGCACGGTCACGATCGCGGTCCCGCCGTCGATCACCGCGTTCTCGTTCGCACCCAGGAGCTTCTTCGTCGGACCGGGGAGGACCGCGATCTCGGCGGCGAAGAAGAAGAAGCGCAGGACCGGCACGAAGATCACCGCTGACGGCGACCGAGGCCGGCACGTGCGCATCGCCATCACACGCCAGCTCCCGGGCCGTCGCGTCGGCAAGAGCTGCCGCAAGCCGACGCGCAGCCTGCGCAAGCGCAAGGCGTGCAAGCGGACCGTGACGGAGGGCACGCTGACGCGCCGCGCGAAGGGCACGACGACGAAGATCACGTTCACGGGCCGGGTCGGCAAGACGCGCCTGGCCGTCGGCACGCACGGCGCGAGCGCGACCGTGACCGACGCCGCCGGGAACCGCTCGAAGACGCGACAACGAGCTTCACCGTGCGCCGGCCCTGAGCACCTCCCGTCCCGCTCTCCCCAGCTACGCTTGCTCCATGAGTGACGACTGGCGAGTCCACGCCGAGCTGGAGAGCGAGATCGGCGCGGGCCATCTGCTCAAGGGGATGCACGAGCACAAGATCGCGGACGAGGTGCAGGAGCACCTCGACAGCCGCCTGCCGGTGAGCGCGGAGGGGAGCGACGTGTTCGTCTACACCGCCGACCGCCGCGCAGGCCGAGACCGCAGCCGCAGTCGATCTCCGAGGTCCTGACGGCGCACGGCCTCGGCGGCGCCGTGACGATCACGCAGTGGCATCCGGTCGAGGAGGCCTGGAAGGACCCGGACGAGCCGCTGCCCGCTGACGCCCGAGCAGCAAGCCGCCGAGCACGCCGCGCCAGCAGCAGCGCGAGGCGCGCGAGTCGGCCGAGCGCGGCGCGCAGTGGGAGGTGCGGATCGACCTCGCCTCGCACGCCGAGGCGCTCGGCGGTCGCCGACCGGCTCGAGGGCGAAGGGCTCGCGCCGCTGCGCCGCTGGAAGCACGTCTTCCTGTCGGTCGCGACCGAGGACGAGGCCAACGCGCTCGCCGAGCGCCTGCGCGGCGAGTCGCTCGGCGCCGAGAACATCATCGTCGAGGGCACGGCCGCCGACGCGTGGCGCGCGATGCACCCGTACGCGGTGCTCGACAGCATCGCGGCGCTGACGGCGGTCAGGAGCCGTCAGCGACCACTGCGACCTGCAGGCTCAGGCTGATCGTCGCCGGGAGCGGCACCTGGAACCCGTTGCACGCGCCGTCGTCACCCCGGGGCTCAGGCAGCCGAGCAGGTCGATGTCCGACGCGGGCATCTTCACCGGCACCTGGGCGAGACCCTGAGCGCCGATCGTGCCGGTCAGGCGCATCGTCTCGGTCGCGGTCGAGTACCCCGTCGTGATGTAGGGCTTGGCGCAGCCGTCGTCGCCGTTGCGCAGTTCCAGCGGGAGGCTCAGCACGACGTAGGTGACGGCGCGTCAGCGCGCCGTTCTTGCCGAGCGTCAGCGTGCTCTGCTTGCCCGGGTCGAGCTTCAGCGTCGACGGGTCGCCGGTGCGGATCGAGTCCGACGGCTGGCCGCCGCAGACCTTGTCCGAGAACATCGTCGTCTTGCCCAGCTGGAACGAGCCGGAGGTGAGGATCACCTGGTTGTCGGCGTCGCTGAGCAGCTTGCCCGGGACGTAGCCGCGCAGCGAGCCGGTCAGCGGCGACACGCGCTTGAAGGCGGAGAAGTCGAACGTCAGCGCGCTCTGGTCGAGCAGGTTGACCGTCACCGGCGTGCCGAGCGTCTCGATCGACGGGAGCGAGGCGCACGGGCCCAGCAGCCAGACGCGGCGCAGGCGCTTGACCTTGACGAGGCGCCCGCGGTGCGGCTCGCGCACCCAGACACGGCGGGTGCGGAAGACCGGCACGCAGCGACTTGCCCTTCTTGCGCAGCTGCACGCATTGCGTGATGCACGACGTCTTGACCTGCACCCGCACCTGGATGATCGTGCGGCGGAACTTGCCCTTGTTGTGGCCCTTCCTGATGCGCACGTAGCGGTAGCGGTACAGCGACTGCTTCAGCGGGACGAGCTTGCCGTTCTTCACCGTCTGAGCGATGCAGATGCCGGCCTTGTCGCCCTTCTTCAGCGCGGGAGCGGCCGTCGGGATCGCCGCGGGCGCTGTCGCCGGGATGGCGGCGAGCAGCGCCACGCAGCAGAGCAGCAGCAGGCTCCGACCTGGCGCGCCGGGCGCGCAGGAATCTGGCCGATCTCAGCGACATCCGCATGCTGGAACACATCTTGACGGCGGAAGGAGCGGATGACGCCAGATGCCCGTTCCGGGGCGTTGCGATCCTCTGTGCTCACGCGATGACGATCTACCGGTTCACACGTGCGAAATTCGCGCCGACTGCTGGCTCCCGCCGCGGGCGGGACGGCCTGGGCGCGCAACCTCGCCTCGCCGATCCGCGGCTTCCTGCACGCCGAGACCGGCGGCGCCGTCGCGCTGGCGCTGGCCGCCGTCGCCGCGCTGCTGTGGGCCAACGTCTCGCCCAGCTCCTACGCGTCGCTGTGGGACACGCGGCTGGCGATCACGCTCGGCGGTCACGAGCTCGCGCTCAGCCTGCGCGGCTGGGTCAACGAGGGCCTGATGACGCTGTTCTTCCTCGTCATCGGCCTCGAGGCCAAGCGCGAGCTCGACCTCGGTGAGCTGCGCGAGCGCACGCGGCTGGCGATCCCGGTCATCGCCGCGCTCGGCGGGATGGTCGTCGCCGCCGGCGCTCTACCTCGCTGATCAACGCCGGCGGCGACGGGCGCCGGCGGCTGGGGCGCGGCGGTCTCCACCGACACGGCGCTCGCGCTCGGCACGCTCGCGCTCGTCACGCGCGGGCGGGCGATCCGGCTGCGCGTGTTCCTGCTGACGCTCGTCGTGATCGACGACCTCGTCGCGCTGCTGATCATCGCGCTGGCCTACACCGACGACGTCTCGATGCGCGCGCTCGCGATCGCCGTGGCGCTGTTCGGCGTGCTGATCGCGCTGCGCTGGGCCGGGTCGTGGCGCGGGCCGGCCGCGGTGCTCGTCGGCGTCGGGATCTGGCTGGCGCTGTTGCAAGTCCGGCGTCGACCCGGTCGATCGCCGGGCCTGGCGATCGGCCTGGTCACCAGCGCCTACCCGCCGGCGCGCGACGACCTCGAGCGCAGCACCGAGCTGACGCGCTCGTTCCGCGAGCAGCCGACGCCCGAGCTGGCCTACTCCGCGCGCGCCGGCCTCGTCTCGGCGATCTCCCCGAACGAGCGCCTGCAGTACCGCCTGCACCCGTGGACGAGCCGCGTGATCGTGCCGCTGTTCGCGCTGGCCAACGCCGGCATCCACATCAACGGCGGCCTGCTGTCGGACGCGGTGACCTCGCCGGTCACGCTCGGCATCGTCGCCGCCTACGTGATCGGCAAGCCGCTGGGCATCATGGGCGCCGCCTGGCTGGCGACGCCGGCCGATGTTCGGCGGCGCGCGCCTGACGGTGACGTTCCCCGCGCTGGCCGGCGGCGGCGCCGCGGCCGGCGCGCCGTTCACCGTCTCGCTGCTGATCGCGACGCTCGCCTTCGACGGCGCGCTGCTCGACCAGGCGAAGATCGGCGTGCTCGCCGCGGCACTGCTCGCGCCGCTGATGGTGTGGCTCGCGACCGCGGATGATCCGCCGGCTCCCCGACGAGCGGCGCGCGCGTCAGCTCGGCGCGACTGCCGAGACGATCGTCGACCTCGCCGAGGACGTCGATCCGGAGCACGACCACATCCGCGGGCGCATCGATGCTCCCGTCACGCTGATCGAGTACGGCGACTTCGAGTGCCCGTACTGCGGCCACGCCGCGCCGGCGATCGACGAAGCTGCTCGAGTACCTCAGCGACGAGCTGCGCTACGTCTTCCGCCACCTGCCGCTGACCGACGTGCATCCCAACGCGCAGGCCGCGGCCGAAGCCGCGGAGGCGGCCGGCGCACAGGGGAAGTTCTGGGAGATGCACGACCGGCTGATCGCCAATCCCGACGAGCTCGCGCCGCTCGACCTCTACCGCCACGCCGCCGAGCTGGAGCTCGACCTCGACCGCTTCACCGAGGACCATGCGTCAGCGCCGCTACGTCGCGCACATCGCCCACGACGTGCAGAGCGCGGACGCCAGCGGCGTGTCCGGCACGCCGACGTTCTTCATCAACGGCCGCCGCCACCAGGGCGTCTACGACCTCGACACGCTGATGAAGGCGGTCAAGGCCGCGGCGACCGCGGCGCGGCGCTGACTAGTCGGTCTCGACGAGGCCGATCCGGCGGTCGAATCCGCCGGGCGCATGGATGTTGAGCATCCGCACCGGGACGGCGCCGTGGTTGTGGAAGCTGTGCAGCAGGCCGGGCGGGACGAGGACGAACGTCCCCGGCGGCGCGGCGATCGTCGCGCCATCGACGGTGAACGTCATCTCGCCGTCCACGATGTAGAAGGAGTCGTCCTCCTCGGCGTGGGTGTGCTCCTCGATGCCCTTGCCGGCGGCGATCTCGATCATCGCGAACGTGAACCGCGGCGTGTCCGTCGTGCGGGCGAGGAACTCGACGTTCCCGACCCGGCTGCCCTGGCCGGGTGGCACCACGATCGCGCGAGCGCTCATCGGCCGCATGCTGCCACGGCGCTCGGATTCCTGCGACAACGGAGAGGGCGGGATTCGAACCCGCGAACGGGTATTAAACCCGTTACTCGCTTAGCAGGCGAGTGCCTTCAGCCACTCGGCCACCTCTCCAGGGAAGGGGAGGCAGTGTAATGACCCGATGACGAGCACCTACGACAGCACCCCCGCAGCCGACGGCTTCCACATGCCGGCCGAATGGGCCGAGCACGATGGCTGCTGGATGATCTGGCCCGAGCGGCCGGACAACTGGCGCCTCGGCGCCAAGCCCGCGCAGGCAGCGTTCGCGGCCGTCGCGACCGCGATCGCCGGTGGTGGCGAGCAGCTCACGATGGCCGTGTCCGAGCGGCAGTTCGACCACGCCCGCGGGGTCCTGCCGCCCGAGGTGCGCGTCGTCGAGATGACGAGCGACGACTCCTGGATGCGCGACGTCGGCCCGTCGTTCGTCGTCGACGGCGACGGCGAGCGCCGCGGGGTCGACTGGCTCTTCAACGCCTGGGGCGGCAAGGAGGGCGGTCTCTACGGCGCGTGGCTGCACGACGACCGCGTCGCCCGCAAGGTCCTCGAGGTCGAGCGCGCGGGGCGCTATCGCGCGCCGCTCGTGCTCGAGGGCGGCTCGATCCACGTCGACGGCGAGGGGACGGTCCTCACGACCGAGGAGTGCCTGCTGAACCACAACCGCAACCCGTCGCTCACGCGCGAGCAGATCGAGGAGCAGCTGCGCGCATACCTCGGCGTCGAGAAGGTGCTGTGGCTCGGTGCCGGCACCGTCAACGACGAGACCGACGGCCACATCGACAACATCGCCTGCTTCACGGCCCCCGGAGTGGTCGCGCTGCACTGGACCGACGACGAGTCCGACCCGCAGCATGCGATCTCCAAGGACGCGCTGCAGCGGCTGGAGGGGATGACCGACGCGCGCGGCCGGTCGCTCGAGGTCCACAAGCTGCCGATGCCCGGTCCGCTGCTGATGAGCGAGGAGCAGGCCGGCGGGGTCGATCCCGGTCGAGGGCTCGGCGCCGCGCGTGGCGGGCGAGCGCCTCGCCGGCTCGTACGTGAACTTCTACATCGCCAACACGCGCATCGTGATGCCGCTGCTCGACGAGCGCACCGACGATCAGGCGCGCGAGATCCTCGCCGGCCTGTTCCCGGGCCGCGAGGTCGTCGGCGTCCCGGGGCTCGAGATCCTGCTCGGCGGGGGCAACGTCCACTGCATCACGCAGCAGCTGCCGCGCGTCGTACCGCTCAGTTCGACGACAGCACGAGCTTGTCGAGCTGCTTGCGCGGGGCGCTCACCTGCACCGAGTGCTCGCCGAGCTTGATCGTCGCGGCCTTCGCCGCGTCGGCGTCGTGCAGGCTCGCCGCCGTGCTGATCGCCGACAGGTCGGCGGCACCCTGCTTGACGCCGGCGATCAGCTTGTCGCGCGCGCTCTTGATCGCGGCATCGTCCGGCGGCTCGCGTGACTGCGAGCGCGGCCGCCGCGGCGCTGGTGCGCTTGGCGAGCCTGCCGAACTCGGTCTGCAGGATCGCGTCGGTCCGCGACTTCGCCGCTCGTCACCGCCGAGCCGATGTCCGCTCCGATGTCGCGGATCTCCGCGCTGATCGGCGCGTACTCCGTGCGGAAGTCGGCGGTCGTCGGGCGCGTCACTCCCGCCGCTGCTGCCGCAGGCGGCGAGCGCAAGCGCCGCGACGACGGCGGTGACCATGGCGAGGGAGGCGCGCGGCATGGCCGGCACGCTACCCGTAGGGCAGGTCAGCCCTTACTTCGACGTGGTCGTCGTCGCCGGCGTGGTGGTCGTGGTCTTCGGCACGATGCCGAGCACGGTCTTGTCCAGCGCCAGGCGCGGGTTCGCCACGCCGCCGTTGTCGCGGGTGAGCTTCGCCGGCGGCTGCGCCGGCGGCCTTGAGGTCCTTCTTGCCGGCCGCCTTGCTGATCGCGTCGAGGTCGTCGGCCGAGGTGTTCAGGCCCTTGACGAGCAGCGCCTGCTGCGTCTTGACGGCCGCGTTGGCGGGAGGCGTCGTGTCGTCGAGCTTGTTGGCGACGTCGCGCACCTGATCGGCGAGGTCGCCGAACGTCTTCTCGAGGTCCTTGTTGGACTTGCCGCTCGACTTGTTGATCGCGTCGCCGACAGCAAGCCCGATCGTCCCGATCTGATTGCTGATCGTCGTTGTACTCCGGCCTTGAACTCGGCCTGGGTCGGGGCGGTGGAATTGCCGCTGTCACCGCAGCCGGACGACGGCGACTGCCGCGACCAGAACTGCGAGCAGCGCAGGAAGTGCGCGGCGCATTGCAGCGACGGTACAGGCTCGCGTGTCACGATGCGCCATGGAGGGATGGCAGAGCGGTTGAATGCACCAGCCTTGAAAGCCGGAGACGGGGCAACTCGTCCGCGGGTTCGAATCCCGCTCCCTCCGTCGGGCGGGCGGGTCTGCGAGCGCGACCCGACGCCCAGCGTCACTGACATACGATCGCTGCCATGAAAGCCGCGGTCATCCACGAGAACGGCCCGCCGGACGTCCTGCGTTACGAGGACGTCCCCGATCCGCAATGCCCCGACGGTTGCGTCCTCGTCGACGTCGAGGCGATCAGCATCGAAGGCGGCGACCTGCTCGCCCGCGCGTCGACGCCGCCGCCCGCGACGCCGCACATCGTCGGGTACCTCTGCGCGGGGACGGTCGCCGAGGTCGGCGCGGGCGTCGAGCACCCCGCGGTCGGCGACAAGGTCGTGGCGCTCAACGCCTTCGGCTCGCACGCCGAGCGCCGTGTCGTTCCGGCCGTCATGACCTGGCCGATCCCCGCGGGGCTCGACGCGCAGCGCGCCGCCAGCATCCCGGTGGCGCTCGGGACGGCGTACGAGTGCCTCTTCACCGCGGCGAACGTCGGCGAGGGCCAGACGGTCCTGATCCACGCGGGCGCCGGCGGCGTCGGCATGGCGGCGATCCAGCTCGCGAGCCGGGCCGGGGCGACGGTGATCTCGACGGCGTCCAGCGACGAGAAGCTCGAGCGCCTGAAGGCGCTCGGGCTCGACCACGGCGTCAACTACGCGAGCGAGAGCTTCGTCGACCGTGTCCGTGAGCTGACCGACGGCCGCGGCGTCGACGTCGTGCTCGACTCCGTCGGCGGGAGCAACCTCGTCGACAGCATCGAAGTGCTCGCATACCGCGGGACGCTCGTCAGCGTCGGCGTCGCGGGACGGTCCGGCTCGGAGGTCGAGGCGAAGTCGCTGTGGGCGAAGAACAACACGCTGCGCGGGGTCTTCCTCGGCGGCGCGCTGCTGAACGAGTACCCGCGCGTGCACGCGATGATCCAGGACCTGATCGAGCGTGTGGCGAGCGGCGACCTGCACGTCGAGATCGACCGCGAGTTCGCGCTCGCTGACGCGGCGGCCGCGCATGCATACCTCGAGGACCGCAAGGCTTTCGGTCGCGTGGTGCTGGTGCCGTGACGGCGCGCGCGAGCGTCTGATCAGGCGGCGACCGGCGGCAGCGCCGCGGGCGCGCCGAAGGCGACCAGCGCCTCCGGCAGCACGACGCTGCCGTCCTCGCGCTGGCCGTTCTCGAGCAGCGCGATGATCGTGCGGCCGACGGCGACGGCGGTGCCGTTGAGCGTGTGCAGCGTCTCGGGCTTGCCGCCCGGCGGGCGCCAGCGGATCTCCAGGCGCCGCGCCTGGTAGTCGGTCGTGTTCGAGGTCGAGGTCAGCTCGCGGTGCTTGCCCTGGCTCGGGATCCACGCCTCGCAGTCGAACTTGCGCGCCGCGGAGTTGCCGAGGTCGCCGATCGCGATGTCGACGACGCGATACGGGAGGCCCAGCGCCTGCAGGATCTCCTCCTCGATCGACAGCAGCCGCTCGTGCTCGGCCTTCGACTGCGACGGCTCGACGAAGCTGAACATCTCGACCTTGTCGAACTGGTGCACGCGGAAGATGCCGCGCGTGTCGCGCCCGGCGGCGCCGGCCTCGCGGCGGAAGCAGGGGGAGAAGCCGGCGTAGCGCAGCGGCAGATCGGTCGCGTCGACGATCTCGCCGGCGTGCAGCGAGGCGAGCGCGACCTCGCTCGTGCCGACGAGGTACAGGTCGTCCTCCGGGCAGCGCGTAGATCTGCTGCTCGGTGTCGGGCAGGAACCCCGTGCCGTAGAGCGCCTCCTCACGGACCAGCACCGGCGGGATGACCGGCTCGAACCCGTGCCCGCGCAGCAGCTCGAGCACCCAGCGCACGAGCGCCAGCTCGAGGAAGACGAGGTCGCCGCGCAGGTAGGCGAAGCGCGAGCCCGACAGGCGTGCGCCGTGCTCCATGTCGATCATGTCGCCGGCGAGCTCGAGGTGGTCGCGCGGAGCGGCGAGCGCCGGCGGCGTGCCGCGCTCGTAGAGCACCGTGTCCTCATCGGGCGAGGCCGCGTCCGGCAGGTTCGGCAGGCGCGCGAGCGCGTCCTGCAGCTCGGTGTCGATCGCCCGACAGCTCCTCGGCGAGACCCTTCGCGCGGCCGGCGACCTCGCGCATCCGGGCGATCGCCTCGTCGGCGCCCGACGCCTTCGCGCTTGGCGGTCGCGATCGCGTCGTTGGCGGCGTTCTGCTCGGCGCGCAGCGCCTCGAGCTCCGGCAGGATCGCGCGGCGGCGCTCGTCGAGCTCGAGGACCTTGTCGAGCCCCGCGTCATCGCCGCGCCGTGCGAGCGCCGCGCGAACCGTCGTCCGGGTCGCCGCGCAGCAGCTTCAGGTCGAGCATCGGGCGCGCTGCGGTCGGCGATCAGCTGCCGGCCGGTGGCGGCGGACAGGTGACCGCTGGGCCGGATGGCGACGCCGGGTTCGCGGCGTCCGTGCCGGAGTATTCGGCGATGTACGCGGCGACGTCCTTCGCATCCTGCCCGACGACGATGTTCGCGGGCATGATCGCGCCGGAGGAGCCGCCGTTGCGCAGCGCGTAGAGCGCGTCCTCGTAACAGACCTTGCGCACGTTCAGGTTCGGGCCGTCGACGCGCTCGCGGTCGGAGACCTTCGTCGCCGAGCCCTGAGCGCCGGCCGAGTCCAGCGTGTGGCAGCCCGAGCAGCGTGCGGAGAACAGCTCGGCGCCGTTCTGGATCGAGGCCGAGGCGTCCGGGGACGTCGACCTCCTCGGAACCGCAGGCCGACAGCACGCCGGCGGCAGACACGGTGAGGAGCGACGAGCAGGATCAGACGACGCAGCTGCATGACGGCCGCGGATCATACGAGAGGGCGGGGCGGTGATGCGCGCCGCGTCTGTGGTCGAACGAGAAAGCCATCGGTTCGGCTTCGCCGACCCGTCCGCCAGGGGGCCGTACCTAAAGCGCCCGGCGCCGGCCGGTTGCCGCCGTGTCAGAGCGATCGCGGGTTGTCACCAGTGCGACCGTCGTGCGCCGACGCCGGGCTGCCGCGAAGGGGTTTCGGCGCGCGCGACGCTCCTCCTTCCGGCGTTGTGGGCCGGGCCGGTAGCGTCCGGCGCGCGATGGCGATCGATCAGCAGCGATTCCGCGACGTCATGGGCCATTTCGCGACCGGTGTCGCGGTCGTGGCGTGCGCCGGCCCCGACGGTCCCGTCGGGCCTGACGACGAGCGCCGTCACCTCGGTGTCGCTCGACCCGCCGCTGCTGCTCGTCTGCTTCGACAACACCTCGCGCACGCTGCCGGCGGTGCGCGAGGCCGGGCGCTTCTCGGTCAACGTCCTGCGCGAGGGACAGGAGGACCTGGCGGTGCTGTTCGCGTCGAAGGTCGAGATGCCCGAGAAGTGGCGCGCCGTCACGCACTCCGTCGCCGACGGCGTCCCGGTGCTCGACGACGCGCTCGCCTGGATCGCCTGCGACGTCCACGAGCTGCTGCCCGGCGGCGATCACACGATCGCGATCGGCGCGGTGACCGGCGTCGGCGCCGACGCCGACGGCGGCCGGCCGCTGCTGCATCACCGCGGCGCGTTCGCCGGGCTGCACTACGGGGCCTGACCGGCGATCGGTCGACCTCGAGCCCGCTGAGCGGGCTTCAGCTCGACCGATCCGTGCCTGGACCGTCCCGGTCGGTCAGGCCGTCATCACACGCGCAGCGCCAGGAACGCGATCACGAGCGCTGCCAGCGCGACGATCCCGACCTCGCGGGCGACGATCGCCGCGACGATCGTCCGCTGCTCGGCCGGCCGGCAGCGCCCCGACCGCCTGCGCGTCCGCGAGGTCGTGCTGGTCGAGCACCGTCTGCGCGGCGGCGATGCGCAGCTGCTCGGCGATGATCGAGACCACGATCGGCAGCAGCAGGTAGAGCCAGAAGAGGTCGTCGGGCGGGTCGTAGCCCGTGAACAGCGCGACCAGCGCGACGGCCGGCGAGCAGCGGTCGCCGAGAGCTGGGCGACACGCCAGGCGCGCCACAGGCTCCTGGGGCTCTCGCCGTGCCACCACGCCCAGCCGCCGCCCGCGGCGACGACGAGGTTCAGCGCTGCGACGACGATCGCCGTGATCTCTGCTGTCTGAGTCATTTCGAGCCCATTGTCACAAGCTCTGAGCGGGCGTTGGCCTGTGCTTGGTAGCTGATACAAACCTATGCGTGCTGAGCACCTACGCCCCTGCGATCGTCTTCGTGCTTCTCGGCACGGTCATCGGCGTCGCGTTCACGTGGCTCAACTATGTGCTCGGGCCCAGCCGCGCGATCGAGCACAAGCTCGACCCCTACGAGTCGGGCATGCCGTCCGAGATCAAGCAGGGCTTCCGCTTCGGGATCAGCTTCTACCTGATCGCGATGCTGTTCCTCCTGTTCGACATCGAGGTCCTGTTCCTCTACCCGATCGCCGTGCAGCTGCGCGCGTTCGGCACGTTCGCGCTGGTCGAGACGGTCATCTTCATCGCGCTGCTGTTGGTCGCCTTCATCTACGTCTGGCGACGGGGAGCACTCGACATGGAAGTAGTCCGCGCAGTCAGCTGTCCGGAGCGTCCGGGGACTTCCGCACGCGCCAGCTGCGCGCCCGCGACATGCTGCGCGGCGACCTCGAGGGCGACGACCTCGAGCAGTACGTCGAGGAGCGCGTCCTGACGACCACGCTCGACAAGGCCGTCGACTGGGCGCGCGGCAACTCGCTCTTCCCGCTGACCTTCGGGCTCGCCTGCTGCGCGATCGAGATGATGTCGATCGTCGGCGCGCGCCTCGACATCGCGCGCTTCGGCTTCGAGGCCTTCCGCGCCTCGCCGCGCCAGGCCGACCTGCTGATCCTGTCGGGCCGCGTCTCGATCAAGATGGCGCCGGTCGTCCGCCGCATCTACGACCAGATGCTCGAGCCGAAGTACGCGATCGCGATGGGCGCCTGCTCGTCGTCGATGGGCGTCTTCAACAACTACGCGATCGTCCCGGCCGACAAGTTCATGCCGGTCGACGTGCACGTGCCCGGCTGCCCGCCGCGGCCCGAGGCGCTGATGCACGGGATCATCAAGCTGCGCGCGATGGTGCAGCACGACCCGAGCATGGGCTGGCGCGAGCGCTACGGCGGCGAAGGCACCGAGGAGGTCGTCGCCGCGCCGTCGGCGCTGAACGCCGACGGCCAGAGCGCGAGCTGCCTGCGCCCGGGACGCTGCGCGAGCGTGACGCCGACGAGCGTCCTGGACACCGTGCTACTTCCGCGGCCAGGCGACGGTCGTCGTCGCGCCGGCCGCGATCGTCGACACGCTCGAGCTGCTGCGCGAGCGGGCTACCGCTTCCTCGCGAGCGTCCACGGCGTCGACTACTACCCGCAGGAGCCGCGCCTGGCGGTCCACTACGAGCTGCTGGACATGGACGCGCTCGACCGTGTCGCGGTGAAGCTGCGCGTGCCGATCGACGATCCGCACGTGCCGTCGGTGACGCCGCACTGGCCGACCGCCAACCACCAGGAGCGCGAGGTCTACGACATGTTCGGCGTCGTCTTCGACGGCCACCCGGACCTGCGCCGCATCCTGATGCCCGAGGACTACGAGGGCCACCCGCAGCGCCGCGACTTCCCGATCGGCGGCGAGCCGATCCTGTTCACGCACAACGAGACGACGACGCCGGGGTGGTTCGAGTGAGCACCGACCGACCGGGACTCGCCGACTACCGCGAGCTCGAGGAGTGCATCACGCTCTCCGAGCAGCCGATGGTCGACGAGGACGGCCGCGAGCTGCTGACGCTCAACATCGGCCCGCACCACCCGGCGACGCACGGCGTGCTGCGCCTGCTGATCCACGCTCGACGGCGAGATCGTGCGCGACGTCAAGCCGATCATCGGCTACGTCCACACCGGCATCGAGAAGACCGCCGAGGACAAGAGCTACTGGAAGGTCATCCCCGTCGTCGAGCGGATGGACTACCTCTCCTACTACTTCAACGCGATCGCGTTCTGCGGCGCCGTCGAGACGCTGCTCGAGATCGAGGTCCCCAAGCGCGCCCAGTACCTGCGCGTGATCCACCTCGAGCTCAACCGCATCATGAGCCACCTCGTGTGGCTCGGGACGAGCGCGCTGGACCTCGGCGCGATCTCGGTCTTGTGGTACTGCTTCCGCGAGCGCGAGCAGCTGCTCGACCTGTTCGAGATGTCCTCCGGCCAGCGCATGCACACGCGCTACTTCCAGGTCGGCGGCGTGATCGAGGACATCCCCTCGCGGCTGGGTCGAGATGGTGCGCAAGTTCACGGCGATCATGCCCGACCGCTCCGAGGTCTACGGCGACCTGCTCGACAAGAACGAGATCTTCCTGCAGCGCCTGCGCGGCGTCTGCCCGCTGCCGGAGCAGACGCTGCTCGACCTCGGCGTGACCGGCCCGCTGCTGCGCGCGACCGGCAACCCGTGGGACCTGCGCAAGGCGATGCCGTACAGCTCCTACGACGACTTCGACTTCAAGATCCCGGTCGGCACGCAGGGCGACAACTACGACCGCTACGCGGTCCGCCTCGCCGAGATCTAGGAGTCCTGCAAGATCATCGACCAGGCGCTCGACGGCCTGCCCGAGGGGCCGTTCATCACCGACGACCGCAAGGTCGCGCTGCCGCCGCGCCACGAGCTCGCGACGTCGATGGAGGCGCTGATCCACCACTTCAAGCTCGTCACCGAGGGCTTCCGCGTGCCGCCGGGCGAGGTCTACTTCCCGATCGAGTCGCCGCGCGGCGAGCTCGGCTGCTTCGTGCGCGCCGACGGCTCAGCAAGCCCGCGCGCGTGCACATGCGCGACCCTAGCTTCGTCAACCTGCAGGCGACCGCGCCGATGGTCGAGGACCACCTACATCGCCGACCTGATCGCGACGCTGGCGATGCTCGACCCCGTCCTCGGAGGCGTCGACCGATGACGATCGACCCGAGCTGCGATCGCGCGCTACGCCGGCGGCTCGCGCATCCCCGGCTGGGACGACGCCGCCGACCTGACCAAGGACCCGGCGGTCATCCCGACCCGGCGACGACGCACGTCCCCGAAGACCTGCGCGCCGAGATCGAGGCCGAGATGGCGAAGTACCCCGAGCCGAAGGCCGCGACGATCCCCGCGCTGAAGGCCGTGCAGCGCCGCTACGGCTGGTGCTCGCCCGAGGGCGTCGAGCAGGTCGCCTGCGTGATGCGGCTGACGCCCGCCGACCTCGTCGGCGGTCGCGCTCGTTCTACGACATGTTCAGCATGCGGCCCGCGGGTCGCAACTCGATCTACGTCTGCACGAACATCTCGTGCTCGCTGCGCGGCGCGACGACATCTACGCCGCCTTCCAGGAGCAGGTCGGCGCACGACCAGCGACGTCAACGTGCGCGTCTTCGAGTGCCTCGGCGCCTGCGACATCGCGCCGATGGCGTCGGTCAACGGCGCAGTACGTCGGCCCGCTCGAGCCGGGTGACGTGCCGACGCTGCTGCAGCAGCTGCGCGACGGCCAGGAGCCGCTCCCGGAGAAGCAGCTCGCCCGCCGCCTGAGCGCGGATCCGAAGGCGAAGGGGGGCACGTCGTGACCGACATCCTGCTGTTCACCAACATCGACGAGCCGGGCCTCGCCACGCTCGACGTCTACGAGCGGCGCGGCGGCTACCAGGCGCTGCGCAAGGCATTCGCGCAGTCGCCCGAAGAACTGATCGAGACGTTCAAGGGCGCCGGCCTGCGCGGCCGCGGCGGCGCCGGCTTCGCGATGGGCATGAAGGCGTCGTTCCTGCCCAAGGGCGACATCCAGAAGTACGTCGTCTGCAACGCGGACGAGTCCGAGCCGGGCACCTTCAAGGACCGCGAGCTGATGCAGAAGAACCCGCATCAGCTGATCGAGGGCCTGATCATCGCGGCGTACGCGGTGGGGGCGAGCAAGAGCTTCATCTACATCCGCGGCGAGTACGAGCTGCAGGCCGACGTCCTCGACGCAGCGATCGCCGAGGCCGAGGCCGCCGGCTACCTCGGCGACGACATCCTCGGCTCGGGCTTCAGCCTGTCGCTGTACGTCTCACGCGGCGCCGGCGCCTACATCTGCGGCGAGGAGACCGGCCTGCTCGACTCGCTCGAGGGCAAGCGCGGCAACCCGCGCCTGAAGCCGCCGTTCCCGGCGAACGCCGGCCTCTTCCAGGGCCCGACGCTGATCAACAACGTCGAGACGCTCTCGACGATCCCGCACATCGTCGAGATGGGCGCCGAGAAGTACGCCGAGATCGGCGTCGCGAACTCGACCGGCACGAAGCTCGTCTCGGTCAGCGGCAACGTGCAGCGCCCCGGCAACTACGAGATCGAGCTCGGCATGTCGAGCCGCGACATCATCTTCGGCCTCGCCGGCGGCCCGCCGGAAGGGCGCGAGGTCAAGTTCTGGTTCCCGGGCGGCTCGTCGTCGCCGGTGCTGACCGCCGACGACCTCGACCTCCGCTACGACTTCGACTCGCTCGCCAAGGCCGGCTCGATGCTCGGCTCCGGCGCGATCATCGTGGTCGACGACGCGACGTCGATCGTCGACGTCGCGCTCTGGACCGCGAAGTTCTACGCGCACGAGTCCTGCGGCAAGTGCACGCCGTGCCGCGAGGGCACGACCTGGACGCAGAAGATGCTCGGCCGCATCAAGGACGGCAGCGCGACCCCGATGGACCTCGACATCATGGCCTCGGTCCAGGAGCACATCATCGGCAACTGCCTGTGCGTGCTCGGCGACGCGATGGCGATGCCGATCGGCTCGATGATCGCGAAGTTCCGCGGCGAGTTCGAGACGTACATCGAGGAGGCGCGCGCCCGCAAGGAGCAGGCACTGCTCGCCGGGGCCGCCGTCTAGTGCCGCGGCCCGTCGAGGAACTCGTCACCTTCACGCTCGACGGGCGTGAGGTCACGGCACCCCAGAACTCGATGCTCGCCGACGCCGCGCTGCTGCACGGCGACGTCGAGATCCCGGTCTTCTGTTACGAGCCGAAGCTCGGTCCGCCGGTCGGCGCCTGCCGCATGTGCCTCGTCGAGATCGAGGGCGTGCCGAAGCTGCAGGCCGGCTGCGCGACGGCCGTCAAGGACGGCATGGTCGTCCACACGAACACCCCGCGCGTGAAGGTCGCGCAGGAGGCCGTCCTCGAGTTCCTGCTGATCAACCACCCGCTCGACTGCCCGGTCTGCGACAAGGGCGGCGAGTGCCCGCTGCAGGACAAGTCGTTCGGCTGGGGCGGCGGCATCTCGCGCTTCGTCGAGCCCAAGCGCCACTTCGAGAAGCCGCTCGCACTGAGCCCGCTGATCGCGATCGACCGCGAGCGCTGCATCCTCTGTTACCGCTGCGTGCGCTTCAGCCAGGAGGTCAGCGAGGACGTCCAGCTCGTGCTCCACGACCGCGGCTCGCACACGTTCGTCGGCACCTTCGACGGGCACCCGTACGTCGCGCCGTTCAGCGGCAACATCATCGAGCTGTGCCCCGTCGGCGCGCTGACCTCGCGCCCCTACCGCTTCCGCGCGCGCCCGTGGGACATCGAGCAGTCGGGCTCGGTCTGCACGCTCTGCCCGGCGCAGTGCAACGTCAGCTTCACCGTCCGCGACGAGCGCGTGCTGCGCGTGCTGCAGCGCGACCACGACGAGGTCGACGACGGCTGGCTCTGCGACAAGGGCCGCTTCGCCTACCAGGCGATCCATGTCGACGAGCGCATCACCGAGCCGCTGCTGCGCGACGGCGGCGAGCTGCGCCCGGTCAGCTGGGAGGCAGCGCTCGACGCAGCCGCGTCCGCGCTCGGCCGCGCCGGTGCGCGCACCGCCGCGCTCGTCGGCGGCGAGACGACGAACGAGGAGGGCTTCCTCGCGCAGGCGCTGCTGCGTGACGCGCTCGGCTCCGCCGACATCGACTCGCGCGCCGGCAACGAGCTCGACCGCGAGACGCAGATCGCGCTCGGCGCTCCGGAGCTGCAGGCGACCGTGCCCGACCTGCAGTACGCGCATGCCGTTCTGACGATCGGCAGCGACCCGATCGACGACGCACCGATCCTCGACCTGCGGATCCGCAAGGGCGTCCGCCTGCACGGCGTGCGGCTGTTCACCGCCAACGCGCGGCCGACGGCGCTCGACGACCGCGCCGAGGTGGCGACGCTGATGGCGCCGCACACCGGCGAGGCATGGCTCAGCGCGCTCGACGCCGCGCTCGCCGGCCTTCCGGACGCCGACGTCGACCAGCTCGCGAGCGCCGCGGCCGCCGACGGCGAGGCCGTGCGCGCGATCGCCGCCGGTCTGAAGGACGCCGGCGACGGACGACTGTCGTGATCCTCTGGGGCGAGCGCCTGACCGCCGGCCCGCGCGGCGCCCAGGCCGCCCGCCAGCTGCTGAACGTCGCCGGCCGCCTCGGGCTCGCCGGCCGCGACGGCGCCGGCCTGCTGCAGATCCCGTCCGGCGCCAACGGCCGCGGGCTGCGCGAGGCCGGCGTGCTGCCGGACGCCGCCCCCGGGCTCGCCGCCGCGGCGACCGTGGGCCGCAGCCGCTGCCGCGATCGGCCAGGCCGCCGCCGACGGCGACGTGACCGCCCTGTACCTGCTGCACACCGACCCGGTCGTCGACCAGCCCGACGCGGCGCTCTGGAGCGCGGCGCTGGAGAAGGCGAGCACCGTGATCGCGCACGCGGGCTTCCTCACCGAGGGCCTGCGCGAGCACGCGACCGTGATCTTCCCGGCCGAGTCCTACGCCGAGAAGGAAGGCACCGTCGTCCACCCGGACGGGCGCGTCCAGCGCCTGCGCCGCGCGATCGGCCGTCAGGGCGAGACGCGCGCGGAGTGGCAGGTCCTGTGCGACCTGGCCAAGCGGCTGGGGCACGACCTCGGGGTGCTGACGGGCAGCATGGTGACGACGCGCCTGATCGACGCGGTCCCGTTCTACGCCGGCCTGACGCTCGACGAGATCGGCGCGCGCGGCGTGCGCTGGCCCGCGCGCGAGCAGGCCTCGGCCTACCCGGCCGCCGACCGCGGGCCGTTCGAGCTCGATGCGCCGCCGGCGGCCGCGCCCGCCAACGGCCGCCTGCGGCTCGGCATGTTCCGCTCGATCTGGGCGGCGTCCGAGGTCGAGGCCTCACCGGCGCTGAAGTTCCTGCACCCGCGCCAGCGCGTCGAGCTCGCGCCGGGCGACGCCGCGCGCCTGGGCATCGCGCACGGCGAGAAGCTCGTCGTCGGCTCGAACGGCAACAGCGTCAACGGGACCGCGCACATCCGCGCCGACGCGCTCGAGGGGACCGTCTCGCTCGAGACCGCGATCCCGCAGGACGGCGCCAACCACCTGCACGGGCCGCTGGTCGAGGTCCGCCGCGCATGATCGAGAGCTTCCAGACGCCGCTCGCGATCGTCGGCTACGCCGAGCCGTGGTGGATCCAGATCATCAAGTCGCTGGTGATCTTCTTCGTCGGGCTGCAGCTCGTGCCCGTCGTGCTGATGATGGAGCGCAAGATCCTCGGGCGCTTCCAGAACCGCTACGGCCCCAACCGCGTCGGCCCGTTCGGCGTCTTCACGCCGATCGCGGACATCGTGAAGCTGCTGACGAAGGAGTCGTTCCGGCCGCGCACGTCGATCGGGTGGCTGTTCACGATCGCCCCGATCCTCTCGATCATCGCCGCCGTCGCGGCGCTCGCGATCATCCCGTTCGGCAACGTCGTCGACATCTTCGGCACGCCGGTCGGCCTCTACGGGATCGACGTCACGATCGGCCCGCTGTACGTCTTCGCGCTCGGCGCGATCGCGTTCTACGGCGTCATGCTCGGCGGCTGGTCATCCGGCTCGAAGTACTCGTTCCTGGGCTCGATGCGCGCCGCCGCGCAGCTGATCTCCTACGAGGTCGCGCAGGGCATGGCGCTCGTCGGCGTGATCATCACCGCGCAGACGATGTCGCTGACCGGCATCGTCGAGGCCCAGCAGGGCATGTGGTACGTGATCCCGCAGTTCGTCGGCTTCCTGATCTTCATGGTCGCGAGCTTCGCCGAGACCAACCGGCCGCCGTTCGACCTCGTCGAGGCGGACGCAGAGCTGGTCGGCGGGTACATGACCGAGTACGGCGGCGGCCGCTTCGCGCTCTACTACTTCGCCGAGTACCTGAACGTGCTCGTCGTCTCGGGGATCGCGACGACGGTGTTCCTCGGCGGCTGGCTGCTGCCGTTCGGCATCGACCCGCCGACCTGGGTCGACCCGTTCGTCGTGATCGGGAAGATGCTGCTGTTCGTCATCGTCTTCATCTGGATCCGCGCGACGCTTCCGCGCCTGCGCTACGACCAGCTGATGGCGTTCGGCTGGAAGGTCCTGCTGCCGCTGGCCACCCTCAACGTGCTCGTGACGGCCGATCGTCGTCGTGGTCTGGAGTTAGTCATGCCGTGGAACCCTGAAGCCGATGTCGTCGAGGTCGTGCGTGGCCCGCAGAAGGCCGGCGGCGCGGGTGGCCTCTACCGCGCGTTCGGCGAGACCCTGCGCGGCCTGAAGACGACCTTCTCGCAGCTGACCGAGGGTGTCGTCGACGGTCCAGTACCCCGAGGAGAAGATCCCGGTGTACCCGCGCTTCCGCGGCCGCCATCGCCTGCACAAGTTCGAGGACACCGGCCTGGAGAAGTGCGTCGGCTGCTCGCTCTGCGCCGCCGCCTGCCCGGCCGACTGCATCCGCGTCGTCGCCGCCGAGAACACGCCCGAGCAGCGCATCTCGGCCGGTGAGCGCTACGCCGCCGTCTACGAGATCAACCTCAGCCGCTGCATCTTCTGCGGCTACTGCGAGGTGGCCTGTCCGTTCGACGCGATCACGATGGGTCACGACTTCGAGATGTCCGACTACAACCGGTCGGACCTGATCTTCACCAAGGAGATGCTCCTCGCCGAGCCCCCGGAGCGCACGCCGCTGCGGGCCGAGGGCGAGTAGCCTGCCGCCGCTTCATCCATGGGGTTCTTCTTCTTCCTGTTCGCGATCGTGGCGCTCGCCGGAGCAATCGGCGTCGTCGTCCTGCGCAACCCGTTCTATTGCGTCCTCGCGCTCGTCGTTCACCTGATCGCGCTCGCGCTGCTGTTCCTGCTGCTCGAGGCGCAGTTCGTCGCGGTCGCGCAGGTCGTCGTCTACGCCGGCGCGGTGATGGTGCTCTACGTCTTCGTCGTCGCGTACGTCGGCGGCGGTGACGCCCCGGGCCGCTGTGGCGCGCCACCGCGCGCCAGCGGGCGATCGCGATCGTGTTCGGCATCGCCGTCTTCGTCGAGCTCTCGATCGCGATCCTCGGGACCGGGCTGAAGGCGCTCGACACGCACGGCGCCGACGTCACCGTCGCGTACGGCTCGCCGGGTGAGATCGGCGACCTGCTGCTGAACCGCTTCCTGCTGCGCGTTCGAGCTCGCGTCGTTCCTGCTGCTCGTCGCGGCGGTCGGCGCGGTCGCGCTGTCCGGCCGCCGCGCCGGCATCCCCGAGGACGAGATCCACGCGCCCGAGCGCACGGTCGACCCGACGCACGGGCTGGTCTCCGGCCCGATGCCGGCGGGCGCGGGCTCGATGGCCGAGGCGTCGCGGGCTACGGCGTCACGACGCCGCTGCCGGTTCCCAGCGACGAGCGGGGCGGCGGGCATATGAACATCTCCTGGTACCTGATCGTCTCGGCGCTGATGTTCTCGCTCGGCGCCGTCGGCGTGCTGATCCGCCGCAACCCGCTCGTCGTGCTGCTCTGCCTGGAGCTGATGCTGAACGCCGGCAACCTCGCGCTGCTCGGCTTCGCGCGGATGTGGAACAACGGTGACGGCCAGATCTTCGCGATCGTCGTGATGGTCGTCGCCGCCTGCGAGGTCGCGATCGGGCTCGGCATCATCGTCGCGCTGTACCGCCAGAAGCTCCCGATCGACGTCGACGAGCTGCGGGAGCTGCACGGGTGAGCCTCACGACCGCGGCCTGGCTCGTCCTCGCGATGCCGCTCGCCGGCACGCTCGATCATCGGCCTCGGCGGCCGCTGGTGGTCGCCGCGCGTCGCCGGCTGGATCGGGACGCTCGCGATCGCGCTCGCCTTCGTCTTCGCGGTCGTCGCCTTCTTCAAGCTGCAGGACCGGCCCGAGGACGCGAAGGTCGCCACGTCGGCGCTGTGGGACCTCGTGAACGTCGCCGGCGTGCGGATCCAGCTCGGGATCTACGTCGATCCGCTGTCCGTCTTCATGGCGCTCGTCGTCTCCGGCGTCTCGACGCTGATCCACCTCTACTCGGTCGGCTACATGAGCTCCGACCGCGGGCTACACGCGCTTCTTCGCGTACCTGAACTTCTTCGTCTTCTCGATGCTGCTGCTCGTGCTCGCGGGCAACCTCGCGCTGCTGATCGTCGGCTGGGCGTTCGTCGGCGCGGCGAGCTACATGCTGATCTCGTACTGGTACCGGCGCGCGACCGCGACGTCCGCCGGCATCAAGGCGTTCGTCATCAACGTCGTCGGCGACGTCGGCCTCGTGCTCGGCACGTTCTTCCTCTTCCGCACGATGGGCGTGCTGGACTACGGCCCGCTGTTCGCCGACGTGCAGCACGCCTTCCCCAAGAACGACCCGAGCCTCGTCGCGGGGATGATCCTGATCCTCGTCGGCGCGTTCGCGAAGTCCGCCCAGATCCCGTTCCACACGTGGCTCCCGGACGCGATGGAGGGCCCGACGCCGGTCTCCTCGCTGATCCACGCGGCGACGATGGTGACCGCCGGCGTGTACCTGATCGGCCGCCTGCACCCGCTGTTCGAGTGGGCGCCGACCGCGGCCGACGTCGGCGCGATCATCGGTGCGCTGACGCTGCTGATCGCCGGCACGATCGGCCTCGCGGTGACCGACCTCAAGCGCGTCATCGCCTACTCGACGATGTCCCAGATCGGCTACATGATCATGGGCGTCTCGGCCGCCGCGTACGTCGGCGGGTTCTTCCACCTGATGACGCACGCGTTCTTCAAGGCGCTGCTGTTCATGGCGGCCGGCTCGCTGATCTCGGCGATGGCCGGCGAGCAGTCGCTCGACAAGATGCGCGGCTTCCGCAAGGCGATGCCGTTCACGTTCGCGTGCTTCGTCGTCGGCGGCCTCGCGCTCAGCGCGTTCCCGCTGATGTCCGGCTTCTTCTCGAAGGACGAGCTGCTGTTCGAGATCGGCCAGCGCGGCGGCTGGTACTACGCGCTCTACGCGGCCGGCTACATCGGCTCGGTGTTCACCGTCATCTACACGTGGCGGATGATCTACCGCGCGTTCTGGGGCGAGCCGTGCGAGGAGGCCGTCGAGCTCGAGAACGGCCACATCTTCCACGCGCCGCATCCGACGAACCCGCAGACGGGCGAGATCGAGGACACCGCAGGTCGGCTTCCCGGGCGAGGAGCACCACATCGCCGAGCACGACCTGGCAGATGCGAATCGCGATGGGCACGCTCGCCGTCCTCGCGGTGATCGCCGGAGTCCTCTACCTCCCGTTCGGCATCACCGAATGGCTGCCGGACTTCCTCGAGCCGACGTTCGCCGACTCGATCGTCCAGCACCCCGCCAACGACGGCCTCGAGGCGTTCGGGCTCATCCTGACCTCGGTGATCGCCGTCGTGTTCATGGCGGTCGCCTACCGCATCTGGGCTGTCGGAAGCGGGCGCGCGACCGCGTGGCAGGAGCGTTTCCCGGCGCTGCATCGCCTGTTCGTGAACAAGTGGTACTTCGACGAGCTGATCGGCCTCGTGATCGTGCGGCCGGCCGCGTGGTCTCGGGCGCTGGGCGCGTGACTCGTTCGAGCGCATCGTCATCAACGGCGCGCTGATCGGCGGGACGACGGGCATCGTGCGCGCCGGCTCCGCCGCCGTGCGCGCGCTGCAGACCGGCCTGCTGCGCAGCTACGCCGGGCTCGTCGTCATCGGGCTGTCCGCGGTCCTCCTCTACGTGCTCCTGAGGGCCGCATGACCATTCACCTGAGCATCGTCCTCTGGCTCCCGCTCGCCGCCGGCCTGCTCGCGCTGCTCGCGCCGCGCGCCGCTGCGCGCTGGGTGATGCTGGCCGGCGCGCTGCTGACGCTGGCGTACGCGATCACGATCGTCGCCGACTACGACACCTCGAAGCTCGGGCTGCAGTACGTCACCGACGAGACCTGGATCGCGACGCTCGGGATCCACTACAAGCTCGGCGTCGGCGGCCTCAACGTCGTCCTGCTCCTCACGACCGCGCTCGGTGTTCGCCGGTGCCGCCCTCTGGGCCGCGCTGCGCAACGAGCCGGCCGAGCGGCCCGGGCCTCTACGCGCTGCTGATGGGGCTCGCCCAGAGCGGCGTGATGGGCGCGTTCCTCGCCCAGGACCTCGCGCTGTTCGTCGTCTTCTTCGACCTGATGCTCGTGCCGTTCTACTTCCTCACGCTGGTCTGGGGCACCGACCCCGAGAAGCGCGGCCCCGCCGTCCTGAAGCTGTTCATCTACACGCTCGTCGGCTCGCTGCTGATGCTCGTCGGAGCGATCGCCACGGGCGTGCTGGCCGGCAAGGGGCAGGGCGACGTCGACGTTCGTCCTGAGCGATCTGCGCGCACATCTCATCTCGTCCGGCTCGCAGGACTGGATCTTCCTCGTCTTCGCGCTCGCCTTCCTGATCAAGATGCCGTCGTTCCCGTTCCACGGCTGGATGCCCGACGGGTACGCGCAGATGCCGATCGCGCCGCTCGCCGTCTTCACCGCGATCCTGTCGAAGGTCGCCGCCTACGGCTTCCTGCGTGATCGCGCTGCCGCTGTTCCCGCACGCGGCGGTCAAGTACCAGGAGCTGCTGCTGCTCGTCGCGCTCGCGTCGATCCTCTACGGCTCGGTGATGGCGTTCACGACGACCCAGGCGCGGCTCGTGCTCGGCTATTCGTCGGTCGCCCAGCTCGGGTTCATCGTGCTCGGCATCTTCGCCCTGAACGAGCGCGGCGCGGACGGTGCACTGCTGCAGTCGGCCAACCACGCGCTCGTCGCAGCGCCGCTGATCTTCGTCGTCGCGCTGCTGGCCGCACGCGCCGGCGGCAGCGAGGACCTGCGCGACATGGGCGGCATCGCGACGAAGGCGCCGGCGTTCGCAGCCGTCTTCCTCGTGTTCACGTTCGCGCTGCTCGCGATGCCGGGGACGTCGAACTTCGTCGGCGAGTTCATGATCCTGCTCGGCGTCTTCCAGGCGAAGACGGCGATCGCGATCATCGCCTCGGTCGGCGTCGTGCTGGCCGGCGTGTACGCGCTGCGGCTCTACATCCGCTCGATGCACAACCGCGTCGGCCCGCTCGTGCAGGCGCGTGAGCTGGGCCTGCGTGACGCGCTCGTGCTCGTGCCGATGGTGCTCGTCGTGGTCGCGCTCGCGCTCTACCCGCAGTTCGCGCTGAAGCGCGGCGAGAAGGCGGTCGCCGGGTCGCTCGTGGCGACGAAGGTCGTCCAGAAGCAGCAGCAGGCGGTCGCTCAGGCACGCGCGCTGGCCCATGCCCGCGCCGAGAAGGACGCGGCGCCGTGATCCCCGTGCTCGCCGCCAAGGTCGGAACCGCGCACGCCCCGAACATCGACTGGGCGGGCCTCTCGCCGCTGCTCGCGCTGCTCGGCGGCTCGCTCGTCGTCCTGCTCGCCGGGCTGCTGCGCCCGCGTGCGGCGCGCGCTCAGGCCGTCCCGCTGCTCACCGTGGTCGCGTTCGCGGTGTCGATCGGCTGCACGCTCTGGCAGTGGGACGAGCGCGGCTCGCTGATCGAGAACGCGCTGAGCCTCGATCCGCTGACGCTGACCGTCACGCTGATCGTCTGCGTCACCGGCATCGCAGCGACGCTGCTCGCCTGGCGTGACGACGCTGCGCGTGAGATCGCGCACGGCGAGTTCTTCGCGCTGCTGCTGATGTCCGCGGCGGGCATGGTCGTGCTGGCCGCCGCGCAGAACCTCGTCTCGACGTTCGTCGGGCTCGAACTGCTCTCGCTCCCGCTCTACATCCTCTGCGCCGCGCACCTGCGCCGGGCCAGCTCGCTCGAGTCCGGCCTGAAGTACCTGATCATCGGCTCCGTCGGGTCGGCGACGCTGCTCTACGGCTTCGCGCTGCTCTACGGCGCGACCGGCACGACCGACTACGCGCAGATCGCCCAGCAGCTCGTCCGCAAGGGCCTCAGCGGCGACGTGCTCGTCCTCACGGGTGTCGGCATGACGATCGTCGGCCTCGCCTTCAAGGCATCGCTCGCGCCGTTCCACCAGTGGACGCCCGACGTCTACGAGGGCGCACCGACGCCGGTCACGGCGTTCATGTCGGTCGCGACCAAGATCGCGGCGTTCGCGGTGATCATCCGGCTGTTCGACGTGGCACTGATCCCCGTCGTCGACGACTGGCGTCCGATCTGGATCGTGATCGCCGTCATCTCGATCCTGATCGGCAACGTCGGCGCGCTCGGCCAGTCCTCGCTCAAGCGGATGCTCGCCTACTCGTCGATCGCACAGGCCGGCTACATCCTCGTCGGGTTCGTCGTCGTGACCGAGCTGGGCATCCAGGCGGTGCTGTTCTACATGGCCGTCTACCTGTTCGCGAACATGGCCGCGTTCGCGGTCATCACGCTGCGCGAGCGCGAGACGGGGGAGGGCGACGACCTCAGCGCGATGCGCGGCCTCGGCGCCGAGCGCCCGCTCGCCGCGCTCGCGATGACGCTGGCGATGCTGAGCCTCGCCGGCATTCCCGCGACCGCCGGCTTCATCGGCAAGTTCCGCCTGATCGAGGCCGCCGCCGACGGCGGCTACACCTGGCTGGGCATCGTGATCGTCATCGGGTCGATGATCTCGCTCGCCTACTACCTGCCCGTGATCGCGACGATGTGGCGCGACGAGGCGCAGCCGGCCCCGATCGAGCCCGGCCTGGATCCGGGCACCGGCCGCGCCGCGCTCGCCGGGGCCGCGCCCGAGGGCGATGCTGCGGCCGCGCGGCCGTCCGGCGGCTGGGAGACGCAGCTCGTCGCGCTCGTCATGGGCGCCGCGATCCTGTTCTTCGGGATCATCCCGCAGCCGCTGTTCGACCTCGTCGATCGTGCCGCGTTCGGCATCCTGCCCGGCCCGTTTCTGACCGGCGCGAGCGGCGTCGCCCGCAGCCTCGGCCTGATCTAAGGCACACTGCTCCCGTGCGCATCACCGCAAAGGCCGACTACGCCGTTCGCGCCGCCGCCGAGCTCGCGGCCGCCGAGGGGACCGGTCCCGTCAAGGGCGACCGCATCGCGACCGCCCAGGAGATCCCGCTGAAGTTCCTCGAGAACATCCTCAGCGAGCTGCGGACCGCCGGGATCGTGGCGAGCCGGCGCGGTGCCGACGGCGGCTACTGGCTCGACCGCCCGGCGGCCGAGATCACCGTCGCCGACGTGCTGCGCGCCGTCGAAGGACCGCTCGCGTCGATCCGCGGGACGGGGCCGGAGCGGCTGACCTACGAGGGCGCCGCCGAGTCACTTCCGCGGATGTGGGTCGCGCTGCGCGCGAGCCTGCGGATCGTGCTCGAGGGCGTGACCCTGGCGGACATCGCCTCGGGCGAGCTGCCCGCCGAGGTGACCGCGCTCGCGGCCGACCCGGACGCCTGGGTCAAGCACTGACCGGCGCGCCGGGGCGCTGAGCGCGGTCCGGCCCGACCCACACGACGTCACCCTCGCGCAGCTCGAGCGCCTCGGCCTCGCCGCGCGTGACCTGTGCGGACAGCGCACTGCCGTCGACGAGCACGAGGTCCACCCGCACCTCGAAGCCCAGGTGCGCGATCCGCCCGACCATCGCCTCGAGCGCTCCGTCGCGCGCTTCGGTGGTGATGTGCAGGTCGTGGGGGCGCACGAGCTGTCCGCCGAGCTCGGTCACCGGCCCGAGGAAGCCCATCACGAAGTCGCTCGCCGGCTGCTCGTAGAGCTCACGCGGCCCGCCGACCTGCTCGATCTTGCCGTCGCTCATCACGGCGATCCGGTCGGCGATCTCCATCGCCTCCTCCTGATCGTGCGTGACGATGACCGTCGTGACCGGGATCTCCTCGTGCAGCTTGCGCAGCCAGCGGCGCAGGTCGGCGCGGACGTTCGAGTCGAGCGCGCCGAACGGCTCGTCGAGCAGCAGCAGCCGCGGCTCCACCGCCAGCGCCCGCGCGAGCGCCATCCGCTGGCGCTGGCCGCCGGAGAGCTGCGAGGGGTAGCGGTCCTGGTATCCCGTCAGGCCGACGATCCCGAGCAGTTCGTCGACGCGGCTCGCGATCTCCGCCTTGGGGCGCTTGCGGATCTTCAGGCCGAACGCGACGTTCTCGCGCACGCTCATGTGCTTGAACGCGGCGTAGTGCTGGAAGACGAACCCGATCTCGCGCTTGCGCGCGGGCACGAGCGTCTGGTCCACCCCGTCGATCAGGACCTGGCCGCTGTCGCCGACCTCGAGGCCGGCGATGATCCGCAGCAGCGTGGACTTGCCCGAGCCGCTGGGCCCGAGCAGCGCGCTGAGCGACCCCTCGGGCACCTGCAGCGAGACGTCGTCGAGGGCGGTGAAGTCACCAAAGCGCTTCGTCACCCCGTTCACGGAGATCATTCGTGCTCCTTGCGCGGCTTGATCACGGTCAGTGCCAGCAGCGTCGTCATGGCGATCATCGCCAGCAGCGCCGACGCGGCGTAGGCACCCGCGAGGTCGAAGTTCTGGAACCGGTTTTCAACGAGCAGCGTCAGCGTCTCCGTCTGGCCGGAGATCTTGCCGCTGACGACGCTGACCGCGCCGAACTCGCCGATCGCGCGTGCGGTCGAGAGCACGACGCCGTAGGCGATGCCCCAGCGGATCGCCGGCAGCGTGATCCGCAGGAACGTCTGCCGCCGCGAGGCGCCGAGCGTCGCCGCCGCCTGCTCCTGCTCGTCGCCGACCTCGCGCAGCACCGGCGCGACCTCGCGCACGACGAACGGCAGCGTCACGAAGACCGTCGCCAGGACGATGCCGGGGAACGAGAAGATCACCTGGATGCCGGCGTCGGCCAGCGCGCCGCCGAACCACCCGTTCGCGCCGTACACGAGGATCAGCGAGAGCCCGACGACGATCGGGGAGACCGCGAACGGCAGGTCGATCAGCGCATCGAGCAGCACCTTGCCGCGGATGCGGCCGCGCACGAGCACGAGCGCGGCGAGGATGCCGAGGATCGTGTTGAGCGGGACCGCGATCGCGGTGACCGAGATCGTCAGCCAGAAGGCGTGGACGGCCGCCGGTGTCGTGATCGAGGCCCAGACCTCGCCGAGCCCGGCTCGAACGTGCGGTAGATGACCACGCCGACGGGGACGAACAGCAGCGCCGCCAGGTAGCCGAGCGCGACCGTCCGCAGCCCGATCCGGGTCACGCGCTCAGAGTTCATGCCGCGCTCCCCAGCTGCCGATCCCGCGGATCGCCAGCAGCACGGCGAGCGAGACCAGCAGCAGCACGACCGAGACGGCGGCGGCCGCGATCGGCGCGTCGCTCTCGATCTGCTTGAAGACGAAAACCGACGAGACCTGCGTCTGGAACGGGATGTTGCCCGAGATCAGGACGATCGAGCCGAACTCGCCGACGGCGCGTGCGAACGCGAGCGCGCAGCCGCTGATGATCGCCGGGCCGAGGTTCGGGAGCACGATCCGGCGGAACGTCGTCCAGCCGCCGGCGCCGAGCGACCGCGCGGCCTCCTCCATCTCGCGGTCGAGCTCGATCAGCACCGGCTGGACCGAGCGCACGACGAACGGCAGCGTGACGAACAGCAGCGCCAGCGCGACTGCCGTCTTCGTGAAAGCGATGTCGATTCCGACCGGGCTGTTCTTGCCGTAGAGCGCGAGCAGCACGATGCCGGCGACGATCGTCGGCAGCGCGAACGGCAGGTCGATCAGCGCGTTGACGACGCGCTTGCCGCGGAACTCGTCGCGCACCAGCACCCAGGCGATCAGCGTGCCCGCGACGGCGTTGATCAGCGCGACCAGCGCCGAGACGAGCAGCGTGAACTTCAGTGCGTCGACGGCCTGGCGGCTGGAGACCGCGTCCCAGAACGCGTCGAGGCCGCCGTCGAGCGACTTCGCCACGACTGCCGCCAGCGGCAGCAGGACGATCAGGCTCAGCCACAGCGTCACGACCCCGAACGCGAGCGGCCCGGGGCGGCCGGCCGCCGCGGCGCTCTGGCGCGAGCGCCGTCGCTTCGCCGGGGCCGGCGGGACGCTGATGTCCGGCGCGTGACGGCGGGTGTGCTCACTTCTCCGTCGAGACTCCCGCGGACTCCTCGATCTTCGCGATCGAGCCGTTGTCCGGATCGAACAGGTCCTCGTTCAGCTTCGGCCAGCCGCCGAGGTCCTGGATCGTGAACAGGCCGGCGGGCTCCGGGAACTTCGACGCGTCCGCGGCCAGCACCTCAGGGTTGACCGGGCGGTAGCCCCACGAGGCGAACTGCTCCTGCGCCGGCTTGGAGAGCGTGTAGTCGAGGAACGCCTGCGCGGCTTCCGGGCTCTTCGAGGTCTTCGTCTTCGCGATCGTGATGTCGATCTTGATCGTGTCGTCCGGGACGACGTAGTCGACGTCCTCGCCCTTCTTCTGCGCGGTCGTCGCCTCGTACTCGTAGGAGAGGAGGACGTCGCCGTTGCCGCCGACGAAGCTCTGCAGCGCCTCACGCCCGGACTTGTCCTGCACCTTCACGTGGTCCTTGATCAGCTTCGAGACGTAGTCCAGGCCGGCCTGCGGGTTCTTGCCGCCATCGGACGCCTGGCCGTATGCGGCGAGCAGGTTCCACTTCGCCGCGCCGGAGGTGAACGGGTTCGGCGTGAGCACCTCGAGACCGGGCTTCAGCAGGTCGTTCCAGGTCTTGATGCCCTTCGGGTTGCCCTTGCGGACGATGAACGAGACGACCGAGGTCGTCACGAGCCCCTTCGTCGGCGTGTCCGCCCAGTCCGGCGCGACGATCCCGGCCTTGACCAGGCGCTCCATGTCGGGCTCGATCGAGAAGCTGACGACGTCGGCGGGCAGGCCCGCCTCGACGGCGCGGCTCTGGTCGCCACTGGCGCCGAACGACGTCTTGATGCCGACGCCCGTGCCGTCCGTGGTCTTCTGGAACGCGGGGATCATCTCGTCGTAGACGACCTGCGGCGTGGAGTAGGCGACCAGCGAGATATTCGCCTTGCTGCCGCTCGACGCGGCGCTGTCCCCACCGCCGGATGTGGAGTCGCTGGCGCCGCCGCAGCCGGCGACGGCCAGTGCGACAAGGGCAGCGAGAGACGGCAGGATGAAGCGGCGAGCGGCGGGGGTCATTGAATACTCCGAAAGCGGATCAAGAATACGATGTTTCCCCAACCCTAGCGAAGCGACTGACTCGGTGGGGAAGGAGCTCAAGCTGCCCCGCCGCTGACCGCGCTAGCCTCCGCCGCCCGTGGAGTACCCCGTCGAGACGTTCACCGAAGCCGAGGCAGCGCGACTGGCCCCGCATGTGACGAGCCTCGACCAGCCGGTCTTCGCGCTCGTCAACCTGCCCGAGACCGTCAAGGGCGCGCTGTTCGCGCGCTACTCGCGCTACCAGGGCACGCTGCGCCGGCTGTTCCTCGACGAGTTCGCCGACTCGCTCCCGCCAGTCACCGGCGGCGCCTACGACGGCGACGAGGGCGAGCGCGCCGCGCAGCTCTACGAGCGGATCTTCGTCGGCTACGGCGACGACTCGGTCGCCCAGCTCGGCGGCGCGCACGTCGCCTGCGAGTGGGTCTCCAACGTGCTCACGAAGGTGCTCCAGCGTCCGCGCCTGGGCGCCTACCTCGAGCAGTCCACGCGCTACATCGCCTACGACGCGCCGATGCCGGGCGGGGGCTACCGCTACTACCGCGACCCGTCGCTCGGGCCGGAGTACGAGACGGCGATGGACGAGGTCTTCGGGATCTACGCCGCGGCACTGCCGCGCGTCAGCGCGTGGGCCGAGGGGCAGTTCGCGCGCGCCGACGGCGAGTCCGAGGCCGCACACGCGCGCGCCTGCCAGGCGAAGGCGCTGGATCTGCTGCGCGGTCTGCTGCCGGCCGCATCGCTCTCGCACATGGGTGTCTTCGCGACGGGGCAGACCTACGAGCAGCTGGTCATGCACCTGATGGCGCACCCGCTGCCCGAGGCCCGTCACTTCGGCCGGATGATCCTCGAGACGCTGCAGCAGGTGATGCCGAGCTTCGTCTCACGCGTCGAGCGCCCGGACCGCGGCGGCGACTGGATCACCTTCCTCGAGGAGCGCGAGACGGCGGCGCGCAAGTGGGTGGCGCGACTCGGCCTCGACCGCGAGCCCGGCGACGAGCCCGAGGGCGGGCCGTCAGTCAGGCTGCTGCATGTCGACGGCGACGAGGACGCGCTGCTCGCGTCGCTGCTGTTCGAAGCCGCCGGCGCGTCCGAGGAGGTCACGCGCACGCGCCTCGCCGCGCTGACGACGCAGGAGCGCGCGAGCCTGCTCGGCGACCTCGTCGGCGAGCGGCGCAATCGCCGCCACCGCCCTGGGCGCGGCTTCGAGGCGCTGCGCTATCGCTTCGAGATCGTCAGCGACTACGGCGCGTTCCGCGACCTGCAGCGTCACCGGATGCTGACGGTGCAGTGGCAGCGGCTCGGTCCCGAGCTCGGTGCCGGCGTGCCGGAGGAGCTCGCACGCCGCCGGGGTCGCGCGACGAGTACCGCCGCGCGCTTGAGACGTCGGCCGCCGCCTGGGAGCGGCTGGCAGGCGATGGCCGCGAGGGCGAGGCGCTCTACGCGCTCTGCCTCGGCTACCGGATCCGCTACGTCCTCGACATGAACGCGCGCGAGGCGATGCAGCTGATCGAGCTGCGCTCCGGCCGCGAGGGCCACCCGAGCTATCGCGCCGTCGCGCATGAGATGCACCGCCTGATCGAGCAGGTGCATCCCGCGGTCGCGGGTGCGATGACCTACGTCGATCGTGACACCGAGCCGCGGCTGGAGCGCATCCTCAGCGAGATGCGCACGCAGGCCAAGCTCGACGCGCTCAGCGCGCGCTGAACTTCAGCGTCTGCGTCGCAGCCTTGTTGCCGGCCGCGTCACGCGCGCCGACGCGCACCGCGTAGCGGCCCTTGCGCAGCTTCAGCTTCTTGGCGAACAGCGTGATCGTGTTCATGCCCTTGACGCCGCGGACGGTGACGTAGCGCGGCGCGACGATCCGCTTGCCCTTCACGCGTCCGACCGTGAGCGTGATCGTCGCGGCCTCCGACAGCGTCAGCCGCAGCCGGATCGAGCCACGCGGCAGGCGGATGCGGCCGGCATCCAGATGCGGCTTGCGCACGGTCGGCTTGATGCGGTCGGGGAGCGGCGGGCCTGCGCCGGGACCGGCGGGAGGCGGGCCGGCCGGGACGGGCGCCGCAGCGATCGCGCGGCTCGCCGAGCTCGAGCAGTCCCAGCGCGGATCGCGCGCCGTCAGCGCCACGCTCGAGGGCAGCGCTCCGAACGCGTGCGTCGCCGTGGCACTGGTGCCGCCGTCAGCGCCGTCGCCGAAGACCCAGTGCAGCTCGAGGCCCGCGACGCCGGTGAGCGCCGAGAACGTTCCTGGGGCGCCGGGGGAGAGCGCGTCGGGCCCGCTGATCGCGACCTGCGGGCTCAGGCGGTAGCGCTCGAAGGCGCCCTTGTCGCGGCGGCCCGGTCCGGCATCGCAGACGTTCGTGCTCGCAGCCGCACGCGGGCGGGCGAGCCGGTCGGTGGGGGACTCCGTCGCGGCGACGCCGGCGGGATTCCCGGAGTCGACCGCCGGTGACCCGGCGAGCGGCGCGAGGTCGGCGCCGAGCTGCAGCTCCGCCGTGGTGAGCTTCGTGTTTCCGCCGGCGTTGCCGGCCGTCGTCGCGCAGGCGACGCCGCTGCCGGCGGTCGTGAGGTTCGAGTACGTGCAGGTCAGCGTGGCGCCGTTCGTCGCACGCGCGGAGCGGCCGACCAGCAGCGAGCTGTCGACGGTCGCCTGCGCGAGCGAGCCGGCGGCCGCGGGCTGCACGTCGACGCTCCAGCCGGTGCTCGCCGTCGCCGGGGCGAACGTCGTGCCGCGCAGCGCGAGCTTCGACGCCGCGCCGCCGAGGTCAAAGCGCGCCGCGCTGCGACCGCCGCGCAGGATCGACGAGTCGATCGCGACGTTCAGCGCATCGGTCTGGTTGGAGACGCGCAGCGCGTAGCCCGGCGTCGGCGTCGCCGTGCACGATCGTGGAGCGCTGCAGCGTCAGCGGGCCGCGCGCGTAGAGCGCCGCGCCGCCACCCGTCGCGGTGTGCGTGATCGTCGAGTCGCGGATGACCGTCGGGCCGCCGGCGTTGACGGCCGAGACGGTGGTGTCGGCGCTCTGCGTGTCGGCGAGCACGTCGACGCCGTCGAGCGTCAGCGACTCGGTCGCCATGTCGGCGTCGATCGCCGGCGCCTGCTTGGCCGTGGTCCCCGTCTGGACGACGCGCACGCGGCGCAGCGCCAGCGCCGACAGGCGTCCGCGCAACGGGCTGGCGAGCGTCCCGGCGCCGCGTGCCGTCGAGCGTCAGGTCCTCGAGCGCCATCGAGCCCGTGCCGGAGCCGAGCAGCACCATCGGCGCGTCGCCGGCGGGCGCCGCCGCGATCACCGTCGCTCCGATGCCCGCGCCGGAAAGCGTCACGTCGGTGTCAGCGACGTTGGTGGCGCTCACGGGTGTCGCGTAGGTGCCGGCCGCCAGGTGGATCGTGTCGGCGCCGCCAGAGGTCCGCGCGGCGAGCAGCGCGGCGTTCACGCTGCACGGCGCAGCGACACTCGTGCAGCCAGGCCCGTCACCGCCGCCCGGTGCGGCGTAGAGCTCGGCGGCGTTCGCAGCGCCCGGCGTCCACGCGCTGGTCGCGAGCGCGACGGCAATCAGGGGGAGCAGACGTCTGGGCACGAACAATTCTCCGGTGTTCACGCGGTGCCTTCAGTGTCGGCACCGCGGCGGCGGCACTCGAGCGGGGACGCGGATCCGCAGCGTTTTGGGGCCGCCGAACACCCCGAGCGCAACAGGACCCTCGCTCCTGAAACAGGGCTTTCAGTCTTCGTCGCCGCGGCCGGCCATGCTTGCCGTGAGCTGCTGCATGACCCCCGGGTCGCGCAGCGTCGTCACGTCGCCGAGCTCGCGGCCTTCGGCGATGTCGCGCAGCAGGCGGCGCATGATCTTGCCCGAGCGGGTCTTCGGCAGGTCGCCGGCCCAGATGATCCGTCGTGGGCGCGCGAGCTTGCCGATCCGCTGCGCGACGTGCTCGCGGATGTCGTCGACCATCTGATCGTCGCCGTCGAGGTCCCCGCGCAGCGTCACGAACGCGCAGATCGACTGGCCCGTGTCCTCGTCGTTCTGGCCGATCACGGCGGCCTCGGCGACCTTCGGATGGCTGACGATCGCCGACTCGATCTCGGCGGTCGACATGCGGTGCCCGGAGACGTTGATCACGTCGTCGACGCGGCCGATCACCCAGAAGTAGCCGTCGTGGTCGTGCCGGCTGGCGTCGCCGACGAAGTAGTTCGGGGCGCCGAAGCGCTCCCAGTAGCCGGACACGAAGCGGTCGGGCTCCTTGAACAGGGTGCGCAGCATCCCGGGCCACGGGTGGCGCAGCGTCAGCAGACCCTGCACGTCGCGCTGAACCTCGCGGCCGTCGTTGTCGACGACCTTCGCGGCGATCCCCGGCAGCGGCGTGCCGGCGGAGCCCGGCTTCATCCGCTGGGCGCCCGGGAGCGTCGTGATCATGATCTGGCCGGTCTCCGTCTGCCACCAGGTGTCGACGACCGGGCAGCGGCCGCCGCCGACGACGTGCCAGTACCAGACCCAGGCCTTCGGGTTGATCGGCTCGCCGACCGTGCCGAGCAGCCGCAGCTTCGAGAGGTCGGCCTTCTCGACCTCCTGCGCACCCCACTTCATGCAGGTGCGGATCGCGGTCGGGGCGGTGTAGAAGATCGTCACGCCGTAGCGCTCGCACAGCTCCCACCAGATGCCCTTGTGCGGGTAGTCGGGCGCGCCCTCGAACATCACCGACGTCGCGCCGTTGGCGAGCGGGCCGTAGACGATGTAGCTGTGGCCGGTGATCCAGCCGACGTCGGCGCTGCACCAGTAGACGTCGGTCTCGGGCTTGAGGTCGAAGACGTGCTTGAACGACCACGCGACGCCGGTCAGGTAGCCACCTGTCGTGTGCTGGATCCCCTTCGGCTTCGCGGTCGAGCCGGACGAGTAGAGGATGAACAGCGGGTGCTCGGCGTCCAGCTGCGCGGCGGGCAGACCGGATCGGCGGCCTCGAGGGCCTCGTGCCACCAGACGTCGCGGCCCTCCTGCAGCTCGCAGGCCTCGCCGGTGTGGCGCACGACCATGATCGTCTCGAGGTGCGCCAGGTCGCCCATCAGGCGGTCGACCTCGCTCTTGACCGGGGCGGTCTTGCCCTTGCGCCGCGCGCCGTCGACGGTGATCAGCGCCCTGGCGTTGGAGAACGCCATCCGCTCGTGCACAGACTCGGCGCTGAAGCCGCCGAAGACGACGTTGTGCGGCGCCCCGATGCGGGTGCAGGCGAGCATCGCCACGACGACCTCGGGAATCATCGGCAGGTAGATGCCGACGACGTCACCGGGGCCGACGCCGCGCGCCTTCAGCGCGCTCGCGCAGCGCTCGACATCGGCGAGCAACTGCGCGTAGGTGAACGACGCGCGACTCGCCCTCCTCGCCATGCCAGTGCAGGGCGACGCGGTCGCCGCGGCCCGCCTCGACGTGGCGGTCGAGGCAGTTGTGCGAGACGTTCAGCTTGCCGCCGGTGAACCAGCGGTAGAACGGCGCATCGGAGTCATCGAGCGTCTGCTCCCAGGGCTCGAACCAGTCCAGCGCGCGCGCCTGCTCGTCCCACCAGCCGACGGGGTCGCGCTCGGCCGCCTCGTGCACGGACATGTCGCTGATCAGCGCGTCCTTGACGAACTCCGCGGGCGGGTCGAACCACTCCTGACCCAGCAGCGTCTCGAGCTCGGCCTCCAGCGTGCGATCGTCGCTCATGAGCGCATCCTACGTGCGCCCCTGAGTCGAGCGCGCTTCCTAGCGCTTGCGCTTCTTGCGCCGCTGGCCCTGGGAGAGACCGTCCTGCGGCGGCAGCGGCGCGGGCGTGTCGGGCGCCGGGAGCGGCTCGGTCGACCGCTGGCCGCGCGCGGGGCGGTTGCTCGGCCACGGCACCGCGGTGCCCGTCTCCCAGGCCGGGACCGGGCTCGGCCAGCGCTTGGCGATCAGGAAGCCGATCGCCCCCAGCCAGAACGAGCGGATGATGCCCTGCTGGTCGAGCGGCACCACGAACGTGGCGCCGGCGATCATGCCGAGGATTCCCATGAAGCGTGTGAGCAGGCCGACGCGCATCGCGTGCAGGCTGACGAGGACGAACGCGAACCCGAGACTGAGCGAGCCGAGCAGCTGGATCACGGTCCCGGCGACGATCGGCCCGGAGCCGATCGCGTCGAGCGCATCGTTGTTCGTCGCGTTGGCGGCGAGGTTCGTCCCCTCGACCACGCGCATGATGCCGACGAGCGCGGTGCCGATCGCGTAGGAGACGGCGCCGACGCCGATCGCGATCAGCGCGACCCGCGGGAGCGGCCCGCCGCGCGCCGTCGTCGCGTGGAACAGGAAGGCGAGCACGAAGTAGATCAGCAGCCCGCCGATCGCCGAGAGCACCGGTCCGGCGACGAATGCCGCCGGATGGTCGCCGATGTACTGCAGCTGGAGCACTGCGCGGCCGGCCGGGATCGCCTGGCCCGACGTGAGGTCGCCGAGCGCGTCCGTGATCGTGACGACCTTGTCCTTGTAGTCCGGGATCCCGCCGAACGCGAGCCCGCTGACGATCGCCCCGCCGAGCGTGAAGATGGCGGCAGCCCAGGCGGCGATTGCGGCCCTGCCACGCGTCGCGTCCTCCACGGCAAGCGTGGCTTCGGGCGTCGGGGTCGGGGCGGGATCGGCCATCGGGAGGCGGATACTAGGGAGCGCGTGGTGAGCGCGGCCTACCGCAGCAGCGACGCGGTGGCGCCGGCGAGGTCGCCGTCGTGCGAGCGCGTCACGTTGGGCAGCAGCGCGCTGAGCGCCTCGGCGGCCGCGACGATTCCGGCTGAGGACCGATTGCCGGTCGTGACGACCACCGGCTGCGGGATCGCGCGCAGGGCGCCGCGGGTGACGGGCAGGCTTGCAAGCCCCGCAACGTCGGCGAAGAACGCCGCATGTGCCGCGCGCGCCCGCTCGAGCGCCTGAGCGTCGGCGCGGCCGCCGAGCCAGCGCTCCACGCCCGCGGCCGGCCCGCCCGCCGTGATCGCGTCGCGCAGTTGCTCGTGCATCTCCGCCAGCTCGCGCGTCGCGTCGGGAACGAGTGCGTAGAGCGGCGGGTCGCCGAGCACGGCGGCGCTGACGAGCGCGCCGTGGTGCAGCAGCAGGTCCAGCGCGATCAGCGCGCCGAAGCCGTCACCCACGACGATCGCGCCCGCGGCGTCGCGCTCGGTCAGCAGGGCGGCGGCGTCCTGCGCCTGCTCGGCCGACGGTCGTCCCGAAGTACGGCTCGGGCGCGCTGCTGCCCGCGTAGCCACGCCGCGAGTAGGCGATCACGCGTGCTCCGGCCGCCGCGATCTCGCCGGCCAGGGGTGCAAGCGTCAGCCGGTCGCCGGCCAGCCCGTGGATCAGCAGCACGGGCGGTCCGCTGCCAAGCTCCTCGTACGCCAGGTCGACGCCTTTACCGGCCGCGAATGGGGACACGGGTACGATTCAAGCATGGAAGGCATGGGCGGATTCGGGGATCTCTTCGGGGATCCGGAAGAGCTGCAGAAGCGCATGGCGGAGTTCGCCGAGCAGCTCTCCAGCCAGCAGTCGCTGGCCTGGGCGGACAACGCGATCAAGCTCGCCGTCGACATGACGGTGGCGGCGATCAACCGCATCAACGTGCAGGGCACGACGGCCGAGCAGGCGGAGCAGATCCGCGCGACGATGGCCACCGTCTTCCCTGAGGCCGTCGCGCTCGTGCGCGAAGCCCGCCAGGGCCTGCGCTAGCCGCTCGGCTGCGGGTCGCCGCGCTTCTCGGCCGCCCGGTGCTCGCGTCCTGCTGCGGCGACGTCCTTGAACGAGCGGAAGCCGAAGACGAACCACAGCGCGCCGAAGCCGATCCCGAGCGAGACGACGGCGATCGCGATCTGCTGCCCGACCGAGTAGGCGGCGACGGTCGCACCGGTCGCGGCGCCCGCGAACACCTTCACCAGCAGCGCCTGCTGCACGCCGGCGCCGCCGGGCGTGAACGGCACGAGTGCGGCGACAGCGTTGACGCCGAGCACCAGCAGGACGTTGCGGACCGAGCCGCCGACGCCGAACGCGTCGAGCAGCATCCAGAACGCCGTGAAGCGCAGCAGCCAGCCCGCAAACTGCACGAGCCAGACCTCGCGCAGGTAGCGGCGCCGGTCGAACAGCACGGCAAGGCCCTGGCGAACGTTCTGCCAGAACGCGACGACGCGCCTGGAGAGCCAGGCGAACAGCGCCAGGATCGTCACGGCGATGCCCGTGACCACGAACAGCGCCAGTTGCGGATTGGACGCGAAGAACGAGAGGTCGAACGCGTCGAGCTTGGAGAAGTCCGGCGGCTTGGGGAAGACGCCCTGCGTGAAGGCGAACAGCAGCACGGGCACGGCCATCGTCAGGTCGAAGATGCCCTCGACCGCGAATGCGGCGGCGATCGCCGGGTAGCGCGAGTTCGGCACCGACGTCTTGACGAGGAACAGCTTGATCACGTCGCCGCCGCGCGCGGGCACCACGTTGTTGAAGCCGTAGGCCGCGATGTAGGCGCCCCAGATCAGCTTGAACGGGATCCGCTCGCCCGGATAGGCGGCCCGCAGCGTGTTGTGCAGCGCCTTGGCGCGCAGCGAGAGATACGCGACGAACGCGACCATCCCCAGCAGCAGCGGGATCAGGCTGACCGACGCGAGGCTGTCGAAGAAGCTCCCGACTGCGTCGAAGAACGTCCCCGCGCCATCCAGGATCGAGCCGAGCGCCACGCGGGCGAGGGTACCCGGGGCGCCCATCGTAAGCTGGCGCGCTGATGGGAATCGTGATCGGAACCCCCGCCGGCGCCAACGCGGTCCGGCTCGTGCTGCTCGGCTCGGGCGAGCTCGGGCGCGAGGTCGTGATCGAGGCCAAGCGCCTGGGCTGCGAGGTCCTCGCGGTCGATCGCTACGCCGGTGCGCCGGCGATGCAGGTCGCCGACCGGTCGGCCGTCATCGACATGACCGACCCGGCGGCGCTGCGCACGCTGCTGCGTGCCGAGCGCGAGCGGCCGTGCGCCGAGTTGCTGGTCGTTCCCGAGATCGAGGCGATCGCGACCGCGGTCCTCGAGGAGCTCGAGGCCGAGGGCCTGCACGTGGTGCCGACGGCGCGCGCCGCGCGTCTGACGATGGATCGCGAGGGCATCCGCCGGCTCGTCGCCGAGGAGCTCGGCCTGCCGACCTCGCCCTACCGCTTCTGCGACAGCCTCGACGAGCTCGAGGCGGCCGTCGCAGCGCTCGGTACGCCGTGCGTCGTCAAGCCGGTGATGTCGTCGAGCGGCAAGGGCCAGTCGGTCGTGCGCGAGCCGGCCGGCGCGCAGGCCTCGTGGGAGTACGCGCAGACGGGCGGGCGCACCGGCGCGGGCCGCGTGATCGTCGAAGGCTTCGTCGACTTCGACTACGAGATCACGCTGCTGACCGTGCGCCACGCCGGCGGCACCTCGTTCTGCGCGCCGATCGGCCACGTGCAGGTCGACGGCGACTACCGCGAGAGCTGGCAGCCGCAGCCGATGAGCGACGGCGACGCGCGCGCTCGCCGCCGAGGTCGCGACGGCGGTGACGACCGCGCTCGGCGGGACCGGCATCTTCGGCGTCGAGCTGTTCGTGCGCGGCGACGAGGTGCTGTTCAGCGAGGTCTCGCCGCGCCCGCACGACACCGGCATGGTGACGATGGCGACGCAGGCGCTGAGCGAGTTCGCGCTGCACGTGCGCGCGATCCTCGGCCTGCCGGTCCCGCCGGGCGAGGTGCCGCTGATCGCTCCCGGCGCGAGCGCCGTGATCCTCGCCGACGGACCCGGCGACGCGCCCCGCTACGACGGCCTCGGCGCGGCGCTCGCCGTCGGTGACGATGTGCAGGTGCGCCTGTTCGGCAAGCCCGACGCACGACCCGGGCGACGGATGGGCGTCGCGCTTGCCGGCGGCGACGATCTGGATGCTGCGCGCGAGCGCGCCCGCCTGGCGGCCGCCGCCGTGCGCGTCAGCTCGAGCTGAGGCGGGGCGCGTGACGGACCTCCCCAGCGACCCCAAGCCCGCCCGCCGCCGGCCGGCCTGGCCTGAGCCGCCCGCCGTCGGCCCCGAGGAGCAGCGGCGCCTGGAGGAGCTCGCCGAGCACGAGCTGGAGGAACAGGGGCGCACGGCGCCGAGCCGCACCGCGCGCCAGGTGCTGCGCATCACGGTCCTGCTGACGCTCGTCCTGCTGACGCTCTACGTCCTCGGCCCCGGGCTCGTCGAGGTGCTCTCGTCGGCGCCGCGACTGCGCGAGATCGGCTGGTGGTGGTTCCCGCTGATGCTGGTGCTCGAGATGGGCAGCTTCGCCTGCATGTGGGCCGTGGAGTGGGTGGCGATCCGGCATGTGAGCTGGTGGCAGATCAGCACCTCGCAGCTCGCGAGCAACGCGTTCGGGCGCGTCGTCCCGGGCGGCGGTGCGGCCGCCGGGGCGCTCCAGTACCGGATGCTCGTCGACGCAGGTGCGCCGCGCGGGGCGACGGCGACCGGCCTGACCGCGACCAATCTGTTGACGTTCGGCGTCCTGCTCGGGCTGCCGGTGCTGGCGATCCCGGCGATCCTCGACGGCCGCGTCGACAGCGCGATCCGTTCGCTGCTGGTCTGGGCCGCGATGATCCTCGTCGCACTGGTGGCCGGCGGCGTCGTGCTCGTCGTCACCGACAAGCCGTTGCGCCGCATCGGCCGGGTCGCCCAGCGCGCACGCAACCGCCTGCGGCGCAGCCGGCCGCCGATGACGGGGCTCCCGGACCGGCTCGTGAAGGAGCGCGACCTGATCGTCCGCGTGGTCGGTGAGCGCTGGAAGCGCGCGCTCACCGCGTCACTGGGGAAGTACCTGCTGGACTTCGCGGTGCTGCTCGTCGCGCTGCAGGCGGTCGGCGCCGAGGCTCCGCTGCCGCTGCTCCTGCTGTCCTACTTCGCGGCGCAGCTGCTGGCGCTGATCCCGATCACCCCAGGCGGGCTGGGCTTCGTCGAAGCGGGCCTGACCGGGTCACTGGCGATTGCAGGCGTGGCGGGCGGCGACGCGGTCCTCGCAACGCTCGCCTACCGCCTGTTCTCGTACTGGCTGCCGATTCCGATCGGCGGAGGCTGCTGGTGGTGGTTCCGCCGCCGTCACCCTGCCTCGGGCTGAGCACGGGTTTCAGAACGGAAGCCGAAGCTCCTGCCACAGCAGCGGGTCCGCGAGCGAGCCGAACACCGCGTCCACGCTGCCGTCGAGTGAGACGCCGGGGACCGATGGAATGCCGAGCACGCGCATGCCGGCGGCGCGCGCACTGGCCGCGCCGACCGGGGAGTCCTCGATTGCGACGCAGGTCGTCGCCGTGACGCCGAGCGCGGCGGCTGCGGCGAGGTAGGGGTCGGGGGCGGGCTTGCCCTGGGCGACCTCGTCGCCGGCGATCGTGACGGCGAACGCGCCCGCGAGTCCTGAGCCGCGCAGTGCGGCGTCGACGATGCGCCGCGGCGAGTTCGAGCAGAGCGCAAACGGCACGCGCGCCGCGGTCAGCGCGGCGATCAGCGCGACCGCGCCGGGCATCGGGTCGCAGCCACGCTCGAGCTCCGCAACGACGAGGTCTCCGAGCTCGTCCAGCAGCGCGGGGCCGGACCCTGCCGGCGCGTCGAGCATGCGCTCGAGCTTGACCGCCGCCTGCGGCCCCGCCGACCCGACCATCTCGACCTTGTGCGCGTGCGTGAACTCGCGCCCGCGCAGCGCGAACAGCTCGACCTCGGCGCGGGTCCAGACGGTCTCGCTGTCAACGGTCAGGCCGTCGTTGTCGAGGATCACGGCGGCGGGCAGGGTCATGGAGCGGGCTCCTCGCGCTGTCGCAGCAGGACGCGCAGGATCGGCGGGGCGATCAGCGTCGAGATCACGGCCATACCCACGATCACGGCGAACAGGTCGTCCCCGATCACGCCCGCCGTCGCTCCGAGACCGGCGACGATGATCCCGACCTCACCACGCGGAATCATCCCGACGCCGACGATCAGCGCGTCGCGTGGCCCGAGCCCGCGGGCGCCGAGCCAGCCGCCGGCGAGCTTCGTGACGACGGCCAGCGCCGTCACGCCGACCAGCAGCAGCAGCGTCGAGCTGTCGGCGAGCGCGCCGAGATCGAGCTGGACCCCGATCGCGACGAAGAAGAACGGCGGGAAGAAGGCGTACAGCGCACCGATCTCGCTCTCGACCGCCTCGCGGTCGCTGGACTCGGCGATCACCATGCCCGCGAGGAACGCGCCGATGATGCCCGCCAGTCCGATCTCGCCGGCGATCACGGCGAGGCCCAGGCACAGCAGCACGGCGGGAAGCAGCGGCGAGTCGGCGAATCGCGGCGCGGTCAGCAGCCCCGGGCGCCGGCGCAGCAGCTCCCCGCCGCCGAGTGCCACGAACGCGACGAATGCGATCGAGATCACGGCCGTCAGCGCGAGGTCACCGACGTCGATGCCGCCGGTGTCGGCGATGTTCACGGCGACGGCGAGGACGAGCAGCGCAAGGATGTCGTCGACGATCGCGGCGGCCAGGATCGTCCGGCCGGGCAACGTCTTGACCGCGCCGAGCTCGGACAGCACGGCCGACGTGATGCCGACGCTGGTCGCGGCGAGCGCCGCGGCGAAGAACGCCGTCGTCGCCGTGTCCTCGTCGCGCAGCACGCCGAGCGCGATGCCCCCCGCTGCGGGGAACAGGACACCGAGGACGGCGACGATCAGCGCGACGCGTCCGACGGCGCGCAGGTCGGACAGGCGCGTCTCGAGGCCGACCCAGAACAGCAGGAAGATGACGCCCAGCTCGGCGAAGATCTCGAGCACGTGGGTGAGGTCGACGATGCCGAGCACCGAGGGGCCGATCACGACGCCCGCGAGGATCTCGCCGACGACCGTCGGCTGGTGGATCCGCCGGAACAGCTCGTCGCCGAGCTTCGCCGCCAACAGGACGATGAAGAGGTCGAGCAGGACACCCTCGAGGCCGCCCGAGGCGGCGAGCGGGATCGGTAGGTCCGCGAACACCGCTGAGGAGACTAGGCAGCGCGCGCGGTCGCGCGCGGCTCATCGGGCGCGAGGCCCGCGGTCACGCGTTCGACGGCGCTCGCCGATGGGCCGACGACCCACAGCGTCTCGCGGTTGCGCACGTGCGAGACGGTCCCCACGCGCTTGCCGCCGCGGTCGTGGATCCCGATCCGGGCGCCCACGTAGCGCGGATGCCCGACCGTCACCGCGCGGACGTGCCCGCGCTCGGACAACAGCTCGGCGAGCCCGTCCGCGCCGTGGAAGCCCTCGTTGCTGAACGAGAGCACGATCCAGGGCGCACGCAGCGAGGTCACGACGCGCTCCAGCGCGCCCCAGGCCTCACCCTTGCGGTTGAACGGGCTCTTCGTCGTCCGGCAGTCGATGCGCTTGCGTGCGATCCCGTAGTGCTCGGGTGCGTCCCAGCGGATCAGGGTCTCCCAGACGTGGTAGTTGGAGTAGTAGGAGTGCTGGTTGTACGGCGGATCGAGGTAGACGAGGTCGGTGTCCTCGAGTGACGCTGCGAGGTCGAGCGCGTCGAGCCGGCTGACGCTGCCCGCAGGCCCCGCGATCGCTGCGGGCTCGCGCAGCTCGAGGTCGCGATTCGAGCGCTCTGCCCACTGCTTGATGTAGGCCATCTGCACGCCGCAGGTGGAGTCGACGCGGTCGGCGGCCTCCAGCAGGCTCGTCAGCAGCACGCCGCGCTCGATCGCCGAGACGTCGAGCTGATCGATCGCGTCGCGGATCGCGTCGATCCGGCGGCCGTTGCGCGGCTGGAAGAACCGCGCCTCCTCGCAGAAGGTGCGCGTCACGTAGCCGTCGCGGCCGGGCAGCGCGGACAGCTCGGCGAGCAGCACGCGTAGGCGCGTGCGGTCGAGGTTGTGCTCGTCGGCGGCGATGTAGGCCTGGCCGAGGACCTCGCTGTAGGTCGCGAGGTCGTTGGAGTGCACGACGAGGCCGGCGCGGCGCAGCTCCTGGCCGACCCGCGTCGTCCCGGCGAACAGGTCGCACGCGGTGCGAGCGGGGATGCGCCGGGCCAGCTCGCCGATCAGCGGGACGAGCTCGCGCTTGGAACCGAGGTACTTGACCACCGCGCCGGAGCGTACGCGAGCTACGAGACGCTCAACGCTTTCAGCGCGTCGAGCACCTCGTCGTCGTGCGTCTTCGGTGAGACCTTCGGGATCACGTGGCGGATGATGCCGTCGGCGTCGATCACGAACGTCGCGCGCAGTGCGCCCCAGTAGGTCTTGCCGTACATCGACTTCTCCGCCCAGACGCCGTAGGCCTCGCAGATCGCATGGTCCTCGTCGGCCAGCAGTGTGAAGTTCAGCCCCTCGTCGTCGTGGAACTTCTTGACCTTCTTGACGGGGTCGGGGGAGACGCCGATGACGACGGCGTTCGCGTCCTCGTAGGCGGGCAGATGGTCGCGCACGCCGCAGGCCTGGGTGGTGCACCCGGGCGTCGAGGCGCGCGGGTAGAAGTAGAGGACGACGGAGCGTCCGCGCAGCCCGGCCAGGCTGACCGGCTCGCCGTCCTGGTCGGGGAGGGTGAAGTCGGGTGCGGTGTCGCCGGTGTCAAGCATGTGAGTCCCTTCGCGTGGTTCGGGTCATTTCAGCAGTCGTGATAGCCGGCGGTCCTTGAGGACGCGCCCCCCGGTCTGATCCTTCGGGCAGTAGCAGAGCACGTAGCTCTCGTAGTGGATCGCCTCGATCGTGGTGCCGCAGCGCGGGCACGGCTCACCATCGTGGCGGTGGACCTCCAGCGGCAGCGGGAGCTTGTCCGGGATCGGCAGCGTGACGACCTGCTCGTAGTGGTCGATCGCGGCGCCGAGACGCTTGATCGTCGCGGCGCGCAGCGCCTTGGCCTGCTTCGCATCGAGGTCGCCGGCGCGCTGGAACGGGGACAGGCACGCGGTCCAGAGAATCTCGTCGACCCACGAGCGCCCGATGCCGGTGATCACCCGCTGGTCGCGCAGCACCGCCTGCAGTGGGCGCGCCCCCTGCGGCGCGAGCAGCTCGCGCAGATCGGGCGGGTCCGGCCAGGCCTCAGGGCCGAGCGTCGCGATCGCCGGGTCCTCCTCGACGGCCTCGGTCGGCAGCAGCTTCACCCACGCGGCCTGCCTGGTCCCGAACTCGCGCAGCCGCAGCTCGCGGCCATCGGTGAGGCGCACGAGCAGTCGCGACGTGCGATCGCGCGGCGTCGCGTGCTTGTCGTACAACTGCAGGCGTCCCGCCGACATCAGGTGCAGCAGCAGCGAGAGGTCGTCGCTGACGTCCACGACGAGGTGCTTGCCACGCCGGCGCACGCCCGTCAGCGTCCGGCCGGCGAGCGCGTCCAGCGGTGGATCGAACGTCTTCAGCGCGTTCAGGCCGGGCGCGAGCGCGGACTCGACGACGGCGCCGCGCAGCGCCTGATCCAGGCGGCGCGCTGTGACCTCGACCTCTGGAAGCTCCGGCACGCTTCGAGTGTGACACCATGGGAAACGGTCGCCTTGCCGCCGCGACCATGTCTAGCGGGAGACCTGCCAGGGGGGAAACCTGGGCAGGCTCGTGTCTAGGGCACGCATGCCCGAGTCCCGCGTTGCGGGGCACCGTCACCAAGGAAGGTCCCGATGCCGCTTCCCGCATCTTGCGGCGCGCTCCTGCGCGCCGCCGTTCCCGCCACCCTGCTGCTGCTCGTCCTGCTGGTCGTCCCATCCGCGCCTGCCGCGAGCTACCAGGTTCACGCCTGCGACGGGACGAACATGAACCACTCGTGGGCCGCCTACGGCGACACGGGCCTGGTCGCGGCCGACGCCTCGTGTGTCGCCGATCCCGGCCGAGGGATGAAGGTCCGCAACAGCCTGCGCGGCGCCGGTCAGGTGCCGGTGGTCGCCCCGTACGGCGCGACCGGCGGCCTGCAGGCCGTGGCACCGGCCGGCACCGTCATCACCGGCCTGCACGGCGAGGCGACCGCGTACGACGAGCGCGGGAGCTCGAGTGTCGATGGCTGGCGCGCCGGCATCGGCGGGGACGGAGCCCTGAACATCTGGTGCGCGTTCCAACAGGCGTGCTCGTGGGCCGGCCCGCCGACGCTCGCCGTCAACCTGACGTTTGCACGCTCGAGCGTCCAGCTCGGCGTCACCTGCGCGATCGGGTCGGGCTGTCAGCGCGATCGCGTGCGCGCGGCGACGACGCTGCGCAACATCACGCTCGACGTTCGCGATGACGTTGCGCCGAGAGTGACCGCGGTGCGCGGCTCGCTCTGGAGCGGCCGGTCGTGGCAGCGCGGCGACTCCGCACTCGGCGTCTATTCCTCCGACAACGCGGGCGTTCGCAGCATCTCGATCGAGGCCGGCGGGCTGGCGGTCGGCTCGCGCTCGCTGCCGTGCGACGACTATGCGATGCACCCGTGCCCCAGCGAGGCGGAGCTCGATGCGTCGATCGACACCGCCCGGCTTCCCGACGGCGTGAACACCGTCGTCATCCGTGCCGTCGACGCGGGCTGGAATGTCTCTGAGGACCGCGCGACGATCCTTGTCGACAACGTGGCGCCGACGGTCGCGACGCCGGTCGTCGAGGGTGGGTCGGCCTGGCGTCCGGCGAATCGCTTCGACGTCGCGATCGAGGCCCGCGACGGTGCGCGCGGATCCGGCGTGCGGTCGGTCGCCTGGGAGCTCTGCCGCGTCGACGGAACGAGCTGCAGCTCAGGTGCGGTGAGCGGGTCGCCCAGCGCGCTCCCGGTCACGGTCCCGGCGCGTGGCGAATGGAAGGTTCGCGCGTGGGCGGTCGACGACACGTCGAACACCGGCGCGAAGAGCGCGTGGTCGGAGCCGCTGCGCTTCGACGACGCCGTCCCGGGCGCCGCGCGTGCCGACGCGGGTGACGCCTGGACGCACGGCGACGCCGATTCGAACGTCGTCGTGAGCCTCGCCGGCGGCGCCGCCAGCGGCCCCTCCGGCATCTCCGGCTACGCCGTCACGCGCGGCGGCGGCGAGCCGGGCATCGTCACGACCGAGCGCGGCGAGCGCGTGCTCGTGAGCCTCGGCAAGCTGCCTGAGGGCGTCACGCGCATCCGTGCCCGCGCGATCAGCGGTGCCGGCGTGGCGTCCGCCCAGGTCGGCGAGGGCCTCGTGCGCATCGACCGCACACCACCGGTCGTCGAGCTCAGCACCGACGGCGCGCCGCTGGTCGCCCCGGAGGGCGAGTGGCTGCGACAGGGCGTACGACTGACGGCCCACGCAACCGACCAGGAGCACCTCTCCGGCATGACGTTCGCAGCGGCCGGCGAGCCGATCGAGCGTGGTGCGTATCTCGAGTACCAGGTCGACGAAGCGCCGGCCGTTCGCATCGCCGCCAGCTCGAAGACGATCGCGCTGCCCGACGACGGCACGCACGTCGTGACGGTCCACGCCGTCGACGCTGCGGGCAACGTCAGCGACCCGCAGCGGGCGAGCTTCCGCGTCGATCGCAACGACCCCGCCGGAACGATCGCCACGATCGACCATCTCACCCCACGGCGCCTGCGGGCCGCCGTCACCGAGGAGTGCCTCGACAGCGCGACGCTCGAGCTGCGCGCCGAGAACGCCCGTGACTGGACGAGCTATCCGGCCCACACCGAGAAGCGGGCGGTGGCCGCCCTGATCCCGGACGAGCGGCTGCCCGCGGGCGCGTATGCCGTGCGCTTCCGGGTTCGCGACTGTGCCGGCAACGTCGGCCTGATCCTCTACGGAGCCGGCGAGCCGGCATCGGTGCGGCTGCCGCTGCGCGATCTCGTCGCGGTCAGCGGGGGCATCACGGCGGGCACCGCGAAGGGCGCAGCCCACGTGACCGTGCACTCCGGCGTCCGCGTGCTCGTCCGCGGTCGCGTCACGACGCTCGACGGGCGCTTCGTGAACGGCCGCCGCGTGGAGTTCCAGCAGCGGATCGGCACCGGCGACTGGCGGCTGCGCGCGGTGCGCGTCAGCGACGACGTCGGGCGTGTCGCGGCCACGCTGCCCGCCGGGCCGAGCCGGCGCATCCGTCTCGTCGTCGCCGACAACGAGCAGACGATCGGCGCCACGAGTCGTGCGCTCGCGGTGGCCGTCCCGGCGCGCGTCACGCTCGCGACGAGCCGCACGGGCCTGCGCAACGGCCAGTCGGTCCGCTTCTCGGGCCGCCTACTCGGCGGGTACATCCCGCGCACGGGGCGCGAGCTCGAGCTGCAGGGGTACAACCCGCTGCGCGGCCGCTGGCAGCCGGTGCGCACCCAGGGCCTGCGAACCAGCCGGACCGGGCGCTGGCACACGGCCTACAGATTCACCGCGACCGTCGGAGCGACCGTGACGTATCGCTTCCGCGTGCGCGTCGCGCCGCGGCCGGACCATCCGTTCGCCGAGGGGTTCAGCCGCGTCGTCACCGTGACCGTGCGCGGCTGACGGGAAGCACCCGGCGCGCTCACCGGCCCCGAACGCACGAGAGCCCGCCGGATGGCGGGCTCTCGATGCAATCCGGTTGCGCCGCTGAGCGGCGCGGGGAAGGGCGACGTTCACGCGGCCTCGCGCAGTGCGGCGACGCGGTCCAGCCGTGCAAGCCTGCTCAGCGCGCGATCCTCGAGGCGCTGGGCCTCTGCGGTGCTGACGCCGAGCTTGCGACCCGTCTGGGCAACCGTGTGCGGCTGCTCGCCCTTGCGGCCGAAGCGCAGCTCGATGACCTGACGCTCCTCGACCGGGAGCTCCGCCAGCGCCTTGTCGAGCTGGTCGGCGACGTCGTCGCGGCCGACCTCCTCTTCGGGCGTCAGGGCGTTGCTGTCGAGCAGCTCGCCGAGCGATGCCGAATCGTCGTCACCGACGCGCGCGTCAAGGCTCGCCGGACGTGAGTCCAGCTTGCGCAGGCGCTCGACCTCGTCGGGCTCGAAGCCGGTCTCGGCTGCGATCTCCTCGGCGGTCGGGTCGCGCTCGAGCTTCGCTGCGAGGTCGGCCGCGACGCGGTCCACCTTGCGGGTCTGCTGAGCGACGTTCGCGGGCAGACGGACCGTGCGGGCCGTGTTGTCCAGCCCGCGCTGGATCGCCTGGCGAATCCACAGCGTCGCGTAGGTCGAGAAGCGGAAGCCCTTACGCCAGTCGAACTTCTCCGCGGCGCGGATCAGGCCGATCATGCCCTCCTGGACCAGGTCGGACATGCCAAGGCCGAGGCCCTGGTAGCGGCGTGCGATCGAGACGACGAGGCGCAGATTGGAGTTGATCAGCAGCTCCTTGGCGCGCAGGTCGCCGCGCTCGATGCGCTTGGCGAGCTCGAGCTCTTCAGCCGGGCGCAGGAGGCGGTACTGCGCAGCACGGCGCAGCAGCTGGTCAACCGGGTCGGCGACCGTTGTCGGCTCCCGGATCTCGTCCGGAAGGTTCTTTGAAAGTGTCAGCGTGGTGAGTTCCATGTGAATCCCTATATCCGATCTACAGAGTCGGATTTTAGCGCAGAATGGTTGCGGATGCAACATCCCGTTCCGGATCCCGCGAGGCCGGTCACCCGTCGATGACGGGCAGTGGTGAGCGGGGGGAGAGGTTTGTGGCTGCGCAAGCCACGTGCCCGCGCATGCTTCCGTACGGTCGTTAAGCCAACCTCAACCCTGACGGCGTGCTTGCCCCACGTACGGATTCCTACACCGCGGGTTCGCGAATGATACGTCATATCCTGCGGTTCTGCGTTTTTCGAGGGGTGCATCCACCCTCTGGAACGGGCCTGCGGGCGAAAAGGATCGTTCCTGAGACCGTTTCTCGGCCTCAGCCGCCCGCTTTGAGCAGCCCTCTGACCTGCTGAGCCGCGCGTTCCCCGCTCTCGACCGCGCCCTCCATATACCCCTGCGCGCGCGTGGAGGTGTGCTCTCCCGCGAAGACGATTCCCCCGACCGGACGCTGGAGCAGGCCCCAGAAGCGTGTGACCTGGCCAGGACGGAACGCCGCGTAGGACCCGCCGGTCCAGTGGTCGCGGTGCCAGACGTCGAGCCAGGCCTCGCCGGTCGCAGCCTGCCGGATTCCCGGCGCGACCGGCTCCAGCCGCGCGAGCACGTCGCGCACGACCGCGGCCGGCGCCGGTCCGTGGGCGGGAGCGTCGGCAAGCCCGCGCGCCGCGGCGCCGCCGGTGAACACCGTCAGCAGCCCCTCGCGCACCGAGGGCTGCTGGGCCAGCGAGGAGTCCCAGGTCTGCAGCATCGGGTCGTCGGCCAGCAGGTCGCCCGACCAGCCTCCATAGGCCGGCGGGCGCCGCTGCAGGCCCAGCAGCAGCTTCGTGTTCGCGCCCATTCCGAGGTCGGAGATCATCCGCCGGTATCCGGCGGGCAGGCCCGCGGCCGAGAGATCGGCGGTTCTGAGCGCGGGCAGCGCCTGTGTGAGAACGATGACGTCGGCGTGGATCGGGTTGCGGTAGCGATCCAGGAGCAGCTCGTAGCCGCCGGCCGAGCGCCGCCGCAGCCCCTGCATCGCTGAGCCCACGCGCAGTGCCGTCTCGGGCAGCCCGGCGGCGAGCTTGCGCGGGATCTGGTCGTTCCCGCCGCGCACGTGGAAGCGCTCCTCCGGCCCCTTGTCAGGGCCGGTGTAGGTCTGCAGCAGTGCGATCGCGCTCAGGTCCTGCGGGTCCAGGCCGAATGCCCCCGTCAGCTCGGCTCCGACCGCACGGCCGAGCAGTGATCCGGATCCGCCGGGGATGTTCGCGTCGAGCCAGTCGTGGGCGGACTGCTCGTCGAACGCGCGCGCGGCGGCGGTCGCCTGTCCCGCCCGATAGATCCCCAAGCGCGCGGCGTCGGCCTCGAGCGCGCGGACCATCGCGTCGTAGTTCGCCGTGACCGCGGCCTCGCTGCGCCGGCGCCCGTCGAGCACGACGGCGTCGTGGGCGCGCGACGCCCGCTCGGCGGTCAGCCGGTCCTCGAGCGGCAGGCCGAGCTCGGCGGCGAGCGCACGGATGCGCCGGTGCCCGCTGTCGATCAGCTCGCCGCCGTGTTCCCCGACCAGCCCCGGGACGACGGCGCGCGTGGACCAGCAGCGCCCGCCGACGCGTTGCTGGGCCTCGAAGATCGTCGACTTGACCCCCGCCTGGAGCAGCCGGTGGGCGCAGGTCAGCCCGGCGAGCCCGGCGCCGACGATGACGACGCGCGGCGCCGTGGGGCCTGTCGACGACCCGCAGGCAGACAGCACGCCGCCGCTCGCGGCCAGGCCGGCGAACGCCGCGCCACGTCCGAGAGCTTCGCGCCGGGTGATCCGCTCCATCGGCGAAGGACCGTAGCGCCTGGCGCCTGCGATCACGCCACCTTGACAGAAGTAAATACTTAGCTATACTTATCCCTGTAAAGAAGAAAGGACACCATATGTCAACGCAAGACACCACACCCCAGCAGGACCCCGCACCCAAGCTGCGGGAGATCACCGTCGAAGTGCCGGCGCATCGCGTCGAGCAGTTCGAGCGGTTCCATCAGCGCTTCCTGTCGATGGCGGCCCATTGGGACGACCAGGTCGGCAGGGAGGACCTGCGCGGCCCGCGTGGCCGGCGCGGACGACACCGCCACGGCGGGCGTCCTCACGGCGAGCACCGCGGCCGTTGCGGCAGCCCCGCTGAAGCGGAGACCACCGGCTGATGGCTGACAAGTCCGTCACCGTCGAGGTCCCGGAGGACCGCGTTCCGGAGTTCTATCTCTGGTTCGGGGCCTTCCTGGCCTCGGCGCCGGGCTCCGGGCCGCCGGGCTCCGGACCACCACGCTTCGGGCGCGGCGGTCCGCGCCGCGGCGGCTTCGGCCGTCACGGGCACGAGGATCGCCGCGCGTGGACCGCCGACGATCTTGACGACGCCCGCTGGCTCTACGCGCGGCTCTCGGACCCGGCTCGCGAGCTGTTCGATCTGCTGATCGACTCACCCGGCGAGCGTCATTCCGGGAACGCGATCGCCGCGCGGCTCGAGATCGACAAGGGGGCGCATGGCCTCGCCGGCATCGTCGCCTGGCCCGGTCGCTGGTGCCGCAAGCTCGGCCTCGACTTCCCGATCACGACCACGGCCCGCGACGATGGCGGGACCGACTACGCGATGCAGCCCGAGCTCGCCGAGCTCTTCTCACGCGCGAGGGCTGCGTCGCGCGGCAGCTGACGAGGACGCGTGAGCGCGGGCGCCGGGAGCGCGGGACCGATCGGTCCCGCGCCCGGCATGCCCACGATCAGGTGATGCCGATCGGATCCGGATCGACCGGCGGTGGTGGCGGCGGATCGGTCACGGCCGGCTGGCCCATGATCGTCCGCACCGTTGTCCAGAACGTGTTCCCGGCCGCGCTGATCGCGCGCCGTTGTGCGCGTGCCGCAGTGCGCCACTGCACGAGCAGCGGTTGCAGCGCAGCGCGCGCCTGAGCGAGCGCGGCCCTGCAGGCGCGCGGGTTGCGCTGGGCGAACGCCGCGGCGCACGCTGCACGGGCGCTCGCGCCGATGCTGTTCATCTGCGCTTCGAGGCCGGCGGTCGCGCCGGCGAACGCCGTGTTCGCCGACGTGAGCGAGGCCTTCAGCGCATCGCAGGCGGCCTTCGCCTGCGCGGTCTTGCCGGCGAGAGCGGCGGGCGGCTGGCCGGCCGTCACCGCGGTGCACAGGCGCGCGGCACGCGGGTACGTCTGCTCAAAGCTGCGCGCGGATGCGGTGGCGGGCACTGCCAGCAGTGCCAGGGCTCCGATGACCAGAACTGGTCGGAGGCGATGGAGCATGTCGAGTCCCTTCGGTCAGGCTCCGGGGGGAGCGGTTCAGCGTCCCGACCGAGAGGAACGTTGACGCCTGCCGCGCGGCGGATCGGACGGACGTCCAGCGGATGTCACAGATCGCGGCCGCTACTTGAGCAGCGTGAACGTGGCGCGCATCGGCTGCGAGCTCTTGCCTGCAGCCGCGGTCGCGGTCGCCGAGACGCGGTAGCGCCCGGGCTCGAGCTTGCGGTCACCGGAGAAGCGCCCCGCGAACACGATGCCGCGCGCACCCTTCTTCAGGCGTACGCGGACACTGCCCGGGACCGTGCGGTAGCTCTTGCCGGAGCGCTGCGCAAAACGCAGCGTGACCGTCGTGTTGCGGCTCACGGTGATCCGGAACGTGGCGTTCGCGGCGGCGACCTCGGAGGGCAGGCTGAACCCGGAGCGCACGTGCGGCGAGACCGCCAGCCCGGTGATCACGGACGCCTTCCTGCAGACGAGGACGCGCTTGCCGGTGGTCTTCGAGCGACGTGCGACGCAGCGCTTCGAGGACCCCCCGGACGTGCCCGGGCCCTTCGCGCCACCGGCATCGGTCTTGCCCGGGTCGGCGACGCTCGGGTCGTCCCCAGAGCTCTTCGTGACGATCGGGGAGAGTGGCTGGATCGGCCCGGAGATGTCACCGAACGTGGCGCCCGAGTAGTACGACGAGCCGATGCCCGCGGCGAAGGCGGCGCGCGAGGCCTCCGACGTCTCGATCGGCCAGTCCTGGTCGTACTTCTCGAACCAGACCATCGCCTTGACGTTCTGGAAGTTGCGCGGGAGCTGGGCCGAGAGCATGTCGGTGATCCAGGCGGCCTTCGAGCCGCCCTTCTCGCTCGACGCGGTCTCGCCGATCATCACCGGCTTGGTCGGAGCGACCGCCTGGATCGTGTCGTAGGTCGGGCCGAGGACCTCGTTGAACGGCCGCCAGACGTAGTTCCAGTTGTAGACGTCGGCGCAGGTCCAGTCGACGTAGCCGTCGCCGGGGTAGAGCCCCTTCAGCGGCAGTGAGCCCTCGTACTCGCCGTTGACGCACCAGGTCCAGGTCGCGTTCGTCGCGCCGACGTCGCGGAAGATGTCGTGGACGTGGCGCCACATCTTCACGAAGTCGCCCTTGGCGTTGCCGTTGACGGCCTCCGAGTACGGCCACAGGCCGTTGATGTTCATCTCCCAGTCGAACGTGAGGAAGAACGGGTGGCCCCAGTCGCGCGCGGCGATCGCCCACTCGCGGATGTAGTCGTCGTACGCGCCGCCCGTGATCTTCGAGAGCTTGAAGTCGGGCTGCGTCTGGTCGAGCGGCTGGGAATAGGAGGCCCATCCGAAGACCGGGATCGAGCCGCGCTGGCGGATCGCCTCCATCTGCGTTGAGGGGAACGGCGTGAACGTGCACGGCGTCGTGTCGCAGTGCGCCCAGGGCAGCGAGTACTCCATCAGCGACATCCGCTTGCCCGCGAGCCCCTCGAACTTGTCGGCGGCCGACATGTCGTACGGCGCCGTCGCGCCCGTCAGGTGCGAGCCGATGTTCGCGCCCCAGTAGACCGACGCCGCGCCCGCCGGCGCAGCAAAGCCAACCGCAACACACGTTGCGACAAGTGCAGCCGCAACGATGTTCCGTGCTCGCATCACCATCCTGTTAACCCCAATGGTACCCAGGGGTTTCGGTCTCTGAGCCGTACTGGACGGGCGGCCGAGTTGACGCGCCCGGTCCTGCACAGAAGGATCGTGCGCATGGGACTCCTCGACCGTCTCAACCGGCTGGGTGGCAACGTCGTCGATCCGGTGTTCAGCGATCCGAGCTACAAGCGCGGGGATCGCGTCCTGGAGCGAGGCGAGCAGATCAGCGGCAGGATCGTCGGCATCGAGCGCAAGCTCTCCGACGGGACCGATATCGAGCAGTTCGCGTTCGAGGCGACGACGCTCCAAGGCCCGCTGCGCGCCGGTGCGCGGGTGCGCGCCGACCGGATGGAGCGCCTGCGGCTCGGCATGCCGGTGCTGCTGCGCGGTGACGACTCCGGGCATGCGGTGCTCGACTGGCCGGCGATGAGCAGCGGCTGGGGTTTCGGCGAGGGCTCGGTCAGCCAGAAGCTGCTGCGCAATCCGCCGGACGACGGGATCAAGGAGGCCGCGCTCGACATGCGCGTCGAGCGCCGCCTGAAGAAGGGAACGCCGGCACGGGCGACGGTCACGGCGCTGGAACGCCGCACGGTCATGGGCATCAGGACCGAGAACTGGGACATCACGCTCGAGCTCGCCGACGGCCGGATCGGTGGCGACGGCCGGCGACCAGGTGCCGTTCTACGTCTCATGGTTCGTCGCCCCGGGCGCCGACGTGCCGGTCAGCCTGGACCAGAAGGACGCCGCGCGCGCCACGATCGACTGGGCGGCTCTTGCGCTCGAGCAGGTGGCCGCGGCTGGCGGCATGAACGATGCGCCCCCGGCCGGCAGCATCGCCGACCTGATCGAGCGCGACCGTGCTGCGACCCCGCCCGCCGCGGTCGCGTCGACGATGGCGCCGCCGGCCGACGAGCCCACGCCGGACCTCGGGCCGATCGAAGGTGTGACGCTCGAAATGTGGGCGGCGGTCGAGGTGGGGACGGCGCGCGACCGGGTGCCGCCGAAGGACTACGACAGCTACGCCGAGACGCACGGCGTGCCGCCCGGCCGCTGGACCGCCATCGACGCGCAGTGGAAGGCGCGGATGCAGAGCGACTGGCGGATCGGCGCGGCGATGGGTGAAGCCGTCTCGGCGGCGCGCAAGAAGAAGCGCTAGCTCAGGCGGCCACGGCCGCAAGTCCGGCCAGCGCGAGCGGCTCGTCGCGGAAGCGCGGCTTGGCGAGCAGCATCTGCACATCGTGGATCCGGCGCTCGGCGAAGCCCGCCTCGCAGTAGGCGAGGTAGAGGTTCCAGAGCCGGCGGAAGCGCTCGTCGTAGCCGAGCCGCGCGACCTCGCCCTCGGCCTCGAGGAAGTTGGCCCGCCACGCCCGCAACGTGCGCACGTAGTGGCCGGTGATGTCCTCCAGCTGGACCACGCGCAGGTCGGTCTCACGCCGGACCGAGCGCGCGATCACCTCCTGCGAGGGCAGGCAGCCGCCCGGGAAGATCAGCTGGTTGATAAAGCTTTTGGAGGCCTTCTCGACTTCGTAGGACCGCTCGTCGATCGTGATCGCCTGGAGCAGCATCAGCCCGTTGGGGGCGAGCAGGTCCGAGCAGGCCTCGAAGTACGTGCCGAAGTCGCGCCAGCCGACCGCCTCGATCATCTCGATCGAGACGAGCTTGTCGTAGCTGCCGGTGAGGTGGCGGTAGTCCTTCAGCAGCACCGTCACCCGGTCCTCGACGCCGGCCGCGCGGACGCGCTCGAGTGCGGCGGCGTGCTGTTCGGCGCTGATCGTCGTCGTGGTCACGCGGCAGCCGTACTCGCGTGCCGCGTGCACGGCCATCGCGCCCCAGCCGGTGCCGATCTCGAGCAGGTGGTCGCTCGGCTGCAGCTGGAGCTTGCGGCAGATGCGATCGAGCTTCGTGAGCTGCGCCTCGTGGAGCGTCGACGTCGGGCGTCTCGAAGACGGCCGCCGAGTACATCAGCGTCTCGTCGAGGAACAGCCGGTAGAGGTCGTTGCCCAGGTCGTAGTGCGCGGCGATCTGGCGCCGGCTGCGGCCCGGGGTGTTGCGCCGCACCGATGAGGTGACTGCGCGCAGCGGCCGTGTGACCGGGCCGGTGCGCCGGCGCAGCGCGTCGAACTGCGTCGCGTTGCGGGCCGCGAGCCGGATCAGGGCGACGAGATCCGGCGAGGACCAGGCACCGGCGGCGTAGGTCTCGCCGAGCCCGAGGCTTCCGCGCAGCAGGCCGGGCCAGACCGCGGGGTCGTGGACGTCGAGGCGCGCGCTCAGCGGGGCCTGCGGGTCGCGCGTGCCGAAGCGGTGAACCGTGCCGTCCGGCTCGTGGATCGTCAGCTCGCCGTGACGGGTGCGGCGCGCGAGCAGCGCGAGCACGGCTGAGCGGGCAAGACGGGCGGGGATCATCGTGAGGCCTCCGGCGTGGGCGTGTCGGGGTGCGGGAAGTAGGGGGCGCCCTTGCGCTTCAGGCGCAGCGCCTGGCCGTAGATGCGCGCGAGCGTGACGAGGCCGGCCGCCGGGTGACGGACCAGGACGCGTGTCAGCGCCGCGCGGTCGAGTGGGGCGCGCTGCAGGCGCAGCGTCGCGTCGAAGACGCGCTCGCCGGCGCGGTCGGAGCGGATCGCGATCGCGAGTGCCTCGCCGGGCTCGGTGAGCTGCCAGCGATAGCGGTGGTCCATGCCCATGAACGGCGAGACGTGGAACAGCTTGTCCGAGCCGCCGCCGCCGGGCTCCATCACGTAGGAGTGCCGCTCGCCCCAGGGCGTGTTGGTGACCTCGGCCAGCACGGCCTCGACCTCATCGCCCGAGGGGTCGAAGCAGTAGTAGAAGCTGACCGGGTTGAACGCGTGTCCATATGTGCGTGGCGTGGTCAGAAGCCGGATCGGGCCGCCGGGTCGTGTGCCGGACTGGCGGGCCACCTCGTCGCGCACGGCCTCCTGGACGGGGACCTGCTGGGTCGCCGATCAGGTCCGTCCGGCGGATCCGGCCGGGCGCAGGACGGGTCCCCGACCAGAGCGGGTGCTGCGCAAGCACCTGCGGCAGCTCGTCGAGGTCGAGGTAGAGCATGCAGACCGGGTACTCGAAGGCGTGCTCGACAGGGGTGCGCCGGCGATGTGCGACGCGGCCCTCGTAGAGGAAGCTGTTGACGACCCCGGGGCTCATGCCGCCAGCTCCGTGGGCTGCTCGGAGGCGGCCGGGAGCGCGCGGACCTGCAGGTCGTCCGTGGCGCGCAGCGCGCTCCAGACACCGTCCTCATGGAAGCCCCAGCGCCAGTACGCGCCGCAGTAGCGCGTGCGGCGCACGCCTGAGATCTCGGCGTGGCGGGCCTGCGCGGCGATGCCGTCGGGGGTGAACACCGGGTGCGCGTAGGAGATCGTGCGCAGCACGCGGGCCGGGTCGATCCGGTCGGTCAGGTTGAGCGTGACGCAGTAGTCGAGCGGCGTCTGCAGCCGCTGCAGCCGGTTCATCCAGTAGGTCACCGTCGTGCCGGCACGGGGCTGCTCGAGCAGATGGAAGTTCCAGGCCTGACGCGCGTGGCGGCGGCGCGGCAGCAGCGAGGCGTCGGTGTGCAGGACCGCCTCGTTCTGCTGGTAGGGGATCGCGCCGAGGATCGCGCGCTCGGCCGCGCTGGGGTCGCTGAGCAGTGCGAGCGCCTGGTCGCTGTGACAGGCGAAGATCACCTCGTCGAAGCGCTCGGGTGCGCCCGTCGTGGCCGGGACGACGTCGACGTGGCTCGTGTGACGGGTGACGCGCGTGACCGGCGTGTCGCTGCGGACCGGGCGCCGCAGCCGCTGCTCGATCGCGGCGACGTATGTGTGCGAGCCGCCGGCGACCGTCTGCCACTGCGGTCGGTCGCGCACGCTCAGCATCCCGTGGTTGTGGAAGAACTGTGCGAGGAAGCTCGCGGGGAAGCTCCACATCTGGTCGGGGTCGGCTGACCAGACAGCGCTGACCTGCGGGACGATCAGCCGGTCGATGAACAGCCGGCTGTAGCCGCCGCGCTCGAGCAGCGCGAGCAGCGTCAGATCGCTGCCGCGAACACGTTCACGCTCGAGGTCGCGGTTGAAGCGCAGCAGGTCGGCGACCATCCGATGGAACGCCGGCCGGACGAGGTTGCGCCGCTGGCAGAACAGGCCGCGCGGCGTCCCGGCGTATTCGAAGTCGTCGAGGCCGTCCTCGGTCGATACCGAGAAGCCCATGTGCGTGGGCTGCGTTCGCACGGCGAGGTCATCGAGCAGCGCGGTGAAGTGCGGGTACGTGCGGTCGTTGAGGACGATGAACCCCGTGTCGACGGCGAGCGCGCCGACGTGCGGGTCCTCGACCACCACCGTGTTCGTGTGGCCGCCGACGTGTGCGCCGGCCTCGAAGACCGTCACGTCGTGGTCGGGGTCGAGCCGGTGCGCGGCTGTGAGGCCGGCGACTCCTGCTCCGATGATGGCGATCCGCATGGTCACGTTCACATACGGAACGAACGGCGGCGCGGTTGTGGATCACAGAACGCCATTTCGCTTTGAGCAGGTGCGGGCGTAGGCTCGCCGCCATGGATCGCTTGGAGCTGCAGGAGCGACAACATCCGCTGAAGGAGCAGTACCGCTCCGATCCGGCGGCTGCGTGGATCACCCTGTCGGCGACCGGCGCGCTCGGCGAGGGCGTGTCGTGCTCGGTCAACGCCGGCCGCGCGATCGCCGAGGCGGGCCTGCACCCCGCTACCGGCGGAGACGGCACGCAGCTGTGTTCGGGCGACATGTTGCTCGAGGCGCTAGCGGCGTGCGCGGGCGTGACGCTGCGGTCCGTCGCGACGTCGCTGGAGATTCCCGTGAGCGGTGGGACGGTGACGGCTGAAGGCGACCTGGACTTCCGCGGGACGCTCGCCGTCGACCGCGAGGCGCCGGTGGGCTTCGCGAAGATCCGCCTGCGCTTCGACCTCGACAGCGACGCCGACGAGGAGCAGCTCGACACGCTGCTGCGGCTGACCGAGCGGTACTGCGTCGTCCTGCAGACGATCGCCACAGCGCCCGAGCTCTCGGTGTCGCGGGTGGCACATGCTGCGTAGCGGCGCGGTCATCACGTGCGCTGTGGCCGCCGCGCTCATGTCAGCGGCATCGGCGTCCGCGGCCCGGCTGCACGTGGTCGCGCGCTGGAGCGTCACGGAGAAGGGCTCGGTGACGCACCGCTGGTCGGAGCCGTCGGCCGTCCCCTGCGATGAGAGCGGTGACGGACACGTGACCGTCCGCTTCTCGAGCCCGAAGCCCGGCCACATCGTCATCGCCGACAACGGCTACGGCCTCGGCGACTTCGGCTGGAGCGGGAACCTGAAGGTCGGCGGGACGATCACCGCGGTGGACGACCGCGTGCGCAACCCGCCTGCTCCGAACGACAACCCGTGCATCGACAACGGCGAGCCGATCCCGGACAAGCGCGGCTGCGGCACGGCAAAGCTCAGCGACCTGATCGAGCTCGAGATCGTCGGCAAGCACTTCAACAAGCACGAGATCGTGGATTCCAATGCGACCAACTCGCTCGAACCACCGGACGGCATCCCCAATTGCGAGTACGGCGGGTTCGCCGGGTTCAGCCAGGTCTACGGCGGGAGCGGCAAGGTGCATCAGGCACTCCCGATCGCCTATCCGTCTGCGGCGACGCTGGCGCGCCGGCACGGGACCTTCTCGGTCTCGGCCGGCGACACGCGGCACTTCAACAGCATCTCGACGACCGTCCGCCAGATCACGCTGACGTTCCACCGCACGCGCTGAGCCGGATCTGACCGTGGTTCTCCCCGCCGGTCACGTGGAAAGTACCTCTGTGACATTGGGCTGAGAGGCCGTACCGTCGGTGCATGTCGTTCCCCGCCACCGGCAGGCTCAGTGTCTGCCTCCTGATCGCACTGCTTGCGGCAACGCTCGCAGCGATCGGCGTGGCGCCTTCGTTCGCTGACGCGAAGGCGAGCTCACACGGTCCGCGACACGGCGGCCACGTCCGCTCGGCCTGGCCGCAGCTGAACCACGCGCGGCAGTCGCGCAACCGTCTCGTCCGCTCGCTGGCCCGTCAGGTCGGCCCGGGGAAGCGGCGCAAGCACGCCAAGTCCGCCCGCGCCACGCGCATTCCGATGGCCCTTGCCGCGTCCGCCGTGGGGAAGGCGACGACGACGAGCATCCGGACCCCGGCGCCGTCACCCGAAACGGCCGGCGTCCTCGCGCTGGTGCGGTCGTTCGACGTTCCCCAGAACGACCCGGCCTACGACCGGATGCTGAACCTGAGCTTCACCTACGACTCCGCGCTGGCCGCCGTCGCATTCGTGCAGGCCGACCAGCAGAAGCAGGCCGCGCGCCTGCTCGACCAGCTCGCCGCGCTGCAGCACAGCGACGGGTCGCTCGCGATCGCCTACGACACCGCGACCGGCGCCGAGACGCCGCTCTACTACTCGGGCACGATCGCCTGGGTCGGGCTCGCGGCGGTCGCGTTCGAGCGCCGCTACGGCGGAGGCCGCTACGAGGCGCTCGCGCAGTCCGCCGCAGACTGGCTGATGGGCATGGTCAACTCGAAGACCGGACTGGTCCGCGGCGGCTCGGCCGTGACCTGGACCTCGACGCAGCACAACATCCTCAGCTACTTCTTCCTGCGCGACCTGTCGAACCTGAAGGCTCAGACGGAGACCGTCGACGCGGCCCAGGCCGAGGACGGCGAAGCCGCCAACGCCATCGGCGACGGCATCCTGAAGTACCTCGTCGCCGACCGCTTCACCGGCACGGAGTATCTGCTCCAGGGCTTCAAGGACGGCGTACATGCGCTCGACGTGCAGGCGCTCGGCGCCGCCTTCTTCGCCGCCTGCGGCTGCGCCGGCGACGGCCGCGCCGTGCTCGAGAACGCACGCAAGCAGTTCGCCGTCGGTGACCGCTCGATCGTCTTCTCCTCCAGGCCGAAGAGCTTCAACCGCACGTATCGCTCGCCCGGGCCGTTCCAGGGTTTCCGCCCCTACCTGGAATCCACGACGCCGGACGTCCTCTGGATGGAGGGCACCGGCGAGATGCGCTTCATGCTCGACCGCTACGGGTTCGACACGAACGACCTGCGCGCGAGCCTCAAGGCCTGGGCCGAGCTCACGGACGGCAACGACACGGGTCTGCTCGGCTCCGACCGGACCGTCTCGGGCAACCATGCCGGTGAGTACCACGTGTGGCCGACCTCGGCCGCGACGAGCTGGGCGCTGATCGCCGAGCTCGGCAGTTCCGACTTTCTGGCGGCGAGCTGAGCATGCGCTTGTTCCGCCAGTCCTTGATCACGTCGACTCGGCCGAAGATGCCGTCTGGGTGTCGCAAGGCATCCGGGCGGCTCCTTGGGCCGAGCGACGTGCACGCTGGAGGTGACCGCGCATGGACGTGATCTCCCGACGGACGATGCTCGTGCGTGCCGGCGTCGCGCTGGCCGCGGCATCGCCGCTGCTGCGCGCCGCGGGTGCCGCTGCCGCGCCGAAGACGCCGCAGGTCTACAAGCTCGTCCCATCGCGCACGTGCAAGGCCTGCACGGCCTGCAAGAACCACGGTCACAACAAGCTCTTCGCCACGGCACAGGCCGCCGACGAGGGCCGCGCGCACAAGAACTGCAAGTGCCGCGTGCGACGCACGCGCAGCGTCACCAGCAGGCAGCGCACCGCGGTGTTCCACCCTGCCGGCAAGGACAACCTCACCGTGGTTGACCAGCGCTGGCCGTGGGTGGCCAAGGCCCTGCGATAACCGCCCTACGGGGCCTCGAGCAGCATCACGATCGACTCGGCGACGACGCCGTCGCTGGCCTCGGCCTCGGCGGCTTCCGGCGTCTGCAGCGCGGCTCCGAGCGCGTCCAGATCGGGCACGTCCATGAGGATGCCGACGCGTGTCGGGTTCGTCGGGTCGACGAAGGTCCTGATGTTGGTGACGCCGAGCGGCCCGAAGAACTCCTCGCGCGTCGTGGCGGCGAGCCAGTGGTCCTTGTCCTTGACGTCGTGGTGCACGAACACGGTGGGCATGGCGACTCCTTTGGGTTGAGCGGGACGAGCGACCGACACTATCCCCGCCGGCTCAGTGCCGCACCGGTCCCGCACACATCAGGCGACGGGTCGCCCGCGTACGATCACGGCGATGAGGATCGCGGTCTCGCGGACGCCTGGCGCGGAGCGCGTCGTCACGCCGCTCGAGCTGTTCTTCGACCTCGTCTACGTCTTCGCGATCGGGCAGCTGGCGCACCACCTGGCCCTGCACGTCGACCTGCGGACGGGCGCGGAGACGGTGGTCCTGACGCTCGCGGTGATCTACGCGTGGTACATGACCGCCTGGGGGGCGAACTGGCTCGAGCCGGACCGGCTGCCGGTGCGGCTGTGCCTCGTGGGGCTGATGTTCGCCAGCCTGCTGATGGCCGTCGGGATCGCCGACGCGTTCGGCGGGCGCGCGTGGCTGTTCGTCAGCGGCTACCTGCTCCTGCAGGTCGGCCGCTCGGGCTTTCTGATCTTCGCGCTGCGCGGCAGGGCGCTCGGCGAGCACTTCGTCAACGACCTCGTCTGGGAGCTGCTCGCAGGGTGCCTCTGGGTGGCCGGCGCGATCGTCGAAGGCGATGCGCGCCTGGGCCTTTGGGCGCTGGCGGTCGTGGTCACCTACATCGGGGTCTGGCAGTTGCACTGGCTGCCGGGCCGTGGCCGCGCGATCGATGTCGAGCACACACAGATCGCGGGCGGGCATCTGCTCGAGCGTTTCCGGCTGTTCTTCATCATCGCGCTCGGCGAGACCGTGCTGACGATGGGCGACGCCTTCACCGACGAGCCGTTCGAGGCTCGTCGCCTGCTCGCGCTGGCGATCGGCTTCACCGGGACCGTCGCGCTCTGGTGGCTGTATTTCGAGCGTGCCGAGGGGATCGGGGTCGAGCTCGTCGAGACGGCCGACGACGCCGGCGCGGTCGGGTTGTGGGGAACCTGGACGCTGACGCTGATCGTGCTCGCGCTGATCGCGATCGCCGTCGGCGACCAGCTCGCGATCGCCCACCCGGGCGCGGATGCGACGCTCGGCTTCACGATCCTCACGTTCGGCGGCGCCGCGCTGTTCCTGCTCGCCCAGGTCTTCTTCATGCACGTGGCGCGCGGCGAGGTGCCGCGCTCACGCTGGCTGGCCCTCACGGCACTCGCGGTGCTCGCGGTCGCGACTGCGTCGCTCACGCTGATCGCCGGGATCGCGGCGTCAACCGCCGTGCTCGTCGCAGTGGCGATCGCCGACACCGTCCGCTCCGAGGAGCAGGCGCCGGCAGCGGTGGGCGGACCTACCGGCTGAAGAGCGCCCGCAGCAGGGCCCAGTAGCGGTCGACCGGCAGCGCCGTGTTCCAGATGCGGACCGTGTCGATGTCGCCCTTGAGCTGCAGGCCGCACTGATGCGGGTAGTCGCCGAAGTTGCCGCTGCCGCTGTCGCCGAGCGGGTAGGCGATCGTGGTCCCGTCGGGAACGGGCGTCCCCGAGCCGACCTGACGACCGTCGACGTACAGCCGCACGGTGTCACCGTCGAAGGTGCCGGCGGCGTTGTGCCAGCTGTTGTCCCACACGCTCGCCGGGGCTGTCGGCGAGACGTAGAAGTTGGTGCCGTCGTAGACGTAGAACGCGATGCCCCCGCCGGCGGCGGTGTAGAGGCCGTACGAGGATGCGTCGCAGGACTGCGCGCCCTTCGCGACCACGTACTTGTTCGCGCCCGGGCTCGTGGCCGCGCGGAGCCAGGCCGAGACCGTGAGGCGCTGGGGCTCGAGCGACGGGGAGCGCGCGATGGTGACGACGTCGCTTCCGTCGAACGACAACGCCGACCCGGAGCCGAACCGGCCCGCGATCCACGTCGGATCGTTCGCGTCGACGCCCGGCGTCGTGCCGAGCATGCCGTTGTTGCCGTTGCCCGACCAGTCGTAGACCGTCTGCCCCTTGCCCTCGTTCATCGGCCACCAGCCGGCCAGCGGGCCGATCGCGAAGGACGTGGACGGAACGGCGAGCGCGAGGATCGTGAGAATCGCCGCTGCGAGAGCCGATCGTGTGGGCAGGTTGCGCACGGTCATACGCACCTAACGTTTCCCTCCGAACACTGCTTTCGCGGACTCTGGACCGAGACACGAAAATGAGACTTTTTTCGTCCCTGGTCCTCGAGGTCACCGCTCGTTGCGGGGCCTTCGTCAGATGGGCGCGGCAAGGATCGAACTTGCGACCTCTCGCGTGTGAAGCGAGCGCTCTCCCGCTGAGCTACGCGCCCTCAGATCGGGCGCCGAGTGTAGGGCACCGGATCGGCCCGCGCGTCCGTCGTGGCGGCGTCCGCGCGCCCGCGTAGCCTGCGCGCCATGTCGACCCCTCAGGACCCGGGGCAGCAGCCCACGCAACAGTTCGGCGGCCAGCCCGGCTACCCGCAGCAGGGTGGCTACGGTGCCCCACCACCGCGCGACTCGAACCCGTGGCCGTGGGTGATCGCCGGCGTGGCGATCATCGTCGCGGGCGTGATCGCCGCGCTGCTGATCACCGGTGGCGGTGACGAGTCGACGAAGACGACGAACACGACGACGATCACGCGGACGGCACCGACGCTGCCGACCACGACCACCACGCTGACGACGACGCAGACGCAGACGGCAACGCCGCCGCCGACGACCACGACGACGGTGACGCCGACGGTCACGCGGACCACGACCACGAGCGGCGGCACGGAAGCGCCGTAACCGTTCCCCCACCGTGGCGCCCCTGCGGCAGGGATGCCGTTTGCGCGACGACCCGGCACGGCGCGCCGCCAAGTCCCCCCGGCGGCGCGCCGTGCCACCAACTTGGTGGGCCCCCGGGTACACTCGCCGTGGACCGTGCTAGGCGGGGAATTAGCGGTGCCCTGTACTCGCAATCCGCTCTAGCGGGGCTGAATCCCCTTCCGAGGGGTGAGGCCCGCGGTGTCGCCGCGCCGAGCACGGTGTCGATGGCCCGGGTCCCGTACGACGTCGAGCCGTGAACCAGGTCAGGTCCGGAAGGAAGCAGCCTTAAGCGGTCACCGGCGGGCGTGGCGGGATTCCCCGAGCCGGAGCCGCGCCCCGGAACGGTCGCCCGCGAGCCCCACTTCGACGCAGGGTGCACGGTCCACTCTTTTCGACAGGCCCGCCGGCCCTACGGCTCCGGCGGGGGCTCGGGCGCGGCGACGTTCACATACTGCGTTGTGCTCTCACTGCGTCCGGCGCCGTCCGAGACCGTCAGGACGACGGCGAAGGTGCCTGCGACGTTGAAGGTGTGCGCCGGGGCGACCTCGCCGGACGCGTTTGCTGCGCCGGACTCGGGGTCTCCGAAGCTCCATGCGCGGCCCGCGATGCCCCGGTCGGCGATCGAGGTGTCGGTGAACTGCACGACGGTCCCCTGCGCAATCGGGTCGGTGGCAGGCGTCCAGCTGAACGCGGGCGCCGGGGGTCCGTCGCGGCGGACGGCGATTGACAGCACCTGTCCGTCCGTCACGCCGCCAGGCCCGGTGGCCTCCAGCCGCAGGCGGACAGTGCGCTCCCCGCCGTCGGGGTCGGCGCACAGCGGGACGAGAAAGTCCGCGGTGGCACCGGGCTTCACGGTCCTGTTGCCGAAGCCCTCGCGCTGGTAGACGGCGGTCGTCGCCGTCGGGTACCGCACACCGAAGTTCGCTGGGAGCAGCAGTGGCCCGCAGTCGCGGTAGGGGTCGGGCTCGATCAGCCGCAGCTGCACGTCGTCGTGTTCGCGCCCGTAGGACCCGACGGTCGCCCGGCCCCAGTTCCAGGTGCCTGTGTTCCGCACAGTGACGGTGACCGACGAGTCGCGGCGTGGGGCGAGCCAGAGCGGGGATGACGGCGCGACGAGCTCGCCGGTTGTGCCCGCAGGACGTGAGAATGCCTGCGGCGGGCATACCCCGAAATGCGCGTGCGAGCGCGCCCGGCCGCCGTACAACCGAGCCACCGCGGTGGCGTCGGCGCGCTGCGGCCCGCAGAAGGCCCAGAGTCGTGGGACGTGCCGCGAGGCTGTGCGGCAGGGGCCGCTGTTGACGTTCACGTAGGGCAGTGCGCTCCCGTTCATCAGGCGGCACCCAGGCCCGTGCGGCAAGCCGAGGGCATGCCCGATCTCATGTGCGGCGAGGTTCACGCGACCAAGCTCGTACGGGTCGTCGGGCACGTTCGCCGAGGCGCGCCGCCATGACGTCGTCATGAAGACCCGCCCGTCAGGCGGGTAGTACCCGTAGGCCTGCGTCGGGCTGACGCTCGCGCGGCTGAGCTTCGGCATGATGCGGATCTGTGCGCGCCTCCCGCGCGCGGGCACGAGCTTCGGTCGCGTGACCGCCGCGTTCCACAACGCCACCGCGCGGCGCACCTGCTTCGGGAAGCCGGTCTCGTTGCGATAGGTCACGACCGAACCGGGCCAGCGGCTTGCACTGGCCGGTGCGACGACCGCAAGGGTCGCGAGCGCTCCTACGAGCGCGGCCACGATCACCAGACGTTGAACCCCCATTCCGCGAACTATTCCCCGCGCAGGACGCGGACGTCCGGCGCGCAGCGTTTGAACACGCGCCATGAGCGGTTGCCCGCCACGAGGTTGAACCCCGGTGGCGGCGGTGGGATCGCCTTGTCGAGGTCGCGCGGGTCGAGGATGTAGTCGTGCGCCACGCGGGCTGTCGTCGGCCGCGCGTACGCGCCGCGCGTGATCGAGTGCTCCTGCAGGCTGACGACGCGCGCCGGGTCGACGTTCAGCCAGAGGGCGAGCAGCGGGACCGGGCGGTGGTTCGGCACACCGACCGGTGTGCAGGCCGGGCTCAGCGCGCCCGGCGGGACGCGCACGAGCGCGCGCAGGTCGTCCTGGATCGAGTCTTGGATGCGCAGCGCGTCGCGCAGGTCGCTGATGCGGGCCGCCTGCGAGGGGACGAACGCGAGCAGCAGCACGAGCGTGACGGCTCCGAACCACGCCCACGGCCGGCGCCGCGGATCGCCTTCGGGGAGCGAGCGCCAGCCGAACGCCCCCGCCGCGCAGAGGACCGCGCCGATCGCCGCGGGCAGCAGCAGGTAGCGGCCGAGGATCGGCAGTCCGGCGGCGGCCAGCACGCAGAACGCCGCAAGCGCGAGCACTGCAGCGACGATCGCAGGGCGCACGCGGTCGCGCAGCCACAGCCACGAGAGGACGAGGCCACCGGCTGCGCCGATCAGGCACGGGCTCGCGCAGGATCTCGCCGAGGCGGCGCGGGACGGTCAGCGGGACCTCGTCCAGGCCGGTCACGCGGCCCAGCGTCTCGGCGTTGTCGCGCGTTCCCGTCAGCGAGTGCAGCGGCGAGCCGGCGATCACCCAGTCGGCGAGCGCCCACAGCAGCGGGCCGCTCGCCGCGACGGCGGCGAGCACCAGCAGACGCCGGGTGTCGCGTTCGCCACGCCAGACCAGATAGACGAAGTACGCGGCGGAGAACAGCCAGGCCTCGGGCCGGATCAGTCCGGCGACGGCGAGCAGCGCGAGCACCGGCAGCCCCGCCCGCGGCCGGCGCGACTCGACGAGCAGTGCGCCGAGCACGAGCGCGACATACGGGATGTCGACGTATGCGCGCGCGCCGAAGTCGAGCACGGGCCGGCGCGTCAGGACGATCACGGCGGCGAGCACGCCGACCCACGGGTCGAACCACGCGGTGCCGAGCGCGTAGACGACCCAGCCCAGGACGGCGAGCGCGAGGAAGGCGACGACGATCGTCGCCGTCTGCGCCGCCTCGCCGTGCACCCCGGCGTCGCTCGCGACGCTCAGCGGGTAGGCGATGACGCCGGCGAGCGTCGCCAGCGGATGCGGCGTGGGGGCCAGCAGCGCGTCGAGGTCGGGCGTGCGGCCCTGGACGATCTCGCGGCCCCAGACGAGCGAGTAGAGCGTGTCGTAGTTGACGAGCCCGCGGCCGACGAGCGCCCACAGCGCGGCCGCCAGCGCGACGATCCCGGCGCTCAGCCGTGCGGCGCGCAGCATGGTCGCGCGGTCAGCCCCGGGGCAGCGCGGCCAGCGTGCGCAGCAGCTCGCGGCCGGCGCGCTCGCCGAGGTCGAGGCTCTCGAGACGGAACGACTCGTTCGGCGCGTGGATCTCGTCCTCGGCGGTGCCGAACCCGCTGACGATCACCGGCCAGCCGCGCGCGGCCATCGCCCCGACGACGGGGATCGAGCCGCCGGAGCGCGTCAGCGCGCAGGTCATGCCCGTCGCCCGCTCGATCGCCTCACGCGCGAGCTTGACCGCGGGCAGGTCGGCATCGATCAGCGTCGGCGCCGCGAGCATGTGCTCGGTCTCGAGCTCGGCTCCCGTCCGGGAGCGCGCCGCGCAGCAGGCCGTCGAGCACGTCGCGCATCCGCTCGGGGTCCTGGCGCGGGGCGAGGCGCAGCGTCAGGTACGCGCGCGCCTGCGCCGGCACGATCGTCCGCTCGGCGCCGGTCTGCGAGCATGTTCACGTCGAGCGACGCGTCAGCGCCCGTCCGCTCGCGCCAGAGGTCGCCCGCGCCGGGGGACGACCGGGCGCGCGCCGATCTCGTCGAGCGCGAGGTGCGACGGGCGCAGCGCCGCCCACGACTCCAGCTCGGTCTGCGAGGGCGGCGTGATGCCCTCGCGCAGCTCGTCGCGCAGGACGCCGTCCGGCGCCGGGGAGCACCGCGCCGAGGATCCGGTGCAGGACGTGCGCGGCGTTCAGCGTCACGCCGCCGTACAGGCCGGAGTGCAGATCGCGCGGCTGCGCCGTGACCGTCAGCGAGGTCGGCGACGATCCCGCGCAGGCCGAGCGTGATCGCCGGGCGTGTGGACGTCCTCCATCCCCGAGTCGAAGACGATCGCGCAGTCGACGCGGCGCTCGTCGTCGCGCACCCACTGCTCGACGCTCTCGCCGCCGGCCTCCTCCTCGCCCTCGACGAGCACCCGCACGTTGACCGGCAGCTCCCCGGCAGCCGCCAGCGAGCACGCTGCGTGCAGCAGCGGCAGGAAGTTGCCCTTGTCGTCGGCCGCGCCGCGCGCGTAGATGCGCTCGCCGCGCTGGGTCGGCTCGAACGGGGGCGACTCCCAGGCGTCGGGGTCGCCGATGCCCTGGACGTCGTAGTGGCCGTAGATCAGCACCGTCGGGGCGTCCGGATCGGCGGCGCGCAGGTCACCGACGGCGAGCGGATTGCCGTCGCCGATCGCGCACCAGGCCCGGCCTCGCCGCCGGCCGCCCGGACCCGCTCGCAGACCCATTCGGCGGCCCGCTCGCAGGTCCGCCGGCTCGCCGCCGCCGGTCGAGATCGAGGGGATCCGCAGCCAGTCCAGCAGGTTCTCGCGCAGGGCCTGATCCATGGCCCCGGACCCTATCCGCGCGGGTCCCGGCCGCGCCGCGCGGACGTGTACCCTCGGCCTTCGTGTCCGCCGGCCCCTCGCTCTACCGTCGTCACCGTCCTCGCACGTTCGCAGACGTCGTCGGGCAGGAGCACGTCGTCCGCACGCTGAGCAACGCCGTCGAGCAGGGAAAGGTGCATCACGCCTACCTGTTCGTCGGCTCGCGCGGCACCGGCAAGACGTCGATGGCGAAGATCCTCGCGGCCTGCCTGAACTGCGTGAACGGGCCGACGATCGAGCCGTGCGGCGTCTGCGACGCGTGCATCGCGATCCAGAACGCGACGTCGCTCGACGTGATCGAGATGGACGCCGCGTCGCACAACTCCGTCGACGACATCCGCGAGCTGCGCGACAAGGTCGCGTTCGCCCCGATCTCGGGCGGCACGCAAGGTCTACATCCTCGACGAGGCGCACATGCTCACCCCGCAGGCGTGGAACGCGTTCCTCAAGACGCTCGAGGAGCCGCCGCCGGGGACGATCTTCGTGCTCGCGACGACCGAGGCGCAGAAGGTGCTGCCGACGGTCGTCGACCGCTGCCACCGCTTCGACTTCGGCCGCCCGACGGTCGAGCAGCTCGCGTCCGTCCTGCAGCGCGTCGCCGGCGAGGAGCAGATCGAGATCGCGCCGCGACGCGCTGGCGCTGCTCGCGCGGCACGCGACCGGCTCGTTCCGCGACGCGCTCGGCACGCTCGAGCAGCTCGTCACCTACTCCGGCGACGAACATCACGGTCGGCGACGTCCAGGCGGTGCTCGGCGCGGTCGACGACGACCTGCTGTTCGGCACGCTCGACGCGGTCGCCGCGCACGACGCCGCCGCGACGCTGCGGCGTGGCGGCGCAGCTCGCCGGCACCGGCCGCGACCTCGTCTCCGGGATGCGCGACATCGAGGCGCACACGCGCGAGCTGCTCGTCGTGCGCACGCTCGGCGCGGTTCCCGCGGAGCTGCGCGTCACGCCCGAGCGCGACGCGCGCCTGTCCGATCAGGCCCAGCGCCTGGAGGCGACCGACCTCGTCCTGCTGCTGGAGCTGCTCGGCACGGCGCTGCGCACGGTCAAGGACGGCGCCGACGCGCGCACGCGGCTCGAGCTCGCGCTCGTGCAGGCCGCGACGCCCGAGGTCGATGCATCGACGAAGGCGCTGCTGACGCGCATCGGCCGGCTCGAGGCCGCGCTGCAGAGCGCCGCGAGCTCGCCGATCGCCCCGCTGACCGCCGTCCCGGACGTGGCCGCGACGCCGGCGCCCGCGCCGCTGCAGTCCGTTCCACGCGAGGACCCGCCCGCCGCGCCCCCGCAGCCCACCGCCGTCGCCGCGGCGCCTGCTCCGACAGCCGAGGAGTCGCTCGCCTCGCCCCCGCGTCCCGGCCGTCGACCCGGTCCCGCCGGTCGCGCCGCCGCCGGCCCCGCGCCGACGCGCGCGAGCGTGACGCTCGAGGAGGTCCACGAGGTCTGGCCCGCCGCGCTGGAGACCGTCGGGGCCGACTACGCGCTGCTCGAGGCGGCGCTCAGCAACGCGCGGCCGGTCGAGATCGTCGACGGGACGCTGATCCTCGCGTTCGCCGCGAACGACACGTTCAATCGCCGGATGGCCGCTGAGAACCAGGAGCACCGGCGCTCGCTCGGCGAGGCGCTGCTCGCGCTGACGGGGGCCCGCCTGCGCCTCGCCTACGAGCACCGCGACCTCGGTGAGCCGGAGCGGCCGCCCGAGCTCGCGGGCGACGAGCTCGTGGCGCGCATCGTGCAAGAGTTCGATGCGGAGGAGATCGTTCCCGAACCCGAGCCCCAAGGACCCGCCTGATGCCCCAGCCGAACATGCAGCAGATGCTCAAGCAGGTCCAGAAGATGCAGGCCGACATGCTCGCGGCGCAGGAGAAGCTCAAGGACGAGGAGGTCGAGGCCTCCGCGGGCGGCGGGATGGTCACGGTCAAGATCAGCGGCGACCTCGTCGTGAAGTCCGTCGTGATCGACCCCGAGGCGATCGACCCCGAGGACGCCGAGCTGCTTCAGGACCTCGTGACCGCAGCGACGAACGAGGCGATCCGCGCGGCCCAGCAGCTCGCCGCGGACCGCATGGGCGGAATCGCCGGCGGCCTCGGCGGCGCAGGTGGCCTCGGCGGCCTCGGCACTCCCGGGAATGTGAGCCACGCACCGCCAGTCCAGCGGCTGATCACCGAGCTCGGCAAGCTGCCGGGCGTCGGTCCGCGCACGGCCCAGCGGCTCGCGTTCGACGTGCTGCGCCGCTCGCCGGAGGACGCGATCGCGCTCGCCGACGCGATCCGCGACGTCAAGGAGAAGATCGGGTTCTGCGAGATCTGCTTCAACCTCGCCGAGGGCCCGCGCTGCACGATCTGCCAGGACGAGCGCCGTGACGCCGCGGTGATCTGCGTCGTCGAGGAGCCGGCCGACGTCATCCCGGTCGAGCGCACGCACGAGTTCCGTGGCCGCTACCACGTGCTCGGTGGCGCGCTGTCGCCGATCGACGGCGTCGATCCCGAGAACCTGCGGATCGAGGAGCTCTACGCGCGCGTCGTCGGCGGCGGCGTCACCGAGGTCGTGCTCGCGACGAACCCGACGACGACCGGCGAGGCGACGGCGCTGCATGTCGCCCGCGGCCTGCACGAGCGCGAGGCGGACATCGTCGTCACGCGCCTGGCCAGCGGACTGCCGGTCGGCGCCGACCTCGAGTACGCCGACGAAGTGACGCTCGGCCGCGCGATGCTCGGCCGCCGCGCCGTCTGAGCGGCGCGCAACCTTTCCGCGAGTGCCGCGTTTCAGGCACATGATCCGTTCCGCTCGTCCCGTCGCCCTGGTGCTCGCAGCGCTGGCCCTCACTCCGGTCGCGTCGGCTCACGCCGGCTGGTCCCAGCCGCAATCCGTCGGTGCGGCAGTCGGTGGCCATGCGCTCGTCGGAGCTGACGGGTCTGCCGACGTCGCACTCGTGGACTGGGGCCTGGGCAGCAGTCCGGCACGCCCGGTGGTTTCGGCAGCACATGCGCTCCCGGGCGGCGCGTTCGGGACAGCGGTCCCCGTGTTCGCTTCGACCGACGCGGAGCGGGCGTATGGCGGCAACGACATCGGGTTCGCGGCCGACGGGTCCGGCGTGCTGCTGACACGGCGTGTCTCGCGGCCCTACCCGCGCGTCCGCGCGGTGTTCTTCAGCGCCGACGGGCACGCGTCCGCACCGCGCACGATCTCCTCTCCGGGCCACAGCGCACGGATCCAGTTCGATCACCTCGCGGTCGCGCCGAACGGGCGCGCGCTCGCAACCTGGCTTCAGTACGAGGGCCGCGGCGGCGGCTGGCATCTCGAGGGCGCCTGGCGGCTGCCCGGCGTCGACGTGTTCGGTGCGCCGTTCGTGCTGTCGCCGCGCCTGCCGTCCCGGGACGTGATCACCACGGCGGACACCAACGATGCCGGCGACGCGCTCGTCACCTGGCGCAGCAACGGGCGCTCCGGAACGACCGCGGCGTCGATCTCACGGCGCGGGGGCCCGTGGGGGCCGCCGGCTGTCCTGGGGCCGACGGGCTTTGCGCTCAAGACGGCGATCACGCCCGCAGGCGCGATCGTCGTGGCCGAGCAGGCGTTGCCGGCGGACGGGCCCAATGCCCGCGAGGAACTGCGCGTGCTGCAGGCTGCTCCGTCCGCCGATCAGCTGACCGCGACGGGACCGGTGCTCGACCGCGGTTGCGACTGCAGCGAGTCGGTCGAGAACCTTGGGCTCGCCGTGTCACCCGGCGGGCACATCGCGGTCGTCGCCGGTCATGCCGGCTCGCTGCGCACGGACAAGCAGGAGTTCGAATTGCGGGTGTACGAGGGGACAGCCGGCGGGGCGCTCAAGCAGACCGGAACGCTCGCCCCGGGTAACCGGGGGCACTGGGGAGCCGGGATCGCCACGTCCGACGCCGGAGGAGTGCTCGCGGGTTGGACCCAGCCCGTGCCCAACCACGCTGGCGATCAGACCGCCTACAGCCGCTACGCCGTCGCACTCAAGTCTCCAGGGGGAGCGTTCGGCTCGCCCGCGCTGTTCGGCCAGGACGGTGGCACGTCACAGACGATGGCACTGGCACTGCTGCCGAGCGGCGGCGGCCTCGCCGTCTGGGATGGCTACGACATGAACAGCGGACACACCGTCTGGGCTTCGCGGCTCACGCCCTAGCTAGGCCGCAGCCGGCTGCAGCGCCGCCGTCTCGGCCGCAGCCAGCGCCTCGCTCTTGTCGTACTTGGCGAGCGCCGGGAACGCGAGCACCACGAGCCCGGCGCCGGCGATGCACAGCAGCCCGCCCGAGCTCATCGCGAAGCGCGGGGACGTGAGGCCGGCGACCGCGCCGGACTCGATGTCGCCCAGCCGCGGCCCGCTCGTCACGACCAGCGAGAACACCGACGACATGCGGCCGCGCAGATGATCCGGCGTGACCGACTGGTTGATCGTCGAGCGGCAGACCGCGCTGACGCTGTCGGCGGCGCCGGCGAGCACCAGCAGGGCCGCGGCGATCCACAGTGATGGCGCGAGGCCGGCCAGTGCGATCGCCCCGCCCCACGCGACGACGGCCCAGATCGTGATCAGGCCGAGGCGCTGCGCGTGCCGCATCCACCCGGTCGTCAGCGCCGCGACGGTCGCGCCGACGGCGACCGACGCGTAGAGCACGCCGGTTCCCTCGGCACCGGCGCCGTAGACGCTCACGGCGAGGACGGCGAACAGCGCGCGCGGCATGCCGAACGTCATCGCCACGAGGTCGATCGCGAACGACCCCATCAGCGCCCGGTTGGTGCGCACGTAGCGCAGCCCCTCGCCGATCGACGAGTGGATCGCGACCCGCGGACCCTCCACGACGTGCGGTGGCTGGGCGCCCATCCGCACGATCGCCCAGACGAACGCCAGGCACGAGGCGGCGTCGAGCGCGTACGCCCAGCCGAGTCCGACGGCGCCGATCAGGATGCCCGCGATCATCGGGCCGATCACGAGCGTGAGCTGCACGAGGCCGAAGCTCAGCGCGAGCGCTGACGGCAGCCGCTCGGTGCTGACGAGGTTCGGGACGATCGACGCGCGCGTCACGTTCTGCAGCGCCGCGAAGCCTGCGAGCAGGCCGCCGAGGACGTAGAGCGCCCAGACCGGGGGTGAGCCTGCGAACGCCAGCGCGGCGAGCGCGCCGGCCAGCGCGACCAGTGCGATCTGGTCGAGCAGCAGCAGGCGGCGGCGGTCGTAGCGGTCGGCGAGCGCGCCGCCGACCAGCGCGAGCGTCACCAGCGGGATCAGCTCCGCCGCGCCGAGCAGCCCGACGAGGAACGCCGACTTCGTCTCGACATAGAGCTGGTAGGGCAGCGCGACGAGCGTCGCCTGCGTCCCGAGCCCGGTGACGAAGTTGCCGAGCAGCAGCAGCCGCAGATCGCGCGACTCGCGCAGCGGTGTCGTATCGACCGCGATGCGGGTCAGAAGGCGCACCGGGTCACCGTAGAAGGCGAGCACCACGGGCCTGCGCCCGATCGTTCGTATCCTCCATCGCTCGGATGAGTCTGGGCACGATCGTCATGAAGTTCGGCGGCACATCGGTCGCCGACGCGGAGCGCCTCAAGCGGGCGGCTGGACGGATCGTGCGCAAACGCGAGGAGGGCCACCGCGTGGTGGCGGTCCTCAGCGCCCGCGGCCTCGAGACCGACCGCCTGATCGCGGACGCGTTCGAGGTGTCCGACAACCCGGACCCGCGTGAGATGGACATGCTGCTGTCGACCGGTGAGCGGGTCTCGTGCGCGCTCTGCGCGATGGCGATCAACGACCTCGGGCACCGCGCGATCTCACTGACCGGCTCGCAGGCCGGCATCGTCACCGACACCTCGCACACGAAGGCGCGGATCCTCGACGTGCGCGCCGACCGCATCATGGACGCGCTCGACGAGGACGCGATCGTGCTGGTCGCCGGCTTCCAGGGCGTTTCGACATCGAAGGACGTCACGACGCTCGGTCGCGGCGGCTCGGACACGACCGCCGTGGCGCTCGCCGCCGCCGTCGGGGCCGACGTCTGCGAGATCTACACCGACGTTCCCGGGGTCTTCACCGCCGACCCGCGGATCGTCCCGGACGCACGCAAGCTCGACGTCGTCTCGTTCGAGGAGATGCTCGAGATGAGCGCCTCGGGTGCCGGCGTGCTGCAGCTGCGCAGCCTCGAATACGCACGCAACCACGGTGTGCGGATCCACTGCAGGTCGAGTTTCGACGACGGTCCTGGCACGATCGTCGTCTCTGAGAGGGAGACCATGGAACACCCACTGATCACGGCCGTCACACATTCGACCGGCGAGGCCCGCGTCACGCTGACCGGCATTCCGGACACGCCCGGCATCGCCGGCCGGATCGCCACCACGCTCGCCGAGGCGAACGTCAACGTGGACATGATCATCCAGAACGAGCCGGTCTCCGACGGCGCCCGCGCCGACATGTCGTTCACGATCCCGCGCGAGGATCTGCGCGCCGCGCGCGCGGCGCTGGAGCCGCTCGTCGCCGAGCTCAGCATCGGCGGCCTGCAGGCGGACGAGTCGATGGGGAAGGTGTCGATCGTCGGCGCCGGAATGAAGTCCCATCCGGGCGTCGCCGCGAAGGTGTTCACCGTCCTGGGTGACCACGGCATCAACATCGAGATGATCTCCACCTCGCCGATCAAGATCTCCTGCGTCGTCCCGGGCGACAAGGTCCCCGAGGCCGTCCGCGCGCTGCACAGCGCGTTCGAGCTGCAGGGCGACGACACGATCCGCCCGGAGCAGCCGTTCGGGGAGTTCGCGTCATGAGGGTCGCGGTCGTCGGTGCCACCGGTGCGGTCGGCGGGATCATGCTGCGCACGCTCGAGCGCCGCGGGTTCCAGGCCGACGCCATCGTCCCGTTCGCCAGCGAGCGCTCGGCGGGCAAGGAGCTCGACGGGTACGGCGTGATCCAGCCGCTGAGCGAGGAGACGGTCAAGGGCTATGACCTGGCGCTGTTCTCGGCCGGCGGCTCGACGTCGAAGGCCTGGGCCGAGGCGTTCGTCGCCGGCGGCGCCGTCGTCGTCGACAACTCGTCGGCGTGGCGGATGGACGACGACGTGCCGCTCGTCGTCAGCGAAGTGAATCCTGAGGCGATCGACGACGCGCGCAAGGGCATCGTCGCGAACCCGAACTGCACGACGATGGTCGTGATGCTGCCCGCCAAGGCGCTGCACGACGCCTTCGGCATGACCGCGATGGTCGCCACGAGCTACCAGGCGGCCGGCGGAGCGGGGCAGAAGGGGATCGACGAGCTCGCGTTCCAGGTGCCGCTGCTGCACGACGACATCGACATGCTCGTGAACGACGGGGCGCAGGCTGCCCGCAAGGTCGAATCGAGCGTCCACGAGAACACGCTCGCCTACAACGTCGTGCCGTTGCTCGGCACGCTCGGCGACAACGGCTACACCGACGAGGAGATGAAGCTCCGCAACGAGAGCCGCAAGATCCTCGGCCTGCCGGACCTCGCGGTCTCGCCGACCTGCGTGCGCGTGCCGGTGATGGTCGGGCACGCGATTCAGGTCAAGGCGACCTACGAGCGCGACGTCGACCTCGCCGAGGCGCTCGAGGTGCTGCGGGCGTTCCCGAACCTCGTCGTCGAGGACGCGCCGACACCGCTCGAGGCGGCCGGGCGCGACGAGACCTTCGTCGGTCGCGTGCGGATGGACCTCGCCGACCCGCGCAGCCTCAACTTCTTCGTCGTCGGCGACAACCTGCTCAAGGGCGCCGCGCTGAACACGGTGCAGCTCGCCGAGCTCGCAGTCCAGCGCGGGCTGGTCGGCGCCGGCGCCCGCTCGTAGCGACCGCGCGTCGCTACGAGGCGACGGGCGTGACGGTCAGTGTGCCGTTCGTCGTGAACCCGTCGCCGCCGTCCAGCAGCGTTCCACCCAGCGCCTGCGTCCCGCCGGCGGCCGGGACCGTGAACGTCAGCGGCGTCATCGCGAGCACGCTGGGACCCTGCAGGCCGGGGCTGTCAGTCGGCGGCGGGTCCCCGCCGCCGCCTGGGTCTGGCGGGAAGTCGCAGTGCATCGTCCACAGAACGCGCGTATCGGCGCTGAAGTCCAGCGCGACCGTGAGTGTCTCCGGCGTGGCCTGGGTGATCGTGACGGTCCATGCGCCACCGGAGATCGGGCTGACGGTGTCGCAGTACTGGATCTTCGAGGTGGCGGTGACTTCGCTCCAGGCGAGCGGGCCGCCGCCCGTCCACTTCGCCGGATTGCTCTGCGCGACCGGTTCGGGGCGCAGCGTCGCGACGATCCGCCCGTTGCTCGTGTGCGTCGCGAAGTCGCCGAGCTCGTGGTCATCGAGCTTGACCTCGTAGGCGGCCTGGTCGCCGAGCGTTCCCTGGACGGTCTTCTTGCCCGCGCGGCTCAGCGCGACGACCTTCCAGCTCGACACTGTCGGCGTCGCGTTGGGCGCGGTCAGCGTGAAGTCGAACGTCGCGCCTGCCGCCATCGAGGCGGTGCCCGGGAGCAGGGACGCCACGCCGGAGGCGGTCAGCCCGGTCTTGACCGGTGTCCCGTCGGCGGCCTTGGCGTTGCTGGCCGTGACCTTCGTCTGCTGGCCCGCGCGCAGCTTTGATGCGGCAGGCTTGCCGTCGAGACGCAGGCACGCCTCGTCGTCGTACCAGTGCTTCTCGCCGCGCTTCAGCGCGACGCCGCGCAGGTACTCGACGCCTGCAAGCAGCAGGGCGTCCGTCGCGGCCCAGGTACCGACCATCGCTTTGACGTTGTCGATCGACTTCATGTCGTTGAGGTCGACGCCGCGCTTCCAGTTCCAGCTGCCCTTGGGGCCGAAGACGCCGCCGCCCTTCTGGGTGTCGATCTTTCCCCAGTCACGGGTGAGGCTCTCACCGAAGTTGCTGCTGCCGATGATGCTCTCGCGCCCGAAGCCGTCGCCCAAGCGATGGCCGCGGTACGTCTGCGTGGGCTGCTTCGTGCCGCCGGCCTGGAACTCGGTCTGCATGTCGACATCGTCGATCGTGGTCCAGTGCGCGTCCTCGCCGACCGTCGCCGTGTAGGTCATGTCGGCGTCGGCACTCAGGTGCATCTCGGTCGTGGCGCCGGACGGCGATGTCACCGAGATCGCGATCGAGGCCCTGCCGTGCAGCCGGCCTTTGACGATGCCTGCCGCGGACGGGCAGCCCTGCGGAGCGTCCTCGAACGAGACCGAGACCTTTGCCCTGCCCTTTTTGACCTCGGAGGAAAGCTGCTGATCTTTTCCGGCGAGCTTCTCGAGGCCTTCACCGGTCACGGCGACCTCGGCGTCCACCTTGGCCTTGAATCCGAGCTTGTCCTCCCCGGCGTCGTCGAGCGTGATCGTCGCCTTGCCGTCTGTTCCGTCGGCCGGCGAGCCGAAGGTCATCGTTGTCGTCTTCTCCTCAGCGGCGTGCGCGCGTTGTGCGGCGCCGGCCGACCGGCGCCAGCCGTCGAGGCCGAGCGCCAGCAGCGCGCTCGTCCGGCGCTTTCCGAGCCGGCGATCGAGCGCCTTGCGGGCACCGGGAGTGAGCTCGAGCGCCGTGTCGAGGCCATCGGCCACCTGTCCGAGCTGACCGGTCGGGCTCGCCGCCGGCGCGACTGGCCGCGACTTGGCCTTCGTCGTCGCGCAGCGCAGCCGCCCGCGCTTGTCGCGACGCGGCTTCAGCTTCTTCTTGGAGACCCTGATGACCGGGTAACTCCCGGGGGCACAACGGGTCTTCGTCGCGACCGGCTTCTTCTTGGAGGCCGCCTGCGCTGCGGGTGCGAGGCCGGTGGCCGCGCTCAGAGCAACGACCGCGAACACCGCAAGCATCGCCGGACCGGCCTGTCGCGTTCCTACGCACAGCACGCCGCGAGTATGCCAGAGCGCCTACGCGCCACTGGACGATCGCTGAGCAAAGCACGGATCGGCGGCGGGCCGGAGCCCGCCGCCGACCGCTGAGGTTCTACGGCGAGAGCACAATCGGGTTGAAGAACACGAAGCTGAACCCGCTGCTTCCGGTCTGCATCTGAGCCTGGAAGCGGCACTTGTCCGCGTCGCCCGTGGGGTTGGTGATCGCGGTCAACAGGACGCTGGCCGCGTTCGTCGTCGTCAACAGGCCTGCGCCCGTCGTCTTCGTCAACTGCAGGACAGCCTGGGTGTTCACTGTTCCGAAGTTGAAGTTGAAGTTGTTGCCCGCCGTGAGTTGACGTCCGGAGACGGCGTTGCCACCCGCGTCGGTGAGTGTGTAGGCCATCCGGATCGTGCTGGTCTGATCGTTCTCGACCGTGATGTCCATCGCCTCCGGGGAACCGGTCGTGCACCCGGCCGTGATCTTCCCGATGTTCGGGATCGTCAGCAGGGTGACGTCCGCCGCGTTGCCGGCCATGAGCGTCGAGCCGAAGTTCTGGCTGCCACCACCGGTCACGAACGACGAGCCGTCGACACCGTCGAGCTTGTCGGCGTCGGCGGCCTTCGCCGTCGCGCCGAGGAACGCCGCGTCAGCCTCGGTCTTGGTGTAGCCGTTGGGGGTGCCGGCGGGACCTTGGGCGCCGGCCGCGCCGGCCGCGCCGGTCGCACCCTTGGCGCCGGTCGCGCCCTTGAGCTTCTTCAGCTCGCTCTTCTTGAAGTCCTTGGCCAGCAGCGAACCGTTCTTGACGGTCTTGCTGGTGACACTGTTCGACTTGAGTGCGGCGACGGTGGCGGTGACTTGGTCGGCGATCGCGTTGCCTGCCGTGGCGGCGACGAGCGCGATCAGCGCGACGATCATCGCCGGCGACGGCCGGCGGACGAACCTGCGCATGAGTACTCCTCTTCAGTGGGGACGGGAGCGCGTGACGCTACTCGCGAGCACGGACCTCTCCCCGCCGCTGCGTCAGCTGTGAGCTACCAGCCGCCGGATGCGCCCGAACCCACACCTGCGATGACCGACTCGGACCAGTCGATCACGCTCGTCGGCTTGACGACGTGGCGCTGCAGCCCGATCTCCTTCGGCGACAGGCCGAGGGCGAGGCCGACGAGCTGCGGCAGGTGCAGGACCGGCATGTTCAGCTCGCGACCGACGGCGCGCTCGGCGAGCGGCTGCTGCAGGTCGAGGTTCAGGTGGCAGAGCGGGCACGGCGTGACGAGACAGTCGGCCTCGGCGTCGACCGCGTCGCCGAGGTGCGTGCCGGCCTGCTTGAGCGAAGCGTCCTTGTTCATCGTGATGATCGGGAAGCCGCAGCACTTGTGGCTGCCGGCGTAGTCGATGACCGTGCCGCCGAGCGCCTCGATCACCTGTGCGAGGTAGGTGTCGCGCGGGTTCTCGGCGTCGATGCCGAGCCGGTCGGTCGGGACGCACGATGTAACAGCCGTAGAAGGGGCCGACCTTCAGGTCGGTGAGCGGCCGCTTGACGAGCGTCTTGAGATGGTCGAGGCCGATGTCCTCGACGAGCACCCAGAGGAAGTTCTTGTTGACGACGCCCTCGCTGTACTCGAGGCCGTCGCTGGCCTTCAGCGTCTCGTTGACGCGTCCGCGGTACTCGGCGTTCGCGTCCAGGCGCTCCTGGCACTCGCTCTGCGCGCCCTGGCAGGTCGAGCAGATGTTCATCATCAGGTCGGCGCCGGGCACCTGCTGGGCGAGCGCGAAGGTGCGCGCGTTGAGCGTGTCGGCGAGCTCCTGGCTGTGCTCGGCGATCACGCCGGCTCCGCAGCAGTTTGCGCGGTCGAGCTGGACGAGCTCGATGTCGAGCAGTGGCGCGACCTGCGCCATCGATCCGTGCAGCTCCGGCGTGAAGCCGCGGCTGACGCAGCCGGGCCAGTAGGCGACCTTCATGCTCAGCTCGTCCCTTCGGCTTCGGCGTCCGCGGTTGTCACGGCGACCGGGGTTTCTGCGGCCGGGTTCTCGGCGTTGTCGGCGTCGGTCCCGCTGATGTAGAGGTTCAGCTCGTCGCGCTGATCGCGGCTCTCGACGATGTCGTAGATCTTCTTCACGGCTGCGAGGTCCGCTGACGGGATCTTGTGCGGCTTCAGCGCGCCCATCGGCGTGACCTTGCGGCGCAGCAGCGCGGTCGTGATCGCCGGGAGCGACGCGACGAGCTCGAGGCCCGCGGGCGGCGCGAACTTGCCGAACCACGAGTCGCCGCCGTAGGAGCGCGGCAGCAGCTCGGCCTCCCACAGCAGGCCGTTGTCGCGCACGAGCGAGACGAACGCCTTCTCGTGACGGTGGCCGTTGTTGCGGTCGTTGATGCCGTGGTCGCTGCCGGCGATCCGCCGCAGGCGCATGATCTGGCTCATCGGCGCGACGCCCTTCGGGCACGCCTCGATGCACTTGAAGCAGTGCGTGCACGCGTAGAGCCCGTGCGCGTCGTGCGTGAGGTCCTTCAGCCGCTGCTCGTGCTTGGCGTCGCGCGGGTCGCCGACGAAGCGGTAGGCCTTCGCGAGCGCGGCGGGGCCGATGAACAGCGGGTCGACCTCCATCGAGAGGCAGTCCGAGACGCAGGCGCCGCACTGGATGCAGGCCGCGGTCTGGGTGACGTCGATCATCGACTCGCGCGGCACGATGTACTCGCGCTCGGGGATCGGGAGCTTGTTGATCAGCCACGGCGTGACGCGCTGGATCTTCTTCCAGTGGACCGCGTCCATGTCGACGATCAGGTCCTTGATGACGGGCATGTTGCCCATCGGCTCGACCGTGATGACGCCGTCCTTGGAGCCGGCCAGCGCCTTGTCGAGGTGGGTGTGGCAGGCGAGGCCGGGCTGGCCGTTGATGCGCACGCCGCACGAGCCGCAGATCGCGGCGCGGCACGAGCAGCGCACGCCGATCGAGCCGTCGTTCGTGGCCTTCGCCTGGAGGATGCCCTCGAGCACCGAGCGGTGCGGTGCGAGGTCGACCGTGTGCTCGTCCCAGTACGGCGCCTCGCCCGACTCGGGGTCGTAACGGCGGATCTTCAGCGTGAACTCAGCCATCTAGTACTTGCGCTCCTCGGGCTGCCACTGCGTGATGGTGACCGGTGAGTAGGTGATGTGCGGGCTCTCGTCGCCGTTGCGCGAGACGTCGATGTGCTTCAGCCATTCCTCGTCGTTGCGCTCGGGGAAGTCGGTGCGGAACTGCGCTCCGCGCGACTCCTTGCGCTCGATCGCGGCGACGACGATCGTCTCGGCGACGGTCAGCATGTAGCCCAGCTCGATCGCGCCGAGGACGTCCTGGTTGAAGACGGTGCCCTTGTCGTCGACGTAGGCGGTCGTCGCCTCGTCCTTGAGCCGGCGGACCGTCTCGTGCGCGGTCGTTGAGGCCGTCCTCCTCGCGGAAGACGGCGACGTAGCGGTTCATCGTCTCGCCGAGCTCCTCCTTGATCTCGGAGATGCGGCGACCGTCCTTCGGGCGCGCGAGGATCTCGGCGATCTTGGCCTCGTCGTCGCGCTGGGCCTCCTTGCCGGCGATCGGCATCGGCATGCCGACGGCGCGCTCGGCGGCGTGCTCACCGGAGCGGCGGCCGAAGATCAGCGTGTCGAGCAGCGAGTTGGCGCCGAGGCGGTTGCCGCCGTGGACCGAGACGCAGGCGACCTCGCCGGCGGCGTAGAGGCCCGGGATCGAGGTCGCGCCGTTGATGTCGGTCTTGACCCCGCCCATGATGTAGTGCATCCCCGGCTGGATCATGATCGGGTCGCGGGTGATGTCGACGCCGGCGAAGTCCTTGCCGATGTTGACGATCTCGCGCAGCGCCTCGAGCGTGCGCTTCTTCGGGACGACGGTGATGTCGAGCCAGATGCCGGTCCCCTCGGGGCCGACGCCGCGACCCTCGAGGATCTCGGTCTGCTCTGCGCGCGAGACGACGTCGCGCGAGGCGAGCTCCATCTTGTTCGGCGCGTACGTCTCCATGAAGCGGTCGCCGTTGGAGTTCAGGAGATGCGCGCCTTCGCCGCGTGCGCCCTCGGTGATCAGGAAGCCGTTCTCGGCGAGCGTCGTCGGGTGGTACTGGATCATCTCCATGTCCATCAGCGGCGCGCCGGCCTCGTAGGCCTGGGCGATGCCGTCACCCGTGCAGATCAGGGCGTTCGTCGTCGGCTTGAAGCACTGGCCGGCGCCTCCGGAGGCGAGGATCACGCTCTTGGCGGAGAAGGTCTCGGTCAGGCCGCTGCGGATCTCACGCGCGACGACGCCGACGCAGTGGCCCTGCTCGTCGCGCACGATCGAGGTGACGAACCACTCCTCGAAGCGATCGATCACCTCGTGGAACTTCATCAGCTGCTCGTAGAGCACGTGCAGCATCGCCTGGCCGGTGATGTCGGCGACGTAGGCGGTGCGCTTCATCGACGCTCCGCCGAACGCGCGCAGGTCGATCTCGCCCTTCTCGTTGCGGTGGAACGTGAGACCGATGTGCTCGAGGTGCATGACCTCGTCCGGCGCCTCGCGGCACATGATCTCGATCGCGTCCTGGTCGCCGAGGAAGTCCGACCCCTTGACGGTGTCGTAGGCGTGCGAGCGCCAGTCGTCGGCCGGGTTGACCGCGGCGTTGATGCCACCTGCGGCCGCGACGGAGTGCGAGCGCACCGGGTGGACCTTGCTCAGGATCGCGACCGTCGCGCCGCGCTGGGCGGCGGCGAGTGCTGCGCGCTGGCCGGCAAGGCCCGCGCCGATGATCAGGACGTCATGTGCTGGCATCTGGCTCTTCGAGAGGGTGAGGTTGCCGCCGCGCGGAAGACCTGCGCGGCTCCTTGACTCTATACGCGAGCGGGGCCGAGACGGCCTGCGCCTGCGGGTGCTTCGGCGCGGCCGAATCCCAAGTGCGCAGGTCGGTTATTGGCTGCCGGCGGCTACGCCTGGGGTGCCGCGGCGGCCAGCGCACGGCGCAGCTGGTCGGCGGTCACGACGCCGCAGAGGCGGTCGTCGGCGTCCACGACCATGACGGCGCCGAGCCGGCGCACCGCCTCGAGACTGAGCAGTGCCTCGATCGGGGTGTCGCGTGTCACCCAGGCCTCCGGCTCGGCGGCCGGGTCCAGCACGTCGCGGACGGTCAGCGCCGGCCGGCCGTCGGCGATCGCCGCCTCGACGGCCGCCGCCTGCAGGATGCCCTCGAAGCGGCCGAGCTCGTCGGTGACGGCGAACCACGGGGCGCGGTAGAGACCGAAGTAGCGGTCGTGCGCATCGAGCACGGTCGTCTGCGCGGGGATCGTGACGGGCTGCTCGTCCATCACGTCGCCGGCGGTGACGCCGTCGAGCGCGTCGGCGAAGCGCGTCCCCGCGACCGCACCGCGAGCGGCCGAGCCGAGGAACCAGCCGAGGAAGCCGAACCAGACGCCGCTGACGACGTCGCCGCGGATGAAGATGTAGATGCCGAGCCCGATCAGGATCCAGGAGAAGACCTCGCCCATGCGCGCCGAGATCCGCGTGCCGCGGCTGCGGTCGCCCGTGAGCTTCCACGCGACCGCGCGCGCGATCCGCCCGCCGTCGAGCGGGAACGCGGGAATCAGGTTGAAGACCAGCAGGACGAGGTTGATCAGCCCGAGCCAGCCGATCAGCGCGATCGACGGCGTCGTGCTGACGTCCTGGAACGTCGCGGTGTCGACGACGCCGGTCATCTTCGACAGCAGCGCGCCGAGGCCGATGCAGACGCCGACGATGACCGCCGTCACGGCCGGGCCCGGCGGCGGCGACGACGAACTCCTCCTTCGGCGTCTTCGAGTCGCGCGTGAGCTTGGCGACGCCGCCGAACAGCCACAGATCGATGCCGCTCGTGCCGATCCCGAAGCGGCGCGCGGCCATCGCGTGGCCGAGCTCGTGCAGCAGCAGCGAGACGAAGAACAGGACGGTCGCCGCGACGGCGACGCCGAACGAGACGGTGTTCGACGAGTCCACCAGCACGTCGCCGAAGTAGTTCGACAGCCAGTAGATCATCAGGAACAGCACGAGGAACCAGCTCGGGCTGGCCCCGATGCGAATGCCAGAGATCCGGAACAGCTGGATCGAGCGGTCGCCGAACACGCTCTTGAGGGTATCCCCGGCGCGGTCACACTTCCGGGCCAGGACGCAAGAACCAGATGATGAACTGGGCCAGTGAACCGGACGAGGCGCTGCTGGCGGCGCGCGACGCGGATGCCTTCGCGGCGTTCTACCGCCGGCATGCCGAGACGGTGCTCGCGTTCCATGCGCGGCGGACCTCCAGCCCGGAGCTCGCAGCGGACCTGACCGCGGAGACGTTCGCGGCGGCGCTGGCGGGAGCCGAGCGGTTCGACGCGGCCGGGGCGAGCCGGTGCAGTGGCTCTTCGGGATTGCGCGCAATCTGTTGTCCCGTGCGCTCGAACGCGGGCACGCCGACGACCGCGCGCGACGGCGGCTCGGCATGCGCCGGATCGACCTCGACGACGAGATGCTCGCGCGCATCGAGGAGCTCGCGAGCCCACGCATCGCGGCGGCCGACCTCGAGCGTGCCGTGGGCGAGTTGCCGGTCGAGCAGCGCGAGGCCGTGCGGGCTCGGGTCGTCGATGGATCGGACTACGACGTGCTTGCGCGTGACGCCGGAACGACACCGCTCGCCGCGCGACGGCGCGTGTCGCGCGGGCTCGCGGCGTTGCGAGAGAAGCTGACTGGAGCAGAACGATGAATGAGTTTCTGGATGTCCTGGAGATGGAGCTGCGGACGGCGGCGGAGGAGCGGTGGAGCGCCGGCCGCGGCCGGCGCAGTCGGCGTTCGCGCGCTCGCGATCGCCGCGACGGTCGCGCCGCCGATCGCGATCGGCGCGCTCGTGTTGCTCACGGGAAGCCGGCGACGACCCGCGAGGCGATGCCCGCGACGAACGCGAGGACCACGTACGTGGACAGTGCGCATCGCTTCTCCGTGACCTATCCGGCGAGCTGGCGGCGCTCGTCGCGACGCCTGACGCCGGCGCTCGCCGATCCGCGCGAGATCCTGTCGGTCGGGAGCGGGCCGCTGCCGGTCCAGCACGTCGCGACGGACTGCGCGCAGCTGCCGTCCCGTGCGCTCAAGGCGCTCGGGCCGGGACAGGCGCTCGTGACGATCCAGGAGCGCGCACGTGCTGGATCGTGCCATCCGTGCGTTCGCGCGAGATGGGGTTGGGCGCAAACGCACCGGTTCCAGATCGAATGCGTGCCGGACGGACGTCGACGTGCGGTGGATCGTCTTCGTCGACGGCGGTCGCATCTTCTACGCGCTTGTCGCCATCGGACCCGGCAGCACGGTGGCGACGGCGAGCGTGCGATGTCCGTCCTCAACAGCTTCCGGCCGACGCCGAAGTGACCGCTCAGGCGGCGGCGGGCGTGTGCCGCTCGAGGATCGCCTCGATGTCGGCGCCCGGGGGCAGCGTGCCGTAGTTCAGCCCGGCGTCGCCGTCCAGGCGCGCGGCGCAGAAGGCGTCGGCGACGGCCGGTGGTGCGTGGCGCACGAGCAGCGAGCCCTGCAAGCGCCTGCGCCATCTTCTCGACGATCCGCCGGGCGCGTGACTCGACCTGCTCGCTGTCGGCGAACTCGGCGCGCAGGCCGTCGACGAACACGTCGTAGCGGGCGTCGGCGCCGGCCGCGAGGTCGAGCTCACCGAAATACGCCTCGAGTGCCTCGGGTGTGCGCGTGAGCGCGCGCAGGACGTCGAGCGCCATGACGTTGCCCGAGCCCTCCCAGATCGATGCGAGCGGCGCCTCGCGGTAGAGCCGCGGCATGCCGGACTCCTCGACGAACCCGGCTCCGCCGAAGCACTCGAGCGCCTCGAAGGCATGCCCCGGGGCGCGCTTGCAGCACATAGAACTTGCCGATCGCCGTCCCGAGGCGCTTGAGATGCGCCTCGGCCGGATCGTCTTCGGCGGAGTCGTAGGCGCGTGCCATGCGCATCGCCAGTGCGGTCGTCGCCTCGGCCTCGAGCGCGAGGTCGGCGAGCACGTTCTGCATCAGCGGCTGGTCGCTCAGCAGCTTGCCGAAGGCGCTGCGGTGCGCGGCGTGCCAGGTCGCCTCCGCGACGCCGCGGCGCATCGCGGCGGCCGTTCCCAGGATGCAGTCCAGGCGCGTGTGGCCGACCATCTCGATGATCGTCGGCACGCCGCGGCCGGGCTCGCCGACCATGCGCGCCCAGGCGCCGTCGTACTCGACCTCGCTCGAGGCGTTGGAGCGGTTGCCGAGCTTGTCCTTGAGGCGCTGGATGTGCATCGCGTTGCGCGACCCGTCGGGCAGGATCCGCGGCAGCGCGAAGCACGACAGCCCCTCGTCCGTCTGCGCGAGCACGAGGAAGAGGTCGCTCATCGGCGCCGAGCAGAACCACTTGTGGCCGACGATCTCGTATTCGGCGCCGGCCCCGCCGCCATTGAGCGGCGTCGCGATCGTGGTGTTGGCGCGGACGTCCGAGCCGCCCTGCTTCTCGGTCATCGCCATCCCGCAGAGCGCGGAGCCCTTCTCGCCGGCGGGCTTGAGCTCCGGGTCGTACGTCGTCGCGGTCAGCAACGGCTCCCATTCCGCAGCGAGCTCGGGCTGCATGCGCAGCGCGGGGATCGAGGCGTACGTCATCGTCGTCGGGCAGGCGAACCCGGCTTCGGCCTGGATCGCGGTGATGTACATCGCCGCTCGCGCGGTGTGGCCGCCCGGCCGGTCCGTGCGCCACGGCAGCGCGTGCAGCTCGTCGCGGACGCTCGCGGTCATCAGCTGGTGCCACGCCGGGTCGAAGTCGACCTCGTCGATCCTGTTCCCGTAACGATCGTGCGTGCGCAGCACGGGCTCGTTCGTGTTCGCGCGCTCGCCCCAGACCGCGTACGGCTCGCCGCCCCAGAACGCGCCGACCTCGCTCGCGCGTGCGGCGGCCCAGCCGGCGCCCTCGCGGTCGAGTGCCTCGACCAGCGGCGCGTTGTCCTCGAACAGGTTGCGGTCGCTCAGCGGCGGGGGCTGGTTGAGCACCTCGTGCGTGGCGCGTCCTGCGGTGGTCGCCCGGGTCGTGGCCATCCCGGGAGGCTACGCCGTGCGGACGGCCTCGGCCAGTGAGGCACTAGCATCGCCGCGTCTCCCTGACACACGAGCCGAAGGACCCCATGGCGAAGATCCAGGTGCAGAATCCGGTCGTCGAGCTGGACGGCGACGAGATGACCCGCATCATCTGGCAGTTCATCAAGGACCAGCTGATCCTGCCGTACCTCGACGTCGACCTGAAGTACTACGACCTCGGGATCGAAGAGCGCGACAAGACCGACGATCAGGTGACGATCGACGCGGCGAACGCCATCAAGCAGTACGGCGTCGGCGTGAAGTGCGCCACGATCACGCCGGACGAGGCGCGCGTCGAGGAGTTCGGGCTGAAGCAGATGTGGCGCTCGCCGAACGGCACGATCCGCAACATCCTCGGTGGTGTGATCTTCCGCGAGCCGATCGTGATCTCCAACGTCCCGCGCCTGGTGCCGGGGTGGACCAAGCCGATCGTGATCGGCCGCCACGCTTTCGGTGACCAGTACCGCGCAACCGACCTCGTCGTCCCGGGTCCCGGAACGCTGACGATGACGTACACGCCGACCGACGGCTCGCAGCCGATCGAGCTCGACGTCTACGACTTCCCGGGTGGCGGCGTCGCGATGGCGATGTACAACCTCGACGATTCGATCCGTGACTTCGCGCGCGCCTCGCTGCGCTATGGCCTCGACCGCGGGTTCCCCGTCTACCTGTCGACGAAGAACACGATCATGAAGAAGTACGACGGGCGCTTCAAAGACCTCTTCGCCGAGATCTTCGAGTCCGAGTTCAAGGCCGACTTCGACGCCGCCGGCATCACCTACGAGCACCGCCTGATCGACGACATGGTCGCCGCGGCGATGAAGTGGGAGGGCGGGTACGTCTGGGCTTGCAAGAACTACGACGGCGACGTGCAGTCGGACACCGTCGCACAGGGCTTCGGGTCACTCGGCCTGATGACGAGCGTGCTGATGACACCCGACGGCAAGACGGTCGAGGCCGAAGCCGCGCACGGCACGGTGACGCGCCACTACCGCCAGCACCAGCAGGGCAAGCCCACGTCGACGAACCCGATCGCGTCGATCTTCGCCTGGACGCGCGGCCTGTCGGCGCGCGGGCGGATGGACGGCACGCCCGAGGTGTCAGGGTTCGCCGAGACGCTCGAGCGCGTCTGTGTGGAAACGGTCGAGAGCGGGAAGATGACGAAGGACCTCGCGCTGCTGATCGGGCCCGACCAGCCGTTCCAGACGACCCAGGACTTCCTCGCCTCGATTGACGAGAATCTTCAGCAGGCCATGGCCTGAGCCGCACCGGTAGCGTCAAGCCGCCGGCCCCGATGTCCCCTCCCAGGAGATGAATCACCGATGACCCCCGTGAACGTGACCGTCACCGGCGCTGCCGGCCAGATCGGCTACGCCCTCCTCTTCCGCATCGCCAGCGGGCAGCTGCTCGGCCCGGACACCAAGGTTCACCTGAACCTGCTCGAGATCCCGCAGGCCGTCAAGGCCGCCGAAGGCACCGCGATGGAGCTCGACGACTGCGCATTCCCGCTGCTGTCAGGTATCGACATCCACGACGACCCGAAGGCGGCGTTCAACGGCGCGAACATCGGCATGCTCGTCGGCGCGCGGCCGCGTGGCCCGGGCATGGAGCGCGCCGACCTGCTCGAGGCCAACGGCGGCATCTTCCGCCCGCAGGGCGAGGCGATCAACGCCGGCGCCGCGAGCGACATCCGCGTCCTCGTCGTCGGCAACCCTGCGAACACGAACGCGCTGATCGCCAAGTCGAACGCGCCGGACGTGCCCGCAGATCGCTTCCACGCAATGACGCGCCTTGATCACAACCGCGCGATCGCCCAGCTTGCCCAGAAGACGGGTGTCACCGTCAGCGACGTCACGAACATGACGATCTGGGGCAACCACTCGACGACGCAGTACCCGGACCTGTTCCACGCGAAGGTGAAGGGACAGCCGGCGATCGAGCTCGTCGAGCAGGACTGGTACGAGAACGAGTACATCCCGAAGGTCGCCAAGCGCGGCGCGGCGATCATCGAGGCGCGCGGCGCGTCATCGGCGGCCTCGGCGGCGAACGCGGCGATCGACCACGTGCACGACTGGGTGAACGGCACACCCGACGGTGACTGGGTGTCGATGTCGGTGTTCTCCGACGGGTCCTACGGCGTGCCGGAGGGCATCATCTCCTCGTTCCCGGCCACCTGCTCGGGCGGCGAGTTCCAGATCGTCCAGGGCCTCGAGATCGACGCCTTCTCACAGGCGAAGATCGACGCCACGACCGCCGAGCTCGTCGAAGAGCGCCAGGCAGTCGAAGAGCTCGGGCTGATTTAGGGCCTGTGGCGGGCGAGCGCCACCGGGGCGCTCGGAAGGCGAGCGCCACCGGCGCTCGCCTCACGCCAAACGCGATCGGCTGCATATAACGCCACGGGGTGGCGCGAAATGCAGCCGATCGACTGAGGCATGCGGATCGGTCGAGGTTGAGCCCGCTGGGCGGGCTTGAGGTCTACCGATTACCTGCAGTGCGGATCGCACTGCCGATCCCGCCGCGCCCGGCCCGTTGCGCGGCCCTGGTTGGCGTGACGGATCGGCGGTGCCGATCCGTCAGCCTTCTTGGAGCGTCTCGCGCGTGACCTTGAGACTCATCAGGTCGGCTCTGCCGACCTGTCCTGCCAGGGGGCCGTACCCTTGCCGGGCTGTCCTGCCAGGGGGCCGTGCCCTAAGCAGCGTCCTTCGCGTACCAGCCCTTGCCCTTCTTGGACACGAGGCCGTCCTGCTGGAGACCGGGCATGACGCGGTAGAGGTAGTTCTGCTTGATGCCCATCGCGTCGGCGATCTCGGGGATGCTGATGCCGGGCTTCGCGCGCACGATCTCGAGCGCCTGCTTGCCGCGCTGTCCGCTGCCCTTCGGCCGGCCGCGCTTTCCGGTACCCGTGCCTGCACGCTTGCGTGCCCCTGCGCGCTTGCGCGGGGTGACGGAGCGGACGGGCTTGGTCGCGGTGCGGACGGCGGCTGTGCCGACGCCGGCGAGCGCCGAGACGGCGGCCTCTAGGCGATGGAACTCGTCCACCATCGGCTGCAGCTCCTGGAGCCGTGACTCCATCTCGCGGCGCTTCTCATCAACGAAATCGGCCATGTGACCTAAACGTCCTTGTGTTGAGGGGTACCTGGGACGGTGCGCAGCCAATGTAACACTCAAGAACTTGGATTTTGCTGAGGAAACCGCTTTAGATATTTAAACCAATCAACGGTTTCTTTTTAGTTGGAAAACCGGAGTGATACCCGACGCGCCTAAGTGTTACTTCGCTTCGCAGATAGCTTTGAGTCGCTGGAGCGACTTCAGCGCCTCCGTATGGGGGATATCCCCCGCTACGGCGCGCTGGGCGATTCGGCCGATCACGCCGAACGGGGCGTGAAACTCGTTTCTGTACGTGAAACGGGTGCCAGTGTCGGTTTCGTCGAGCCGGTAGGAGGTCTCTGCGCGCGATCCGGCCGGCCCGTGTCCGTGCCAGTCGGCCACATGTGGTGCGTCACATGTCGCGAGGCGCCAGTGGACCTTGAACGGTGCGCCGCGCAGCGTCAGCGTCTGCGTCATCTCAAAGCCCTCACGCGCATCGCCGCTGGAGTGCGCGCCGAGACTGCGGTGGATCGTCACCCAATCCGACAGCCGCTCGGGGTCGAGCGCGACCGCCCACACCGCGGCCGGCGGGGCGGCGATGTCGATGCTGACGTCGACTTCACCCATCGCCGCCCGACGCTAGCGCGCCGCGAGCTCCTCGCTCGTCTCCCAGTCGCGCAGCGCCCGCTCGACCGCCGCATCGAAGTGATGCAGGCGGATCGGGAACAGCTCGCGTGCGCGGTCGTCGCGCGGGAGCAGGTCGCCGGCGAGCCCTTCCATCAGCGGCCCGACCAGCTCGATGTCCTCGCCCGCGATCGCCGAAGCCACGGCGCTGGCGATCGGCGTCAGCGCGAACGGCAGCTCGAGCGGAGGACGGTCCAGCAGCAGCCCGTCGCGAATGCGCCGGACCAGGTCGCCGTAGGACAGGACGTCGGGCCCGGCGATGTCGACGGAGACGCGTCCGTCGATCTGAGCGGAGGTCCCGGCCGCGACGAGGTAGGCGATCACGTCGCGGCCGTCGATCGGTTGCGTGCGGTTGTCGCGCCATGACGGCAGCGCCAGTACCGGCGCGCGCTCGACCAGCCGCACGAGGAAGCGGAACGAGCGCGACGCGGCGCTGATGACGATCGAGGCGCGCAGCGCGACGGCCTCCGGTGCCGCGTCGAGCAGCGCGTCCTCGACGGCCAGGCGGCTCGCGAGGTGCGCGGACGGCGGGCGGTCGTTCGGGACGAGCCCGCCCAGGTAGACGATGCGACGCACGCCCGCGCGCCTGCAGGCGCCGACCACGTTCGCGGCAGCGGTCCGTTCACGGTCGGCGAACGATCCGGCATCGCGGCCCGCGGGCTCCATCGAATGGATCAGGTAGTAGACGACGTCGACGTCGCTGGTCGCCGCGTCGAGGCCGGCGCCGGTCAGCGCGTCGCCGGTGACGATCTCGTCGATGCCCTCGGCGCCAACGCGGGCGGGGTCGCGTGCGAGCGCCCGCACCGTGTGGCCGGCGGTCGCGAGCGCCGGCGTGAGCGCCGAGCCGATGGCGCCGCTGGCGCCGGTGACCAAGATCCGCATCGTCGCCGAGGGTACGGCCGCGGTCCGCGCACGGACGTCCACGGGACCTTCCGGCCCGTGTACCCGCGAGTCAGATGCCCGCGCGGTCGGCGATCTCGCGCGCGATCGCCAGCGACGCGGTCGCAGCCGGGGACGGCGCGTTGCGCACGTGCAGCACGCCTTCGCCTTCGGAGAACGCGAAGTCGTCGAGCAGCGTGCCGTCACGCGCCAGCGCCTGCGCGCGAATGCCCGCGAGCCCGGGCTCCAGATCGTCATCACGCAATTCGGGTACGAGTGCGCGCGCCGCCCGCGCATAGGCGCGCCGCGATGCCGCGTAGCCGAGTTCGGTCAGCGCGTAGCGTCGCCAGCGCCACGCCATCCGCCAGGTGCCGGGCCAGACCAGCGTGTCGCGCAGGTCGGCCGGCCGGACGCGCGTGAGCCGGTAGGCGTCGCGTGCCGCGACCGGCAGCGCGGTGGGTCCGGCCGAGACCTCACCGTCGATTCCGCGGGTCAGGTGAACGCCGAGGAACGGCAGCCCGGGGTCCGGGACCGGGTAGATCATCGTGCGCACGAGCTGCGGCCTGCGCACGCGGAAGTACGCGCCGCGGAACGGGACGATGCGCGGCTCGGCGGCGGCCCCGCTGCGCTGCGCGAGCCGATCCGACTGCGCGCCGGCGCAGGCGATCACCGACGGAGCAGCGCGTGACGCCACGCTCGTGGTGGACGCTCCCCGAGCGGACCTCGCGGACAGCGCACGCGGTCACGACGAGCGCGCCGCGTGCCTCGATGTCCGTCCGCAGGGCGCGGGCGAGCCGTGCGTAGTCGACGACGCCGGTGTTCGGTGAGTGCAGCGCGGCGACACCGCGCGCATGGGGCTCGAAGTCAGCGATCTCGCCGGCCGTCAGACGGCGGACGTCCGCCCCGTTGGCGAGTGCACGGCGCTCGAGCTCGTCGAGGCGCGGCAGCTCGCCAGCGTCGCGCGCGAGGATCAGCTTTCCCAGGCGCTCCGTCGGCACCCCGAGCTCGTCGCAGAGGTCGTACATGCGGCGCGCGCCGTCGACGCAGAGGCGCGCCTTGAGCGAGCCGGGGACGTAGTAGAGCCCCGCGTGGATGACGCCGCTGTTGTGCGAGGTCTGATGCGCGGCGATGTCGGGCTCGGCCTCCAGCACCACGACGCTGACGCCGGGCCGGCGCAGCAGCGCCTCGCGCGCGACGGCCAGGCCCAGGATGCCGGCGCCGATGACGACGACATCACATGTGTCGGGTGGCTGAGTCGGGTCGGTCACGGGAAGGTGGGAGACGCGGCGCACGAACCGTTTCGCGCAGGTTGCGGAGTCGGCGTGCGCGGCGGTGGGGGGATCTTCACACGTGTCCGCCATCCACGCCGTAGACCACGAATCCCGGCGTTTGCGAGGTCGGGTCCTCGCGCCCCTGACGAAAAACCTGCGCTGTGCGGAGACCGGCGTTGCACGCCTCGGCGGCGCTGTGGTTCTCTGACGCCTCGGCACAACGGCAAGGGACGAGCGGGGGCACGCGGGGCGCATGGCACGAGGACGAACGACGACGGCGAAGGTCTCCTGCGAGGACTGCTTCTTCCATCGCAACATGCTCTGCGCGCTCAACCTCGACGAGGCCTGCGCGACGTTCCGCCCCGACCATCCCGAGGGTCTGCGGCCGCCGCAGCAGATGCGCTTCGTCTTCCGCCAGGAGCGGCGGCTGCGCACCACGTGGGCGTTCCCGACGGCTGAGGAGCAGGCGGCACTGCACGCCGCGTGACGATCGTCACGTACGCGGCGTCGGCGCCGCGGGTAGAGTCCGCAACCGTTCAGTAGGAGGGGTGAGCGGAGCGTGCAGATCACAGTCCTAGGCAAGTCACCGTCCTGGCAGGACGCCGGTGGCGCCTGCAGCGGGTACCTCGTCGAACACGAGGACACCGTCGTGCTGCTCGACTGCGGCAACGGGGTCTTCGCAAAGCTGCGGTCGGTGATCGACTACGTCGATCTCGACGCGGTGGTGATCAGCCACATGCACGCCGATCACTGCCTCGACCTGATCCCCTATTCGTACGCGCTGACGTACGCGCCGCGCCAGCAGCCGGTCCCCGTCGGCGGCTACCCGGGCACGAGCGCGCCTGCGCGTCCGCTGCTGCACCTGCCGCCGGGCGGCACCAACATCCTGCGCACGCTCGGCAGCCTCTGGGGTGCCGAGCGCCTCGTCGAGGACGCCTTCCGCATGGAGGAGTACGACCCGCGCGAGGTGATCGAGATCGGCTCGCTGAAGCTGCGCTTCACGCACGGTCCCGCACTACGTGCCGACCTATGCGATCGAGTTGTCACCCGCCGACGCGGAGCGGCCGCGGCTGACCTACGGCGCCGACTGCTCACCGAACGACGCGCTCGTCGCGTTCGCCACGGACACCGACCTGCTGCTGATCGAGTCGACGCTGCCGCGGCCCGAGCGCTCGGGTGTGCGCGGCCACCTGACCTGTGAAGAGGCGGGCGACCACGGACGCCGGGCCGGCGCGCGGCGACTCGTGATCACGCACATGTCCGACGAGCTGGACATCGACGACGCGCGCGAAGGCGCATCGGAGGCCTTCGGGGCCCCGGTGGAAGTCGCACACGACGGAGCCGTGTACGAGCTCTAGCGATCCGCCGTGTCACGACGGCGCAGCCGGGGTAGACTCGCCAGGTCGCAGTCACCAGCGAGGGAGAAGACGGAATGGCAGCATCAGGCGGGGCGGGAAAGGCCGCCCAGACCGTGCAGGATCTGATGGCGAACCCGTACGTCCGGCGCGTCGTCGAGGACGACGGGATCCGTGACAACGCCCGTGTCGCCTACCTGTCCGCGCGCGAAGCGCTCGACCGCGCCAAGGGGTCGGACAACATCATCAACGCGCTGTTCGATGACAAGCAGCTTCAGGGTCACCTCGCGGAGGCCGCCCGCGGGATCGCGAGCGCGCGTGAGCGCCTGGTCGTGCAGCCCAGGAAGCGCAAGCACTGGGGCAGGCGCCTGCTGATCGTCGTTGCCGGCGCGGCGCTGGCGCTCGCACTCAGCGAGGGTCTGCGCAACAAGGTGCTCGACGTGCTCTTCGGCGCCGAGGAGGAGTTCGACTACGTGTCGACGACCGCGCCCCCCGCGCCGGCGCCCGCGGCGAGCGCTCCGGCGCCCGTCGAGGAGGTCGAGGTCGTGGTCGCGCAGGCCGAGGCCGACGACGCCGAGCCGGTCGAAGAGGACGCCGGGAAGGCTTCCTGACCGGCGTACGCGCCGCAGAAGCTGTGTTGCGAAGGGCGCCGGCGGCGCCCTTCGTCGTTCCGGCGGACGGTGCGATCACCTGGCTGACTGGCCAGCTAGGATCGCGCCGATGGAGGGCTCACCGGACGCAGCGCCCGATCGAAGGGGAGAAGGCTCAGCGGATCGTCGACGCGATGCGCTCCTCGGTCGCGCGGCGCGGCGCCGCCGGTTCGACGTTCGACCACGTGGCGCGTGAGGCGGGCGTGTCGCGCGGCCTGCTGCACTACTACTTCGGCACGAAGGAGCGGCTGCTCGCCGAGGTCGTGCGACGCGACGCGGCGCTGCGGCTGCCGCTGCTGCGCGAGCGGCTCGAGCGCGCGACGAGCGCCGACGAGATCGTCGATCTGCTCGTCGCCTCGCTGCAGGCGACGGTCCGCGACGACCCGGAGTTCGTCACCGTGCTGCTCGAGCTGTTCGCACTCGCTCGCCGGCACCCCGAGGTCGCGACCGAGGTCAGCGCGCTGCTCGAGCGCATGCGCGGCGAGGTCGGCGACGTGCTCGCCGAGAAGGAACGCGCCGGGCATCGTTGAGCTGGGCGCACCGCCCGAGGTCCTCGCGGACCTGCTCTTCGCGGTCGGCGACGGCGCTTCGATGCGCATGCTCGCCGAGCCCGGTCGCGACCCGGCGCCGCTGCTCGCCGCGTGCCGCGACGCCGTGCGCCCGCTGCTCGGCGCGGTCTGAGCGCCGCGGCGGTTCAGCGCAGCTGCGCGACGACGGCGGGGATCCCCTCGCGTGAGTCCGGGAACTGCGGGGTCCAGTCGCAGCTCGGCCTTCAGCTTCGCGTTCGACGTGCGCGCCGAGCGCGTGACGCGTGATGACCGGGCCCGCGCCAGCGATCGAGGCGCGCGACCGCCGCCGGGACGCGGTGTGGCGCGCCGACGCCGAGCGCCGTGGCCGTGCGGCCGACGGCCTCCGCGTAGGTCGTCGGGACGTCATCGGCGCAGTGGTAGATCTCGCCGGGGCGCCCGGACTCGACCGCGAGCGCCAGCGCGCCGGCGAGGTCGTCCACGTGCACCATGTCCCAGGCGTTGTCGCCGCGGCCGACGATCGCCAGGCGTCCCGGCTGGCGCAGCCGGGCGACGATCTCGTGCGCGAACCAGCCGCCGGCGCCGTAGACGTGACACGGGCGCACGACGATGACGTCGAGGCCGCAGACTCGCGCAGCATCCGCTCGCCCTCCTGCTTGGAGCGCCCGTAGGCCGTCTGCGACCGGGAGCGACGTGTCCTCGGTCAGCAGCGCGCCGTGCGCGTCACCGGTCACGACCGTCGAGACGAACACGACGCGCGGCGGCGGCTCGCAGGCGCGGCACGCGGCGATCAGGTGCTCCAGGCCGGCGACGTTGGCGGCGCGCAGCTTCGCCTCGTTGCGCTGCGCGCCCGTCTCGGCGGCGAGATGCACGACGGCGTCGGCGCCGGCCTCCACGAACGCGCGCCGCGAGCGACGCCGCGTCGGTCAGGTCGCCGGTCACGGCGCTGGCGTGCCGGCCGGCTCGGAGCCGGCACGGCGCACGAGCGCGATCACATCGTGACCGCGCTCGGCGAGCGCCGCGCACGTCGGTCCGCCGATGAATCCGCTGGCGCCGGTGACGAGGACTCGCATGGCACGCGACCCTATCCGCGGGCGGGCGGGGAAGGCAGCTCAGGCGGGGAAGATGCGCGGGAGCTTCAGCAGCAGGCGCAGATCGCCCGCCGGGCGCAGGCGCCGGCGCAGCAGCAGGCGACGCGCGTCCGCCCGGCCCGCGAACGACGTCGGCCCAGTCATCGAGTGACACGCGCAGCCGCAGGTCGGCGTCGGGGACCCGGCCGCGAGCCACCGAGCTCGTGTCGCCGGCAAGGCGCAGATGCCACGGCTCGTAGTCGGTGAAGTCCCACTGGATCACGGTCCCGGGGGTCACGGCCGACGGGCTCGCGCGGAGCGGCGCAGCGCGTCGAACATCGTCGCGATCGCGTTCGGGTCGCGCTTGACCGGACGATCGGGGCCGGTGAGGTTCGCCTCGAGCAGCACGCGCCCGCGCCGCGAGCGTTCCTCGAGCGGCAGCTCCATCGCGATCGGGAAGCGCGGGATCGACTCGAGGTCGAGTCCGATCGCGCGCAGGCGGAACTCCAGTGAACGCGTGCCCTCGACGCCGAGCTCGTCATAGGTGAAGCCGAACGCCGTGTAGTACGTGTCGTCCCAGTTCGGCGGCATCGCGATCGCCGCGGTGTAGGGCCCGACCTCGCGGATCGTCTCGACGATCGCGTCCTGCGTCTCCTGCGGGCGCTCGGCGTAGAGGTCCGCGAGCAGCTTGATCCCGAAGGCGATGTGCCGCTGCTCGTCCAGCGCGACGTTGCGGATGCCGGCGCGGAAGCCGGGGAGGATGTCGAGCTCCTCGATGTAGCTCTCCATGAAGTGCTGACCCGGCTGGGCGAGCGTGCCTTCGATGATGACGTGGTAGAGCGTGACGGCCGCGGCGAGCTGGCGCGGGCTCTGGTCGCGGCGCAGCCGCTCGCACATCTCCTCGAGCAGCCCGAACACCTTGCGGTGCCCCCACGTCAGCAGGCCGTCGGTGGCGGCCATCCCGCCGGCCATCGTCCCGTCGCCGAGGCCGACGACCTCCTCCATGAAGCGCTTGAAGAAGACGGCGTGGCGCGCCTCGTCGACCTGCTGCGTCGCGATGAAGTACTTCTGCTCCTCGAGCGGCGCGGCGTCGATATACGGAGAGAGGCCGTCGGTGACGGCGTCCTCGCCGTGGAAGAACAGGTTGTAGAACCACAGCGCGGCCGTGCGCTGCTCCGCGGTCAGCTTCTCGTGCCAGTCGATCCGGTCCTGGGTGAAGTCGATCTCGGTCGCCGACCAGTTGCCGAGCTCCCAGCGGCGGTACAGGTCGGTGTAGCTGACGTCGGCGGTGGCGTTGCGGGGCTGAGGGGTCGCGGTGGCCATGGCCGCGATGGTACTACTGACCCGGCGGTCAGTTAGGCAGGCGCAGGAGCGACCGGACCCGCGGCGAACAGCATCCGGATGCCGTCGCGCGACATACGGGGCAACGTGATGAGCCGGCTGGCGAGCCACGAGGGCGACAAGGTGCTGCGCCCGCGCTACGCCGCCTACGTGATCATCGTCCTCTGGTTCGTGGCCGTCGTGGCCTGGGGCGTGGTCGAGCATCTGCTCGACGACAAGACCTTCCCGACCGTCTGGCTCGGCATGTGGTGGGCGCTGCAGACGGTCACGACCGTCGGCTACGGCGACGTGGTCCCGCAGGACACCGTCGGCAAGGGCATCGCGAGCCTGCTCATGCTCGGCGGACTGGCCTTCCTGTCAGTCGTGACCGCGACGATCACGAGCAGCTTCGTCGCGCGCCGCGAGCGCGAGACAGCGGCCGGCGACGACCCGCTCGACGCGCGCTTCGAGCGACTTCATGAGCGGCTGGACGGCATCGAGGCCGACCTGCACCGCCTCGTCGGCCGGGCCGGGGCAGCGGGCCGGATTCCGACTGACCCTGCTTGCGCAGGAATCCTGACCGTGGGAGCCTGCCTCCCATGACGAACGTCGCCGATTCATCCAGGCCCAGGAGCGCCGCCGACCGCGAGGTCCGCGGCAAGGACGCACGCGCCGCCGTGCCGCGCAGTGTGCACGGTGAGTGGGCGCCGGCCGCCGATCGGCGCGACCCGGTTGAGATCCTCGAGGCACAGGCCGTGACCCGCGTGCAGGAGCTCGTACCGATCCGTTACGGGCGCATGCTCAACTCGGCGTTCGCGTTCTACCGCGGCGCCGCCGCGCTGTTCGCCGCGGACATGGACGGCAGGCCCGTGTCGGGAATCCGCGCGCAGCTCTGCGGCGACGCGCACATCTCGAACTTCGGCGTGTTCTCGGCACCGGACCGCTCGCTCGTCTTCGACCTCAACGACTTCGACGAGACGCTCCCGGGCCCGTGGGAGTGGGACGTCAAGCGGATGGCCGCGAGCGTCGAGATCGGCGGGCGCGACATCGGGCTGAAGCCGGGCGAGCGCCGCGCAGCCGTCCTGGCGTCGGTCGCCTCCTACCGCGAGGCGATCCGCAACTTCGCAGCGATGAGCAACCTCGACGTCTGGTACACGCACCTCGACGTCACGGCATTCGTCGACCGTGCCTCGGCCAAGGCGGACAAGCAGGACATCGAGAGCGTCCGCCGCCTGATCGCCAAGGCCCAGGGTAAGACGAGCCTGCGCGCGCTGAAGAAGCTCACGGGCGAGGTCGACGGCAAGCTGCAGTTCCTCAGCGCGCCGCCACTGCTCGTTCCGATGAGGGAGCTGTTGCCGGAGGTCGAGGCGCTCGACTTCGAGAACCAGCTCCGCGGCCTGATCGACCTCTACGGGGGGACGCTGTCCGATGACCGGCTGCATCTGCTCCACCAGTTCGAGTTCGTCGACATCGCACGCAAGGTCGTCGGCGTCGGCAGCGTGGGCACACGCGCCTGGGTGATCCTGCTGCAGGGCCGCGACAAGCAGGATCCGCTGATCCTGCAGGCCAAGGAGGCGGGCCCGTCCGTGCTGGAGCCGTACACCGAGCCGACGGTCTACGAGACCCAGGGCCGGCGTGTCGTCGAGGGCCAGCGCCTGATGCAGGCCGCAAGTGACGTGCTGCTCGGCTGGCAGCACGTGACCGGCATCGACGGCGTCGAGCGCGACTTCTACCTGCGTCAGCTCTGGGACGGGAAGGGCTCGGCGGAGATCGAGACGATGGATGCCAACCGCTTGAAGACGTACGCGGGCCTCTGCGGATGGACGCTCGCGCGTGCGCATGCGCGCTCCGGGGATCGCGTCGCGATCGCCTCCTATCTCGGCGGCGGGACGGTCTTCGACGAGGCGCTCGCCACGTTCTCCGAGGCCTACGCCGATCAGAACGACGCGGACTACGCGGCGCTCAGCGCGGCGGCCGACAGCGGGCGCATCGAGGTCCAGCGCGGGGTCTAGGCGCGCGCGTCTAGGCCGTCGCGAGCTTCGGGCTCGTCCACGGGGTCGCGAGCCGCGCCCCGAGCAGTGCGGGGAGCTCGTCGATCGCGATGCGCTCCTGCTCGAGCGAGTCGCGGTCGCGCACGGTGACCGTGCGGTTCTCGAGCGACTCGTGGTCGATCGTGATGCACCACGGCGTGCCGATCTCGTCGTGGCGGCGGTAGCGCTTGCCGATCGAGCCGCCCTCGTCGTACTCGGCCTGCATCACCGGGGCGAGCGCGCTGTAGACCTCACGCGCGAGCTCGGGCTGGCCGTCCTTGCGCACGAGCGGCAGGATCGCGGCCTTCACCGGCGCGAGGCGCGGGTGCAGCTTCAGCACCGTCCGCAGCTCGCCCCCGACCTCCTCCTCGTCGTAGGCGTCGACGAGGAACGCGAGCGTCGCGCGGTCGGCGCCGGCGGCCGGCTCGATCACGTGCGGGACGTAGCGCTCGCCTGAGCCCTGGTCGAAGTACTCGAGCTTCTCGCCGGAGTGCTCGGCGTGCGCGGACAGATCGAAGTTCGCCGCGGTTGGCGATGCCCTCGAGCTCGCTCCAGCCGATCGGGAAGAGGTACTCGATGTCGCTCGTGCCGGACGAGTAGTGCGACAGCTCGTCGGAGGCGTGCGGGCGGACCATCAGGTGGTCGGGGCGGATGCCGAGCCCCGTGTACCACGACTCACGCTGCTCGATCCAGTAGCGGTACCACTGGTCGGCTTCGGCCGGCGGGACGAAGAACTCCATCTCCATCTGCTCGAACTCACGCGTGCGGAAGATGAAGTTGCCCGGCGTGATCTCGTTGCGGAACGACTTGCCGACCTGCGCGATGCCGAACGGCGGCTTCTTGCGCGCGAACTGGAGCACGTTCTTGAAGTTGATGAAAATGCCCTGGGCGGTCTCGGGCCGCAGGTAGGCGACGGAGCCGGAGTCCTTCACCGGGCCGACCGTCGTCTCGAACATCAGGTTGAACTCGCGCGCCTCGGTCAGGTCGCAGTCCGGGCCCTCACCGGGATGCTTCGACGGCTTCTGCGGGCACTGCAGCTCGCCGATGTGGTCGGCGCGGAAGCGCGCCTTGCAGGTGCGGCAGTCGACCATCGGGTCGCTGAAGCCGCCGACGTGGCCGCTCGCCTCCCAGACCTTCGGGTGCTGCAGGATCGCCGAGTCGAGCGCGACGATGTCCTCGCGGCTGAGCATCGCCTGCCACCAGGCGTTCTTGACGTTCGTCTTCAAGAGGACGCCGTAGTGCCCGTAGTCGTACGTCGAGCCGAGGCCGCCGTAGATCTCCGACGAGGGGAAGATGAAGCCGCGGCGCTTGCACAGCGCGACGACCTTGTCCATGGTCACGACGTCTTCTGACATGGCGGCGGATGGTAGTCCGGACGCGTTGCGAAGGCCTGGCACTCACGGCCAACGAGTGCTGACGCCCCCGGAGCATCCTCTATCCTGAGGCGCGCAATGCCGACCTACGAGTACCGCCGCCCTGACGGCTCGACCTTCGAGATCCTCCAGTCGATTCACGACGACACGCTGACCGAGGATCCCGAGACCGGCGTGCCGGTCGAGCGCGTCTTCCATCCCGTCGCCGTGCACTTCAAGGGCAAGGGCTTCCACAACACCGACTACGGCACCAGGCGCCGCAACCGGGAGCTCGAGAAGTCCGCCAGCGACGGCGCGGACAAGAACGACGCGAAGATGGCCGACAAGGCCGCCGAGAAGAAGAAGGACAAGAAGGCCGAGACCAAGGCCGCCGCGAAGCCGGCGACCCCGAAGCCCTCGTAGGACCGTTACTCGCGTAGGAAGCGCGCGACCTGGCGCCGCCGCGACTGCGGCGTGATCGTCAGTCCGGCTCCGCCGTCCGGAAGCGTCGCCGCACCCGTCGGCTTCAGGATGCGCGTCTCGGCCGACCCCGACGTCGCGATCGTCGCGAACAGGCCCGAGAGGCCGGCGGCGCCCATGTCGCTGCGGATCGTCTGCGGCGCGCGCCACGCGATCATCGGCCAGCGCACGAAGCCGCCCGGCGAGAGCACGCGCGAGCGCATCGCGGCGACGATCTTCTGCTGGCGGCGCTCGCGCGTCAGGTCGTCCTCGCGCGGGTTGCAGAGGTTGTGGCGGGTGCGGGCGAGCGCGAGCGCCTGCCTGCCGTCGATGTGCGTGCTGCCGGCCTTGAGTCGCAGCGTGTAGCCGCCGTTGCGGAACCCGCCGTTGATGCGCGAGACGACGCAGCCGCCGCTGTAGTTGACCCCGCCCATCGCGTCGATCAGCTGCGGGAACCGCGCGAAGTCGACGAGCACGACGTGGTTGATCTCGATCCCGAGGAACTGCTTGACCGTCTTGACGGCGAGTGCGGAGCCCCCGAACGCGTAGGCGGCGTTGATCTTGTTCAGCCCGTGACCGGGGATGTTCACGATCGTGTCGCGCGGGATCGACAGCTTCGCGCTGTGCCCGCCGCCGACCCGCATCAGCTGGATCGAGTCGGAGCGGCTCGGACCGGAGGTGGCGCCGCCGGGCTCCTTCGTGGTGCTCGAGCGCTGGTCGGATCCGAGGATCAGGACCGTCGTCGGGGAGAACACGGGGAAGGTCCCGCCGGCCAGCTGGGCCTTCGTCTCGGAGTCGACGCGGTCCTGCATGAACTGGGCCGAGAACAGGAACAGGACGGCCGAGAGCGCCACCCAGCTGACGAGGCCGACCACGACCCACTTGAGGACGCGGCGCCACGACGGCTTCGACTGGGCACGGCGCCGGCGGGCATCGCCGGGTGATGCAGGTCCACCGGAACCGGGCGCCGGCGCGCGCTGCTGCAGCTGCTCGAACGTCGGGGCGCCGCGGCTGAGCCAGCGCGGCCGGGCACGGTACACGCGGTATGGGGGGCGCCCGCCGGGCTGCGGCGGCGGCGGGTCGGCTGCCATCTCGTGGATATGGTGCCGCCCATGGCCGCAGAGTGCGTCATCGGGGTGGACGTCGGCGGGACGAAGCTGCTCGCGGGGACCGTCGACGCGGACCTCGGCGTGCACCACCGCGCGCAGCGCTCCTCACAGAACCTCGAAACCGGGGAGCTGCTCGACGTGCTCGCCGCGATGGTTCGCGAGGCGGCGGACGCGGCCCCCGGGCCGGTGCTCGGCGCGGGGATCGGGCTCCCGGTCGTGCTCGACCGTCGTGCCGGCGTGGTGGCCGCCTGCCCGCATCTGCCGCTTCAGGGTGTGCCGTTTCAGGCGCTGATGGAGGAGCGGCTCGGCATTCCCGTCGCGATCGACAACGACGCGAACTGCGCGATGCTCGCGGAGTGGCGGCACGGTGCCGCGCACGGATTCGACGACGCCGTGATGGTCACCGTCGGCACCGGCATCGGCGGCGGGCATCGTCAGTGGCGGGCAGCTGATCCGCGGCGCGTCGGGCGGCGCGGCCGAGCTGGGGCACATGGTCGTGGAGCTGGATGGCCCGCCGTGCCAGGGCTCGTGCCCCGGACGCGGCCACTGGGAGTGGTACGCCTCCGGCAACGCGATCGGCCGCGCCGGCGAGGCGATCGTCGCCGAGTACCCGGGCTCGGCGCTGGCGCGTCAGGCACAGGCGGGGCGCGCGGTCACGGGCGCACTGGTCACCGAGCTCGCGCACGACGGCGACGCCGCGTGCATCGAAGCGATCGAACGCGTCGGCCACGCCCTCGGTGCCGGGATGGTCTCGCTCGTCAACATCTTCAACCCCGACCGGATCGTGGTCGGCGGCGGCGGGATCGCCGCCGGCGACCTGCTGCTGGACCCGGCGCGCCGCGTGGTCGCCGAGCAGGCGATGCCCTCGCTGCGCGACGTCGTCAAGATCGTGCCCGCGAAGTTCGGCGCCGACGCCGGTCTGCTCGGCGCCGCGACGCTGGCGTTCGAGGAGCACTCGACGTGAGCGCCGGGCGCCTGATCGTCTGCCCGACGCCGATCGGAAACCTCGAGGACATCACGCTGCGCACGCTCGCGGCGCTGCGCGAGGCCGACGTGATCGCGTGCGAGGACACGCGCACGAGCAAGGTCCTGCTCGACCGCTACGGCGTCTCGGCCGCGCGCGTGCGCTACGACTCGCACGCCGAGCGGCGGGCCGCTCCGCGCCTCGTCGAGCGGATGCGCGCGGGGGAGACGGTGGCGCTCGTGAGCGACGCGGGGATGCCGCTCGTCAGCGACCCGGGCCTGGTGCTCGTGCAGGCGGCGGTCGCCGCGGGGATCGCGGTCGAGGTGCTGCCCGGGCCGAGCGCCGCGCTGACCGCGCTGGTCGCGAGCGGGATGCCGGCCGAGACCTGGCGCTTCGTCGGCTTCCTGCCACGGCGCAAGGGCGAGCTGGCCGACCTGCTGCGCGCCGAGGAGACGCTGGTCGCATTCGAGTCCCCGCGGCGGGCCGGGGCCACGCTCGCCGTGCTCGCCGGCGTCGACCCCGATCGCCCGGTCGCGCTCTGCCGCGAGCTGACGAAGCTGCACGAGGAGATCGTGCGGGGGAGTGCGGCGGAGCTGGCCGAGCGCTACGCGCAGGACGGCTCCCCGCGGCGAGGTGGTGCTCGTGATCGGCCCCGCGGAGGCGGGCGCCGCGGACCGCGCGGCGGCGACCGACGCGGTGCAGCGCCTCGTCGAGGCGGGCGCGCGGCCGCGGGCTGCCGCCGGTGTCGTCGCGGGCCTCACGGGCGTGCCCGCGAACGAGCTGTACACGGCGGTCGTCGCCGGCGATTCGTAACGCACCGGCGCCGCTCTGCCATGAGGGTGCGCCGGCCTCGTCGACGCGCTGCGCGCGGGACGGCCCGATCGCTTGGCGCCTGCCGGACGATCGTGGACATGCTCCTGCTGCCGGTGATCGTGATGCTGCTCGTGACACTGACCCACGCCGGGGTCGCACGCGCCGAGCGCTGGCAGCGCCCGCTCGCGCAGACCTCCGTCGCGCACGAGTTCGACTTCGACGCGCGCATGCCGTTCGCCGGCGGCGCGCATCGCGGCGTGCGGCTGGGCGGGACGGCGGGGGAGGTCGTGCGCGCCCCGTGCGCAGGCGTCGTCACGTTCGCGGGTCGCGTTCCGCGTCTCGGGGCCGGCGTCTCGCTGCGCTGCGGCCGGCTCGTGGCGACCGAGTTCGGCCTCGAGCGGCCGAGCGTCCGGCGCGGCGCGGTGGTCCTGCCGGGAACGCCGGTCGGGCGGCTCGGAGCGCGTGGATCGCTCGCCCTCGGCGCGCGTGTGGCAGGCCGCCGGTGGGGGTACCGCGATCCGCTGACGCTGCTCGGCGAGCGGGACCGGCAGCGCCCGCTCGGCCCGGCTCCAGCGCCGCTGCGCCGCGGATCGCGCCCGCGGCCGGCACTGCCGCGGCGGTGGGCGAGGGCCCCGCGGCCGGCCTCCCGGCCGGTCCCGCTCGCCGCCTGGCTCGGCGTCGGGCTGAGCGGCGTCGCGGGCGGTCTCGGCACGGCGCTGCGCCTTCGTGCACGCCGCACGCGAACGGCACGCCGGGCGAGGTTCATCTACGGCGGGGACGGTCGAACCCACTAGCGTTCGATCCGCATGGCCGGATCCACGTTCTACGTCACGACACCGATCTACTACGTCAACGCGGCGCCGCATCTCGGGCACGCGTACACGACGATCGCCGCCGACGTGCTGGCGCGCCACCACCGCCAGCGCGGCCAGGACGTCTTCTTCCTGACCGGGACGGACGAGCACGGCGAGCCGGTCAAGCTCGCGGCCGAGCGCGAAGGCGTGACGCCCGGAGAACTGGCCGATCGCAACTACGCGCGTTTCCAGGCGCTCGCGCCGCAGCTCGGAGCGAGCAACGACTTCTTCATCCGCACCAGCGATCCGCGGCACATCGCGAAGGTGCAGGAGGTCCTCACACGCGTGAAGGACAACGGTCACGCGTACGAGGGGACGTACGAGGGCTGGTACTGCCCGCGCTGCGCAGACTTCAAGACCGAGCGCGAGATCGCCGAGGGCAACACCTGCCCGATCCACAAGATCCCGCTGACCTGGGAGAGCGAGCAGAACTGGTTCTTCCGGCTGTCGGCGTTCCAGGAGCCACTCGAGCGGCTGTTCGCCGACCGCCCCGACTTCGTCCAGCCGCGCGTGCGCTTCAACGAGGCCCTGTCGTTCCTCGAGGGCGGCCTGCAGGACGTCTCGCTCAGCCGCCGCGGCCTCGACTGGGGCGTTCCCGTCCCGTGGGATCCCGAGCAGGTCTTCTACGTCTGGTGGGACGCGCTCCTGAACTACTACACGGCGCTCTCATTCGCGCGGCCCGGCGAGGACGTGACCGACCGCTTCTGGCCCGCGAACCTGCAGCTCGTCGGGAAGGACATCCTCAAGTTCCACACGGTCTACTGGCCGGCGCTGCTGATGGCCGCCGACCTGCCGCTCCCCGAGCACGTCTTCGTCCACGGCTTCCTGCTGATGGACGGGGAGAAGATGAGCAAGTCGCTGGGCAACGTGCTCGATCCGTTCGAGGTGATCGACCGCTTCGGCTCGGACGCGCTGCGCTTCTACCTGTTCCGCGACGTCTCGTTCGGGCAGGACGGGTCGGTGTCGACCGCCGCCTTCGAGCAGCGCTACGAGAGCGAGCTCGCGAACGACTACGGCAACCTCGCCAGCCGCACGCTCGCGATGGTCGGGCGCTACCGCGATGGCGTCGCCCCCGATGTGCGCCACGACCCGGCGCTGGACGCCGACTTCGACGGGCTCTCCGGCCGCGTCGCCGAGCTGCTCGACGGCGCTGAGCTGACGCAGGCACTGGAGGAGATCTGGGAGCGCGTGCGGCGGCTGAATCGTCTCGTCGAGGAGCGTGCGCCGTGGAAGCTCGCCAAGGACGAGGCGGCGGCCGGCGAGCTCGACGTCGTCCTGGCGACGCTCGTCGAGGGCCTGCGCGTCGTGACGGTGCTGCTGCAGCCGTGGCTGCCCGCGACCGCCGAGCGCCTGCTCGCGGCGCTCGGAACGCCCGACAACGCACTCGAGGCCGCGCAGCTCGGGGCGCGCCGGGTAGGGGCCGTCGAGCCGATCGAGCCGCTCTTCCCCAAGCAGCCGACCGAGCCGGCCGCGGCATGATCGACAGCCACACCCATCTGGATTCCTGCGACCCGCCGAACGACGAGCTGGTCGCGGCGGCGCGCTCTGTCGGCGTGCGGCGGATCCTCACCGTCGGCATGGACGCGGAGAGCTGCCGCTCGGCGACCGTCGCCGCGGAGCGCTTCCCGGAGGTCTTCATGGCCGCCGGTCGCCACCCGAACCTCGCCGCGGGCTACGACGACCGCGCGAGCTCGCTGATCGAGTCGTTCGCCGCGCACGAGCGCTGCCGCGCGGTCGGGGAGACCGGGCTGGACTACTTTCGCGACCGCGCGGTGAAGGCCGACCAGCAGCGCGCCTTCGAGGCGCAGATCGAGATCGCACGCGCGCTCGACAAGCCGCTGATCATCCATTCCCGCGCGGCTGAGGACGACACGATCCGGACGCTGCGCGAGCGCGCGGACGGCCTGCGCGTGATCCTTCACTGCTTCTCGATGCCCGACCGGCTCGACGAATGTCTCGAGCAGCCGCTGTGGTGGATCTCGTTCGCCGGGAACGTGACCTATCCCAGCGCCGGCGACCTCGCGGGCGCGGCCGAGCGCGTCCCGGACAACCGCCTGCTCGTCGAGACGGACGCCCCGTACCTGTCTCCGCAGGCGGTCCGCAAGGAGCGCAACCAGCCGTCCTTCGTGGTGGACACCGCGCAGTTCGTGGCCGAGCGCCGCGGCATGAGCTACACGGAGCTCGAGGATGTCGTCGAGCGCAACGCCGCGGAGCTCTTCGGCTGGTGAGGGCGCCGGCGTCCGGACACTCGATGACCGACCGCCCGCAGCCGACTCAGCCGAGCCTGCGCCGGATGCGCGAGCACGACGTGCATCCACGTCGCGACCTCGGGCAGAACTTCCTCATCGACTCGAACATCCTCGGCGTGATCGAGCGCCTCGCCGATCTCGGCCCGCAGGACGTCGTGCTCGAGATCGGCGGCGGGCTGGGCGTCCTTAGCGAGCACCTCGCGCCGCGCTGCGCGCACCTGCACGTCGTCGAGATCGACGATGCGCTCGTCCCGGCGCTGAGCGAGGCGCTCGACCCGCTGCCGAACACGACGCTGCACGTCGCCGACGCGATGCTGCTCGACCTGGCGGCGCTCGACCCCGCGCCGACGAAGGTCATCGCCAACCTGCCGTACGGGATCGCGGCCGGCGCGATCCTGCGCACGATCGAGGAGCTGCCGCTGGCGACGCTCTGGGTCGCGATGGTGCAGAAGGAGGTCGGCGTGCGGCTGGCCGCGCGCGCGGGCGACGAGCTCTACGGCGTCCCGTCGGTGATCGCGCAGCTCGCGTGCGACGTCGCGGTCGCCCGGCCCGTCTCGCGCAGCGTGTTCTTCCCGGTCCCGAACGTCGACTCGGTGCTCGTGCGGCTCGAGCGCACCGGCCCCGCGGCGCCGCCCGAGCTGCGGCGTCTGGTCCGGGCCGCGTTCGCCCACCGGCGCAAGGCGCTGCCGCGCTCGCTGGAGATCGCGGGCGGGCGTCGGCGGGCCCGACGTGCGCCTGCGCGCGCGAGCGGCGCTCGAGGCGCTCGGTCACCCGCCGGACGAGCGCGCGGAGCGCCTGCAGCCGGAGGAGTTCCGCGAGCTGCTGGAGCGGCTGGAGCCTTGAACGCGCTCGCCGAGCTCGCCCCCGCGAAGGTCAACCTCGGGCTGACGCTCGGCCCGACGCGTGCCGACGGGCGCCACGAGCTCGTCACCGTCATGCAGCCGGTCGAGCTGTGCGATCGCGTCCGCGCTCGCTCCCGACGCAGCTCGGCGTCAGCGTCGACGAGGTCGTCTGCCCGGGCGTCGAGGGCGACAACCTCGCGGCGGCGGCGCTGCGCGCCTTCCGCGCGCGCGACCGGCTGGGACGGCGCGGCCGTGCGGCTGGAGATCGACAAGCGGATCCCGGTCGCGGCGGGCATGGCCGGCGGCTCGGCCGACGCCGGCGCGGCGCTGCGGCTCGCGGCGCGCGCGGCCGGCCTGCGCGACGACCGCCTGCTGCGCGAGATCGCCACCGAGCTCGGCGCCGACGTCCCCGCGCAGGTGCGTCCGCGCCGCTATCTGGCGACCGGCGCCGGCGAGATCCTGCGCGCGCTGCCCGACCCGGCGCCGTTCGGCATCCTGATCGTGCGCTCCCAGCACGGTCTGGCGACCGGCGACGTGTTCCGCGAGGCCGACCGCCTGAGGCTGCCGCGCTCACAGATCGCCCTCGAAGCTCGCACCGCGGACCTCGTCGCCGCGCTCGCCGCGGGCGCTCCACTGGCTCCCGGTGAGCTGCTGCTGAACGACCTCGAGCCGGCCGCCGTGTCGCTGCTCCCCGAGCTCGCCTGGACGCTCGACGACGTCCGCGGCAGCGGCGCCGACCATGCGCTGGTCTGCGGGTCCGGCCCGACGGTCGTCGGTCTGTTCGCCGACGTCGAGCGCGCACGCTCGGCCGCGGTCTCGCTGAGCGGGCGCGACCCGCGGCCGGTCGCCGTCGAGCCGTGGTACCCGTCGCTGCGCCCCGGGGACCTGTTGTGAAGATCTGGCCGTTCGTCGCGGCCGCCGCGCTCGTCGCATTCCTGTTCCGGCGCCGCCGTCACCTCGAGCCGCCGCTGCTGATCGGCGGCGTGCTGATCGCGATCCTGCCTGTGCGTCTACGGGAGCGGCCTCGTCGAGCTGCCGGACCTCGAGACCGTCCTGATCGACATCGGGCAGAAGCTCGGCAACTGGACCTACCTGCTGGTCGGCGTGCTCGCGTTCCTGGAGACCGGCGCGTTCATCGGGCTGATCGCTCCGGGTGAGACGGCGATGATGCTCGGCGGGGTCGTCGCCGGCCAGGGCGAGATCAACGTCATCACGCTGATCGCCGTCGCCTGGGTCGCTGCCGTCGCGGGCGACTGCGCCAGCTACGCGCTCGGCCAGCGACTCGGGCGCGACTTCCTCGTGCGCCACGGCCCGCGCTTTCAGATCACGCCGGAGCGGCTGGAGCAGGTCGAGAAGTTCTTCGCCGCGCACGGCGGCAAGGCGATCTTCATCGGGCGCTTCGTCGGCATCGTCCGCGCCGTCGCGCCGTTCCTCGCCGGCTCGGGAAAGATGCCGTTCCGGCGCTTCATTCCCTACGACGTGCTCGGCGCCGGGCTCTGGGCGACGACGTTCATCCTGATCGGCTACGCGTTCTGGCAGAGCTTCGGCCGCGTGCTGAAGATCGCCAAGGAGGGCGCGCTCGGCCTCGGGATCGCGATCAGCCTGATCGTCGGGATCGTCTGGCTCGTGCGCTTCCTGCGTGTGCCGGAGAACCGCGCACGCGTCGAGCAGGGACTGGACCGCGCGCTCGACCGCCCGGGCCTGCGCGTCCTGCGCCCGGTCGTCCACTGGGCGCGCGGGCCGCTGCGGTTCTTCTTCCAGCGCCTGACTCCCGGCCAGCTCGGCCTCGAGCTGACGACGCTGCTGGCGATCGCGGCGGTCGGCTCGTTCGCGTTCTTCGGCTACTGGGCGATCATCGCCGGGGGCTCGACCCCGGCGGTCGACGACACCGCGATCGCGCTGGGCGACAGACCTCTCGCATCCGACCGGCATCGACATCGCGAAGGTGCTCACGGTCTTCGGTGCGCCGTGGCTGATGGAGACCCTCTGCGCGCTCGTGACGATCGTGCTGCTGCTGCGACGGCGCGTCCTCGAGGCGGCGGTGATCGGGATCGGGATGGCGATGACGGTCGCGTTCGTCCAGATCGCCAAGCACGCGACGGAGCGCCCGCGGCCGGCGAACGCGCGTCGTCGACGCGGCCGGGTCGGCATATCCGTCCGGGCACGCCGCCTACGCGATGGCCTGGATCGCGCTGGCGGTCGTCGCGGTGCGCGTCGTGCCGGCGCTGCGGGGCCGCTGGTGGCTCGTGATCGCCGCGATCGTGCTCGCGGCGCTCGTCGGGCTGACGCGCGTCTACCTGCGCGCGCACTGGATGTCGGACGTGCTCGGCGGCGAGGGCGTCGCTGCGATGAGCTTCGCCGTCGTGGCGATTGTGGCGCTGGTCGTCGCCTTCGTGCGGCAGAATGGGCAGCCGGAGCCGCGATGAGCAACGAGTCCATCATCATCCTGGTCGCTGCGTGCAGCGGCGTTTTCGCCCTCGGAGCCTGGATCGGGCTGCTCGCGATCCCGGCCTGGCAGTCGTATTCGCGGGTCTGGGAGCGGGTCGGCGCGGTCTTCCTCTCGCTCTATGCGGTGGCCGCGTTCATGGGCGTCGGCGTGGGAGTGGGCGCCCTCGTCGTCTGGCTCTCCGCCAGCTGAGCCGCGTTTCCGGCCTACACTTCGCTGGATGTCGACGCCGGCGCAGGGAGCGCCGGGGCACACGGACCTCGAGGCACTCGACGCCATCACGGACGCTGTCGCGTCCGGGGCGGGTATCCCCGAGGTCGTGCGCGCCGCCTCCCGAGCACTCGAGGCCAGCCTCGTGCTCAGCGATCGAGCGGGCCATGTGCTCGCCGTCGCCGCACGCTCGAGCGCCGACGAGCAGGCGATCCTCGCCGACCGCGACGGCGTCGAGGCGCACGAGCTGCGCGTCGCCGACGAGCCGGTCGGGACGCTGCGGGTGCGCGCGGGCAGCCCGCCCGATCCGGTGCTGCTGCGGCTCGTCACGACGATCGTCGCGTCGGAGGTCGAGCGGCTGCGCGCGCCCGAGCGCGCCTCGGCCCAGGCGGCCGAGGCGTTCCTGCGGGCGCTGCTGGCGCGCGAGCTCTCCGACGTCGACGCGATTCGCGCGGGCGCGATCGAGCTGGGCCTCGAGATCGAGGACGGCGCGAGCATGCTGGTCGTGCGCGCCCACGCGCACGTGGCCGGTGACGACGGACGCCGCGCGCGGATCCTGTCGCTGGTCGAGCGCGGCGCGGCCGGCGGCGTCGCCGGGGCGATCGCGGCGCTGACCGAGCGTCACGAGCTGCCCGGCGACGAGGTCCTGGTGCTGCTGCCCTCGGCCGAGGAGGACGCGGCCGCGCGCGCCGCCGAGAGCGTTCGCCGCGAGCTGCAGGCGGGGCTCGCCGGGCCACACCTTCACGGTCGGCTGCAGCCGGCCCTGCACCGACATCGCCGAGCTGCTACCGCGCCGCCAGCGAGGCGCTGCTCGCCGCGAACGTCGCCGAAGGCGACCCCGAGCGCCCGGTGCTCGCATTCGACGAGACCGGCGCCTACCGGCTGCTGCTGTCCGCGATGGCCGAGGACCCCGCCGAGCTGCAGCGCTTCTACGCCGAGACGGTCGAGCCGCTGGTCGCCTACGACGAGCAGTACGAGACCGGGCTCGTCACGACGATCGAGGCGTTCCTCGAGGCCGACGGGAACATCGCGGGGACGGCGCAGCGCCTGTTCACCCATCGCCACACGATTCGCTACCGGCTCGAGCGCGTGCGCGAGCTCTCCGGCCTCGACGTCGGCTCCACCGACGGCCGCGAGAAGCTCAGCCTCGGGCTGAAGGCGATGCGCGTGCTCGGGATCGCCCACCGCGGCGGCCCAGCGAGCGAGGCCGGCACGGCTGCCGGCCGCGTTCCGCGACCGCGCTGAACGGGGCCTCGGCGGCGCCCACCGGCGTTTATCGGGTTTTGTCCACCGTCCTGGACGGATGTTCGATCAAGCGGTGCTCGGGAACTGCCGAACGCACGGGTATGCCGCCTGTTCCCCCGCTCCACGATCCGCGAGTCAGAGGACGTCGCAGCGCACGTGCGACCGCCGCCCTCGGGGTGTCGGCCGGATGTCTGATGGTCTGGGGCAGCCTGGCCGCGCTCAATCACTGGGTCCTCGGCTTCCACGCATGGCCTGACGCGACGTCCGCCCCCCGGGCGCTGCGTCTGGTCGTCCCCGACGCACCGAGCCGGCAGTCGGTCGCCAGTTCCGGCAACCGCGCCACGCTCGTGCTCCCGGCGAATCTCGTCGCCGGCGGCCCGGCAGTGGCGCTGAGCGGCACGGAGCGCGTGGCGCTCGTCGACGCCGGCACCCGCCGCCGCGCGGACCTGCGCACCACGCCCTCGGGCCGCGTCGGATCCCCCGGTGGCGTGTCCGCACCCGGCAACGGCGGGACGACTCCCGGCGGCGCCGCGGACGCCGACGGCGACGGCATCAGCAACGCCGAAGAGCGGCGGCTCGGGTCCAACCCCGACAACGCCGACACCGACAACGACGGCGTTCCGGACGGCTGGGAGATCAAGCACGGCCTGAACCCGCGCAACTTCCGTGACGGAGCCGAGGACGACGACGGCGACGGCGTGCCGAACAGCGTCGAGTTCAAGCTCCGGACCGACCCGCAGAAGGTCGCCACCAGCGACGGCGTGCCCGACGGGGCCCGTGACAGCAACGGCGACGGCGTCACCGACGCGGTCACGGTGCAGAACGGCGGCGACCCGACGGCCGAGCCGACCCCGCCCGCCGAGCCCGAGACCCCGGTCGTCGTCACGCCCGAGCCGACGCCGACGGAGCCGGTCACGCCCGAGCCGACGCCGACGGAGCCGACCACGCCGGAGCCGACGCCGCCGACACCCCCGGCCGAGCAGCCGGCGCCGACTCCGGCGACCCCGCCGGACCCCGCCCCGGAACCGTCCCCGCCCGCTGAGTCGACCCCGCCTGCCGACCCGCCCGTGGCGGATCCGATTCCGGCCGGTGACACCGGCGACGGTGGCGGCGTCGCGGCGCCGGACGAGATCGTCGCCGCCGACGTCACGCCCGCCTGACCCTGGCCGCATACGATCCGCGGCATGCTCGCCGCGGTGGTGCTTGACGCTCTCGGCGCTCCGCCCGACCCCGAGCTCGATCGCGCGGTCGGCCCGGGCGCGGCGCAGCGCCTGCGCGCCGAGCTGCGGGCGATCGCGCGCCGCTGGGTGGCGGCGGTCGCTCCGGGGCACGCGTTCGAAGCCACATCCGGGGCCGCCGCGGTCGATCGCGCTCGACGGCCACGAGGGTCCCGTCGTGCTCGTCGCACCGGACATCCCCAAGCTCGGTCCCGACCACGCACGCGCCGTGCTCGACGACCTCGCCGGTGGCACGGGCCTGGCGTTCGGGCCCGGCGCACGACGCGCGGCCGTACATCGTCGTCCTCGCGACGCCGGACCCCGAGCTGATCGAGCGGGCCGGCGACGACTGGGAGGAGCTGATGGCCGTCGCAGCCGAGCGCGGCCTGTCGATGGCGATGCTGCGGGCCGAGCGCCGGCTCGTCACGCCCGCCGACGCGCGCTCGCTCGCGCTGGACCCGCTCGCACCCGCCGGCCTGGTCGCGCAGCTCGGGAACCTGCGGCCGCGACCGTCGTAGACGACGTGCGAAACGCGCCGCGGTCGGGTACAACAGACGTATGTCCGACTGGATGGAGAAGCGACGCGAGGCCAAGCGGCCCGTCGACGAAGCGGGCGGCGGCGAAGCGGAGGGCTTCGAGCTCGCCGAACAGGAGCTGATCGAGCGCGCCGAGAACTGGGAGGGCCGCTCACCGGAGCACGACGCCTTTCCCGCTGAAGAGCAGTCGGGCGCGGTCTACGGCGAGGCCGACGAAGAGCGCAAGCCGGAGACCGACTAGCCGCCCTCCGGTGCGCCCCCGGCGCGCCTATCCTGCACCCGCAGGTCCGGTGCGGGGTGGTGTAACTGGCAGCACAGCGGCCTTTGGAGCCGTCTAGTCGGGGTTCAAATCCCCGCCCCGCAGTCTCGATACGATGACCGCGTGAACGAGCCGATCGTGGTGATCCTCGCGGCCGGCCAGGGAACGCGCATGCGCTCGCGCACGCCCAAGGTCCTGCACGACCTCTGCGGCATGCCGATGATCGCCTGGCCCGTCGCCGCGGCGCGCGAGGCGGGCGCCGGTCGCATCATCGTCGTCGACGCTCCCGCCCGTCCGCTCGACGGGCACCTGCCGGAGGGTGTCGAGATCGTCGTGCAGCCCGAGCCGAACGGCACCGGCGGCGCGCTCGCCGCGGCGACCGCGCTGCTCGATGCCGACCACCCCGTCGTCGTGCTGATGGGCGACGTGCCGCTCGTCTCCGCCGACGCGATCCGCGAGCTCGTCGGTGCGCACGCCTACCAGCGCGCCGCGGCCACCGTGGCGACGACCTGGGTCGACGACCCCGCCGGTTACGGCCGCGTCGTGCGCGACGCAGGCGGCGCGCGTCGAGCGGATCGTCGAGACCAAGGCCGGGGGCGACGCGACCACGGAGGAGCTCGCGATCCGCGAGATCAACACCGGGATCTACGTGTTCGACGGCGGCGCGCTGCTCGGCGCGCTCCCGCGCCTGACGCCGGACAACGAGCAGGGCGAGCTGTATCTGCCGGACGTCCTGACGCTGCTCCGCGAGGAGGGCGCGACCGTCGTCGGCCACTCGATCGACGACCCGGCGATCGTGCTCGGGATCAACGACCGCGTCCAGCTGGGGCAGGCGCGTGAGCTGGCGCGCCGCCGGATCGTCGCGGCGCACCAGCGCGCGGGTGTCGACATCGTCGACCCCTCGTCGACCCAGATCGACGCCGGCGTGCTGCTCGGGCAGGACACCGTGATCGAGCCGTTCACGATCCTGCGCGGCGCGACGGTCGCCGGCGAGCGCTGCCGGATCGGCCCCGGCACGACGCTGACGAACGTCACCCTCGGTGACGAGGCGCGCGTGCTGCACAGCTACTGCATCGACGCCGAGATCCGCAACGGCGTCAGTGTCGGCCCGTTCGCCTACCTGCGACCCGGCACCGTGCTGCAGGACGGCTCGAAGATCGGCACCTTCGTCGAGGTCAAGAACTCCGACATCGGCGAGGGGACGAAGGTTCCGCACCTCTCCTATGTCGGCGACGCGGACGTCGGTCCCGGCTCCAACCTCGGTGCCGGGACGATCACGGCCAACTACGACGGTCGCCGCAAGCACCGCACAACGATTGGTGCAGGAGTGCGCGGGTCGGTCCACGTGTCGTATGTTGCGCCTGTGCGCGTCGGGGACCGTGCATGGACCGCAGCCGGCTCGGTCATCACCGAGGACGTGCCCGACGGTGCGCTCGGGATCGCACGCGAGCGGCAGTCCAATCTCGACGGATACGACGAGCGCCGTGCCGCGGCCGCGGACGACGCGAAGTGAACATGACCGAGCTCGCGCCTACACTCCCCGGCGCCGACTGGCCCGAGCCTGAAGCACGTATGAACACGAGCCTCCCGATCGACTATGACAAGCGGCTCATGCTGTTTTCGGGCCGTGCGAACCCTGAGCTGGCGAACAAGATCGCCGACCGGCTCAACGTCGATCTCGGCCCCGTCACGCTGAAGACGTTCTCCAACGGTGAGGTCTACTGCCGCTTCGAGGAGTCGATCCGCGGCGCGGACGTCTTCATCGTCCAGCCGACCTGCGGGAATCCCGCCACCGGCGTCACCGCGAACGACGCGCTGATGGAGCTGCTGGTGATGATCGACGCCGCCGTCGGCGCGTCGGCGCACCGCGTGATCGCCGTCACCCCGTGGTTCGGCTACTCGCGCCAGGACAAGAAGTCCGCCCCGCGCGAGCCGATCAGCGCGCGGCTCGTCGCGCGGATGCTCGAGGCCGCCGGCGCCGACCGCGTCCTCACGATGGACCTGCACGCCGGTCAGGTCCAGGGCTTCTTCAACATCCCGGTCGACCACATGACGGCGATGTTCATGCTGACCCAGTACTTCGACGACCTCGGCCTGCAGGACCTCGTCGTCGTCTCGCCGGACGCCGGCCGCGTGAAGCTGAACAAGAAGTTCGCCTCGAAGGTCGGCGCCGAGCTCGCGATCCTCGACAAGGAGCGCCCCGCTCAGCAGGTCGCCGAGATCGGCTACGTCATCGGTGACGTGCGCGGGAAGACCGCCGTCATCGTCGACGACATGATCGACACCGCGGGCACGCTCAAGGCCGCTGCCCAAACGGTCCTGGACGCAGGCGCCTCGCGCGTCTTCTCCGCCGCGACGCACCCCGTCTTCAGCGGCAACGCCTACGAGAACCTCGCCGCCGCCGGCTTCGAGCAGATCGTCGTCACCGACACGATCCCGCTGCGCCCCGGCGCGCCGGACAACATCCGCGTGCTCTCCTGCGCCGACCTGCTGACCGACTCGGTCCGCCGGATCTTCACCGACGACTCCGTCAGCGAAGTCTTCGGCGGCGAGAACCAGCTGTTCTGACGGCAGGTCCGCCGGTGCGGCGGGCGCACCCCCGGTCAGCAATCCTTGAGCGGAGCGTGGGTCGTGCCGATGATTCGGCATGGACACTCCGTCATCGCCGGGCACCCTGTCGCTTGGCCCTGCCGTCGCCGCCGCGTGGGGGCGCAGCAGCGTCACAGCGCGCGTGCTGCTGGTCGCGTGGGCCGTGCTGCCGTTCGCGATCATCGTTCCCACGCTGGCGCTGAAGGCCCAGCAGGATGTGGCCCCCGTGATCCCACCGAGCCGGGCGCTGAATGTGATTCAAACCCAGCGGCTGGCCTACGCGCAGTCCGCGAAGAGCGCCGTCACCGCGCTCGTCCCGGTGATGGCCGCATGCCACAAGAAGACGCGCGACTTCACGCAGTGCGTGCAACCCGAGCAACTCGCCCCTTACGGCGCCGACCTGAGCACACTGGCCGCGGGCATCTCGCAGCCGGGCAAGGCCGCGGTCGTCGCGTCGATGCCCGACACGTACAGCGTCGAGGCCGGAGCGCGTACGGGCGGTGCGTTCTCGATCACGCTGAAGCAGGACGGAACGGTGGTCCGCACCTGCTCGACGCCCGGCGTCGACGCCTGCGGTCCGGACGGCACCTGGTAGCAGGGGCGACGCCGTCACCGGCCTTGTCAGACTGAGCGCCGATGAAGCGCCGCAGTCCTGAGCCGCCGCGAGCACCGGCCGTCGCCGACGACCTCGTCGCGATCGAGGTGAGCGGGCTCGAGCATGGCGACGCATTCGACGACGTCCTCGTCGAGCGCGCGCCGCTCACCGACCAGCGCGCCGCCGGCGTCACGTTCAAGAGCAGCAGGCTGATCGACGTCCAACTCGCCGGGTCCCACCTCGAGTCACTCGAGCTGACCGACACCGAGATCCGGAACGGCGACCTCGCCAACGTCCAGGCACGGCGGGCGACGCTGCGCAGTACATCGATCTCGGGCACTCGCATGACCGGAGCATCGGTGAGCGACGCCAGCCTCGTCGATGTCACGATTCGCGGCGCCCAACTCGACCTCGCATCGTTCGCCGGGTCCAAGCTCAAGCGCGTCACCCTCGAGGACTGCGTGATGCGCCAGGCCGACGCGATGGACGCCGAGCTCGAGTCGGTCAGCTTCACAAACTGCGACCTGACCGAGTTCGACTTCCGCGGCGCGCACCTCAGCAGATGCGAGATGCGCAACTGCAAGCTCGACGGAATGCGAGGCGCCGACCGCCTCCGCGGAGTCGCAATGCCGTGGGCCGACGTGATCGCCAGCGCCGGCACCTGGGCCGCTGAGCTGGGGATCCAGACGCTCGACAACGAGGAGTAGATCCCGGCCGACAACGCCGGAGTCGTACTACCCGCCGATCACGAACCCGCGGTCGTCCAGCGCCTCGACGGCCGCCTCGAACGCGGGGAAGTCCCGTTGGAGCAGATGGTCAAGAGGGCGCCCTGCAGGCCCCACAGTCCGGACCCACCGCTTCAGCACATCAGGCCCGTACGCCACCAGCGGCTCGTCGGTCAGCGCCAGCAGGATCCCCAGCTCCGGCCGATGGTCCAGCTCACCGGTGATGACCGCGATCGGGTCCACGTCGAGCGTCTGGCAGAGCTCGTCGTCGGTCAGGCCGAGCCGTTCCATCAGCCGGACCGCGGGGGAGTCCACGCCGGCCTCCCGGCCTCAGCTCGGGCGCGCTTTGATCTTCTTCAGCGGCTTCGGCTGCTTGTCGCCGGGCCAGAACCCGGTGACGTGGCGAAAGCCCTTCGCGACGACGCGGTCGGCCACGGCGTTCGTCACGGCGAACGCGCCGGCGTGCAGCGCAGCGGCACCGACGACCTGTCCCCAGGTCGCCTCTTCGGTCGTCGCGTTCGGCGGCTTCGTGCCCTGGGAGTTCTCCCAGGCACGCTCGAGCGCCTTTCCGCTGACCTTCCATGCGAGGGCGCCGACGACGATGGCGAACGGTCGATATGCGAGCTTTGCGAGCACGCATGCAGACTATCCGGGACCGGCGCGGTTCACCCGGCCCGGGTTCTACCCTCAGTCTTCGTGACGCTGCGCCATGCGCTTGCCATCGCCTTCGGTGTCACCGCCTTCCTGCTCGTGTCCTTCTTCGTCGCCCGCTGGCTGACGGCGGAGAACCGCGAGCGTGAGGCGGTGACCGAGCTGATCCGCGCCCAGACGGGCGGGGACGCGGACGCGATGCTGTCACTGCTCGACGGCTGCTCGACGCGACCGCGCTGCCGCAGCCTCGTCGAGCAGAACGCGCGCACGCTGAAGCGACCCGGAGGCGTGCGGATCCTGCGGATCGACTCGGCGACATCGCACGCGGTGCTGGCCAAGAGCGGCGAGACGCGCGTCGCGTGGGACACGGGCGGGACGAGCTTTCCGGTCGTCCAGTGCGTCGAGGTCGAGCGGCGCGGCGTTCCGGTCCTCGGCGGCCCGATCGTCATGCGTGAGATCGGTCCGAAGATCAAGGGGGACGCCGGATGCTGATGCGCGCCAAGATCGCTCTGGTGCTGGCGACGGCGAGCGTCGTCGCGCTGACGTTCGTCCCGGCCGTGTCGGCGCAGACGCCCCCCGCAACCGGGCCGCCCGCGTCTTCGGTCGTGTCGACGCCGTCCTCGCGCACGCTCTACAAGGACGGTCCGTCGGGCCGCTTCCTCGTCGACGGTCCCTGGCTCTACCGCGCCGATCCGTCGCTGAACGGCGATGGCAAGGGCTGGCAGCGTGACCCGTCGACGAACGGCTGGATGACGACGACCGTCCCCAACGCCTGGAACGCCACCGACGAAAGCCCGGCCTCGTTCGCCGGTGCGGTCGGCTGGTACCGCAAGGACTTCAAGCTGCCGTCCACGGCCAAGCGGTTCATGTGGACCGCGCGCTTCGAGTCGGTCAACTACCGCGTCACCGTCTGGCTCAACGGGCGATTCCTGGGGACCCACGAGGGGGCGTATCTGCCGTTCGAGCTGCGCCTGCCGCGCGGCTTCCTCAAGCGGACGGGCGTCAATCGCCTGGTCCTGCGGGTCGACAGCCGCCGCAACGCGAGCGACTTCCCGCCGGCCAAGTTCGACGAGCGCGGCCGCCCGCTCGGCGGCTGGTGGAACTACGGCGGCGTGCTGCGCGAGGTCTACCTGCGCGCGATCGACGACATCGACTTCGACGTGGTCGACGTGCGCCCGGACCTGCCGTGCGCGACCTGTGCCGCGACGATCAACTGGAACGTCCGGGTGCGCAACGCGGGCCTGAAGTCGCGCCGCGTGACGGTCACCGGCCGCTTCGGCGCGAAGCAGGTCAAGCTCGGCACGGTCACGCTCGCGCCCAAGACGTCGGTCACGCTGACGCACAAGCTGCGCGTCGCCAACCCGAAGCTGTGGTCGCCGGACCGCCCGTATCTCTACAACGCGGCGCTGAAGGCGGTCTCCGGGACGCGCACGCTGCAGACCTTCACCCGCAGCGTCGGCGTGCGCTCGATCAAGGTCTCCGACGGGCGCCTCGTGCTCAACGGGCGCGCCCTCAACGTGCGCGGCGTCGGGATCCAGGAGGACTCGCGCACGCGCGGGTTCGCGATCGACAACGCCACCCGCGACCAGCAGATCGGGTGGGTGCGCGACCTCGGCGCCACGCTGATCCGCGCGCACTATCCGCTGCACCCGTACACGCTCGAGCAGGCCGACCGGCTCGGGCTGCTCGTCTGGTCGGAGGTGCCGGTCTACCAGGTCGAGACCGAGGAACTGGCGAAGGCGCAGGTTCGTGACGCCGCCGTGCGCGTGCTCGAATCGAGCATCGTGGCCGACCGCAACCATCCGTCCGTGATCATCTGGTCGATCGGGAACGAGCTGAGTGCACGGCCCGGCCCATCGCAGTCCGCGTACATCCAGCGGGCGGCGGCGACGGCGAAGTCGCTCGACCCCACGCGGCCCGTGGCGCTCGCCTACGCGGCAGCCCCGACCGTCGGCTGCCGCGCCGAATACGCGCCGCTCGACATCCTCGGCGTGAACGACTACTTCGGCTGGTATCCGGGGACGAACGGCGTGATCGCCGACCGCGACCTGCTCTCGGAGTATCTGGACACCGTTCGCGCGTGCTACCCGGACAAGGCGATCATGGTCAGCGAGTTCGGCGCCGAGGCCAATCGCGACGGGCCGGTCGAGGAGCGCGGGACCAACCAGTTCCAGCAGGACTTCATCACCTACCACCTGGGCGTGTACGCGACCAAGCCGTGGCTTTCGGGCGCGATCTACTGGGCGCTGCAGGAGTTCCGCGTGCGTCCGGGCTGGGACGGCGGCAATCCGCGCGCCCTGCCGCCGCTGCATCAGAAGGGCGTCGTGACCTTCGACGGTGCGCCCAAGCCGGGCTATTCGGTGCTGCAGCAGCTGTATCGCGCGACGTCCCAGATCGCACCCGCGGGCCGCTGAGCGACCGAGGCCGCGGCGGCCATATCGGCCCGCGTCCTGCTACCTTCGATCGTCGCTCATGGCCACGTCAGACACCACTGTCCTCACCATTTCACCGCGCGAAGTCGAAGGCTCGCGGTCGACCCGCCGCCTGCGGCGCGAAGGTCTCGTCCCCGGGATCCTCTACGGCGGCGGCGGCGATCCGCTGCCGTTCGCGGTCGACGCGCGCGAACTGCGCCATGCGCTTCAGGCGTCCGGCGCGGTCGTCGAGCTCACGCTCGATGGACAGAGCACCTCTGCCGTCCTGAAGGATTCCCAGCACCATCCGGTGCGCGGTGAGACGACGCACGTCGACTTCATTCGCGTCGACCTGAGCAAGCCGATCCACGCCGTCGTGACGATCGAGCTGACGGGTGCCGACGACGCTCCCGGCGTCAAGGAGGGCGGCATCCTCGACCAGACGATGCGCGAGGTCAACGTCGAGGCGCTCCCGAACGAGATTCCCGAGGCGGTCCAGCTTGACGTCTCGGAGCTGAACATCGGCGACGCTCTGCCGCTGTCCGCCGTCGTCATCCCGGCCGGCGTCGCCGTGCTGGATGACCTCGAGGCCACCGCCGTCACCGTCCTCGCCCCGCGCCTGCAGCTCGAGGAGGAAGAGGGCATCGAGGAGGAGACCGGCGTGGTCGGCGAGGCCGGCGCCGAGGAGTCCTCCGACTCCGGCGATTCCGGCGACGAGGGCTAGACCCCACTCGTCGTGCGCAGCCCGTTCCGCGGGTCCGCGCCGGCCGACTGGCTCGTCGTCGGCCTGGGCAACCCAGGCCCCGAGTACGAGCGCACTCCGCACAGCGTCGGCTTTCAGGTCGTCGCCGAGCTCGAGCGCCGCTGGGATCTGGGCAAGCCGAAGAAGAAGTTCGGTGGCCTGCTCAGCTGAAGGACGCGCCGGCATCGGTGGCCCGCGCGTCGGTCTGCTGCAGCCGCAGACGTACATGAACGAGTCGGGCAACGCCGTCGGGCCTGCGCGCGGCGCGCTGAAGGTCGAGCTCGACCGCGTGCTCGTCGTTCATGACGAGATCGACCTGCCGTTCGGCGAGATCCGCTCGCGCCTGGGCGGAGGTCTCGCCGGCCACAACGGCCTGAAGTCGCTGAAGCGCGGGCTCGGCTCGCCGGACTTCGGCCGCGTGCGCGTCGGCGTCGGGCGCCCCGACTCGACCGACCCGGAGATCGTCGCCGCCTACGTGCTCGGCCGCTGGCGCCAGTCGCCGGCCGAGGTCGAGACGCTCGTCCGCGACGCAGCGGATGTCACGGAGCGGATCGTCCGTGGCGAGCTTGAGCTTTGAGTGACCTGAAGTCTCGGGTAGCTTCCGCGCATGCACGGACGCGTACTGGTGGGCCTGGCTGGTGTCCTCGTCGGCCTGCTCGCACTGATCGGTCCCGCCGCCGCTGAGGCCAAGCGCGTCAGCACCTTCTGGCAGCAGACCGCGTACGTCGCCGACCGCTTCTGGGCGCAGCTCGGCTTCATCCCGATCGGCGGGATCCAGGAGCGGGGCAAACCGTCGGTCTACCGCGACGGCGCGACGACCTACGTCGTCACGTGGACGAACGCGCTGGTCGGCCGGTCGACGACGGCGGCGTTGAAAGAGGCTGCTCGGTACATCAAGTACCGGCCCGTGGACGACGGCATCTTCACCGACCGGTTCCTCAGCACGAGGGAGAAGCGCTCCTACCAGGTGCTCGCCGACCTCGCGCGCGACGCCGACGTGCTCGTGGTGCATCGCGAGAACCCGGTCTGCACGACAGGGCTCACGCGTGCTCAGGCCGGCGCGATCGCGCGCGGGAAGATCACGCGCTGGTCGCAGGTGACGACGTTGTCCGACGGTCAGCCCGACGTGATCACGCGACGCCTCGTCGGGCGCCCGGGGAAGCAGGGCGACGCATTCGCGGAGCCGCGGTTCGGCGTGGCGCTCGCCGCACCGCACACGGTCGTCACCGCCGACGGCGGTGTCAGTGAAGCGCGCGTCGACCGCGGCGTCGCCGCGGTGACGAGCTGGTCGCGCGTGCGCCGCGGATCCGGTGCGTGCGTCGTAGCGCTCAACGGCATCGCCGCCACGAACGCCACCGTGCACGGCCTCCGCTTTCCGGGCGCGTACCCGATCCAGTACGTGATGCACCGCAAACGCTCGAAGGGCGGCGAGAATCGGGTGAAGGTGCGCGAGTACGTGCGGTTCCTGAAGTCCGAGCGCGCCGCTGTCATGTTTCGCAACACCGGCGTGCTGCTCGCCGCCGAGCCTGCGCCGGCGGACGCCGTGACCGCGCCCGCGTCGTAACGGGGCTCGTGGGCATCACGATCCGCCGCGGACTGGCAGCTGACGCGCCCGCGGCGGCCGAGCTCTGGCTCCGCGCCCGGGCTGCGGCGGCCGGCGCGATCCCTCCCACCATCCACTCCGACGCCGACGTCCGGGCGTGGTTCGGTGCGCACGTCGTGCCCGACACCGAGCTCTGGGTCGCCGAGGTTCCGCCCGGGACGCTCGCCGGCATCCTCGTCCTCGACGGTGACGCGGTCGATCAGCTCTACGTCGAGCCGGCGCTGACCGGCCGCGGGATCGGTGCCGAGCTGCTCGCGCTCGCCAAGCGCCGGCGCCCGGACGGCCTGTCGCTCTGGACGTTCGCTTCGAACATGCGCGCGCAGCGCTTCTACGCGCGCCACGGCTTCGCCGAGGTCCGGCGGACCGACGGGAGCGCGAACGAGGAGCGCACCCCAGACATCCTGCTCGCCTGGCGACCAGATCACTAGCGACATACGTTCGTACGTGATAACGTACGCAGCATGACGATCGAACGTGACTGGAACGGGGCTGACTACGACCGCCTCGCAACGCCGATGGAGGCGATGGGCCGCGCAGTCCTCGAGCGCCTGCCGCTGCGGGGTGACGAGACCGTCGTCGATGCCGGCTGTGGATCGGGCCGTGTCACGCAGGCGCTGCTGGACCAGCTCCCGGACGGGCGCGTGTTCGGTGTCGACGGCTCGGCGTCGATGATCGACGCCGCGACCGAGCGCCTCGCAGGCGACCCGCGGGCGACGCTCGTGGTCGCCGACCTCACCGAGCTCGACGTCGATCGCCACCTCGGCGGCACCCGCGTCGACGCCGTGTTCTCGACGGCGACATTCCACTGGATCGGTGACCACGCGCTGCTGTTCGCGCGCCTGCGGGCCGTCCTGCACGACGGCGGCCGGCTCGTCGCGCAGTGCGGCGGCGCCGGGAACATCGCGGCCGTGCACGCAGCCGCGCGCGCGGTCGGCGCCGAGCAGCCGTTCGCGCCCTACCTCGCGGACTGGGCGGGGCCGTGGCGTTTCGCCGAGCCGGGGGAGACCGAGCAGCTGCTGCTCGCCGCCGGCTTCAGCACCGCGAAGGCCTGGCTCGAGGACCGGCCGGTCACCCCGGACGACGCACACGCGTACGTCCGGGAGATCAACCTTGGCGCGCATCTGCAGCAGCTTCCCGAGGACCTTCGCGAGTCGTTCGTGACAGCGGTGCTCGAGCGCCTTCCGTCACCGCTCACGATCGGCTACGTGCGCCTCAACATCGACGCCACGGCCTGAGCGCCGCCGCGCGCTATCGTCGGACGGCAGGCCCGGCCGCGCACCCGCGCGGCCGTTCGCCGTGCTTCCAGCATGCCTCTGCGCCCGCTCCTCCGCCAGCTCTCGCACTCGCCCGACGGGGTCAAGCTGGCCCGCGAGGGCGGCCGCGCATTCGTCTCGCTCGCGCTGCGGCCCTACCTCGTCGCCGCGCTGCTCGACGGCGTCGACGACGCACTCGCCTCCGGGCACCCGGCGATCGTCGTCGCCGGCGACGACCGCCAGGCGCAGGACCTCGCGACCGATCTGCGCGCGTGGCTGTACCCGCGGCCGGTGCGCTTCTCGCCCAGCCGCGGCGTCGCATACGAGTCGCACCTCGCGCCGCCGCCGCACCTGGTCGGCCTGCGCGTCGCGGCGCTCGACGCGCTGACCAGCTGGGATCCTGCGACCGCAGAGCCCGGCGCCGAGCCGCCCGTCGTCGTCGTATCGGCCGTCGCGCTGAGCGAGAAGGTGCCCGACCCGTCGCTGCGCCCGCGGCCGTTCACGATCCGTCGCGGTGACCTGATCGACCTGGACGAGCTCGCCGCGGACCTCGTCGCCGCCGGCTACGAGCGCGTCGAGCAGGTCGACGATCGTGGGCAGTTCGCGATCCGCGGCGGCATCGTCGACGTCTTCCCCGCGACCGAGGATCACGCGGTTCGTGCCGACCTGTTCGACATCGAGGTCGAGTCGCTGCGGCACTTCTCGACCTTCACGCAGCGCTCGCTCGGTGACCTCGACGCCGTCGAGATCGCGCCGGCCGCCGAGCTCTCGCCGGAGCACCGCGAGCTCGCGGAGATCGCCGCCCTGTCGGACGCCGACGAGCGCCCGGACATCACCGAGCTGCTGCCGACCGACCGCTTCCACGCGCTGCTCGACATGGCCCCCGCGGACGCCGCGGTGCTGATCGCCTCCGACGAGGACATCGCGCCCGCGCTCGCCGACCACTGGCAGGACGTCTGCGCGGCGTTCCACGACGACGACGCGCACGAGCTCTACGTGTCCCCGTCCGTGGTCGCAGCCGCGCTCGACGAGCGCTGCCGGATCCGCCTGTCCTCGCTGTCGACCGATCAGCCGCTGGAGTTCCGCGCGCAGTCCGCCGACGTCGGCGCGCGCTCGATGGCCGAGGCCGAGCCCGCGCTCGAGCAGCAGGTGCGCTCGGCCTACCGCACCGTCGTCACGTTCACCCGCCGCGGTGAGGGCGAGCGCGCCGCCTACAACCTTGCGCGGCTGCGCGCACCATGGCTCGACGACGAGCAGATCGCGGATCCGGACGCCGCCCCCGACGCCGGCTCGCTGCACTTCGCCACCGCGACGCTGCGCGACGGGTTCATCGCCCCGGGGCTGCGGCTCGCCGTGATCCCCGAGCACCGGCTGTTCCGCCGGCGCCGCGCCGAGCGCACCGGCGGGCAGAGCTCGGCCCAGCGCCGGCGCGGGCGCCTGGGCTCGTTCACCGAGCTGCGCACCGGCGACATCGTCGTGCACGAGGACCATGGCGTCGCGCGCTTCGCCGGCTTCGAGACGAAGACCGTCGCGAAGATCACGCGCGACTACCTCGAGCTCGAGTACGCCGGCACGGACAAGGTCTTCATGCCGGTCGACCAGCTCGCGAAGATCACGCGCTACGTCGGCGCCGCGGCCGCCGGCGAGGGCGGCGTGAAGCTGTCGAAGCTCGGCGGCAAGTCGTGGGAGGCGCTGAAGGCGCGCGCACGGCGGGCCGCGCAGGAGCTGGCCGGCGAGCTGCTCAACCTCTACACCGAGCGCCGTCGCCGGCCGGGCCACGCGTTCCCGCCGGACACCTCCTGGCAGATCGATTTCGAGCAGGCGTTCCCGTGGACCGAGACCGCCGACCAGGCCGAGGCGATCGAGGCCGTCAAGGCCGACATGGAGCGCGCGCAGCCGATGGACCGGCTGATCTGCGGGGACGTCGGCTACGGCAAGACCGAGGTCGCGCTGCGGGCCGCGTTCAAGGCCGCGAATGACGGCAAGCAGGTCCTCGTCCTCGCGCCGACGACGATCCTCGCCCAGCAGCACTACGGCACGTTCGCCGAGCGCCTGAAGGACTTCCCGTTCACGATCGACGTCGTCAGCCGCTTCCGCTCGGCGAAGGACCAGCGCGACGTCGTGAAGGCGTTCAACGACGGCAAGGTCGACATCCTGATCGGCACCCACCGCGTGCTCGGGCGTGACACGCGCCCGAAGGATCTGGGGCTGCTGATCGTCGACGAGGAGCAGCGCTTCGGGGTCAAGCAGAAGGAGCTGCTGCGCCAGCTCAAGCTCTCCGTCGACGTGATCGCGATGAGCGCTACGCCGATCCCGCGCACGCTGCAGATGTCGCTCACGGGGATGCGCGACATCAGCGTGATCGAGACGCCGCCCGAGGGCCGGCGACCGGTCAAGACCTACGTCGGCGACTACGACGAGCAGCTCGTCCGCCAGGCACTCGAGCGCGAGCACGCGCGCGGGGGGCAGGCGTTCTTCCTCCACAACCGCGTCGAGACGATCGACGAGACGGCCGAGCGTCTCCGCGCGCTCTGCCCGGGCATGCGCTTCGAGGTCGCGCACGGGCAGCTCGACGAGCAGGAGCTCGAGCGCCGCATGCTCGCGTTCCTGCGCGGCGAGGCCGACGTGCTCGTGTCGACGAGCATCATCGAGTCGGGCATCGACATCCCGCAGGCGAACACGCTGATCGTCGAGCGCTCCGACATGTTCGGGCTCAGCCAGCTCTACCAGATCCGTGGGCGCGTCGGCCGCAGCCGCGAGCGCGCGTATGCCTACCTGCTCTACCCGAGCGCGGCCGCCCTGACCGAGGAGGCGATGAAGCGCCTCAGTGCGCTCAGCGACTACACCGAGCTGGGCGCGGGCTTCAAGGTCGCGATGCGCGACCTCGAGATCCGCGGCGCCGGCAACCTGCTCGGCGACGAGCAGTCGGGGCACGTCGCCGCGCTCGGCTTCGAGCTCTACCTCTCGATGCTCGACGAGGCGGTCCGCGCGGCCGGGCCCGCCGAGGAGGGTGACGACGCCGAGCCCGTCCGCCTGGACGTCAGCGTCGACGCCTATGTCCCCGTCGACTACATCCCGTACGAGGCGGCGAAGATCGATGTGCACCGCCGGATCGCCGCCGCGCGCGAGGTCGGCGATCTCGCGGGGCTGCGCGACGAGCTCGAGGATCGATTCGGGCCGGTTCCCGAGCCGCTCGCAAATCTGCTTGCACTGCAGCAGGCGCGGATCAAGCTCGGCCAGGCCGGCGCCAAGGCGGTCACGATCACCCGTGAGCGCATGTCGGTCACGCCGATCGACCTGGACGAGGTGCGGCAGGAACGACTGCGGGAAGTCCTGCCGGATGCGCGTTACGAGCCCGGTCGCGAGCAGGTGTCGCTGAAGGTTCCCCAGGAGCCGGCGGACCGTCTCCCCGCAGTCGTGCGCGCCGCCGATGGCCTGCTGGCTGCAGTGCGCGCAGCGGCCTGAGGACACGCGGCCGGGGATGTGGCGCGTCGCCGTGCCCATCCCCCTACACTGCGCTGGCGATGAATAAGACTCTGCGTGCTCCCTTGGCGCTTGGCGCCGTTTTTTTCGCCCTCGCCCTCTCTCTTGCGGCCTGTGGCGGTAACTCCGTTTCCGACGGTGACGTGATCAACGTCGACGGAACCTCGACCTCGAAGGCGACCTTCGACCGCTGGGTCAACATCGCCGCGCTGTCGGCCGCAGGCCAGGCCGGCGTGACCAAGGTCGTGGTCCCGGATCCGCCGAACTTCACCAAGTGCATCGCCGACCGCAAGGCGACCGCGCCGAAGCCGGTCAAGGGGCAGCCGAAGCTCACGGACGCGCAGTACAAGACCTCCTGCAAGCAGGCCTACGAGCAGCTCAAGGGCCAGGTCATGTCGTTCCTGATCCGCGCCCAGTGGCTCGACGCCGAGGCCGACCGCCAGGGCATCAAGGTCAGCGACAAGGAGGTCCAGACCTCGTTCGACAAGGCGCGCAAGCAGGCGTTCCCGACGAACAAGGCGTTCGCGACGTTCCTCAAGACTTCCGGTCAGACCCAGGCCGACCTGCTGTTCCGTCAGCGCACGCAGCTGATCGAGCAGAAGATCACCGAGAAGCTGACCAAGGGCACGACGGATGTCACGCAGGAAGACATCACGGCCTACTACAACAAGAACAAGGCCAAGCAGTTCACGCAGCCCGCGACGCGCGACGTCCTGGTCGTCCTGACCAAGACCGAGGCGCAGGCGCAGGCGGCGAAGAACGCACTCGACGGCGGCATGCCGTTCGCCGAGGCGGTCAAGAAGTACTCGACCGACCCGACCACGAAGGCCAAGGGCGGCCAGCTCACGAACGTCACGCAGGGCCAGGGCGAGAAGGCGTTCGACGCCGCCGTGTTCGCGGCCAAGCCCGGCGTGGTCGTCGGTCCCGTCAAGACGACCGAGGGCTACTACGTCTTCAAGGTGACGAAGTCGACGCCGGCCAAGACCCAGCCGCTGGACAACCAGCTGCGCGCGTCGATCAAGCAGATCATCGTCTCCGACAACCAGCGCAAGGCGCTGACGAAGTTCGGCACCGAGTACCAGGATCGCTGGAAGAGCAAGACCGAGTGCGCCGACGACTTCCTCGTCCCGGACTGCTCGAACTCGAAGGCGAAGACGACGTCGACGGCGCCCCCCGGTGCCGTGCCGTCGCAGACGACGCCCGACACGACCTCGACCCCGGCGACTCCGACGACGACGACGACGCAGGGCGGCTGAGCGCCGCCCGCCCCCGCGCGCGTCTAGGCTTCGGCCGGTGAGCCGTGCCGAGATCCAGGACGCGCTCGCCCGGCTTGACGATCTGACGCGGCGGCTGCGCATCGAATGCCCGTGGGACCGCGAGCAGGACGAGCGCTCGATCGTCCCGCACACGGTCGAGGAGGCCTACGAGCTCGCTGACGCGGCGAACTCGGGCGACGACGCGAAGCTCATCGACGAGCTGGGCGACGTCCTCTTCCAGGTGCACTTCCTCTCGCTGCTGCTCGAGGAGCGCGGCGCGGGCGACCTGGGGCAGGTAGCCGACCACTGCCACGACAAGCTCGTGCGGCGCCACCCACACGTCTTCTCGCCCGAGGAGATGGAGGCCGCGGGGCTGCAGGACGCAGAGAGCTCCGGCGACGTCCTGCGGAACTGGGACGCGATCAAGGCGCAGGAGCCCGGGCGCGAGCGGGGGATCTTCGGCGAGGTCCCTGAGACGCTGCCCGCGCCGCTGCTGGCGCGCAAGGTTCAGCGCCGCGCCGCATCGTCCGGATTCGACGTCCCGGACGCCGAACTGCCGCTGGCGGCGCTGGAGGGCGGCGTGGAGCAGCTCGAGGCGTCCGTGACGAGCGGCGCCGCCGGCGAGGTCCTGTTCGACAACGTCGGCGACGTGCTGTTCGCCGCCGTCAACGTTGCCCGCAAGCTGCACGTCGACCCGGAGCTCGCGCTGCGCGCGTCGACCGCTCGCTTTCGTGACCGCGTCGAGGCCGCCGAGCAGGCCGCCGCCCAGCAGGGCGAGCGCTGGGCCGACCTGACCTTCGACGCACAACTCGCCTACTACGCACACGCCCGTCTGACATCGGAGAGCTCATGAGCCAGATCGATCGCGTCCACGCCCGCCAGATCCTCGACAGCCGGGGCAACCCGACGATCGAGGTCGAGATCGCGCTGCGCTCCGGTGCCGCGGGCCGGGCTGCGGTGCCGTCCGGCGCATCGACCGGTGAGTTCGAGGCGACGGAGCTGCGTGACGGCGGCGACGCCTACGACGGCAAGGGCGTCACCCAGGCGGTCGCGAACGTCAACGGCGAGATCGCGGCCGCGGTCGCCGGGCACGACGCCGACGACCAGGGCGGGCTCGACCGCCGGCTGATCGAGCTCGACGGGACGCCGAACAAGTCGCGCCTGGGAGCCAACGCGATCCTCGGCGTCTCGCTGGCGGCGGCGCACGCGGCCGCGGCGGAGGAGGGCCTGCCGCTCTGGCGCTACCTCGGCGGCGAGGGCGCGAACGTCCTCCCGGTGCCGATGATGAACGTCCTCAACGGCGGCGCACACGCCGACAACAAGGTCGACTTCCAGGAGTTCATGGTGATGCCGGTCGGCGCCAACAGCTTCTCCGAGGGCGTGCGGATGTGCGTCGAGACCTACCACGCGCTGAAGCGCACGCTGCACGACCGCGGGCTCGCCACGACGGTCGGCGACGAGGGCGGCTTCGCGCCCGACCTCGGCTCCAACGAAGAGGCGATCCAGGTCCTGATCAGCGGCATCGAGGCGGCCGGCTACAAGCCGGACACCGACCTTGCGATCGCGCTCGACCCCGCCGTCAGCGAGATCTACGAGGACGGCAGCTACGTGCTCGAGCACGAGGGCCGCACGCTGAGCGCCGACGAGATGGCCGCCTACTGGGCCGAGATGTCGGGCCGCTACCCGATCGTCTCGCTCGAGGACGGGATGGCCGAGGAGGACTGGGACGGCTGGAAGGCGCTCACCGACCTGATCGGTGACCGCGTGCAGCTGGTCGGCGACGACCTCTTCGTGACCAACACCGAGCGGCTGAAGCGCGGCATCGATCTCGGCGTCGGCAACTCGATCCTGATCAAGGTCAACCAGATCGGGACCCTGACCGAGACGCTCGAGGCGATCGCGATGGCGCGCGACGCCGGCTACACGGCCGTCATGTCGCACCGCTCCGGCGAGACCGAGGACACGACGATCGCCGACCTCGCGGTGGCGACCGGCTGCGGGCAGATCAAGACCGGCGCCCCGTCGCGCTCGGATCGCGTCGCGAAGTACAACCAGCTGCTGCGCATCGAAGAGGCGCTCGGAGCCGACGCGGTGTACCCGGGTCGCAGCGCGCTGCGCCGCTGACCGTTCGTCGAGCGCGGGAGGGATCACCCGCGGTGCGTCGAAGGGGCGACGGATGGCTGCTGCCCGCAACGCCGCTCGTGCGCCCGCACCGCGGCGTCCCGCCGCCCGCCCGCGCCCGCGGGCGGTGCCGGGGGGCGCACGTTCGAGCGCGATCCGCTGGGATCGCGTCGGCCGCTTCATGATCACCTGCGTCTTCCTGTTCGTGATGGCGCTCTACGTGCACCCGCTGCTGTCGATCTGGTCGACGCGCGGCGAGTCCGCTCGTCGCGGGGCCGACGTCGCACGTCTGCAGGCCGAGCACAATCGCCTCACACGGCGCGTCAAGGCCCTCCAAAGCCCCAGCGCGCTCGAGCGCGAGGCCCGGCGCCTGGGGATGGTGCGGCCGGGCGAGCGGGCCTATGTGATCCAGGGGCTGCCGTCCGACTGACCGCGGCAGTACGCGTACTAGCCTTCATCACGTGGGTTTCGAAACCGCGATCCAGCAGTGGCGGCAGGGCGAGCTGTACCTCGAGGAGGCGACGGCCGACCAGGTTCCGGCGCTCGTGCGCGTCGAGGAGGCGATCCTCGCCGAGCTGCGGCGGCGCCTCGGCAGCGCGTTCACCGCCGATGAGCTCGTCGCGCTCTACGAGGATGGCGGGACGGGCTGGTGTCTGGATCTTGCAACCCGCGTTGCGCCGCGCGCCCCGTGGAGCTGGGACGCGCGCGTCGCAGATGCCGCGTTCGCGCGGTACCTGCGCAGCGCGGTCGACTATGCGGGCGGGCGGCGCCTAGAGGCGCCGCGGTGAAAGCCGTCGGGGCAGCTTCGCCGCCCCGTCCTGCCAGGGGGCCGTACCGCTAGTCCTCGTCGGCGGTGTCGCCGCCGGAGCGGCGAATCACGATCTGGTCTTCCTCGATCGTGACGCTGACGGGACGGTGCCCGGCCCAGTGCTCGGCGTAGATCGGATCGTCGGCGACGGCCGGGTCGAGCCACAGTCCGTAGCCCTCCTCGCCGTGATCGAACGTCCCTTCGAGCTCGTCTGAGCCCGTGCGTGCACGTCCACGGCCGCCGCGGCGGCCACGCCGGCGCCGGCGTGGTGCCTCGTCGCCATCGCCGTCTTCGGCGTCCTCGGGGCCGCGAGCGGCGGCCTCCGCGGCTGCGGCGGCCTCCTCCTCGGCCTTGCGGGCGGCCTCGGCTTCGAGCTCGGCCGCGATCAGCGCGTCGTCCTCGGCGCGCAGGTCGATGTCGGCGTCGAGATCGGCGACCGCCTCGGGTGCACCGTCCGGCTCCAACTCGTGCTCGCGCTTGAACGTCTGGATCTGCTGGACGGTCGTCTCGAGCTGATGAGCGATCCATGCGTCGGTCCGCCCTTGGCGGACCCAGGTGCGGATCTGGTTGAGTTGGGGCTTCAAAGAGCGTCGTGCCATTGGTCGCGTGAGACTAGCGAAGCCCGGTCGCAGCGGGCCGCGCCCCTGCGCGATCAGCCCTTGTTGGCGCGATACTCCAAAATCCGCATCGAGAAGCCGCGCTTGCGGTCTGACCCGGCGGATTGGTAGTTTGGTTCGACGCGAGCCCTCGGGGCACGCTCTCGCTCGGAGGCGGTGAAGCTGTGCTGGTCCTGACCCGGAAGTCGAATCAGAGCATCATGATCGGAGACGACATCGAAGTCTCAGTGCTCTCGATCATGGGAGAAAAGGTGCGGGTGGGCATCCAGGCGCCACGGGACATTCCCGTGTTCCGCAAGGAGGTCTACCTCGAGATCCAGCAGGAGCGGGATGCCGCCACGGTCGTGACGCCGGGCACCACCGCCGAAGCCTCGGGCTGAGAACAGCCCCCAGCGCGCTCGCTGGTCAGCCCATGACCATGTAGAGCGTCTCGAACATCGCGACGGTCACCACGACGGCGGTCGTGAGCAGCAGCAGGATCAGCAGCACGAACCGCAGCGTTCCGTGCTTGTGCTGCTTCTCGAGCCGGCGGGTGTGGGTGCGCATCGTCGTAGCGCGCGTGATCTCCTCACGGCGCTGCCGGTCGGCCTCCGTCTGTTCGAGGAATGCCTCCTCGAACTCCCGCATGCTCTGTCGTAAACGAGTTGCCATCAGGCAATCAGGCGATCGTCACTTCATTCGACAGGTAGACGTCCTGGATCGCGTGCAGCAGCGCCGCACCCTCGTCCATCGGCCGCTGGAACGCCTTGCGGCCGGAGATCAGGCCCATGCCACCGGCGCGCTTGTTGATGACCGCCGTCTTGACCGCCTCGGCCAGGTCGGTCGCGCCGGAGGACGCGCCGCCCGAGTTGATCAGGCCTGCACGGCCCATGTAGCAATTCGCGAGCTGGTAGCGGGTCAGGTCGATCGGATGGTCGGTCGTGAGCTCGTCGTAGACCAGCTGATGGGTCTTGCCGAACGTCACGCCGTCCTTGTTCAGCGCGAGGTAGCCGCCGTTGTTCTCCGGCAGCTTCTGCTTGATGATGTCCGCTTCGATCGTGACGCCGAGGTGGTTGGCCTGCCCGGTGAGGTCGGCGGACACGTGGTAGTCGACGCCGTCGACCTTGAAGGCGCTGCTGCGCAGGTAGCACCACAGCACGGTGATCATCCCGAGCTCGTGCGCACGCTCGAACGCGCGGGCGATGTCGACGATCTGGTGGTGTGAGCCGGGCGAGCCGAAGTAGATCGTCGCGCCGACACCCGCGGCGCCGAGCTCGTAGGCGCGCTCGACCGAGGCGAACTCGATCTGGTCGAACTCGTTCGGGTAGGTGAGCAGCTCGTTGTGGTTGAGCTTCACGATGAACGGGATCTGGTGCGCGTAACGCCGGGAGACGGCGCCGAGCACGCCGACCGTCGATGCGACGCCGTTGCAGCCGCCCTCGATCGCGAGCTTGACGATGTTCTCGGGGTCGAAGTAGAGGGGGTTGGGGGCGAAGCTCGCACCTGCCGAGTGCTCGATCCCCTGGTCGACCGGCAGCAGCGACAGGTAGCCGGTGCCCGCAAGACGACCGTGGTCGAGGAAGTCCTGGAGGTTGCGCATGACCTGCGGAGAGCGGTCGCTCTGGAGCAGGACGCGCTCGACGAAGTCCGGGCCCGGGAGGTGCAGGAGACTCGAGTCGATCGTCTCGCAGCGGTGATTCAGCAGGCTGTCGGCGTCGTCCCCGAGGAGCTCCTCGAGGCGGGTCGTTGTCATCTCGGCGGTGGCCACTGTGGCTCGTGCTCCCGTGGTCGCTGGTGTGTCGGTCCCCTAACGGTACCCCGATGTGGCCTCGGCGTGGCCGCGAGCCCGGGTACGCTGCGCGGCAATGGAGCATCGCTTCACGGGTCCCAGCTACACCCTCGGCATCGAGGAAGAGCTGATGATCGTGCACTCAGAGGGCTACGACCTCGTCAACGCGATCGAATCGCTGCTCGAGGACGCACCCGCCGGGGACATCAAGCCGGAGCTGATGGAGTCGGTGCTGGAGATCTCGACCGATCCGTGCCGAACGGCCGGCGAGGCGGGCGTGCAGCTGCGTGCGCTGCGGGCACAGGTGATCGCGACCGCGGCGCGCAGCGGACTGACGATCGGGTCCGCCGGGACGCATCCCGTTCGCGATGTGGGAGGACCAGCGGATCGTCGGGCGTGACCGCTACCGCGACCTGATCTCGGCGCTGCGCTTCGTCGCGCGCCAGGAGCTGATCTTCGGGATGCACGTGCACGTCGGCGTCGAGGGGGCCGACAAGGCGATCCACGTCGCCGACGGGATGCGCGTGCACATGCCGGTCCTGCTGGCGCTGTCGGTCAACTCACCGTTCTGGCGCGCGGATGCGAGCGGACTGCACTCGACCCGCACCCCGATCTTCCGCGCCTTCCCGCGCGTCGGCGTGCCGCCCGCCTACGGCACCTGGCAGGGCTACGCCGACCAGATCGACTTCATGACCGGCAGCGGCGTGATGGAGGACTACACCTACCTCTGGTACGACGTGCGCCCGCACCCTGCCCTGGGGACCGTCGAGATCCGTGTCTGCGACAGCCAGACGCGGATCGAGCACACGCTCGGGCTCGCGGCGCTGATCCAGGCGATGGTCAAGGAGCTGTGCGAGCACTTCGACGACGGCGTCGAGCTGACGGACTACCCGTGGCAGATGCTCGACGAGAACAAGTGGCTCGCCGCACGCCACGGCCTCGACGCCTCGCTCGTCGATCTGCCGGGCGCCAGCCGCGTCAGCGCGCGCGACCTCGCGCAGCGCCTGCTCGACCGGCTGCGGCCCCATGCACAGGAGCTGGGGTCGGTCGCGGAGCTCGAGGGCATCGACGACCTGCTGAGCAACGGCACAGGGTCTCAGCGCCAGATCAAGGTCTACGAGGCGAATCATGACCTGCGCGAGGTCATGAAGGAGATCGTCGAGGCCACCGGCGCGGGCCTCGAGCCGGACTGACGACTCCGACCCCGCCGCGCTGGCCTGTTTACACGTGCGGAGGGGTAGCATCGTTGGGGTCCATGCCCCAGGCCCCAGACCTCTTCGTCGTGTGCAAGAGCTGTGGCTCGGAGGTCTCGAGCTACATCACGGAGTGCCCCTACTGCGGCACGCGGCTGCGCAAGCGCGCTCCGAAGCTCGAACCGGTCGACCCGAAGGACGGTCGCGGCCGGGCCAAGAAGTCCAAGCCGCCGCGGCTCGGGAAGCTGCGCGCCGGCGAGATCCCCGGGATCCGTGCGGACGCCTCGCACCGTCCGTTCGCCACGATCGCACTGGTCGCCGCCTGTGCTGTGGGAACGATCGCGCTGGCCGCGTTCTCGATCTCCCAGGTCGCGCTCGTCGGCCCGATCGACGGCGAGTGGTGGCGGATCGCGACGGCGCCGTTCTTTGCCGACAACCTCTGGTACGCGGTCGCCTGCATGGCCACGATCGCGCTGTACGGCACGCTGGTCGAGCGCCGTCACGGCCCGCTCGTCGTGCTCGCCGTGTTCTGCGCGACGGGGATGGGCGGGATCGCCGCCGCGGCGGCGCTTGAGACGTTCCCGCTCGCACTCGGCGCGAACGGCGCGGCGCTCGGGCTGATCGGCGCGTGGGTCGTACGGCCGGTGCTCGAGACGCGCCGTGGCGAGGAGCCCGACGTCGACCTCGCCGGCACCGCGGTGATCGCCGCGGTCCTGCTGCTGATGCCGCTCGTCGTGCCCGAGGCGAGCCCGACCGCGGGCGCGACCGGGCTGTTGATCGGCCTGCTCGCCGGCGCACTGCTGGCCCGTCGGTAGGGTGCGGGAAATGGCCGAGCGTCGCTACAGCGCCGAGCAGGTCGACGCCGCCGTTCACGCGATCGCGCTGGACGGCGAGCGGTTTGCGCACGCACAGGAGATCGTCACGCACGCCGCGCCCGGCCTGCAGCAGATCCTCGGCGAGGCGCTGCGTGCCGGCGGGTTCTTCGATCAGGCGCACGACGCCGAGGTGACGCGGGTCGCGACCCTCGACCCCGCGCCCGAGCGCGTCGTCGCCGTGCGCACGCTCGTCGCCGAGGAGGCGCGGATCGGGATGCTCGTGGGCGTGGCGGTCGGGCTCGGGCTCGGCGACGAACTGCGCCGGCAGGCCGATGACATCAACGACGGAGGCAGCGAGACATGAGCAGGGTGAAGGTGAAGTTCCTGGGGCACTCGGCGTTCGCGCTCGAGCACGACGGGACGACCGTGCTGATCGACCCGTTCCTGACGGGGAATCCGAAGGCCGCGATCAGCGCCGACGAGGTCGTCGCCGCCGACGCGATCCTGCTCACCCACGGGCACGTCGACCACATCGGCGACACGGTCGCGATCGCCCGCAGGACCGGCGCGACCGTCGCCGCGATCGTGGAGCTCGCCTCCGAGATCGCAGGCGATCTTGAAGCGGGCCACGACGTGCGCGACCCGAACCTCGGCGGCACGGTCACGTTCGACTGGGGCTGGGCGCGCTGGGTCCCCGCATGGCACACGTCGACGACGCCCAAGGGCACGATCAGCACGCCGGCAGGCATCGTCGTCAACATCGGCGGCAAGACGATCTACCACCTCGGCGACACCGCGCTGTTCAGCGATCTCGCCCTGCCGGGCCGCCGCGACGAGCTCGACCTCGCGCTCGTGCCGATCGGCGGGCACTACACGATGGATCGCTTCGACGGCGTGGTCGCTGCGGAGCTGCTCGGCGCGCCGCAGATCATCCCGATCCACTACGACACCTTCCCGCCGATCCAGACGGATGTGCAGGCGTTCGCCGCCGACGTCCAGGGGACCGGTAGTGCGAGCGTCGTCGTGCTGGCTCCGGGCGCCGAGCTGGAGCTCAAGTGATCACGGCACTCGTCCTGATCGAAGCCGACCGCGACGTGCTCTCGGTGCTCGGGAGCACGCTGGCGGACGTCGACGGCGTCGCCGAGGCGTACTCCGTCACCGGCGAGTGGGACTTCGCATGCATGGTCCGCGTCCCGCGTCACGAGCAGCTCGCCGACGTGATCTCGGGGACGATCGCCGATCTCCCCGGCGTGACGCGCACGCAGACGCTGGTCGCCTTCGAGGCGTTCTCCAAGCACGACCTCGACGCGCTCTTCGATGTCGGAAACCCCCCGCCGCCGCCCGGTGACTGAGGGCTCGGCGAGCGCGCCGGTCAAGCCCGAGTTCCGGCCGACACTGCCCGACCTGCTCGGCCCGCGCCTGCGCCGGCTGGGCCGCGTGGGGACGATCGTCCTCGCGCTCGCGGTGCTCGCCGCCGTGATCCTGCTCGTCGCCGCAGAGCGTGGCGGCGGCAGCGCGACGAAGGTGCTCGTCGTCCGCGGGCCGCTGACCTTCAACCTCACCTACGACACCAGCAGGCTCGACCGCGCGACGCCGCCTGCCGGCGCCTCGCTGCTGCTGCGCACGCGCGCCGCGGATCCCGATCCTGAGAGCTTCACCGTGCGGCCGATCACGCTGCCCGCGTACAAGGGGGACCCGGCCGGCGTCGAGCCGATCGTCGCGAGTGAGCTGATCGCGCAGATGCGCAAGGCCGATCCCGCGTTCATCCTGCGCAAGGAGGGCCGCACGCGGATCAACCAGCAGCCCGGCTACCAGATCCAGTTCCAGACGCGGGTCGGCGGGCGCGTCGCCTACGGGCGCCGCACGCTGCTGTTCCCCGACGAGCCGGGTGTGCGCGACGGCGCCGACATCACCGCGCTGTCGGTGCGCTCGCCGACGATCCCGAACGTCGACGCGGTCGGTTCCAACGGCCCGCTGAAGCAGCCCTACCGCTCGTTCCGCTTCGGAGCCGAGCGGCCATGAGCGACGTCGCAGACGAGACGACCTTCGACGTCTTCATGAAGGTCGACATGCGCGTCGGGCGGATCGTCGAGGTCGAGGACTTCCCCGAGGCGCGCAGCCCCGCATGGAAGCTGCGGGTCGACTTCGGGCCCGAGATCGGGGTGCGGCGCTCGTCGGCGCAGATCACGAACTACGCGCGTGAGGAACTGGTCGGGCGCCTGGTGATCGGCGTCGTCAACTTCCCGCCACGCCAGATCGGCCCGGTGCGCTCGGAGGTGCTCGTCCTGGGCACGTACAGCAGCGAGGGCGTGCTGCTGCTCAGTCCTGAGCCGACGGCCGCCCTCGGCGACCGCGTCGGCTGAGTCCTAGGGAGTGACCGGCGTCGCCGGGTCGACGGGAGCCGGCGTCGTGGTCGCCGGCGGCGTGATCTCCTCGATCGGGCCGCCACCGGTCGTCGGGGCGCTCGGGTCGATCGGTGCGGGCGGGACGACTTCGGGAGTCTCGGTTGCCGGCGGCGTCTCGATGACGGGCACCTCGGCGGGCAGCTGGACGGCGTCCACCTGCTCCTGCGTGCCGCCGCCGGCCGGCGGTGTGGTGGCCGGCGGAGTCGTCGGCTCGGTCGCGGCGGGAGTCTCGGGAGCGACGGGGGCCGGAGTCGTGGCGACCGCCTCGGCCGGAGCGGGCTTGTCGGCGGCGGACGTGGCGTCCTTCGGCGCGGCAGGCTTGATCGTGGGCTTGACGAGCGGCGCGGTGCGCGTCGGCTTCACGGCGGGCTTGATCACCGGGGCCTGCGCGACGACGGCGGCGGCCGGTGCGCGCAGCGGCGTGCGGTGCGAGACCTGGTCGACCTCGACGGCGCCGGCGGTGACGATCGCGGCGGCTGCGACGGTGGCGGCGGCCTTCGTTGCGACAGCGGCCGCGCCGGCGGAGATGGCGCCGCCGGTACCGCCGGCGGCGGCGGCCGAGCCTGCGGCGGCAGCGGTGGTCGTCGCGGCGGCGGAGCCACCGGCGCTCGCGGTCGTGCCCATCTGCGCGAGGAAGAGCTTCTTCATCAGCAGCAGCGGCCCGATCGGCAGCATCAGGGCGAGCGCCTTGTTGGTGTCCTTCAGCGACTGGCGGAACGCGGAGCAGCGATCGCAGTCGCGCAGGTGGCGGCGCACCGGGGGCGACATCCGCTTCAGGCCCTCGGCGACCTCGCCGAGCTCCTCGCGGACCTCCTCGCAGGTGAGCTTGCGCGCCTCGGCCGCTTCGGCCAGGCCGACGCGGGCACGGACCAGCAGCGACTTGACGCTGGGCACCGTCGTCTCCATCGACTCGGCGATCTGGTCGTAGGAGAGCGCGTCGATCTCGCGCAGCAGGAGGGCGGTCTTCTGCGTCTCGGGGAGGTCCTGCACGTCCGCCATCAGCTGGCGGAACTCCTCCTTCTTGTGGACCTTGTCGGCGGTCGTCGTGCCGTGCTCGGCGACGTGGTGGTCGAACGAGTCGACGGCGATCGCGCTGTTGCGGCGCAGGTGGTTCAGCGAGCGGTTGCGCGCGATCCGGTAGAGCCACGGCTTGACGTTGATCGGCCGGTCGTCGGCGACCATCGCGTTGAAGGCGGCGGCGAAGGTCTCCTGGACGACGTCCTCGGCATCCTCGCGGGAACCGAGCATGTGGCGGGTGAAGCCGAGCAGGCGCGCGTCGTAGCGCGAGACGAGCACCTCATAGGCGGACTGGTTGCCGCGCCGCGTCAGCTGGACGAGCTTCTCGTCCGTCTGCAGCTTCAGGAACGGGCTGGGCCCGCGCATCCCCGGTACCGCGACATGTTGAATGGCAGCGCTCTCCACAGATTCCTCATCGACAGCAACACCGTTCTCGTCGAAAAGTTGCGCGGACCAGCCTGGTGTTGCGGCCGCATTCCCACAGGCTATCCGGGGTCTGGGGGTCCGGGGGGAGGCAGCCTCGCGTCGAGCCGTCGAGCCGCAGTCGAGAACGAGCCGTTGCTGGTGCCTCGTACACACGCATAAGCGACGGCTCGTGCTGGCTGCCGGCGAGTCAGACGCGTTCCAGCGGCGTGTGGGGCGGCGGCGGAAGCTCCAGCGAGATTGCGTCACCGGGCGACACGTCGCCGCTTGTCAGGACAACGGCCATGACGCCCGACCTGCGGACGAGGTTGCCGTCTTCGTCGCGGTCGAGAACCGCGTCCATGAGTCCCGGCTGGAAGCGATCGAGTTGGACACACGGGTTGCGAAGCCCCGTGATCTCCACGACGGCTTCGTCGCCGAGCGCGAGTCGCGCGCCGGTCGGCAACCCGAGCAGGTCGATGCCGCGAGTGGTGATGTTCTCGCCCATCGAGCCGGGTGCGAGGTCGAAGCCCTTGGAGCGCAGCTCGTCGTGGAGCTCGTCGTGGATGAGATGTACCTGGCGGAGATTGGGCTGCGTCGGGTCGCGGGCCACCCGCGAGCGGTGCTGGACGGTCGTCCCCAGGTGCGCGTCGCCTTCCACGCCGAGCCCGGCGAGGAGCCGAATGCGCTCCCGGTTGCCCTTGCTGAACGTGTGATCTGGCGCGCGGCTCACGGCGGTCACGATGCCTCGGCGCTGCGGGTGATTGCCGGCCACGATCACAATCGTGAACCTACCGCGCTTCCTCGTGATGCCCGGGGAGGGTCTTGAACCCCCACGTCCCTTGCGGGACAGCCGGGTTTAAGCCGGCCGCGTCTACCAGTTCCGCCACCCGGGCGATCGGACCTGCGCCGACGGAAGGTTACGACCAGCGGTCGAGGCGGAGCATCAGTGGCAGCGAGTCGAACGGGCTGCCGCCCTGGTAGTAGCCGGGCGCGCTCCAGAGCTCGATGTGCAGGTGGCAGCCCGATGCGTGACCGGTCCGCCCGACGTAGCCCAGGCGCTGGCCGGCGAAGACGCGTGTCGCCCTTCGACACGAGTGCACGGTCGCGCATGTGCATGTAGGCGAAGGACTCGCCGTCGGGCATGTCGACGACGACGTAGTTGCCGGCGGCGCCCTGCGTTCCCGCGATGTGGACGACGCCCTTCGTGAACGCGGCGAGCGGCGTGCCGCACGGTGAGAAGTGGTCGGTGCCCTGGTGGCCGCGCGGGCCGCCGAAGCGCTGCATGGCCGACCGCGAGCGGAGTGTGCGGGCCGCGGATCGGGAACAGCCCCTCGATCAGGTCGAACTCCGTGTCGGAGCCGGCGACCTCGCCCGCGACGGCGCGCGCCGCGGTGTTGAGCCGCAACACGTACGTGCCGGTGCCGACCGGCTTGTCGCCGGCGAACCCGTCCCAGTGGACGACGCCATCCGGATCGAGCGGCCAGCTGCGCACGACGCCGCCACCGACCCGCACGGCCTCGACGCGCGTGTCGTCGGTGGCCGTGCCGGTGAGCGTGTAGCGGAAGGTCATCTGCGCGCTGGCCGCCGGCGACGAACGCACGTGTGCGGCCGGCGTCGTCGAGCCCCGGCAGGACCGTCAGCGTGTGCGGCGACTCGGCCGCCGCGCCCATCGCGCTGACGATCTTCAGCGGCCCGCTGCGCGCGCGGCGCGGCACGATCACGAGCAGTTCGCCGGCGGTCGCGCTGCGTGCGCCGATGCTGACGCGGACGTCGTCGCTGCGAGCCTTGCCACCGAGGAAGACGATCGTGCTGGCGCCCGCGAGCTCGTCGCCGGTCAGCGTCAGCACCTGGCCGCGCGCACAGGTCCATGCCTTCTGGGTCGCGCACGAGGCCCCGCTGACGGCCGGACGGCCCGGCGCCTGGGCGCCGCCGCTCCCGCCGACCCCGTCGTCCTGTGCGACGGCCGTCCCGGCCGCCCCGCCGGCGACGAGCGCGGCAAGGCCGAGCGCGGCAAGGCGGCGCCTGAGGGCACGCGTGCGAGTTGGGGTGTGCGACGTGGGGATGACCGCTCTCCAATGGCGCCTACGGGGTGAGCTGACGGGCTCGCGCTAGAGCATGCGCGGCGACTCGCGATGAGCCGCTTCGCCCCGGGAACACTGGTTCCCCCGCTCCCGTGCGGCATGGCCGCCACGGGATTCGGCTGGTCGGTTTATGTGCGGCCGGACTCTAGAGGACCGCTCTGCCGGACTACGATCGCCGGCGATGGATCACGTGCTGCTGCGGGTGCGCCTGACACCGCGTTCCGCGCGTGAGCAGGTGACACTGCTCGACGACGGCTCGCTGGCCGTGCGCGTCAGCGCGCCGCCGGTCGACGGGCGCGCCAACGCCGCACTCGAGCGCGCGGTCGCGAGCGCCCTGGGCGTCGCTCCCTCACGCGTCGCGCTCGTGCGCGGGACACGCGGACGCGACAAGACGCTGCGCGTCGAGGGGCTGAACGCCGCCGACGTTCGAGAGCGGCTGGCCGGCGCGCCTTAGGCGGCGGCCGCCGCCGCCCGGCGAACGCCGGCGCGCAACACGTCGATCAGGCCCTCGGCGAGCTGGGTGTCGCCCGACACGTCGAGCTCCGTCCGCGCGTTCGGCTCGCTGAAGACCTCGACGAACGCGCGCTCGGGGCCGCTGATCCGCGCGTCGGCATCAGGCGACCGGCGCTCGGCGTAGTCGAGCGCGCCGTCACGGACGGTCAGCGTGTAGGCGAGCGGCCCGTGCTCCGGGTGTCCGACCAGGACTTCGTAGACGCCGTCGAGCGACCGCGGCATCACGAGGCCCGTGGCGGTGCGCAGGATCGCGCCGATGTCGATGTTCTCGCCGGGACGCGGCGGGCTCCACGCCCACTGGTAGCCCCAGCGGGCGAGCTCACCGACGACCGGGAGCAGCGCACGCGCGCGCTCGGTCAGCTCGTAGTCGACGCGCGGCGGGACCTCGCGGTAGCGCACGCGCGTCAGCAGGTCGTCAGCGACCATCCGGTTCAGGCGCGAGCGCATCTGCTCGGTCGAGATGCCGGGGAGCGTGCGCTGCAGTTCCACGAAGCGGCGTGGGCCGCCTGCGAGGTCGCGCACGATCAGCAGAGTCCATTTGTCGCCGACGAGGTCGAGCGCCCGAGCATCGGGCGACCACTGGTCGTACGGGTGCCGTTTGATCGGCGGTTGAGGGGAGATGGGTGTGCCTCCTTCCACGCTGGTCCGTCAGTGGGTCGAAGCCATCGACCGGTTCTTACCACGGTCCTACCCGCAGGCGCGCCGCATGAACCCAAAAGCGTTGCGTCGCGATCGCGCGGGCGGGGGTAGGGTCCTCGCCATGAGCACCGAGACCGAGCCCACGACGCAACTCCACGGCGGCCGCCTGATCGCGCGGCGCCTGCGCCACCACGGCGTCACGAAGCTGTTCACGCTCTCGGGCGGGCATCTGTTCTCGATCTACGACGGCTGTCGCGAGGAGGGCATCGACCTCGTCGACACGCGCCACGAGCAGGCGGCGACGTTCGCGGCCGAGGGCTGGGCGAAGGTCACGCGCGAGCCGGGCGTCGCCGCGCTGACCGCCGGCCCCGGCGTCACCAACGGCATGAGCGCGATGGGCTCGGCGCTGCAGAACAACTCGCCGATCGTCGTGCTCGGCGGCCGCGCCCCCGCGATGCGCTGGGGCCAGGGCTCGCTGCAGGAGATCGACCACGTGCCGTTCGTGCGCCCGCTGACGAAGCTCGCCGCGACCGCGCAGGCGACGGCCGACATCCCCGGCCTCGTCGACGAGGCGCTGACGGCGGCCGTCACGCCGCACTCGGGCCCGACGTTCGTCGACTTCCCGCTCGACGTCGTCTTCATGGAGGCCGAGGAGGAGCAGCCGACGACGACGCTTCCCGCCGCGGCCGACGAGCCCGCCGCGACCGACGGGCTCGAGCGCGCGATCGCGCTGCTGCGCGACGCCGAGCGCCCGGTGATCATGGCCGGCACGAACCTCTACTGGGGTCACGGCGAGGTCGCGCTGCAGCGGCTCGTGCGCGAGCGGCGGATCCCGGTCTTCCTCAACGGCCTCGCGCGCGGCTGCGTCCCCGCCGACCACGAGCTGTTCTTCACCCGCGCGCGCGGCGCGGCGCTGACCAACGCCGACGTCGCGCTCGTCATCGGCGTGCCGATGGACTTCCGCCTCGGCTTCGGCGCGTCGTTCGGCGAGGACACGGAGATCGTCGTGATCGATCGCGCCGAGCCGCTGCGCGAGCACCCGCGCGCGCCGGCCGCCGAGCTGCTACGGCGGCATCGGCGCGACGCTCGACGCGCTGCGCGACGGCGACCGCCGGGCTCGAGACCGCGACCGGCCGCGTGGGTCGAGCAGCTGCGCGGCGTCGAGACCGAGAAGCGCGCCGCCGAGGAGGCCGACCGCGCCGACGACCGCTCGCCGCTGCACCCGATGCGGATCTACGCCGAGCTCGACTCGATCCTCGACCGCGACGCGATCGTGATCGGCGACGGCGGCGACTTCGTCTCCTACGCCGGGCGCGTGATCGACTCCTACGAGCCCGGCTGCTGGCTCGACCCGGGCCCGTTCGGCTGCCTGGGCTCCGGTCCCGGCTACGCGCTCGCGGCGAAGCTCGCGCATCCCGGCCGCCAGGTCGTGCTGCTGCTCGGCGACGGCGCGTTCGGCTTCAGCGGCATGGAGTTCGACACGCTCGCGCGCCACGGCGTCAACGTCGTCGGCGTGATGGGCAACAACGGCATCTGGGCGCTCGAGAAGCACCCGATGGAGTTCCTCTACGGCTACTCGGTCGTCGCCGACCTGCGGCCCGAGACGCGCTACGACCAGCTCGTCGAGGCGCTCGGCGGCCACGGCGAGCTGGTCTCGACGCCGGCCGAGCTGCGGCCCGCGCTCGAGCGCGCGTTCGCCGCGGGCAAGCCGGCGCTCGTCAACGTCCTGCAGGACCCGACCGTCGTCTACCCGCGCAAGTCGAACCTCGCCTGAAGCGGCAACACGATGTTGCTCGTAGCAATCGTGACTTGACCCGCGAGTGAATCGTGGGAGATACTCGCCTCTCTCGAGCCTGCGGACACGTACCCCTGCCCGTTCCGCAGGCTCGAAGCCTTGAGGACGTCACGTTCGGGTGGCGTCCTTTTTTACGGCCGCGAAGCTAGCCGCGGGCGGCGTCGAGCGCGACGCCGTGCAGGATGTCGTGCTCGGACACCTCGGCCTCGCTGAGGCCGAACGCGTCCATCGCCTCGGTGATGAAGATCGTTCCGGCGACGATGCTCGGCGCGCGGTCGGGATGCAGCCCGGGGACGTGCCGGCGCTCGTCCTCGGTCATCGCGGCGAGGCGGGCGCCGATCGCTCGGCAGGCGTCGGCGCTGACGCGGTACCCGTCGACGCGCGCGGGGTCGTAGGGCTCGAGTGCCTGGTCGATCGACGCCATCGAGGTCGCGGTGCCGGCGACGGCGATCATCGCGTCGACCGACGTGCGCAGCGCGGCGGGGATCGCGGCGGTGAAGGTCGCGCGCACGTCGGCGGCGAGCGCGGCGAGCTCGTCGGCGCGTCGGCGGGTCGTGGTGCAGGTGGCGCTCGGTCTGGCGCACGACGCCGGCCTGCGTCGAGACGTGGAAGCGGCACGTCGTGGCCGCGGCCGACGATGAACTCGGTCGAGCCGCCGCCGATGTCGAGCACGACGATCGTGCGCGGGTCGTGCGGGTCGCGGCCGCTCGTCGCGCCGAGGAACGACAGCCGCGCCTCCTCCTCGCCGGGGATCGTGCGCGCGTCGAGGCCGTAGTCCTCGCGCACCCGCGCGGTGAACTGCGGCCCGTTGGTCGGCGTCGCGCGTCGCGCTGGTCAGCACGGCGATGCGGCGCGTCGGCGCCGAGCTGCTCGATCGCTGCGTGGTACTCGTCGAGCGCGGCGAACACGCGCGCCATGCCCTCGTCGGACAGACGGCCGGTCGTCTCGACGCCGTCGCCGAGACGCGTGACCGTGCTGCGGCGGTCGAGCTCGGTGACCGCGTCGGTGGCGGCGTCGACGTCCGCGACGAGCAGCCGCGTCGAGTTCGTTCCGATGTCGACGACGGCGACGCGCATGACGATGCACGCTAGCCGCCCGCTGCCGGGTGCGGCATCGGCTCGCCGGCGAGCGCGGCGAGCAGGTTGTCGACGGCCATCTCCGCCATCCGCTCGCGCGCCGTGACGGTCGCCGAGCCGATGTGCGGCAGGACGATCAGGTTCGGCGCGCCGAGCAGCGGGTCGTCGGCCGGCAGCGGCTCGGGGTCGGTGACGTCGAGCGCCGCCGCGCCGATGCCGCCGTCGCGCAGCGCGGCGGCGAGCGCGACCTGGTCGACGATCGCGCCGCGCGCGGTGTTGACGAGCACCGCCGTCGGCTTCATCGCGGCGAGCGCGTCGGCGTCGATCAGGTGACGGGTCGCCGGCGTCGAGCGGGACGTGCAGCGTCACGACGTCCGCGCGCGCGAGCGCTGCGTGCAGGTCGTCGCCGCGACCGACCGGCTCGATCTCCATGCCGAACGCGCTCGCGCGCGCGGCGACCGCCTGGCCGATCCGCCCGAAGCCGACGACCGCAAGGCGCGCGCCGCGCAGCTCGAGGCCGAGCCAGCCACGCGGCTCCCACGTGTGCCAGTCGCCATCGCGCACTGCGCGCTCGGCCTCGGGGAGCCGGCGTGCGGCCGCCAGCAGCAGCGCCATCGCGAGGTCGGCCGTCGCGTCGGTGAGCACGTCGGGCGTCACGCCGACGGGGATGCCGCGCGCCGCTCGTCGCCGCCAGGTCGATGTTGTCGCAGCCGACCGCGAGGTTCGCGATCGCGCGCAGCTGCGGCGCAGCGTCGAGCAGCGCCGCGTCGACGCGCTCGGTGAGCAGGCACAGCAGGCCGTCGGCGGTCGCGAGGCCCGCGGCGAGCTGCGCGGCGGTCGGCGGCAGGTCGCCGGGGTGGACGACGACGTCGTGCCCGGCGGCGGTCAGCCGATCCAGCGCGCAGCCCGGCAGGCGGCGGGTGACGAACACGTGCGCCATCCACGCCGACGATATGCGGTTCGGGTCCTACGGGATGCGGCCGGAGGCGAGAATCGACACGCGCTCGCCGACCGCGACGTTCCAGACGACGACGGCGCGCGCACCGGCGGCGACGATGTGGGGGTAGATGCCCGGGCGGTCGAGCTGCGGTCGTTCCCGCGAGCGGCCCGGACGCGGGTCCCGCGACGACGCGCACGTGATCGCCTTCGCCCCAGGTCAGCAGCGCGGAGCCGTCGCCGAGCAGCGCCGGCCCGCCGGCGAACGAGCCCGGCGTGCACACCGGGAGCGATGACGGATGGTGCGAAGACGCCGGTGGCGGGGTTGCGGCTCGACGAGCGCAGCTCGGAGCCCTCGACGCGCGGAACCCAGGTCAGCAGCGCCGACCCGCTCGGCCCGGTCACGAGGTTGTAGGTGCGCGTCGGGACGTCGGCGATCGCGCTGGGTCGCCGAGAGCGCGCCGTTCGGATAGCGCGTGCGCACGTCGAGCGCGCCCGCCTGCAGCCCTTCACCCTCCGTGTCCAGCGCCGGCCGCGTGCCAGGCGACGATCGCGGAGCGGTCGCTCGCGACCGCGATCACCGGCTCGCTGGACGGGGCGGTGCCGAGGGCGCGGACGGTTCCCCACGATCCGTGGCCGCCGCGCGTGCGCGCGGCCATCCGCACGACCGGGGTCGAGCCATGACTCCACGCCGCGTAGGCCGTCCCGCGGTCGTCGATCGCGACGACCTGGCCGGTGACCGTCGTCGGCTGCGTCTCCTCGCGAATCGTCTGCGCGCCGCCGAAGCTGCGGCGCCCGCAACGCGGTAGGACGACTGCACGGCGTCGGTCCGGCTGGATGCCGCTCAGCGTTCGCACGCCGCGCCAGACGACGATCGCGTCGCCGGCGGCGTTCGCTGCGCTGTCGACGCCGGCCTCGATGAAATGCGCCGTCGTCCCGAGCTGCCGCACGGCGCCCCAGCTCCCGCGCGAGGAGCGGATCGCCGCGCGGACCGTCAGCGGGCCCGACCGTCGTCTGCGGTCGCGACGTCGCGCGTCCCGCTCTGCGCCCAGGCGACGATGACCTCGCCCTTGCCGGTCACCGCGACGCTCGGGCGCGCGACGGTGAAGCGTCCGTCGGACACGCGGCGCGGCGCGCTCCAGCCGTGCCCGGCGCGCCGGACGGACGACCTGGATGCCGTCCTGCGCGTAGGCGACGGCGGCCGTGCCGTCGGCGCCCATCGCCGACGTCCATCTGCACGTTGCCGCGCGTCGTGATCGTCGTCGGGGTCGTCCAGCTGGCGGCGCCGGCGCTCGCCGGCCCGGTGAGGGCGCTGAGCAGGACGAGGATGAGGGGGAGCAGGAGCGCGCATGATGGTCTCCTCCTGGAACGCGCCGGCGCACAGAAGTTCCGCGCTTCTCGGCGTGGAGATAGCGTTGCACGCTCACCGAGCGGTCAACGGGAGGACGACGGATGAGCACCAAGTCTGCGGCGGGCCTGCGCGAGCGCCGCGAAGCGGTCGTGCGCGAGCACATGGAGTCCGAGAACCGGCACGAGTTCGACGCCACGATGGCGACGTTCGACCACCCGCGCTACGAGCTGATCGCGACCGGTGACGTCCACGACGGCGAGCAGGAGGTCATGGGCTACTTCGACGAGACGCGCACCGCGTTCCCCGACCAGCGCAACGAGCTGATCGCGCTGTACCACGCCGACGACGCGGTGATCGTCGAGTTCGATCTCAAGGGGACGCACAACGGTCCCTACCGCGGCATCCCGCCGACGGGCAAGGCGTTCACCTGCCGCGTGATGGCGTTCTTCATCTTCGAGCCGGGCGGGGAGGGCATCGTCTGCGAGCGCGTCTACTTCGACTCGGCGACGATCCTGCGCCAGCTCGGCCTCGCGCACGACCCGCTGACGCTGTGGGGCCGCGCCGCGACCGTCGTCAACCACCCGCTCACGATCGGCGGGGCGTTCGCCAAGCAGCTCGGAAGCCGCCTCAGGCCTTGAGCCGGCCCGCGGGGGCTTGGTACTCTCGTTCTACGGCGCGGGGTGGAGCAGTCTGGTAGCTCGTCGGGCTCATAACCCGAAGGTCGCAGGTTCGAATCCTGCCCCCGCTATGCGAAACGTCCCTCTCGCCAGGGGCGTTTTGTTCGTTTTGGGGTCGGTCGCAGCGGGCCTGGTCGATTACGGTACGTCCGGCTTATGGGACGGTTTCCGCGAATCCTGGTAACGGCTGGATTGTCGGTGGCTGGACTGTGCGGTGTGGCCGCCGGCTCGGCGAGCGCTGCCACGCCGTGCTGGGTCGGGCCCGGCACCGGCGGCGAGTTCACCACCGCCGCGAACTGGAGCGGTGGCGTGGTCCCGGGCGCGGCGGACCGGGCCGTCACGAACGCGAACGGCGCGGGCTGCCAGATCCCTCAGGACATCTCGCTGTCGTCGAGCGCGACGGTCGGCGTCAGTCTCGATGGCCAACGGGACCACGCTGAAGATCAAGTCCCCGGCGACGCTGACGCTGGCCGGCGTCGCGCCGGACGCGCATCGCGATCACCGCTCGTCGACGTCGCCGACGGCGCCGCGGTCCACGTGGCCGCGGGCGCGCTCGTGCGCGCCTCCGGCCTCTGGGACCTGCACGCCACGGGCGTGCTGAACGTCGACGGCGAGCTGCATGTCCGCGTTCACGAACCTGGAGGTCAAGGGCGGATCGACGAACGTCAGCGCCACCGGCAAGCTCACGGCGCCGAGCCTGGTCCTGCAGCTGACCGGCACCAACCTCGACATGCAGGGCACGGTCGACCTCACCGGCGGCTACAAGAACGGCGGCAGCCTGTTCCTGAACCCGGCCGTCGCGTCGCCCGCCAGCGCGGGGACGTGGATCGGCAACGCCGACTCGAATCTCGTGACCAACGTCACGGGTGGCAGCACGTACGAGATCAGCGGGCCGGTCTCGGGGAGGTTCACCGTGCAGGCGCTCGGCGGCAACGGCCCCTCGCGGCTGCACATCACCGGCCCTGCGTCCTGTCAGCTGGCCGACCTGAGCGTCCACCCGCCTGGTCTGCTCGACCTTGATCGCAGCTGCTCCGCGAGCGGCACGTTCCAGATCTTCAACTCGAGCTACCGATTCGGAGGCCGCTCCGGCGCCGGGACGCTGACGGCCGCCAAGGGCGACATCCAGGGCGGTGGCCTGTTCGGCACAGGCCTCACGCGCATCACCGGCGCCACCACCATCAACGGCAACAGCGGCGGTCCCGCGATCTACGGCGGCGCGACCCTGCGCACCGAGGGCGCGACCAGCCTGGCAGGAGGGCTTCGTCATCCTCGGCGAGCCGGGGGAGGGGCCGGGCTTCTGGGAGAACACCGGCGCGCTCACCGTCGACAACTCGCTGGCCAACCTGCCGTTCCATGACGCGCTCGGGCTGCTCGACGTCGGTGGGGCGGGCACGCTGCGCAACCTCGCCACCGGCACGATCACCCGCGGCGCGCCGGGTGGGCCCCTGCCGGTCACGGCGCGCGTCGAGAATGCCGGCACGGTCGACCTGCAGGCGGGCGTGTTCGGCGGCGCCAACCTGAGTGTCCCCAGCGGCGCGTTCGTGCAATCCGGTGGGGTGACCCGCGTCGCCGCCGGCGCGACGCTCGACATGGGCACGACGCTCGACGGCGGCACCCTCAAGGGCAACGGCACGGTGCGCAGCGTCGCGAATCCGGGCGGGACCGTGGCGCCGGGCGAGTCACCAGGCGTACTGACGATCGTCTCGACGTTCACCCAGGGCGCGGGCGGCACGCTGCTGGAGGAGATCGCGGGCGCGGCGCCGGGCAGCTTCGATCGCCTGCTGGTCGGTGGCGCGGCCACGCTCGGCGGGACGTTGCAGATCGCCCGTGACGCGACCTTCACCCCGGTCGCCGGCGACACGTTCAAGTTCCTGACGCGGCGCGAGCCGGAGCGGGCAGTTCGCGAACCTGACGGGCGACGTCGCAGTGCCCGGCGGACTGTCCTTCGGCCCCACCTACCAGAGCGACGGCGCCACGCTCTGCCTGCTGGCCGCCGGCGTCTGCAGCGTCGCAACGACCGCGCCGCCGACGGGCGGCGGCGGCTCGAGCGCGCCGCCGACCCCCGCCGGCGGGCAGGCACCGCCGAGCGGCGGCACAGCGAAGCCCGCGACCACGACCGTCCCGCTGTCGACGATCGCGACGCTGCCGCCGGCAAAGAGCTGCGTCAGCCGCCGCGACTTCCGCATCCGTCTGCGCGTGCCCAAGGGCAAGAAGATCACGAGCGCCGAGGTCCGCGTGGCCGGCAAGAAGGTCGCGGTTCTGAAGGGCAAGCGGCTGACCTCGCGGGTGCGCCTGACCGGCCTGCCGAAGGGGACGTTCAAGGTCAAGGTCACGCTGATCGCCTCCGACGGCGCCAAGCTCGAAGGCACCCGGACCTACCACACGTGCGCCGAGAAGCGCTCGGCCAAGCGGGCGTCCAGGGTCTGAGATGACGGGGCGCGCCGAGCTCACACGCCTGCCGGGCGCGCGCGGCCTGACCGCGACGCTCGCTGCGGCCGCCCTGGCGCTCGCGGGCACCGCGGCGCTGACCTGGAGCCCCGGCGCCGGTCACGATCGCGTGGCGCCGTCCGCTGACCTGTCCGGTCTCCCGCTCTCGTTCGAGCGCAACGACGGTCAGGCGGCCGCCGACGTGCAGTTCATCGCCCGTGCGCCCGGCTATGCGCTCGCGCTGACGGCGGACGGCTCGCGCCTGGCACTGGGCGGCGCCGGCCACGCGGTGCTCACCTCACGCTTCGTCGGCTCGACCGGCGCAACGGTCGCGGGCGACGGCCCGCCGAGCGGCCACGTGAGCTACCTCGTCGGGAATCGCCCGAGCGCCTGGCACACCGCGGTCCCCGCGTACGCGGGTGTCGAGTACCAGCGGGTGTGGCCGGGCATCGACGTCGCGTTCCATGGCAACCGGCAACAGCTCGAGTACGACTACGTCGTCGCTCCGGGCGCCGACCCGGGTCGGATCGCGCAGCGCCTGACCGGAGCGCGCAGCCTGCGCATCGACGGCGCCGGCGACCTCGTCATCGGCCTCCCGGGCGGGGCCGTCCGCCAGCGCGCGCCGGTCAGCTACCAGGAGCGTGACGGGCGGCGCGTGCCGGTCGCGAGTCGCTTCGTCCTGCATGGGAACACGGTGCGCGTCGCGGTCGGCCAGTACGACCGCTCGAAGCCGCTGGTCATCGACCCGACGCTGTCCTACGCCACCTACCTCGGCGGCACGCTCATCGACTACGGCGTCGACATCGTCGTCGACGACGACGGCAACACGTACGTGACGGGCCAGACGAACTCCGCAGGCCTCGCGACCGACGGCGCCTACGACGAGGCCGGCGCGGGCCAGGACGCGTTCGTGGCCAAGCTCGCACCCGACGGCGGCTCGCTGGTCTGGCTGACGTACCTGGGCGGGAGCGGGCTCGAGGAGGGCGACGCGCTCGCGCTCGACGCCGACGACCATCTCTACGTCTCCGGGATCACCAGGTCCACGGACTTCCCGACGGTCAACCCCTACCAGTCGACGCGCGCTTCACCGCCTGGGTCGACCAGCGATGTGTTCGTTGCGCGTCTGAGCGACGACGGGGATGCGCTGACGTGGTCGACGTATCTGGGCGGAACCGGGGATGACACGGTCGGCGACATCGCCGTCGACAGCTCCGGCCGGACCCTGCTCGCGGGCCGGACGACCTCACACGACTTCCCGACCGCCGGCGGCGGGCTGAGCGCGAGCTTCAAGGGCGGGACCAGCGACGGCTTCGTGGCCGAGCTCGGAGCGTCGGGCTCAAGCCTGCCGGTCGCCGGCTACCTCGGCGGCAGCGCCAGCGACAGCCTCGCGGATCTGAAGCTCGACGGCCAGGGCCGCGCCTACGTGGTCGGCGACACGGTCTCCGAGGACTTTCCCACGACCGGCAGCGCTCCGCAGGCCGCCCACGCGGGCGAGTTCACCAGCGACGGAACGGTGACCCGGCTCGACGCGAACCTCGGCCAGATCGCGTTCTCGACGTATCTCGGCGGCACTGGCAGCGACAACATCAGCGGTGTGGCCGTCGACGACCAGGGGGCCGCGTACGTGGTCGGCTCGACGAGCTCGTCGAACCTTCCGGGGACCGCGGGCGGCTTCCAGCCCGCGAAGGCCGACTTCAGCTACTACGACGCCTTCGTCGCCAAGGTGCCGACCGCGGGCGGCCCGTCGGGCTGGGCGAGCTACCTGGGCGGCTCCAACATCGAGTTCGGCACGGGGATCGGCATCGACGGTGACGGCAACTCGTACGTGACCGGGCAGACCTACTCTGTCGACTACCCGACGAGCGACGACGCCTTCCAGGACGCCCGCCTGGGTGACACCGACGGCTTCCTCGCGGGCGTCAGCCCTGACGGCGCGGAGCTGACCAGCTCGACCTACCTGGGCGGCAGTCAGGGCGAATCCGGCAACGGCATCGCCGTCGGTCCCGATGGTGACGTGCTGGTCACCGGCGTGACCTACTCGACCAACTTCCCGGCAAGTGACGGCGCCCTGCAGAGCTCCAGCGGCGGCTCGGCGGACGCCTTCGTCTTCGTGTCGCCGACGCGGCGCGCGACCGCGGTGAGCGTCACGTGCGGGACGCCGTCTCGGACCCCGGGTCAGACGGCCACGTGCACCGCCACGGTCACCGACACCGGGGACGGGCCGTCGTCGACGCCGACCGGGACCGTCGCGTTCAAGAGCGACGGCGACGGTGTGTTCAGTGCCGGCGCTGCGTGCGACATCGACGGACCACAGGCTTCCGGCGTCTGCTCAGTGACCTATACGCCGACGACCGTCGGCTCGGGCGCGCACAAGGTCACCGCCTTCTACCGCGGCGACGGCACCCACGCGGGCAGCGCGGGCAGCGCGACCGTGATCGTGAAGGGCCTCGGCGGTGGCACCGGCGATGGCGGCGGCTCGCCGGCCGGTCCTCCAGCCGCGCCCGCGGGTGCGACGCCCGGCGGCTCGGCCGACGACGTGATCGACGAGTTCGGCTTTTCGTCGCCGACATTCCGCGCGGCGGACTCGGGCCCGAGCGCGACGGCGGCCGCCAAGCCGGTGGGCACGATCGTGTCCTTCGAGCTCGCGCGCGCGGCCCGCGTGACGTTCGTCGTGCAACGCCCGTCGACGGGCCGGTCGGTCCGCCACGGGCGCAAGACGCTCTGCGACAAGCCGACGAAGAAGAACCGCCGGAAGAAGGCGTGCACGCGCTGGACGGCGGTCAAGGGCTCGTTCGCACGCGACGGGGTGGCCGGCGTGAACCGCTTCCGCTTCAGCGGCCGCATGGCGGGGCGCAAGCTCACGCCGGGGCGCTATCGGCTGATGGCCACACCGACGGTCGGCGGGAAACGCGCGACGCCCGCCACGGCGGCGTTCCGCATCGTGCGCTGAGCGCCCCACTGTCCCGCCCCGGGCGTGTCGATCTACTTGCCGGCCTTCAGCGAGATCCGCACGATCGCGTGCACGATGATCTTGACTGGGTAACTCGCGGCGCCGCCGGCACACGGCTTGTCCGGTGCGCCCGGGTAGAGGCACACGCCGACCGAGAGCGTTGTCGGCTCGCCCTCGAAGTGCAGCTCCAGCAGCCCCTTCGGCCCGACCGTCGCGCTCAGGTTGTCGGTGAACGGCGTCTCCACGTAACCCGTCGTGACGAGCGGCTTGTCGCAGCCGGCCTCCGTCCGCATGTCGAACGCCAGGCGCAGCAGCACGCTCGCGGTCGCGTTCGAGGTGTTGTCGTAGCGCAGCACCGAATGCGATGACTTGGCGCCATCGAGCCCGACGATCGTCGCCGGGTTGAGCCGCAGCGTCGGGCTGTTGCCGCAGCCGGGATCGGTCAGGATGTCGACCGGGGCGAGCTTGAAGGCGGCGTGGTCGAACGCGACGTCGATGTCCTGCCCGATCCTCCAGCGGTGTGTGATGTAGCCGCCGATGGCGCCGCTCATGGGGATATCGCGCGTGACGCCGGTCCCGAGGATCGTCTGTCCGCCGGGCAGCGCGAGCGCTGGGATCTCGACGGTGACATGGGTGCCCGGGAGCATCGTCGCGGTGACGAGCGTCTTCGGGTAACGCTTGGGCTTCGGCTTGACCGCGGGGCACGTGCTCGTGGCGCGACTGTGCGCCGTCTTGGCGGGGCAGCGCTTCGCCGCCTTGGTCGCCGGCGCGGAGGCCGTCGCCCCGGTTGCGAGAGCGGCGAACAGCAGGAATGTTGCGAGCAGCGCGAGCCGCGCGCGCCCCGGGCGTGAAGTGGTCATGAGCGTTTGTACCGCGCTGCGGGCTCGGGCGCGAACGGGAACCCGCGAATCCTGTCCGCTCGAATGGTCGAAAGCCACATCTATCGCGCAATCAGAAGCTCGGCAGCAGCGACCGCCGCGATCTCTGCTCTCCTACACCGTGTGAATGTGCCGCTCAGCCCTGTGCGTCGCCGGCTGTGCGTCGCGCTCGTCGCGCTGGCCGGCGTCATCGCCGCATCGTCTGCCTCGGCGCCGATCGCGGCCGCGGCCGGTGGGACGGACACGAATCTCCCCACTCCCGCCTCCAACCCGCTGGACTCACCGACGGCGATCGTCCCGATCCTCGACACCGGCCGGGCGCTGATCCTGGAGAAGGGCGGCGCCGTCCGCGTCCTGCAGTCCGACGGCACGATCCTCGCGGCCGACGCGCTGACGCTGGACGTCTGCACCGGCAGCGAGCAGGGGCTGCTCGGCGCTGCGGTCGATCCCGGGACTTCGCGACCAACGGCTTCGTCTACCTCTACTACTCGCGCGACGCCGGCAACTGCAGCAGCAGCTCGGGCCGGTTCAACCGCGTCAGCCGCTTCACGATGACCGGGCAACACGATCAGCCCGGCGTCGGAGGTCGTGCTGCTCGACAACATGGCGATCCCCGCCGGCAACCACAACGGCGGCGACCTCGAGATCGGCAACGACGGCGACCTCTACGTCAGCGTCGGCGACGGCGGCAGCAACCCGCGCGGGAGCGGACCGTCGGCGGCGCAGGACCTCAGCCTGCTGAACGGCAAGATCCTGCGCATCACGACGACCGGTGGCGTGCCGGCGGACAACCCGCTCGTCGGCGCGCCCAACGCGCAGTCCTGTGCGACGGCCGGGCATCACGGCGCCCGACACGGCCAAGTGCACCGAGATCTACGCCTACGGCCTGCGCAACCCGTTCCGCTTCGCCTTCGACCCGAACACCAGCGCCACGCGCTTCTTCATCAACGACGTCGGCGCAGAACACCTGGGAAGAGGTCGACAGCGGGCGGCAAGGGCCTGAACTACGGCTGGGACAGCCGTGAGGGCCTCTGCAACGTCGGGTCGTCGACTGACCTGCCCGCCGACGCCCGCCGGATTCACCGACCCGCTGACCGTCTACAACCACGCCACCGGCTGCACCTACATCACCGCCGGGGCGTTCATCCCGAACGGCATCTGGGCGGCGACGTACGACGGCGGCTACCTGTTCGCCGACGGCGGCTGCGGGAAGATCTTCCTGATGACGAGCGCCGGGGCGGTCGACTACGGCAGCCCCGTTCGCTCAGACGAGCGGCGTCATCAGCCGACATGACGTTCCTCACCCAGGGCGGGCAGACCGCGCTGTACTACGTGACCAACGGGACGGGCGAGCTCCACAGGATCACGTCGCCGGCGCCCCCGCCCGCGCCGCCCGTGACGCCGCCGACGCCCCAGCCGACCGCACCGGTCGTGCCGCCCGTCGTGCCCGGTCGGCCCCGGTCGTGCCGGCGCCGGTGCCCGCGACCGTGCCCGCCCCGACGGCCGCGCGCTGCCGGATCGCCCGTGTCACCGGGCTGCTGGCAGCGACCGCCAGGGCAGCGATCCGGGCCGGGCACTGCACGCCGCACCAGGTCGTCATCAGGATGCGCGACGGCCGGCCGCTCAAGCGCAACGGCAAGCTGCTGCGCGCCGCGTCGGGGGCGCGCCCGACGACCTCGCCGGGGCGGCGCAGAACCTGGACGCTGCGAGTTCAGACGGACCGGGCAGATGCCGGGCAAGCTGTACAAGGCCGGAACGCGGCAGACGATCTGGGTCGGGTGGGAGTCGACTCCCAACGCGATCGCGCACAAGCGCGACGCTCGCTACCGCTGAGTGCTCGGAAGCTGGACCTCGACGCACAGCCCGCCGGCGGCTCGGGGCGTGAGGGTGAGTGTCCCGTCGTGTGCCTCGGTGATGCTCTTGACGAGGGCCAGGCCGAGACCGACGCCCGCGTGCTCGGTCGATAAGCGTTCGCTGCCGCGGCGAAACGGCTCGACGAGCGTGGACACGAGCAGCGGCGTGAGCTTGTCGCCGGTGTTCTCGACGGTCAGCACGACGCTGCGCGGGTGAGCACTGGTCGTGACCCACACGCTGCCCTGCTGCGGAAGGTTGTGGACGATCGCGTTGTGCACGAGGTTCGTGACCAGCTGCAGCAGGAGCGCGGGTGAGCCGACCGTCGGGGTGATGTCGCCGGCGGTCTCGATCGTGATGCCGCGCTGCTCTGCGAGGGGGAGGAGCGTTTCCGTGGCTTCCTCGGCCATCAGCGACAGGTCGACCTGCTCGCGGGCGAACGACCGCTGGTCGGCGCGGCTGAGCAGGAGCAACGCTTCAGTGAGGTCGATTGCCCGGGCGTTGACGGCGTGGAGGCGCTCGATCAGCTCGCCGTTGTCGCGGTCCGGATCGTTGCGGGCCACGTCGAGCAGCGTCTGCGTGACCGCCAGCGGGGTGCGCAGCTCGTGGGACGCGTTGGCGGCGAATCGCTGCTGCTCGGCGACATGTGCTTCGAGGCGCGCGAGCATGGCGTCGAAGGCGTCGGCGAGCTCGCGGAACTCGTCGTTGCGGCCCTCCAGACGGATTCGGTGGGAGAGCGATCCGGTCGCGGCCAGACGCGTCGCGTTCGTGATGCGTGTCAGCGGGGCGAGCATCGCGCCGGCGAGCAGCCAGCCGCCCACGAGGCTGAAGACCAGCAGGAACCCGAGCATGATGGCCGCCTTCGGAACGAACGCGTCAAGCAGATCGGAGCGGGTGGGGCCGAAGGGGGTGAAGCCGCCGGGTCCTGCGCCGATCCCGTCGTCGGGTACGTAGCGCAACAGGAACACCCAGACGACGGCCAGCAGCAGGGCGCCGGCGACCATCAGGAAGCCGGCGTAGCTGAGAGTCAGCTTGAGGCGAACGCTCATCCCGGGCGCTCTATCCACCGTCGCCTCCGTCAGCTGCGGCGCCGGTTCCCGTGTCGATGCGATATCCGACGCCGGCCACGGTCGCGATGACCCACGGCTCGCCGAGGCGTTTGCGCAGCGCCGAGACCGTGATGCGCACGGCGTTGGTGAACGGGTCGGCGTTCTCATCCCACGCCCGTTCGAGCAGCTCCTCGGCGCTGACGACACCGCCTTCGGCCGCGACGAGCACCTCGAGCACCGCGAACTGCTTCCTCGTCAGGGCGACGTAGCGACCGTCGCGGTGGACCTCGCGGCGAAACGGGTCCAGACGCAGACCGGCGATCTCCCGCACAGGCGGTCTGTGGTGCGCGCGCCTGCGATCGAGCGCTCTGATGCGGAGCACCAGCTCTTGGAGCTCGAACGGCTTCGTGAGGTAGTCGTCGGCGCCGAGCCCGAACCCGCTGGCCTTGTCGTCGAGACGGTCGGCGGCGGTGAGCATCAGGATCGGCGTGCCGCTGCCGGAGGCGACGATGTGTTCGGCGATCTCGTCACCGGTGGGTCCGGGGATGTCGCGGTCGAGAACGGCGATGTCGTACTCGTTGACGCTCAGCAGCTTCAACGCCGCGTCGCCGTCACCGGCGATGTCGGCGGCGATCGCCTCGAGGCGCAGGCCGTCGCGGATGGCTTCCGCCATGTAGGGCTCGTCCTCAACGATCAGCACGCGGATGCGCCGATGCTACGAGCTGGCGCATGTCGCCGGCGTATCGAAAACCGCATACGTGCCGGCAACACGCTCGCCGCCTTCAATGGCGGCGTGATCCACAGCAGACCATCACGAGCAACGACCCGCCGGCTCCGGATTCGCAGGCTCCGCGCCGCCGGCATGCTGGTCGTCTTCACGGCGGTCGCCGCAGCCCTCGGGTACCAGTCGCTGGCGTCATCCGCCTTGACGGCGACGTCACCGATCGACGTCCTTCGCGGCGAGCATCGTGGTGCGCTCGGCGAGGCCGACAGTGCCGTCCCGGACGGCACGACGGTCTTCGACGACGACGTCCCGGGTGTGGCGAACCTTGATCCGGCGCTGGCCGGTGCCCTGCGCCGAGCCGCAACTGACGCCGCGGACGAGCGGGGTCACGTTCCTCGTCGACAGCGGCTGGCGCTCCCCCGAGTACCAGCAGCACCTCCTCGATCAGGCGATCTCGAAGTACGGCTCAGCAGCGCAGGCCGCCCGCTGGGTGGCCGCGCCCGAACAGGTCTGCGCACGTGTCGGGCGACGCGGTCGACATCGGTCACTCCGACGCCGCGGCGTGGCTGTCCGCCCACGGCGCCCGGTACGGGCTCTGCCAGATCTACGGCAACGAGCCCTGGCACTACGAACTGCGACCGGGAGCCGTCGAACAGGGCTGCCCGCCGATGTACGCCGACCCGACGCAGGATCCGAGGATGCAGCCGTGACCGGCACCGGTTGCCGCACAATGACCCGGTGATCGACCACGTCGACATCCGCGTCGCCGACAGCGACGCGTCCCAGCGCTTCTACGACACCGTCCTGGGCGTGCTCGGGCAGGAGCGAGCGACCTACCCCGACTACATCGAGTGGGGCGACTTCTCGATCGTCGCCGACGGCCAGCCGGTCACGAGGAACCTCCACATCGCGTTCTACGCGCCGTCGCACGAGCTCGTCGACGCCTTCCACCGCGCCGGCGTCGAGGCCGGCTACACCGACGACGGCGCGCCCGGCCCGCGGACGCAGTACCGCGACGACTACTACGGCGCGTTTCTGCGCGACCCCGACGGCAACAGCGTCGAGGCGGTGCACACGGGCCGTGCGCGCGAGACCGGCGCGATCGACCACCTGTGGCTCCGCACGCGTGACGTCGCGGCGATCAGGCGCTTCTACGCGGCGACGGGCCAGGCGTTCGGCGTCGACGAGCCCGATCACGTTCAGATCGTCACCGCGAACGGCTCGATCTCATACGTCACCGGCGAGCCGCTGACCGAGCACGTCCACATCGCGTTCGGCGCCGACACGAACGCGGCGGTCGACGCCTTCCACCGCGCCGCGATCGACGCGGGCTACACGGACAACGGCGCGCCCGGCGAGCGCGCCGCCTACCACCCCGGCTACTACGGGGCGTTCGTGCTCGATCCCGACGGCCACAACATCGAGGCCGTCAACCACAACCGGACGGGTGCCTCCTGAGAGCTACGGCGACGCCGTCGAGATCCGGCCGCAGGCCTTGATCGCGGTCGCCTGGAAGGTCGCGACCGGAAGCTTCGCGGCGGCCTGAAGGCACGTCGTCCGCGCCTTCACCAGGGCCGCGCTCAGCTGCGAGTTGTCGGCGAGCGTGTCGCAGGCCTGGTCGGCGATCGAGCGTGCCTTCGTGTCCGTGATCTTCTTCGTCGCGTCGAGGCAGTTCTGCTTGATCTTCGCGACGGCGCCCGGGTTGGACGAGGTGGTCGTCGTCGCGGTCGAGCTGGAGCTCGACGAACCGGAGTCGCTGGATGAGTCGCCGCAGGCGCTCAGCGCGAGCACGGTCATCAGGATGGGCACAAGCGCAAGCGCGCGAACGTTCATGAATGCATCATGGCGGTGCGCGCGACGGACTGTCGCTTTCGCCAGCGACGGGCAGCGCCATCGCGGGCAGACTCACCCTGAGGTTGCACCCATCCGGCACGAGCCTCGCTCGGCCACGGAGATCAGGGGAACGAGCCGCCATGCAGTCATACCCACGGCCCACAGAGTCACGCGTCCATGTCGAGCGCGAGAAGGTCGAGGGCACCTGCCCCGAGTGCGGGGAGTCCGCGCTCGAGGCCTACCCGGTGCTTTCCGAGGGCGGCTGGTGGAACGTCACGAAATGTCAGAGCTGTCTGTGCTCCGTCTCGCGTGAGCGCGGGCCGCTGCTCGGCGGCATCCAGCTGCTGATCGACGCGGTCTAGGAGGAAATCGAAATGGCGATGCTCGGAGTGGACGTCGGCGGCACATTCACCGACGTCGTCGCAGTGCGCGACGGCAAGATCATCACGACCAAGGTCCCGACGGAACAGACCAACACGGAGCAGTCGGTGCTTGCGGGCGCCAAGTCCGTCGGCGTCGAGGGCGCTCATGTCTTCAACCACGCGAGCACGGTCGGGCTGAACGCGATCATCACGCGGCGCCTGCCGAAGATCGCCTTCCTGACCAGCGAGGGTCACCGCGACATCCTCGACTTCGGGCGCACCTGGCGCCCGCTCGAGGCGCTGACGGATGCCAGCTGGCGCCGGAGCTTCGGCGACGCCGGCCGGCCGCTGGTCCCGCGCTACCTGCGCCGGGGCATCCTCGAGCGCGTCCTCAACGACGGCAGCACGCTGATCGGGCTCGACGAGGAGCAGGCGCGCGAGCAGCTGAAGGTGCTGAAGAAGTGCGAGGTCGAGGGCGTCTCGATCTGCCTGCTGAACTCGTACGTCAACCCCGCCAACGAGGTGCGGCTGCGCGAGCTCGTGTTCGAGGAGCTGGGCAGCGACATCGCCTGCTCGATCTCCAGCGAGGTCTCGCCGCTCGCGAAGGAGTACCCGCGCGCGTCGACGACGACGGTCGACGTCTTCATGAAGCTGATCTACGACGCCTACTCGACGCGTCTGTCCGACGGGCTCGGCGAGCTCGGCTTCGACGGCCAGCTGAACTTCGCCGACTGCGCCGCGCAGCTCGTGGCGCGCGACGTCGCGATGGCGGCGCCGTTCCGCGTCGTCTTCTCCGGGCCTGCAGCGGGCACGGTCGCCTCGGCCCACTTCGGCGAGCGGATCGGCGCGCCGAACCTGATCTGCGCGGACGTCGGCGGCACGTCGTGCGACATCAGCATCGTCACCGACGGCCAGCCGACCGTGAACACCACGTTCGAGCTCGAGCACGACCTCGTCGTGAACGCGCTCTCCACCGAGATCGCGTCGCTCGGCGCGGGCGGCGGGTCGCTGATCTCGATCACGCCGGCGGGCGAGGTCAAGGTCGGCCCCGGAAGCGCCGGCGCGGACCCGGGCCCGGCGGCCTACGGGCGCGGCGGCACGCGTGCCGACGATGAGCGATGCCTTCCTGCTGATCGGGATCCTCGACCCCGGCGAGTTCGCCGGCGGCACGCTGAGCCTCGACGCCGACCTGGCGCGCGAAGGCCTTCGAGGGCCTCGACACGACCGCTCGACCTCGGCCAGCGCGTCTCGTACGCCTACCGGATGGGCCTCAACAACATCGCCGAGGGCATCGTCGACATCTCGATCGGCCACGGCGTCGACCCGCGCGACTACTCGCTGCTGGCGTTCGGCGCGGCCGGCCCGATGATGCTGCCCGCGCTGCTCGAGGAGACGCGCGTCAAGAGCATCATCGTCCCGCCGCATCCGGGCCTGTTCTCGGCGCTCGGGCTGCTCAGCTCGGACCTCGTCTACGCCGATTCGCGCACGTCCTACCAGGTGCTCAGCCCCGACAACGCGGACTCGATCGACGCGCTGTTCACCGAGATGGAGGACAACCTGCGCAAGGAGCTCGGCGACGCGGCCGCCGATGCCGAGTTCGTGCGCACGTATGACGGGCGCCTCGTCGGCCAGACGTGGGAGACACCGTTCATCGACGTGCCCGGCGGGACGATCGGGCCGGAGCAGATCGAGCAGATGATCGAGAGCTTCCACGTCGCGTACCTGGCGCGCTCGGGCAACCGCTTCGACGCGCTCCCGGTGCAGGGCGTGATCTACCGCGCGCAGGCCAAGGTGAACATCGAGAAGGTCGCGTACGCGCCGATCACGAGCCGCAACGGCGGCGCCCCGAGCGCCGGGCGCGAGATCACCTTGAAGTACATCTACGGAGACGAGGTGACCGCGCGTGAGTACCAGCGCGCGGAGCTGCAGGCGGGCGACGTCATCGCCGGTCCCGCGATCATCCGTGAAGAGCTGTCGACGACGCAGGTGTGCCCCGGCCAGACGGCCACGATCGGCGCCTACGGCGAGATCGTGATCGAGAGGAGCTGACATGACCGACCTGATCTATGACCGGCCCACCAGCCGCATCCGCGACCTCACCGACGAGGAGTTCGAGGCCCGCTACGACTGCGAGCGCTTCACCGCCTCCGTGCTCGGAAGCCGCTACCGCTACATCGTCCAGCACATGTGCACCGGCCTCCTGAACAACGCGTTCTCGGTGATCCTGCGCGACTGGTACGACTTCGCCGCGACCGTCTCCGGCCCGCCGGAGCACGACTACTCGATGCCGTCGGTGTCGAACTCGCTGACGCTGTTCATCGGCACGATGACCGACGCGGTGCGCAACGCGGTGACGGAGTACGGCCCCGAGAACCTGCGCGAGGGCGACATCCTGATGGTCAACGACCCGTACCGCTGCGGGACGCACGTCAACGACATCTGCTTCATCCGCCCGGTCTTCCTCGACGGGAAGATCATCGCCTTCGTCAACCTGCAGGCGCACATGCTCGACATGGGCGGCGTCGTGCCGGGCGGCTTCTGCCGGCACGAAGAAGGACGTCTTCGAGAACGGCCTCGTGATCGCCCCGCAGCTGATCTACCGCAAGGACGTCGCGGTCAAGTCGGCGTGGAGCATGATCTTCGACAACGCCCGCTTCGGCGGCCTGCTGCTGCCGGACATCAAGACGATCTGCGAGAACCTGCGGCTCGGCGAGCGGCAGCTGCTCGAGACGGTCGATCGCTACGGCCTCGGCGCGGTCCACGGCGCGATGCGCTACGCCTGCGACGTCTCGGCCGAGACGATGTCCGACGCGGTCGACGAGGCGCTGCCGGATGGCGTCTACGAGTCGGAGGACCTCGCCATCGACGCCGACGGGCAGGCTGACGACGAGGGCGGCCTCAAGATCAACGTCAAGATCACCAAGAAGGGCCGCCGCATCGAGGTCGACCTCAGCGGCAGCTCGCGTCAGGCGCGCACGTCGATCAATGCCGGCTACCTCGACACCAAGACGGCGATCGGTGTCGCGTTCAAGTACCTGTTCGACCCGGGCTCGCCGTTCACGTCGGCCGCCTACCGCGACATCGACATCGTGCTGCCGGAGGGCGCGGTCTGCAACGCGTTCCCGCCGGACGGGGCGATCTTCCTCTACTGGGAGAGCTCGATGGCGGTCCTGAACTCGATCTTCCGGGCGCTGGGCGACGCGCTCGGCGACCGCGCGATCGGCTCGGACTTCTGCTGCCTGTCGATCCACAACGCGCACGGCGTGATGGAGGACGGGACGCCATGGCTGACGGTCGCCCAGTGTGGCGGCGAGCACGGCCCGTGGGGCGCCACCCGGCATGGCGACGCGGACTCCTACCAGGTGTTCTACCTCGCGAACAACCTCGATCCGGCGACCGAGGCGATCGAGGCCGACATCCCCGCCGTCGTCCTGCGCAAGGAGTACGCGCCCGACACCGGCGGACCGGGCTACAACCGCGGCGGCGCGGCGGTGCTCAAGGACACGATGTACTCGCGCGACACCCAGCACTACTCGATGCCGCTGCACTTCAAGCAGCCCAGTGGCACCGGCGTGATGGGCGGCGGGACCGGTCCGAGCGGCGGTGCCTGGGTGATCGAGCCCGAGGTGTTCGACGTCCCCAAGGAGCAGCGCCTGCCGGACAAGGGTGCGGCGACGTCGTCGGATGTCATCCCGGTTGCCGGGGTCCTGAACTCGGAGACCAAGCAGCCAGACCCCGACGGCGAGTACTTCTACTTCGCCCGCCGGCCGATCTGGCAGACCGACCCGAACACCGTCTTCCGCTACCTGACGAACGGTGGCGGCGGCTACGGCGACGCGCTCGATCGTGAGCCCGAGCGCGTCATGGTCGACGTGCGCGACGGCTACGTCTCGATCGCCGGCGCGGAGCGCGACTACGGCGTGATCGTCAGCGGCGACCCCGACAACGATCCCGAGGGTCTGGTGGTCGATCTCGCGGCGACGGAGAAGCTCCGCGCGGGGCGGCGCGCCTAACCGCGCGCACGCGCTTCGATGACCGGCTCCCAGCGGGACCTGAGCGACGAGCACCTGGCGCAGGCGCTCGCGATCGCGAACGTGCCGGTGCTGCTGCCCGTGCTGGTGCAGCTGACCGGCGACACCCGCTGGCTGCAGGCGCCCTACCTCCCGCAGCGCAACAAGGGCCTCGACGACAACACGAGCGGCGGGTTGCCCGAGGAGGTCCAGGCCGAGATCCGCGAGGCCGGCCTCGAGGCGATCATGGCGTGGCGCGACGGGCGGCCCGTGGCACTGCCGGACCCCGGGCCCGAGCTGCTGGTGCGGATGCTCAGCGTGGCGATGGGCGAGCCCGTCGGCGCGGAGTACGGGCCGATGCTGGAGGCCGAGCTCGCCGCGGTCGACGCGCCGTCAACAGGAGACCCGATCGCGTCGGTGCCGGAGGGATTCAACGCGCTGATCATCGGGGCCGGGGTGTCCGGGCTCGCCGCAGCGGTCCGGCTGAGCGACGCCGGGATCCCGTTCACGATCGTCGAGCAGCACGCACGCGTCGGCGGGACATGGCTGGAGAACCGCTACCCCGGCTGCGGCGTCGACACGCCGAGCGCGCTCTACTCGTTCTCGTTCGCGCCGAACGACTGGACGAAGTACTTCGCGCTGCGCGACGAGCTGCAGGCGTACCTCGAGCAGCTCGCGGTCGACCGCGGCCTGCCGGAGCGCATCAGCTTCGAGACCGAGGTCGTCGCTGCGCGCTACGACGAGTCGGCCCAGCACTGGGACGTCGAGCTGCGCCGCGCGGACGGCGGCACCGAGTCGTGCATCCGAACATCGTGCTCAGCGCCGTCGGCGCGTTCCGCCGGCCGAAGTTCCCCGACGTCCCCGGCCTGGACGACTTCGACGGGCCGGTCGTGCACACCGCGCGCTGGCCCGAGCAGCTCGATCTGGCCGGCAAGCGCGTCGCGGTGATCGGCAACGGCGCGTCGGCGATGCAGCTGGTGCCGGCGATCGCCGGCGTCGCCGCGATCGCTGACGCAGTTCCAGCGCTCGCCGCAATGGGCGGCGCCGTTCGAGCTCTTCCACGCCGACGTGCCCGAGGCGCTGCGCGACCTCTCGGCGGGCGTCCCGCTCTACCGGACCTGGTACCGCCTGCGGGTGGGGTGGACGTTCAACGACCGCATCCACCGACGCTGCAGAAGGACCCCGACTGGCCGCACCCCGAGCGCGCCGTCAACGAGATCAACGACGGCCATCGCACGTTCTTCACGCGCTACATGGAGTCCAAGCTCGGGGACACCCGGAGATCCTCGCGAAGGTGACGCCGACCTACCCGCCGTACGGCAAGCGGATCCTGCTCGACAACGGCTGGTACGACGCGCTGATCCGCGACGACGTCGAGCTCGTGACCGACCCGATCACCGCCGTCAGCGGCAACCGCGTGATCACCGCCGCGGGCGAGGAGTACGAGGCCGACGTCCTCGTCTGCGCGACCGGCTTCGACGTCGTGCGCTTCCTCGCACCGATGGACATCCGCGGGCGCTCCGGCGCGAGCCTGCGCGACACCTGGGACGACGACGACGCGCGCGCCTACCTCGGAACCGTCGTCCCGGACTTCCCGAACTTCTTCATCCTCTATGGGCCCAACACGCAGGCCGGCCACGGCGGCAGCCTGATCGGGACAGCAGAGCAGCAGCTGACCTACGTGGTCGATCTGCTGGAGCGCATGCTGGACGCCGGCCAGGTCGTTGCCGAGGTCAAGCCCGAGCCGTACGAGCGCCACAACGCGCGCGTCGACGAGGCCCACGAGCAGATGGTCTGGACGCATCCCGGGATGGACACCTACTACCGCAACGCGCGCGGCAGGGTGGTCGTCAACACGCCGTTCAGCGTCATCGACGGGTGGTACATGACGCGCAGCGCCGACCTTGGCGAGTACGACACCGAGCCGCCGCGTGACGGCCCGGCTGCGCCGCCGCTGGAGGCCGGGCTCGGAGCTTCGCCGTGATCGTCACCGGCGACGCCGGCTCGCGTTATCCGTGGGAGCCGCTGACGATCGGCCAGGTGCTCGAGCGCACCGCCGCCGCGCACGGCGAGCGCGAGGCGCTGATCGGTGGCGACACGCGCCTGACCTGGGAGCAGACCGCCGAGCAGTCCCGTCGGATCGCCAAGGCGATGCTGGCTGCGGGGATCCGGCGCGGCGATCACGTCGCGCTGTGGGCGCCGAACACGGTCGAGTGGGTGCTGACCTGGTTCGCTGCGGCGCATGTGGGCGCGGTGCTCGTCACCGTCAACTCGCGCTACAAGACCGAAGAGGTCCGCTACATCCTGCGTCAGAGCGACGCGCGGCTGCTGATCATGGTCGACGAGTTCGTCGGCATCGACTACCTGGCGATGCTCGACCGCATGTGTCCCCGGCTTGCCGAGCCGGGCCTGCCCGAGCCGGAGGGCTTCCCCGAGCTGCAGCGCGTCGTCGTGCTCGGCGGCGATCCCCCTGACGGCACGCAGGCCTGGGCGGCGTTCCTCGAGGCCGGCACGTCCGTGACCGACGCGGACCTCGACGCGCGGCGCGCCGAGGGCGTCGCCGAGGACCCGACGATCATCGTCTACACATCGGGCACGACCGGTCACCCCAAGGGCGCGGTCCACTCCCACATGATCCTGCGCAACGAGCACTCGATCTCCGAGGTCATGGAGATCGACTCCGACAGCCGCGTGATGAACCACATGCCGTTCTTCCACGTCGCCGGCGGCTTCACCGGAATCCTGCCGCCGCTGATCTGTGGCGGGGCGATGCTGATCATGGACCGCTGGGACCCGACCGCCGCGCTCGAGCTGATCCAGGCCGAGCGCGCGACGGTGTTCAGCGGGATCCCCACGCACTTCATCGACCTGATCAACCATCCGCGGCTGTCCGAGTTCGACACGTCGTCGCTGCGGTCGGGGTGGATCGGCGGCGCGTCGAACCCGCGCGAGGTGATCGACGGTGCGATCACGAAGCTCGGCGTCGAGAACCTGCTTGCCGGTCTACGGGATGACGGAGACGACGTCGATCACCACGATCCCGCTGCCCGGGGACGACCGCGAGATCGTCTACTCCGGCGCGGGACGGCCCGTCTCCGACTTCGAGGTCAAGATCGCGTCGCCCGACCGCGCGCGTGACCTCGGGCCGGAGGAGGAGGGCGAGGTCTGCGTGCGCGGGCACCTGCTGATGCAGGGCTACTACCGCAACCCGGAGGCGACGGCCGCCGTGATCGACGCCGACGGCTGGTTCCACACCGGCGACCTCGGGGTGCTCGACCCGGCCGGCTACCTGCGGATCACCGGGCGCATGAGCGACATGTTCATCGTCGGCGGCAGCAACGCGTATCCGGCCGAGATCGAGGCGGCGCTGTCCGAGCACCCCGCCGTCCGCCAGGGCTACGTCGTCGGCGTTCCGCACGAGCGCCTCGGCGAGGTCGGCCTCGCCTTCATCGAACTGCGAGACGGCAACGACGCCGACGAGGCCGAGCTGCGCGCCTTCTGCCGCGAGCGCCTCGCCGACTTCAAGGTCCCGCGGACGTTCGTGTTCGTGGACGAGTGGCCGCTGACCGCCACCGGGAAGATCCAGCGTCACGTCCTCAGCGCTCAGGCGCGCGAGCTGACAGCAGGCGGCCGGCGCGCGGCGAGCGGAGCACGACATGAGCGCGCCCGAGGTGCTCGGCGACGGCGTCGCGCTGCTGACGATCGACCGCCCGCCGGTCAACGCGATGGACATGGCGGCGTATGAGGAGCTGATCGCGGGGCTCACGACGCTGGCCGCGGACGACGACGTCCGCGCGGTCGTCCTGATCGGCGCGGGCGAGCGGGCCTTCTGCGCGGGCACGGACGTCGCCGCGCTGCGTGACCAGGCTGCGATCGACGGAGTGCTCGCCGCGGGGCTGCTGTTCTTCGAGACGCTCGCCGCGTTCGGAAAGCCGCTCGTCGGGGCGCTCAACGGCCCCGCGGTAGGCGGCGGGGCGGCGATCGCCTCCGAGTGCGACGTGCTGCTTGCGACGCCGCGCGGGTCGATGTCGATCCCCGAGGTCCAGCTCGGCGTCGTCGGCGGCGGCAGCCACGCGACCCGCCTGGCACCGTCGCTGTTCAAGGCCCAGCGGATGGTGCTGCTCGGCGAGGCGCTCACGCCCGACGAGGCGCTGGCCGGCGGCGTGCTCGCCGCGATCGCGCCGGACCGCGATGCGCTGCTCGAGGCCGCGGTCGAGATCGCGGGGCAGATCGCGGCGCTGCGGCCCGACGCGGTCCGTGAGGCGCGCGCGATCGTCCGCGGGACGATGAGCGAGACGGTCCTCGCCGGCTACCGCCGTGAGCTGGTGGCGCTGGCCGCGCTGAGCTGAGCGCCCTCAGCGCTTGACGAGCACATTGGCGACGCCGACGAGCACCGGCCCGCCGTCGTTGCCCGCGGTCGCGAAACAGGCGACGCGATGGCCGCGGAGCTTGGCGGCGACCTTGTAGCGGCCGCCTTGTCCGATCGGCTTCGGCAGCGTGTAGGTCCCGCGCGAGGAGGCCAGCTGCTTCCACTCGTAGGTCACCTTGGCGCCGGTCTCGGGGACATATCCGGGCGTCGAGCAGGTGAGGGTGCGTCCGACGCGGGCGCTGCCCTTGATGCGGGCCTTGCCCGTTCGGGTCGGGGCCCAGGTCGGCGTCGGGTCGAGGATGAAGCTGCGGTAGCGCGCGACGTCGGCGAACACCGACGGCAGGTGGTCGGCGCCGCAGCGGTCACCGCCCCAGCTGATGACGCCGAGCTGAATCGGTGCGTTGGCCGGCCCGGTCCACAGTGGGCCGCCGCTGTCGCCGTTGCACCCCGAGTAGAGCGGCTCCTTGCCGTCGGCGTCGATCGAGCAGCGCATGCGGTTGTCGTACTTCTCGTGCGTCGAGCCGCCGTAGCCCTTGGGGAAGGCCTTTGCGCACTCCTTGTCCGTCAGGCTGCGCAGCGACGCGCTGCGCAGGCTCGAGTCGAGCATCTCGATCTCACTGTGCCCGGTGCCGGGAGCGAACGCGCGGCCGCGGCCGAGGATCTCCGCATCGGCCGCGTCGGCCGCATCGCTCGTCGCCAGCGCCACGGGTGCGACGTTCGTGACGGGCGCCCCGAGTTCGACGATCGCGACGTCGTCGAGGAAGTTCTCGGACCCGTTGCGCTGCCGCCAGTTCGGGTGCAATGCGATGTGTGTGGGGTAGCGGAACTCGCCGCCGATGGCGACGGCCCCGAGGTCGGCGACCGTCTTGTTCTGCACGCAGTGCGCGGCGGTCAGGACACGGCTCGGTGTGACGAGCGTGCCACCGCAGTTCCCGACCGAGACGAACCACGGGACGGTCGCCGCATCGACCTTCGTGCCGTTGACGACGGCCTGCGCCGGCGCGGCTGTTGCAGCCACGCAGAGTGCGACGACGATGGGGATGAGGTGGTGCTTGACGTTCATGCTCGTGCTCCTGTGCCTGCTGATTGTCGCCGAATCCGACCATCCCTGCGCCGCCGTTTAGGCTCCGCCGCATGTTCGCGACCTCCGGTCTCGCTCAGCTCGCGTATGAAGTCAGCGGCACCGAGGGCGGCGCTGACGTCCTGCTGATCCACGCCGGGGTGAACGACAGGCGCAGCTGGCAGCACGTGTTCGAGCGGCTCAGTCCGCGACACCGCTGCGTCGCCTATGACATGCGCGGCTACGGCGAGACGACGTACGAGCGCGAGGACGGCTGGTCGCCGGCCGCGGACGCGCTGGCGGTGATCGACGCCGCCGGGTTCGAGCGGCCCGTCGTCGTCGCGTGCTCGATGGGCGGGCAGGCGGCCATCGACCTCACGCTGGCCCATCCGGACCGCGTCGCGGGGCTGGTGCTGATCGGCTCCGCGATCCGCGGCGCGCCGTACCCCGACCTGCAGACGGGTCCCGACCGCCGAGCTGAACGCCCTGATCGAGGTCGCCGAGGAGGCTGACGACATCGACGAGGTCGGCCGGCTCGAGGCGTGGATGTGGCTCGACGGGCCGAGCGCCGCAGAGGGACGCGTCGGTGGGCCGGTGCGCGAGCTGTTCCTCGAGATGAACGACCGCGCGCTGCGCGCCGACGACCCCGGGGACAAGGCCGAGATTCCGGAGGCCTGGTCGCGGCTCGGGGACATCGCGGTCCCGACGCTCGTCCTGATCGGCAGGCTCGACGCGGAGGACATTCAGGTCGTCGACGAGCAGGCGGCCGCGCTCATACCCGGCGCGCGGCTCGTGCTGGCTCGACGGTGTCGCGCACGTCCCGCACCTCGAGGGCGACCCGGCGACGCTCGACGAGATCGCCGCCTTCGTCGACGCGCTCGGCTGACGCCAGGAGAAGTCCGTCGAGCGTCAACCGGAGGCGAGCGCGGTGCCCGCTGCCTCCGCGGCTTCCCGTCCCGACGAGATCGCGCCCTCGATGTAGCCGCCGCCTTCGATCGTCACGTCGGAGCCGGCGAAGTGCAGGCGGCCTTCGGGCCGCGCCAGCTCACTGCCGATCTGCGTCTGTCCAGCCGGGCGGCCATGTGACCCACGTGCCGCGTGAGTACGGGTCGTTGATCCAGTCATGACTCTCGGCCGTCAGCACCTCGGCGTGCGGGGCGTAGACGCGCAGCGCGGCCTGGATCGCATCGACGTCAGTCGGGTCCTTCAGTGCGCCGAGGCCGTCGAACGCGGTGAGCAGCGTGCCATCGTCGACCGCGCGCATGCCGACCACGCTCTGGAGCGGGTGTCCCCAGCCCCAGGCAAGCGAGCGGTCGGGGACCTCGCGCGCGACCGCGAGCACCTTCGTCGCGCGGCCCGGGTGCCGCTGCCGGGCCGCCTCGCGCTTGAGCGGGTGCAGCGGTGGGTCGAACGCGACGCCGTCGAGGCAGTTCAGCGGCAGCGCGACGATTGCGCGCCGGGCTTCGTGGATCGCTCCGTCGGCGGACGTGACGCGGACGCCGTCGCCGTCGTGCTCGACCCGCGTGACCACGTTGCCAATCAGGATCTCCCCGCGTACGTCGGCGGCGATCGCGGAGACCAGCGCGCCGGTCCCGTCGGCCAGCGTCTCGCCGAGGTCCGTGAGCCAGTCCTCGACGTGCTGCCCGCTGTCCGCGAGGTCCGCGGTGAGGATCAGGATCGATTGGCGCGCGGGGTCGCCGCCGCCGATCACGGCCAGCCACGTCAGCAGCGCCTCCTTCGTCGCGAGCGGAGCGTCGAGCGCGTCGATCCACTTGTCGGCGGCGACGTCGAGCTCGGGCGGCAGGCCGCCGGCGGCGCGGATCCCTGCGACCTCGGCGTCGAGTGCTTCGCGGGCGGGAGCGAACAGCGAACCGAAGAGCTGTGCTGCATCCGCGCTTTCGCGGCGGCCGTCCGTGCCCGCCCAGACCGCGTGCAGCACTGGCTCGCTCGGCCGCACGGTGAGGTCGTAGCGCGCGATCTCGGCGGCGATTGATGGTTGCAGCTCGCGGTCGAACCACATCCCGCCCAGCTCGACGAGCACGTCGCGCTCGGCGAGCCGGCGTGACCATGTGCGTCCGCCGAGTCGCTCGCGTGCCTCGAGCAGCCTGACGCTCAGTCCGCGCTCGCCGAGGTCGCGCGCGGCGGTCAGGCCGGCGATGCCGCCGCCGAGCACGATGACGTCGAGTTCGGTGCTCACCGCAAGCTCTCCAGGACCTCGATCACGCGCTCAGGATCCGTCTCCGGATTGACGAAGGCGAGCCGCAGCACGGTGCGGCCGTGCCAGCGGGTCGGCAGGCACAGGATCACACCATCGCTCGCCAGCGTCTTCGACCATGAGGCGTACGCGTCGTCGTCCCAGCCGGGACGCTCGAACAGCAGCACGGAGAGGTCCGGCTCGCAGACGAGCTCCAGGTGGCTCGAGGCGCGGATCGCCGTGGCGACCGCGCGCGCAGTCGCGAGCGTCCGCTCCACGGCCGCGACGTAGCGGTCGGTGCCGTGGGTGGCGAGGCTGAACCAGAACGGCAGTCCGCGTGCACGTCGTGAAAGGTGGATCGCGAGATCCGCGGGATTGGACGCCTCGCGATCGATCTGGTCGAGGTAGCTCGCGGTCTGCGCGTGCGCGGCACGCGCGCGGTCGGGATCGCGGTAGACGAGCGCGCAGCAGTCGTACGGCGCGAACAGCCACTTGTGCGGGTCGACGATGAAGCTGTCGGCACGCTCGATGCCGGCGAAGCGGTCGCGCACGCTCGGAGCGGCGAGCGCCGCGCCCGCCGTAGGCGCCGTCGACGTGCAGCCACAGCCCGTGATCGGCGCACGCCGTGGCGACGCTCGCGAGGTCGTCGACGAGCCCGGCGTTCGTCGTTCCGGCCGAGGCGACGACCGCGAAGACATCGTCGGAGCCGTCGGCCAGCGCGGCGCTCAGCGCGTCCCCCGTCAGACGGTCGTGCGCGTCGCCGGGCACCTCGAGGACCCCGACGTCGAGCACCCGTGCCGCGCTGCGGATCGACGAGTGCGCGCCGGCGCTGCAGGCCAGCCGCCACCCACCGGGTGGGCGCTCGCCACGACGCTCGAGGGCCGCGTGGCGCGCGGCCGCCAACGCCGAGAGATTCCCGCTGGTGCCCCCGGAGACGAAGCAGCCCGCCGCGCCGTCCGGCCAGTCCAGCAACTGGATGATCCACGCGAGCGCCTCGTTCTCGGCGTAGATCGCACCCGCGCCTGCCTCCCACACGCCGGCGAAGACGTTCGCCGCGCTGGTTACGAGGTCGAAGGCCACGGCGGCGCGGGTCGGCGCCGACGGGATGTAGGCGAGGTTCATCGGATCGTCCTGCGAGCGTGTCGCCGGCACGAGCACGTCGCTGAACACGCGCAGCGCCTCGGTCCCCCCGATGCCGGCGGGCGTGACCGTCGGGCCGGCCGCCGCCGCAAGCTCGGAGGCCGGCCGCGGTGTCGTCTTCGGGTCCGTGGGCAAAACGACGCGCTCGGCAGCCCACTGCGCAGCGGCCCGCACGAGCTCAGCCTCATCGCCCCAGATCTCATGACTCACGCCTCCGCACTATGCCAGCGCGTGGGGGCTACCCTGGCTGCGTCGTCGATCAACCGGAAGGACTCCACATGTCGACCTCACGCGCCGTCGCGCTCCTCACGTCGGCAGTCGTCCTCGCGCTGCCGGCCGCAGCGCAGGCAAAGCTCCCCTCACCCAAGTCGAAGACGATCGTCTTCGGCAAGTCGATCGGCGGCGTCAAGCTCGGAATGTCGCTCGCGGCCGCGAAGAAGGCGTGGGGCAAGGGCGGGAAATGCGCCGACACCTCGGCTCAGATCCGGCAGACGCGCTGCGACTGGCTCGACAAGAAGAACGGCGACGCCAACTTCACCGTCAGCAACGGAAGGGTCACCTACATCGGCCTGTCGCCGGCGGTCAGCAGCAAGACCCAGAAGGCGAAGCTCAGCGGCCCGATCGCGAAGTTCCGCACGTCGAAGCACATCGGGATGGGCTCGACGCTGAAAGCGCTGCGCAAGGCCTACCCGAAGGCCAGGGACGGAGCGGCCGACACGCTGGCGATCCGCTCGGGCGACGTCACGACCGCGTTCGGAAACCAGGGCGGCCGGATCGCCGGGATCAGCATCAGCACGCCGGCCTAGCCACCACTGGCGCGCTCAGCCGGCGAACGCGCTCTTGGTGCTCGTGGTCACGAGCCCGTTGGACGCCGTCGCACGCGTCGCGATCACAACGCTGGTGCGGCGGGCCTGGCCGCCCTTGAGGAAGCGTGAGAGCACGCGCTGGTCGGACGCGCCGAGCTGCACGACGATGACTGCGCCTCGTGCTGAGCGCGAGGTGATCGTCACCTTGCCGACCAGGTCGCGCGTGTGGGCGAGCAGCTGGCTGCGCGGGACGCCCTTCGCCCGGCTGAACTCGACGTAGCCGCGCGCGGTCGCGGTCGCCCCGATCGTGCAGGCCTTCGAGCACGAGGCCTTCATCGTCACGCGCAGCGCGCGGCCCTTTGCGCTGATGCTGCCGAGCTGCATCTTCAGGCCGGGGGCGGTGGGCGCTTGATGGCTGGACGGCGTCGGCGGCAGCGCGGCGGAGCAGACGCCTGCAGCCGCTGCGCCCGTGAAGCGCTGAATTCGATGGTTGCCGGTGTCGGCGACGCTGACGCCACCCGCGCAGTCGACGGCGATCGCGCCCGGCATCGCGAACAGCCCTGGCGCGGTGCCGCGCCCGCCCCAGCCTGTCATCGGCGTCCCGGACGGGCTGTACGCATCAACGCGGTCGGTCTTCGTGTTCGTCACCCAGACGGTTCCGGCGGAGTCGACGGCGATGCCGGTCGGGCCCAGCTTCTGCGTCACGCCGCCGCGGTGGATCGTGTCGGCGGGCTCGGAGGGGAGCGCGATGCTGCCGAGCACGGCTCCTGTCGCGGCGACGTGGACCGCACGGCCCGGGCGCTTGTCGAGCACCCAGACCGAGCCGTCGCCCGCAAACGCCAGGCCCACCGGCTCGAGCAGCTTCGCGGCCGCGAGGTTGATCTTGGCGCGCTCCGCACCCGTGGCCGGATCGACGATCACGACGCGGTCCGGAAGCCGCGACAGCAGCGCCACGCGGCCACCCGCGGCCGCTGCGATGTGCTCCACCCGCGACCCGCTCGCGCCACCACCGGCGCCCTTCAGCAGATCGTTCGTGAAGTCACCAAAACTCGTGAAGCGCGACGCCGCGTACGCGTCGCGGACGACGATGTCGCCACCCGGCAGCGATGCCAGGTCGGACGGGGCGAGCAGCTGGCCGTCACTGTGCACCGGCGTCGTGATCGACTGGGCGACGCCGATCGACCCGCGCAGGCCGCCGTCGAAGCCGAAGCGCAGCACCCGTCCCGTCACGGTGTCGGCAACGCGCAGCTCCGGCTCCGGGCCTGCGGCGATCGCCTGCGGCTGGGTCAGGCGCCCGGCGCCGCGGCCATCGATGCCGAAGCGCCGCACGAGCTTCCCCTTGAGCGTGAAGACCTGGATGCGGTTGTTGGCGGTGTCGGCGACGTAGACGAGGCCGTCCCGGCCGACCGTGATCGCGCGCGGGAAGTCGAGCTTCCCGGGGCCATGTCCAAAACCACCCCAGCTGCGGACGACCCGCAGCTTCCGGTCCAGCACGACGATGCGATGTCCGCTGTTCTCGGCCACGACGATCTGGCCGTTACTCGCGACCACGGCGTCGTACGGATGATCCAGCGGCGTCGCGGAGCGCGCGACGACCTTGCCCGCAGCGGTCAACTCGATGATCTCGCCGGCGTTGTTGTCGGGCACGTAGAGATGACCGTTGCCGTAGGCGACTCCCTGCGTGAGTACCCGTTGCCCGTGTCGCCCCGGGACCTTGATCACGTGCGCATTGCCGCCGTCCATGTCGAAGCGCACGATCCGGCCGTTCCCGGTGTCGGCGACGAACACGTGCCCGCCGCCCACCACGATGCCACCGCCGGCGCCGGTCCCGATCGCCGTGCCCGCAGCAAAGTGCAGCTGGGTGCGTCCCTGCCCGAGGCCGCCCCAGGTGCGCACGATGTGACCGTCCGGTGCCAGTTGCACGACACGGGACGCCGGCGCCTCGGTGAGGTACGTCATCCCGGACGGCGCCGTCGCGATCCCGCTGACGGCGCCGAGCAGGCCCGGCCCCAGAGCATCGGAGCCGAGTGCTCCGAGTGGCGCGCCGGTCGCCGAGAAGCGCTGAACGGCGCCACCGAACTGGTCGCCGACGAGCACCTCGCCGGTCGCGGCCACGGTGATCGCCTGCGGCAGCCGCAGCGTCCCGGGCGGGCCGTCACCGATGATGGTGACCGCGCTGTACGGGGCGCCTTCGGCGCAGGCCGGGAGGGCGAGGGCGGCGAGTGTGAGGAGCAGTGGGAGACGCATGAATCGGCGAGGCTACGAAACCGCCGCAGCCGGCACGCTGGTACGTGGCGGAAATCCCGGCAGCGGGTCACCGGAAAGTGGTAGCGTCGACTGACCGGGCAGTCTCCTGAGGGGGGAACGTGTGCGGAATGGTCGGCAAGCTGGTCTCGGGGTCCTGGGACCGGTGACACGCACCGACGATGCCGGTGCGCAGGTGTCGGTAGGAGTGGGCGAGAGGCCCGCGCTGCTGCTCACCGCACTGGCCAGCCTGCTGGGGAGCGCGGGCCTCGACGTCCGCTGCACCGCCACGTCGCCGGCGGCGCTGGAGCGCTGTCTGCGACGTGACCACCCCGACGTCGTCCTGGTCGACGCCGCGCTGGGGAACGGCGACGTCCCGCTGGCGTTCGTCGATGGGCTGCAGGATGCCTCGCCGGCGACCGCGGTCGTGGTGCTCGTCGACGAGCTCACGCCGACGCTGGCGCATGCGGCGCTCGACCATGAGGTCGCGGGCGTCGTGCTCGGCAGCGGCGCCGTCGAGGACATCGCCGGCTCGCTCGTCCAGGTGGCGGCCGGGCACTCCGTCTTCCCTGCCGGCTGGCTTGCGGCCGTGCACCGCGCCGAGAACCAGTCGCTCTTCGTCCGCCTCTCCGACCGTCAGCTCGAAGTGCTCGAGCTCGTCGCCGCGGGCCTCGACAACGGGCGCATCGCGCAGCGCCTGCACATCTCGCGCAACACGGTGAAGTTCCACGTGCGCGTGATCTACGAGCGCCTCGGTGTCAGCAATCGGGTCCAGGCCGCTCGAGCGCTCGGCGACGCGGTCGCCAGCGCCGCACCGGACGCGCGCCTCACCACCCACCCGTTCGGGTGATGGCCGGGTCGCCTGAAGGGCGGCCCAAGACTGCCCGGCGGCACGTTCCGGTGGCACCGGACCGGGCGTAGCGTCGAGAGCCAGGCAAGCGAGTGCGCCCACAGGCGTGCCCGAAACACCTGGAGGGGAGACCTCATGTCTGTTGGGAGCAAGAGCGTCGCGCGCCGCCGTCAGTGGCTGCTGGCCATTGTCATCGCCGCGCTGGGACTCATGAGCTTCGCCTCAGCAGCGCGCGCGCAGGACCCGGCGCCGGCTGAGCTGCAGCCATCGTCCTACTACGAGGCCGTGTTCGGCGATGGCTGGCTGCCGAACATGTTCGAGACCAACGTGCCCTACGTCGCCTGGCGTGGTGAGCAGATCCGCGCCGTCAAATGCGACAACGCCCTGAAGGGCGCCGTGGGCGGCGATGTGCTGGTGACCGACTGGTCCGGTGACCCGAACTTCAAGCCGCAACTGGAGGCCGGGACGCTGAAGGCGTTCGAGAGCCGTGACGGAACGCCGTGCATCAAGTTCGACATGGCGAGCCACCACGCCGGCCTGGCGTCCGTGAAGCTCGTGCCGAACGACGGCGAGGGCAACATCGTCGGCGAGAAGCACGACTTCCTGATGATCTGGCTGACGATCGGCAGCGTGTCGATCGACGAGGTCGGCGCCACCGATCCGACCGGCGCAGCGCCGGACGGCTCGAACGCCCAGGTCGGCGATCCGGCCGGTGATGGCGTCTTCACCGCAGGCGACCCGTTCGGCCGCGTTGCGGTCAACGTCACCGGCACGTTCCCGGGCTCGGCGAAACTCGGCGGCGGCACGATCACGCTGCCGACGGATTGGCCCGCGATCGCCGCGGCGTACGCGACCGATCCGAAGACGTGGAACAACCCGGACGTCAACCGCTGGGACATCCACGACGATCAGTCCACCGCCACGGGGCACGTCGACGGCTTCTGCCGCCACCCCGACAGCAAGACGATCGATGCAGTCGACAACTGCATGGATCGGGGCGGGGACTACGGGCCGTTCTCGACGGCCTTCGGCACCGGCAACCTGGCGGCGGGCCCGTTTGATCCCGCGCGTCCCGGCGACGCTCCTCAGCGACGGTAACCCCGTCAACAAGGACGACGCTCCGATGCCACCGCTGCGCGTCGACATGAGCATCACGCCGAACAGCGGTGCGCAAGGCGACATCAGCGGTGCCGGGCAGCTGGTCAAGTCCGACAAGTCGGACGTCTACAGCCGCGACGGCAATGGCGCCGACCACCCGACGCGTCACAACCTGTACGCGCCGTACTACAAGCAGTGGCTGCCCGCGACGACAGCCGAGGCGTACGCGCCCGAGGCGTCGGGCATCGACGGTCCGTGCAGGCTGAACAACAACGAGGGCTTCCTGTTCTGCGGTCAGTACGACAACTGGGACACGAAGCCGATCTCATGGGCGCACGACGGCCGCACCGCGTGCAACCAGACCGTCGACTGGCAGTGGTCGATCGGCGGTGGCGATGCCGTCAAGGGCAACCGTCACGGTCCCGACGACACGCCGCGGCGCAACCCGTACGGGCCGCAGACCGTGGCCGTCTACACGGATGAGCACGGTGAGGCCCAGGTGCGGTACGACCCGTACGCCGGTGGCTTCTACTACGACAACCTGCCGGTCGTGCTGAACGACAACCGCGGCTGCGACCTGCAGGACGTGCAGCTGCTCGGGACATCCACGATCCAGGCGACGGGCAAGTACCCGTACGAGCAGGTGGATGCCAATCCGGTCAGCACGGGGACGATCAGCAAGAGCGTCTACAACGAGTTCGACAAGTCGCTCAGCTACTTCCCCAAGGGTGACGGGGCGGTGAACCAGAACGCGCGGATCCTCGTGGCGCACGCCAACGACGTGAACGGCGAGCCGTTCGCGGGTGAGGTCGCCTGCTTCTTCGTCGACGATGAGGCCGACGGGGCGCAGGGGTTCCGGGGCGTGACCGGACTGGAGACGGTCGAGGAGACCGCACGTTCGAACGGTCATCCCGGGCATCACCACGGCGGTCTGCCTCCGGGCAGGTTCGCGGTGGACGGCGGGGCCTACCCGACCGTCGCCGGGACCCTGTGCCGCACGCTCGATCGCAACGGCAACGCCGCGATCGAGGTGTTCAACAGCGATCCGCAGAGCATCAACGTGATCGTCGAGTTCATGGACGAGGGTCTGTTGCGCGATATCGATATCGACTTCGCGACCCCGAACTCGAGCGGCGGCACGGCGCCGACCGTGCCGGCGGGCACGGACGACAACACCACCGGATGCCACAACGGCCGCTGCGGTCCGCCGCGCGGCGAGGGCACGAACGCCCCGACGGCAGCCCAGATCCAGGCGACGGCACCGAGCGCGGCGTCGCACCTGAAGAAGGCCGTCAAGAAGGCGAAGGCGAGCAAGCGGCGCATCAGCGTCGCGCGCATCAGCATGCGCCACGGCAAGCGCGTCCTGTCGTTGCGTGTGAACTCGCGGCGCAGCCGCGAGACGGTGAAGATCCGCGTCGGCCACAAGAAGGCGCTGCGGCGCCGGGTCGACACGAACCGCATGGTCACGATCAGTGGCCTGACGCTGGACAAGGGGGCGTCGGTCTCGGTGACGCTCGTGCAGTGACCTGAGTCCCACAGCCGCCCCTCGGGCGGTGCGAGCGCCCAGGCCGTCCAGGCCCGAGGAGCACACAACGGTGAGCCCCGCCCGCAGGCGGGGCTCACCCCGTTGTGCGGCAGACGCTCAGGCCGGTGCGGTCGCGCTGACGATCCAGGTGGACGCCGGACCCCAGACGGTCCCGTCGTCATGCACGAAATCGGCGAGGCCCGCCCGCAACTCGGCGTCGATCCGCGGCAGCAGGTCGGCGGCCCCATCCCCAGCCAGTCGCAGGAGCTCGCCCGCCGGCCCGATCGCCGTGATCAGCTCGATCGCCTCGTCGAGGTCGCGGCCCATCAGCAGCGGGAGGTCGCAGCGCCGCAGCGAGATGTCCTCGAAGCCCGCGGACTTGAGGATGTCGCTCGTCGTGTCGGCGCCGGACAACGAGAACGGGCCGGGACCGCAGGTCGGCTCGTCGGACTCCTCGTTGCGCTCGACGAGCTGCTCGACGACGGTCTGCGCGCGGTACAGCCATTCGTTGTCCTCGCGGCGTCGCCAGACGACCATGACCAGCCGGCCGCCGGGGCGCAGCGAGCTGCGGACGTTGCGCAATGCGGCGACGGGGTTCGCAAAGAACATCGTGCCCATGCGCGAGAACGCCATGTCGTAGCCATCGCCGAGCGGGTCGGCCTGCACGTCGCAGACGCGGAACTGCACGTTCGTTGCGCCGGCCTCGGCGGCCTCGTGCTCGGCGGCCTCGATGAAGCGCGCCGCCGCATCGACGCCGACCGCCTCACCTGCCGCGCCGACGATGCCGGCGATCCGCTGGGTCGTGTCGCCGAAGCCGCAGCCGACGTCGAGCACACGCTCGCCGGGCGACGGCGGGAACAGCGCCAGCGCCGCTTCGCCATGTGCACCCAGCGCGTCGGTGACGAGGTGACGGAATTGCACGAAGCGCTCGAACAGCGGTCCGTCCCAGGCCTCGATGGCCTCGGCGTTCGGGTCCGTTCCCCACTGCGATGCCGGGGTGCTCATGGTCGCCTCCTACTCGAACTGCATCCGACGGTACGCCTCGCGGGGCGTTTGCGCCAGGCCCGCGTCCGCCGCGGGGCCGGTCATGTCGTGACGCTCACGCTGAACCAGCCGAAGGGATCACCGGGGAAGTAGAAGCCGGCGAAGACGGAGGTGGCCGCGCCGGATGGGATCGCACCGGCGAGCTCGGTCCAGGTGCGCGTGTGCCCGTCGGCGCCGACGGTCGGCGGTGTCAGGGTCAGGTTCGCGAGCACGGCGCGCCCCGGCTTGGTCGAGCTGCCGCTGAAGCGGAAGATCGCTCGCGAGGAGGGCGCGGCGAGCTCGATCTCCGGTTCCTGCGCGTCGATCTGGATGCCGTGCCCGGCGTAGGCGAAGCGCACGCAGCCGCTGAACCGCAGCGCGGCGGCGCCGCTGCCGGGGTCCAGCCAGCCGTCGCGCAGCGGGAACGAGACGTCGCGCAGGAGCGGTGGCGTGCCGCTGGCGGGTGCGGCGACCGCGCCGTCGGCGACGGTCGTCCCCTCGCCGGTGGCGATGTAGTTCGTGAACGAGTCGCGTACGTGCCAGGTGATGCCTGCCGACGTGACGTCGACTGCTGACGGCGGGCGGGTCGCGCGCGGCGGCTCCGATGCGGGCGCCGTCCCGGCGGCTGCGCAGACCGGCGGTGGACCGCCCTCTGAAGTCGGAGGCTGCGGGACCGGGACCACCACGGGAGCCGGCGTGCCCCCGTCGCCGGCCGGTTGTGAGGCCGGAGCGCTGGGAGCGGGGGGCGTGACGGTGCTGCTCAGGATCCCGAGGCGGCCCTGCGGTGTGCGCTGCAGCCCCAGGCGCCGGCGAATCGTCGCCGCGGTCGAGCGCGACAGGACGGCTGAGCCGAGGCGCGACGAGGCGAACGTCAGCAGCGTGACCCGGCGTCCGGCGAGCAGCGCCGTCAGTCCCGGCGCGCCTGTCGTGCGCAGCTGCAGCCCGGTCAGCACGAGCCGGCTGGTCTTCGCCCCGCTGCGCCGCTGGAGGATGAGGCCGCCGAGGTGGCGCCGCGGGTCGTTCCCGCCGCCGGCGAACGGCAGCGCCCAGGTGGTGCGCGTTGCGCGCGCGGGCGGGACGGCGATCGTTCTGACGCCCTGGCTGCGCAGGCTGTTCGCGGCGGCGCCGCCGATGTTGATCGTCGTCGTGCCCGCGGCCTGGGCGGCGGCGGGCAGCGCGAGCAGCGCGATCGTTGTCAGGGCGGTTGCGCGGATCATGTGCGGCGGTCCTCCTTGAGCCAGGCGACGCGCAGCCCGGTGTGACCGCTGGCGGCCACCTCGAGTGCGGCATCGACGTTCCAGATGTCGGCGAGTCGTTCCGGGGTGAGTGCCTCCGCGGGCGTGCCGCTCGCGGCCGTCCGGCCACGATCGAGCACGAGCACGCGGTCGGCGACGGCGGCGGCCAGGCCTAGGTCGTGCACGACGAGGACGACGGCCATGCCGTCGTCCGCGAGCCCTCGCAGCAGGCGTGCCATCTCCGCGGCGGCGCCGAGATCCAGCGAGGACGTCGGCTCGTCGGCGATCATCGCCGGTGCTTCCTGGGCGAGCCCGACCGCGACCTGGGTGCGCTGGAGCTCGCCGCCCGAGAGCGTCGTCAGGAAGCGTGCGGCAAGGTGCTCGATGCCGGCGCGCCGCATCGCGACGTCGATCGCGTCGTGGTCGTGGCGACGCGTGCCGCGCAGTGGGCTCATGTGCGGCGCGCGCCCGATCTCCACCGCCTGGCGGACGCGGACGCCGCCGGGCACACGCGCGCGCTGGGGGACGAACGCGCGCAGCCGCGCGAGCTTGCGGCCACCGAGCGCGCGCGCCTCGGTGCCGTCCCAGCGCACGCTGCCCTCGCTGGGGCGCTGGAGGCCTGCCGCGACGCGCGCCAGCGTCGACTTTCCCGCGCCGTTGGGCCCGACGATCGCGACGAGCTCACCCGCGCGCGCGGTCAGGTCGACCCCGTCCAGGATCGTTTTGCCGTCGATGCTCACGTGCGCGTCGCGGACGTCGAGCAGGGCCGCGCTCATCAGACCTCCCGGCGCAGCAGAACGAGGAACACGGGCACGCCGAGCAGCACCATCAGCGGTCCGACCGGCAGCTCGACCGGCGCCGCGACGACGCGCGCGAGCGTGTCGGCCGCCGCGAGCAGCGCCGCGCCGATCAGCGCCGAGGCGGTCATCACGTAGCGGTGTCCCGACGTCCCGCCGGCCATCCGCGCCAGGTGCGGGACGAGCAGGCCGATGAAGACCAGCAGCCCGGCGATCGCAGCCGCCGCGGACGCGAGCAGCGCGGCAGCCACGCCGGCCGCCAGGCGCACGCGCTTGGGTCGCACGCCGAGCGACTCCGCGACGTCATCGCCGAGTGCGAGGCGGTCGAGCGCGCGCGGCAGCAGCGCCGCGATCGCGAAGCCGACGACGAAGTACGGCCAGGAGACCGACATGCTCTCCCAGCCGTCGGAGGAGAGACCGCCGGCGAGCCAGAAGATCGCCGACTGCACGCGGTCGCTGAAGGCGACCATCAGCGATGTCGTGCCGGCGCCGAACAGTGCGCTGATCGCGATTCCGGCGAGGATCAGCCGCGCGACGCCGCTGCTCTTGCCGGTCCACGCGACCGCGAAGACGATCGCGGCGGCGAGCAATCCGAACAGCAGCGCGCCCACCGGCAGCAGCGCGATCGCGCTCGGGAACGCGAGCAGCGCGAGCATCGCCCCGAAGGCCGCTCCGCCGCTGACGCCGATCACGTCAGGCGACGCGAGCGGGTTCCCGAGCGCACCCTGGAGCAGGGCGCCCGCGACGCCGAGCGCGGCGCCGACGACCAGCGCGTTGACCGTGCGCGGCAGTCGCAGCTGCACGACGATCTCGCGCAGCGGCCCCTCGCTCGCGTGGCCCGAGAGCGCGCTGAGCACCTCGCTCAGCGGCACCTGGACGGCACCGAACGCCAGTGACGCGCAGGTCGCCGCGACCAGCGCGACGAACGCGAGCGCGAGCACGGACGTCTGGCGGGCGAGCGCCACCGCTCAGCTGCCCAGGATCCGTCGCACGCCACGGATCGTCGCGGCGACCTCGGTGGTCGGCTGGAGCAGCCCGCTGGCCGTGGAGACGTAGATCCGCCCGTTGCGCGCGGCCTTCGTGGTCCGCCACGCCGGGTTGCGCTTCAGGTACGCGGCGAGCTTCGGGACATCGCCCGGGCGGCCGTGCGGCACGGCGATGATGAAGTCCGGGTTGCGCTGCACGACGGTCTCGTTCGAGATCCGCGCGTAGCCGCCGCTGGCATGCAGGTTCCCGGTCAGCAGACGGCCACCGGCACGCTGAACGAGGTCGCCGCCCCAGCTGTTCGCCAGGTAGGCGTAGGGGGTGCGCCCGACGCCGAGGATCAGCAGCACGGTCGGCCGGCGTCGCAGCTTGCGTGTGGCTGCGGCGACCTGCGAGCGCAGCCGGCGGGCGAGGCGGTCGCCCGCGCGCCCCCGACCGACGAGCGCACCGATCCGGCTCGTGTCCGCGACGGCCTGGTTGACGCTGCGCGGCTCGAGTTCCGTGACCCGGATCCCGAGTCGCTGCATCGCCCGGGTTCCGCGTCGCCATGCCGGTGCGGACAGCACGAGCCGCGGGTTGCGCTGGGCCAGCTGTTCGAGGTTCGGCCCGTTGGGATGCGACAGGGGCAGCGTCGGCACGCCGTTCAGCAGTGCCGAGTACGGAGCCTGGCCGACGGTCTGGCCGATCGCCACCGGGCGGACGCCGAGGTTCGCGAGCGTGTTCGCGGAGAACGGCGTGAGCGCCACGACGCGCGTTGCGGCACCCGCAGGCGCAGCCCCCGCGGCGACGGCGACGAGGACTGCTCCGAGCACGGCAAGGCGCCTCGCCGGGGGTGCCTCAAACGGGCTCACCGGAACCGCCCCCTTCGGCGCTCGCCCGCGCCAGCTGCGCCAGCGCAACCGTCGCGGCGCGCAGTCCATCCGGCGCGGTGACCGGCTCAGCAAAGCCGACCCGGCTCGGCGCGCCGCCGCGCGGGGTCTGCACCCAGAGGTCCAGCCCGTAGCGGTCACAGCGACGGCACGACGCCGACGTGGCGTCGGAGAATCCGCCGAGCCGCTGTGCCATCAGCAGCAGCGCGTCGGCGTGATCCTCGTTGAGATGCCGTGTCGCGTAGGCAGCGGCGGCGACGACCGGGTCCGGCTCGGCCGCACGGTAGGCGGCGACTTCGGCGGAGTCCATCCGGCCGTACCCGCCGACCCAGCGCACGCGCTCGACCTGCAGCACCCACGTGTCGAAGTCGCCGAAGTCGCCGTAGTGGCGCGCCATCGGCACGGCCTCGACGAACGCCGCGTTGGCCCGGTCGGCATCCGCGCCCTCGGGACGGACGCAGACGCCGGCCAGCGTCACGCGGCCGGCGTCGAGCGGGTCATCGCCGGGCGCCTGCGCCGCGACGACGAGGCTCGCCCGCACGTCGCCATGGAGGTTGCGACCGTGCTCGGCGAGCGTCGAGACGCGGAACACGGGCGCGCCGTCGGGCAGCGCAGCGTAGGCGACCAGTGAGGCCCACGGCGCGCCGCCGGTCGAGAGCGTGGCGAGCGTCCCGACATTGGAGCCGGCGACGAGCGCACGGGCCTCCTCCGCGGGCGTCCGCGTACGCGCCGGCACCACCTCGACCAGCGGAGGCGGCGTTGTCAGCGCCTGCGCCGGAGCGAGGTGGTCGGTGGGAAATGCGCTGGTCTCGGTCGTCATCAGGTCCCCACGTAGCTCGCGGACAGATGGATCTGGGCCTGGCTGGCGTCGAGCAGCAGGTCGCCGCCCGAGCTCTGCCCGACACTCGCGAACACGAGGTCGCCGGCCTGGAAGCGCTCGCTGGTCGTGACGCTCTGTGCCGTCGCCGCGCCGGCCGCGGGGTTCGCGGGAACGGTGCTCTGCGCGCGCACGCCGCCGGGCTGCGGGCCGTTGATCGCAAGGCTGCGCACGCCGACGGCGTTGGCGGCCCAGCGCACGCCGGCGCTGATCACATAGGTGCCGGTCGCCGGGATCTTGATCACGGCGTTGCCCGGGGCGTCCGGCGGGACGGTCACGAGCGCGGCATCGAAGAAGTCACCGATGTCGTACTGCTCGGCGTTCGCGTCCGCGAAGACGACGGGGGTCATCGCCGACCCGGTCGGGGTGCCCCCGACCGTCTGCGAGTCGGTCGACTGGCGCAGACGAACGGCCAGTGATGCGGGCGTCCCGCCGCTGGTGCCGGCCGGACCCTGCAGGCCGGGCTCGCCCTGGTCGCCCTTGTCGCCCGTGGCCCCCTGCTCGCCCTGGGGGCCTGCGGCACCGGTGGCACCCGTGGCGCCGGCCGCGCCCGTGGCCCCGGTTGCGCCGGTTGCACCGGCCGGGAGGTCACCACTGCGGAAGTCACGGGCTCGGAGCGAGCCGTCCTTGACCTCGGACGAGGACACGGCGTCCGTCCGGATCTGGTTTGCGCCGACGCTGTTCTTCGGCAGCGTGGCCGCGGCGTACGACGTTCCGCCGAGGGCGATGAAGAGGGCGAGGAAGCCGAGGTGGTTGCGGCGCAGGTAGCGCATTGCGGTTCTCATGGACGAGCGTTTCTCCGGGTTCGTGAAATCCGACCGTCATGGTCGGGCTTAGTTAGGCTACCCAAATTAGGGTGCCCTAATCAACCCGCCTCGAAAATCGCATGGAGAAGGCCACCTCGCCGCGGTAGCGTCGCGGGCCTGATGCTCGACCACGTCAACATCGGGGTGACGGACCTCTCCGCCAGCCGCGCGTTCTACGAGCTGGCGCTCGCGCCGCTCGGCTATTCCGCGCTGATGGAGGGGGTTTCGGGAGTCGGCTTCGGCCGCAACGGCAAGCCGGCCTTCTGGCTCTCGGACCGGCCGCCGTCAGGCCCGCTGCACGTGGCGTTCGCGAGCCCTGACCGCGCCGGCGTGGACGCGTTTCACGGCGCGGCGCTCGCTGCCGGCGGACGCGACAACGGCGCGCCGGGGCTGCGTCCGATCTACCACCCGTCCTACTACGGCGCCTTCGTGCTCGACCCGGACGGCAACAACGTCGAAGCCGTCACGCACCTGCCGGAGTGAGCCGTAGCGCGCTCACCGCGCAGTCAGGACCACGCGGCCGTTGGCGTCCGGGAAGCGGCACAGCGTCCGTCCGCCGGGGCCTTTGCCGTCTCCGCTCGCACTGAACTGGAACTCCATCGAGCCCTTGCGGATCGACCCTTGAGCAAGGCCGGTCGTGACGACGACCCCTGGCAGCGGCGACAGCTTCCCGTCCGGCTCGAGTCTCCCTCGCACCTTCACCTTGGTCGACGAGGCGAAGTCGAAGTGCGCCACGTTGCCTGTCAGGGACTCCGCCTTGAAGCTCCACTCGGCATCGATCAGTGCGATGAAGTCCGAGCCGGTCGCGACCGGCGGCGAGGTCGGGTCGCCGGTGTCCGCACCGACCCCGTCCAGGCACGTCACCCGGCCGCTGAGGTTGACTTCGACGTCCTGGCCGCAGTCGTCCCAGGTCGCTGTGAACCGGCCGATCCGTGACGGGCCGCCGCCGTAGCGGTGGCTCTTCGCGGCGCTCGCCTTCCCGCTGCACCCGCCGAGCTTGAAGTCGGCCTTCGCCGTCGAGCCCTTGCGGACCTGGACGGTGGTGGATCGTGGAACGAAGAACCCGGCGCCGTTCGAGGCCTTCACGGTGTAGCGGCCCGGGCGGTTGAGGGTCAGCTCGTAGCGCCCGTTGGCACCGGTCGACGCCGTACGAGACCCGGGGCCGGATGCCGTGACGCGAACGCCGGGCATCGCGTCACCGTCCGGGTCGACGACCCGGCCGCGGATGATTCCGGGAGTCAGGGACTTCGGCCTGACGCCGATCCACGACCAGGCGTTGGTCCCGACGCCGCCACAGATCGGGATGCCCGCGCAGTTGCTGCCGGGCGAGTTGATGAAGAACGTCCGCGGCATCGTCACGTGCACCTGGACCCACTGCCACGAGTCCGTCGCCTTGGCAGCCGGGATCAGCGTGCACGAGAGGTCGGCGTTTCCGCACCCCGAGACGAACTTGCCGACGGGGTCCCACCTGATCGACTTGGTCTGCGGCGCGTAGGTCGCCGAGTTTGATCCCTGGTTCGGGGTTGCCGTCACGGTCACCGTCTGACCGGCGTTGGCGAGTCGTGGCGGGCTGGCCTCGAGGTTTCCCCAGACCGCGTAGCAGTTGGGGGCGCTGAGCCACTGATCGACGCCCTCGTCGAAGTAGGTCCCGGTCTCCGACGCATCGCCGGTCCCGCACTGGTGCGGAAGCTGGCCGGCCTTGAGCACCGGCACGCCGGCCGGAGGCGCGGGCCTGGCGGCCTGAGCAGGGCCGGCCCCGAGCACGGCCAGGAGCAGCACGACGGCGCTCGCGCGAATCATTCGATGTTCCCTGCGTCCTTGCCTCTGCACGAGCCCCCCGGTCCGTTCTGGTTCTCCGAGCGCGGCATCATCCGCGAGCCCGGCGGTTGCGTCAACCCGTCGGCTCAGAGCTCGCCCGGGTCCATCAGGCCGCCGCCGTTGAGCTTGCGCACGACGTACAGCAGCAGGGCGGCGAACAGGACCGAGCCGATCAGCCCGGCGCCGTTGACGCCGCCGAAGATGATCAGCGCGATCACTCCGCCGCCGACGCTGCCGGCGAACCCGAGCATCATCGTCCCGAGGAAGCCCATCGGGTCCTTTCCGGGAAGGATGAACCGGGCCAGGCCGCCGATCACGAATGCGATGACGACGATGCCGACGATGTAGAGGATGGTGCTCATGGCGCGGATGCTATCTCCAGGCTCTTCGTACAGTCGGGGCATGACGGACACGGCGATCGATCCGGCGGACCTCGACACCTGCCTGCGCGTGATCGCGGCGCTCGACGAGCTGCCGGTCGAGCACCCCGACGCGGTCGCCGTGCGGCGTGCCACCGCGCGGCCTCTTCAAGACCGTCAAGGAGCGTCGCCGCGCCGAGCGCCGGCGCGCGGTGCTCGAAGCCGACGCGGCCGTCACGGCGGCGACCGCGACGGCAGCGCCCGGCCGCATCGACGACGAGACGCAGGGCCTGCCGCTGAAGCCGGCGGCGGCCGGCGCGACGGCCGGGACGCTGCTGCGCTCGCGCGCGTGTTACGTCTGCAAGCAGCGCTTCCACGAGGTCGACGCCTTCTACCACCAGCTCTGCCCGGACTGCGCGGCGCACCATCACGCGCGCCGCGACGCGCGCACCGACCTGACGGGCCGGCGCGCGCTGCTCACCGGCGGCCGCGCGAAGATCGGCATGTACATCGCGCTGCGGCTGCTGCGCGACGGCGCGCACACGACGATCACGACGCGCTTCCCGCGCGACGCCGCACGCCGCTTCGCCGCGATGCCCGACAGCGCCGACTGGCTCGATCGCCTGCGCGATCATCGGCATCGACCTGCGCAACCCGGCGCAGGTCGTGGCGCTCGCCGACACCGTCGCCGCGCACGGGCCGCTCGACATCCTCATCAACAACGCGGCGCAGACGGTGCGCCGCTCGCCCGAGGCCTACGCGCTGCTCGCCGACGCCGAGGCGGCGCCGCTCGGCGAGGGACCGCTCCCGCCGATGCTGACGCTCGGCGCGGCCGACAGCGCGCACCCCGCCGGCGTGCCGGCGTCCGCGCGCCCGCACTGGACGCCGACGCCGCAGGCGCTGACGGCGCTCGCGCTGACCGCGCGGATCGGCGTCGCCCGAGCGGGTGGCCGCCGCGCGCGCGATCGACGCCGGCGGCCTCGTTCCCGACCTGCACGACGCCAACAGCTGGACCGATCGCGTGAACGAGGTCGACCCCGTCGAGCTGCTCGAGGTGCAGCTCTGCAACATGACCGCGCCGTTCATCCTCGTCAGCCGCCTGCGCGCCGCGCTCGCCGCCGCCCCGGCGCGGCGCACCTACATCGTCAACGTGTCGGCGATGGAGGGGCAGTTCAGCCGCGGCTACAAGGGCCCCGGCCATCCGCACACGAACATGGCGAAGGCCGCGCTCAACATGCTCACGCGCACGAGCGCGCAGGAGCTGCTGACCGACGGCATCCTGATGACGAGCGTCGACACCGGCTGGATCACCGACGAGCGCCCGCACCCGACGAAGATGCGGCTCGCCGAGAGCGGGTTCCACGCGCCGCTCGACCTCGTCGACGGCGCCGCGCGCGTCTACGACCCGATCGTGCGCGGCGAGGCCGGCGAGGATCTCTACGGCTGCTTCCTGAAGGACTACGAGCCCGCGCCGTGGTGAGCTAGACCGTGCCGGGCGGCTTGCGCGGCTTGCCGCTCGAGTTCGCCTGCTGTCGCGACAGCCCGGCGAAGAAGATCCCGAAGCAGCCGAGCAGCCCGAGGAACCAGCCGATGTCGAGCGAGACCTGGATGCCCGGGTCGGGCTTGCCGAGGATCAGCCCGTTGCAGATCACGAGGAAGATGCCGATCAGCCCGGCCACCATCGTGACCTCGCCGGTCGGCCAGTCGAGCGTGTGCCGGCGGGCGATGATCCAGGCGAGGATGAACGGGGCGAAGCTCAGCAGCAGCAACAGCCAGTCGACGATGCGGAAGACCTGAAAGGCATTCGCGCTGGCGTTCGGGCCGATGCCTGCGGTGTCGATCGCGGCGTCCTTGTTGGACCCGGTCGAGAACCAGGGCAGGAACAGCGAGACGAAGAGCAGCACGCCCGACGCCATGCCGATCGCCTCGAGCCGCGAGAGCTCCGAGACTTCGAGATAGGCGTCCTGCTGTTCGTCCTGGCCGGGGGCCTCCGCGCTCATGGGCCAACCGTACACCGGGTTGGCGCTGCTCGGCCAGTCCCCCGCGAAGGGTGATGCCGCGGGCCCCGCAGATCGGGGAGACTCGCCGGCAATGGAGATCCAGCTGCTGCTGCTCGCCTTCGAGGCGGCGCTCTATCCGACGTTGCTGGCGGCGGTCGTGATCCTCCTCAACCAGCCGCGCCGCGTGCCGCTGCTGGCTGCCTACCTCGCCGGCGGCCTGACGATCAGCATCGGCCTCGGGTGTCTCATCGTGTTCGGGCTGCAGGGCTCGGTCAAGAGCAGCGGCTCGACGCTCAGCTGGGGTGCGGATCTTGCGATCGGCGGCCTCGCACTGCTCGTGGCCGTCGCATTGGCGACGCGTGCCGACGAGCGCTTCAGGGCCCGTCGCGCGGTGAAGCATCCCGCAGAGGACAAGGCGCCGGATGACGACAAGGAGCCGTTCAGCGAGCGACTGCTGGCGCGCGGCTCAGTGCCGATCGTGTTCGCCGCGGCGCTCGCGATCAACCTGCCGGGCGCCGCCTATCTGATCGGGCTCAAGGACATCGCCGCGGCGCAGAGTTCGACCGGCGTGGACATCCTGCAGATCCTGCTGTTCAACGTGATCATGTTCGCGCTCGCCGAGATCCCGATGGCCGGCCTGCTGATCGCTCCCGACGCGACGGTCGAGCGCGTCCATCGCGTCAACGCCTGGTTCGCGGCAAACGGACGGCGGATCGCGATCGCGCTGTTCGTCGTGTTCGGGGTCTTCCTGGTCGTGCGCGGCGTCGTGAACTCCTAGCCAGGGGGAGGTTGGCGCGCCAAAACGTCGAACGCTTCAGGTGACAGCGCTGGGCGGTCAGGTCCGGCGTGCCTTCCATCAACGCAGGAGGAGCATCACCAATGACAGACCAGACCGCGAGTGGACCCAGTGCGGGCCACGGGTGGCTGACGTTCGCAGGAATCATGGTGATCATCGTCGGTGTCCTGAACATCATCTGGGGCATCGCCGCGATCGACCAGTCGTCGTTCTTCGTCGGCGACACGAAGCTCGTGTTCCACGACGTGAAGACCTGGGGCTGGATCATCCTGCTCCTGGGCATCCTCGAAGTCTTCGCAGGCTTCGGCATTTTCGCCCGCAACCAGGCCGCACGCTGGTTCGGAATCATCATCGCCGGCCTCAGCCTGATCGCCTCGCTCACCTCGATCGACGCGTACCAGACCTGGGGACTTGCAGTGGTCGGGATCGACATCCTGATCATCTACGGCCTCGCCGCTCACGGCCACAGGCTGGGCGACGCCTGACCCGACGCACCTGTGTGAGAGGCCCGGGCCGTCCCAGCGGGGGGCCTCTCACGCGCGTCGGTGGTCTGCGGTAGGGTCGCGACTTGACAGTCCGTCAAGTTCTCCCGGAGGCCCGTATGTCGACCGACGCCAGCACCCAGAACGACGCCAGCATCCCGCTCGAGCAGCGCCTCGTCTTCGAGCAGGAGCTGTGGGAGGAGGGCCCGCCGCAGGAGCTCTTCAAGCAGCTGCGCGCGGAGTGCCCGGTGCACTGGTCGGACCGGATGGTCGACTTCCCCGAGGAGGCCGGCTACTGGTCGGTCACGACCGCCGAGGGCGTCCACGAGGTCAGCCGCGACTGGCAGACCTACTCCTCCGAGGTGGGAGGCATCACCGCGCTGACCAACGGGATCATGCCGGTCGAGCTGATCCGCGCGATGTTCATCGGGATGGACCCGCCGAAGCACGACCGCATCAAGGCGCTGTTCCAGCGCGGCTTCACGCCGAAGCGGATCGCCGAGCACGAGGACGAGATCCGCGCGATCACGCGCGACGTGCTCGACCAGCTCGACGGCCGCGAGACGTGCGACCTCGTCGACGACGTCGCCCAGCCGGTCGTCGCGCGCGTGATCGGCAGCTTCATGGGCCTGCCGCCCGGCGACGACGTCGTCTGGGCGCGCCTGATGAACACGATCCTCGGCGCCAACGACCCGGACGTGAACCCCGACGGCGTGCAGACCGTGATGGAGCGCGACGTGCCCGAGGTCTTCGAGCGCTGCGGCGCGCTGATCGCCGACCGCCGCGCGAACCCGACCGACGACCTGACGAGCGTGCTCGTCCACGCCGAGGTCGACGGCGAGAAGCTCGAGGAGCACGAGATCGTCATGGGCTTCTTCCTGCTGATGGCCGCCGGCAACGACAGCACGAAGGCGACCTACTGCAGCGCGATGCGCGCGCTGCTCGAGGATCCCGACGCAGCGTCAGCAGCTGCTCGCCGACCCGTCGCTCGTCCCGAGCGCGGTCGAGGAGGCGCTGCGGATGTTCCCGGCGTTCGCGCACTTCCGCCGCACCGCGACGAAGGACACCGAGCTGCTCGGCTGCCCGATCAAGGAGGGCGACAAGGTCGTCATGTGGTACGTCTCCTCCAACCGCGACGAGACGCGCTACGAGAATCCGGACCACTTCGACGTCGAGCGCAACCCGGAGCACCAGGCGTTCGGCGCCGGCGGCCGGCACTTCTGCCTGGGCACCGCGCTCGCGCGCCTGGAGCTGACGATCCTGCTCGAGGAGACGCTGGCGCGCTACCCGCAGATGGAGCTCGACGGCGAGCCGCGCTACGTCGTGTCCGGCTTCGTCAACCAGCTGAAGACGCTGCCGGTGCGCCTGAACGCCTGACGGCAGCGTCTGCGCAGGGTTGTCGCGGACCGGGGGCGTCGAGTAGGTTCGGATGCGAACCAGGCGCGTGCAACGCCGGTCCGACCACCGCACCGGCGCGCGCCGTCCCATGCAGGAGGAGACAAGAATGTCCCGTACCTCACTGAGGTCGCGCCTTGGTGTGCGCCCTCGTCGTGAGTGCCGCGGCGCTGTTCGTCGTCGCGCCGGCCGCGCAGGCGACCGGGTCCAGCGCCAGCAACTACCTGGCCCTCGGCGACTCGCTCGCCTACGGCTACCAGGGCGCGAAGTTCGCCGCTCAGTACCCGAACATCGACCCGGCGTCGTTCAACACGGGCTACGTGAACGTGTTCGCCAAGCTCCAGCTGAAGCCGAACCTCACCACCGTCAACCTCGGTTGTCCGGGTGAGACGAGCAACTCGCTCGTCAAGGGCGGGCGCAGCGCTCTCTACACGGGCGGGCAGTACGTGCCCAATCCCTACGTCTGTGGCGACAGTCCCAGCGCAGGCATCGGCGCCAACTTCAGCAAGGCGTGGCTGCATCACTACTACGCCGGCAGCCAGCTGGACGAGGCCGTCGCGTTCCTGCGCGCGAACCCGACGACGACGAAGACCGTCTCGATCGACATCGGCGCCAATGACGTGCTCGTGTTCCTCGAGGGCTGCGGCTTCGGCACGGCGACCGTGGACAACGCGTGCATCGCGGCCGGCCTGGGCGCCACCTACGGCAACGCTGCGAACAACCTGAACACGATCCTGACGAAGCTTCAGGCCGAGGCGCCGAACGCGCGCTACGTCGTGGCAGGGCTCTACAACCCGTACCCGGGCGTCCTCAACGTGGGCGGCCTGACGGGCGACAGCGCGACCGCGCAGTTCAACGCGCTGCTCAAGGGCGTCGCGACGGCGCACGGCGCAAAGTTCGCCAACCCGCTGCCGGTGTTCAACCCGAGCAGCAACTTCACCGGCGCGTCGGAGGCCCTCGACATCCCGGTGATCTGCAAGCTCACCGCGCATGTGCCCGGGCGGGACGTTCAACCCGGCCGCCGGTGACATCCACCCGACCGATCTCGGCTACGCGATCTACGGTGGACTGGTCTGGAACGCCTGGCGCTAGACCCTGAGTGACCTCACGCGCGAGCGTCCCGGTGGGTCGGACCGGGGCGCTCGTCGCGCGTGACTGCGCTACGCCCGTTCGAGCACGAGCTTCGTGGCGGGCGCCAGCCAGGCCTCGTCGGCCTGGTCCCACGGCACGATCGTCGTCGGCACCGCCAGCGGGTCGAGCGCACCGCTCGCCGCGAGCGCGATGACCTCCGGCAGCAGGCGCCGCGAGTCGGCGCGCGAGAGGTGGTAGGTGATGCCCTTCGTGTACAGCTCGAGCAGCGGCATCGGCGTCGTCGGCGCGAAGTGGATCGCGACGCTCGTGCAGGTGCCGTAGTCGTCGGTCGAGCGCAGCGCGCAGGCCAGGCCGTCGACGTCGCCGGTGTTCTCGACGACGATCGGTGCGCGCTCGAAGCGGCGCGGCCAGGCACCGTCGAGATGCGTGACGTCGGCGCCGAGCGCGGTCGCCGCTTCGCAGCGGCCGGCGTCGCTGTCGACGTAGCGCACGCTGCCTGCTCCGCAGGCGAACGCGGCGGCGACGGCGTAGAGGCCGATCGACGCCGCCATGCCGCCGACGACCAGCACCTCGGCGCCGGGCTTCGCGGCGAGCTGCGGCGCGACGGCGCGGTAGCCGTCGGTGACGTTGTCCGGCAGCGTGCAGAGCGCGGCGGCGCTGAGCCCGTCCGGAGCCGCGATCAGCAGATGGTCGGCGTGCGGCACGGCGAGCAGGTCGGCGACCGCACCGCCATGTCCTCCGCCCGCCTCGCCGAACCCGAAGGCGGAGCCCGCCTTGGCGCGGTAGGTGTGGCAGGCGGCGAAGCGCCCGTCGCGGCAGGCGACGCAGCTGCCGCACGAGACCTGGAACGGGACGAGCACGCGCTCGCCGACACGCCGGTCGCGCACGTCGTCGCCGACGGCCACGATCTCCGCGACGGTCTCGTGTCCGACGGCGAACGGCCCGGGGAAGATGCCGAAGCCGGCCATGATCGGATCGAGGTCGCAGCGCGCGACCGCGAGCGGACGAACGATCGCGCCCGCAGCGTCTGCCGCCTCGGGGTCCGGTGCCTCCTGCCACGCGACCTGTCCTGCCTCGACGTATGTGAGCTGGCGCATGGTCGGGAGCCTATATGACGACCGTCATAGACACGGCCCGGGTCCCTCTGAAAGACTGCCCGGCATGAGCGACACCACCGCCACGGCAACGCAGGAGCGCGTCACGATCGAGCGTCGACGGGCACGTCGCCGAGGTCCGGCTCACACGCCCGGACAAGCACAACGCACTCGACGCGGCGATGTTCGAGGGCATCGTCGCCGCCGTCGAGCAGGTCGCGGCGACGCCCGGCGTGCGCGCCGTCGTCCTGCACGGCGAGGGGCCGAGCTTCTGTTCGGGCCTGGACATCGCGAGCTTCATGACCGGCCCGGTCTCGACGGGTGACCTGCTCGCGCGCGAGCGCGGAGCACATCGCCAACCTCGCTCAGCGGGTCGCCTACGACTGGACGCAGCTGCCCGTCCCCGTGATCGCCGCGATCCACGGCGTCTGCTTCGGCGGCGGCCTGCAGATTGCGCTCGGCGCGGACATCCGGATCGCCGCGCCCGACGCGAAGCTGTCGGTGATGGAGATCCGCTGGGGCCTCGTGCCCGACATGGCGATCACGCAGACGCTGCCGCGGCTCGTGCGGATGGACGTCGCCAAGGAGCTCGTCTTCACCGGCCGGCGGGTGAGTGGGGAGGAGGCACAGGAGCTCGGCCTCGTCACGAGCGTGGCGGACGATCCGCTCGCGGCCGCGCGTGCGCTGGCCGCGGACATCGCCGGCCGCTCGCCGGATGCGATCCGCGCCGGGAAGCGGCTGCTGCAGGAGGCCTGGCTCGCCGAGCCGGCTGCGGCGCTGCTCCTGGAATCCGAGCTTCAGACGGCGCTGATCGGCTCCCCGAACCAGCTGGCGGCCGTGACCGCCGGACTGACGAAGGAGCCCGGGGAGTTCGTCGACCCCGTCTGAGGACCGGCCTGCAAGCTGACAGGGGGCCGTACCATGGGTCCCATGGCCACCAATCCTTCCTCTCGCAGCGTCAAGATCTCCGATGACGAGCGGGGTGCGTGGTCCTCAGACCGGCCACGGCGCGAAGGCGACGGCCCGCCCCGCCCGCGCGACCTCACGACGCGCTGCCGCGTCCTCTCGCCGTCCGACCGGATGCGCTACTCGCCCGGGCAGTCTCGTCGTCGTCGTCTCACCGTCTGCCGAGGTGCGCGACAGCTTCACCACGCGGGTCTTCGAGGAGAAGGGCGTCGTGCTCTCTCCGCAGGCCGTGCGCAAGCTGATCGCCGGTCGCGTGCCGGACGCCGATCTCGACGCCAAGGCCGCCGACGTGCTCACCGCGACCGTCGGCAAGCGCCTCGAAGCAGGCGAGAGCGTCGTCGTCGCGCTTGACGGTCTCGAGCCCGAGGAGCGCGACCCGTTCGTGCGCGCCGCATCGGCACTGCGTCGCCCGCGGCACCTGATCCTGCTCGAGGCCGCGCGCGACGACGTCCGCGAAGAGGACCGCGTGCGCGCTCAACGAGCTGCGCCGCGCACTCGACGCCGGCGAGGTCGGGTCCGAGGGCTTCCAGACGGCGATGCGGCTGGGCGGCGGGACGATCGCCGAGCTGAAGCGGATCGTGTTCCGGCCGGCGCCGAAGGACGACTGAGAGACCCATCAGCCCGCGCCTGCGGCGCGGCCTGTCCCGCCTGGGGCCGTACCTAGAGCCCCAGCGTCTTGCTCACGATCTCGCGCTGAACCTCATTGGTTCCGCCGTAGATCGATGACACCAGGGCGGTGCGCACGAACGCCTCCATGTCGTACTCGGTCGCGTAGCCGTAGCCGCCCATCATCTGCATCCCCTCGAGCGTCACCTGCTTGGCGACCTCGGTGGCCTTGATCTTCGCCATCGACGCCTCGCGCGGGAACATCGCGCCCGGGTTGGCGTCGACGCGCCGCGCCACGTCGTAGGTCAGGACACGCGCGCACTCGAGCTCCGTGGCGAGGTCGGCGATGCGGTGGCGCAGCACCTGGAAGCTGCCGATCGGGCGCCCGAACTGCTGGCGCTCCTTGACGTAGACGAGCAGGTCGTCGAACGCGCGCTGAGCAAGGCCGAGCATGTTCGCGGCGATGATCAGGCGCTCGACGTTGAGGCCGCTCATCAGCTGCATCCAGCCGTTGCCCTCCTCGCCCAGCAGGTTCTCGGCGGGGACCACGACGTCGTCGAACCAGACGTCGTTGACCTCCTTGCCACCCATCGTCTGGATGCCGCGGATCTCGACGCCGTCGGCCTTCGAGGGCACCTCGAGCATCGTGATGCCCTCGTGCTTGGAGCCACTCGCGTCGGTGCGGCAGACCAGCAGGATCCGCTCGGACACGTGCGCCGCGCTGATCCAGGTCTTGTGGCCGGTGATGCGGTAGGTGTCGCCCTCGCGGACGGCCTTGCACTTGAGCGCGCCGACGTCTGAGCCGGCCTCCGGCTCGCTCATCGCGATCGCCATCACGTCGCCCCCCGCGATCGCGCCGAGCATGTCCTGCTTCTGCGTCTCGGTGCCGAACCGCTCGTACGCGCCGGAGACGATCAGGCTGACGCTCATGCCCGCGATCGGCAGCAGGCCGCGCGTTGTCTCGTCGAGCAGCAGGCAGAGGTCGAACGCGCCGCCGCCCGAGCCGCCGTAGGTCTCCGGGATCGCCGCGCCGACGTAGCCGAGCGCGGCGAACTTCGCGTACAGCTCGGGGTTGTGCTGCTCGGTGCCCTCATGGGTCAGCGCGTCGCGCTGCTCACGCGTCCCCGCCTCGCGAGCGCTGAAGTCGCGGATCGCGTCCACGAACTGCTGCTGCTCGTCGGTGAGTGTGAGTGTGCTGGGGATGCCGGCGGCGGTCGTCATGCGCGGGACGGTAGCGAAAACTGGCTGGCTGGCCAGTTCTCGTGCGGGCGCGTGCGCCGGGCACTGGGCCGGTGAGGGAGAGGGTGTGCGCGGCGTGAGCGACGGGTCCCCGGGAGTCGCGATGGCGGATAGTGCCCGATATGCGGGCAAGATCCGCCATCGAGTCGTCGTCCCGCAGCTCGCGATGCGGATAGTGCCCGGTAGTCGGGCAAGATCCGCACGCGGCACTCCGAGCGGCCCACATCGTCAGGCGGGAGATCGCAGGCGCCTCGGCACTCTCCTTCTCCTCACCAGCCGAAGCGCCCTCCGCAAACCCGCCGAAGCGCCGCAGAGCCAGCCCCCCGTACCCTCCTGCGCGTGCAGTCCGTCCCCGAGCGCCCGAACATCGAGCTGCGCAAGACGACGGAGCACGGGGAGATCGTGGTGCTGTCGTTCCCCTACGACGTGCACATCGTCAGTGCGGTCCGCGGGATCCCGCAGCGGCGCTTCGACTGGGACAAGAAGGAGTGGTGGGCGCCCGTCGACGACTGGTGCGCCGTCCACGTCGCCGACGTCCTCGACCGCTTCCCGGACCTGGTGCCGACCGACGAGGTCGCGACCTGGCTCGAGGGGGTCGACCGCCGCTGGGTCGGCAGCGTCAGCGTCACCCGCCACGAGGGCGGCGGCTGGTGGGTCATGCGCACACGTGCGGGGCGGCTCCCCGAGGCCCTTGCCGCCGCGACCGTCGAGTACGACGGCCGCACGCTGCTGCCGATGAGCGCCGAGCACGCGGAGGCGCTGCGCGAGCTCAGCTCCGCGCGGATCGACACGGCCGCCGAGCGCTGCATGACGCTGTGGGAGCTCGGCGAGCAGCCGCCGCCCGCGCGCCTGGCGGTCGTCGAGCGTGTCGGCGGACGGCGCCTCAAGGTCGAGGTGCTCTGGGACCCCGACGCCGGCGCCGCGTTCGAGCGCCTGCCTGCCGCCGAGACCGAGGGCACGATGCCGCTCGACCCCTGGGTGATCGAGCAGCTCGATCACTTCATCGCGCTGCACGAGGTCGAGGTCCGCGGGCTCGCCAAGCGCGCACTCGACGAGCTGCGCGCGCGAGCACGACGAGGCGCTGATCCAGATCCGCCGCTCGCGCGCGACCGAGGCCGACCCGATTCCCGAGGTCGCCGCCGTCCTCGGCGGCGAGCTGGAGCCGTTCCAGTGGGCCGGCGTGCGTTACGTGCTCGACGCCCGCCGCGCGTTCCTCGCCGATGAGCAGGGCCTGGGCAAGACGGTCGAGGCGCTCGCCGCGCTCGAGGCCGACGGCGCCTTCCCGGCCGTCGTCGTCTGTCCCGCATCGCTGAAGCTGAACTGGCAGCGCGAGGCCGCGCGCTGGCTCCCGCATCGCACGATCGCCGTCGTCGAAGGCCGCGGGAGCGTCGCGCCGCGCGCCGACATCACGATCCTCAACTACGAGATCGTCGCCGCGCACCGCGACGAGCTCGCGCTGCGCCGGCCGCGCGCGCTCGTCGTCGACGAGTCGCACTACTGCAAGAACCCGCAGGCCAAGCGCACGCAGGCCGTCCGCCGGCTCGCGTCCGCGGTTCCGGATGACGGCCTGCGCCTGGCGCTGACCGGCACGCCGGTGCTCAACCACGCCGAGGAGCTCGTCGCGCAGCTGCGCGTCATCGGCCGCCTCGAGGACTTCGGCTCGGGCGCGCGCTTCGCCCGTCAGTTCTCCGGCGAGCTGAGCGAGGAGCGCCTGCACTGGCACCTGCGCCGCCGCTGCTTCGTGCGGCGGCTGAAGCGCGACGTGCTGCCGCAGCTGCCGGAGAAGCGGCAGGTCGTCGTGCCGATCGCGCTCGACAACGTGCGCGAGTACCGCCTCGCCGAGGACGACGTGATCGCGTGGCTGCGCGAGCAGCCGCTCGACCTGCGCGAGCTGAACGCGAAGATCGCCGCGACGCTGCGAGCCGAGCGCCTCGCGCAGCTCGGCACCCTGCAGCGGCTGGCTGCGCGCGGGAAGCTGCACGCCGCGCTCGTCTGGATCCACGACTTCCTCGCGAGCGGCGAGCCGCTCGTGCTGTTCGCCCGCCACGTCGAGGTCCAGCAGGCCGTGATCGAGCGCTTCCCGAACGCGCTGCACCTGATCGGGGCCGACAGCGGGAAGGCGCGCGAGCGCTCGATCGCCGAGTTCCAGGATCCGTCGGGGCCGCAGCTGATCGTCTGCGCCACGCGCGTCGCGGCGCAGGGGATCACGCTGACGCGCGCGTCGAACGTCGCCTTCCTGGAGCTCGAATGGACGCCGGCGATGCACGACCAGGCCGAGGACCGCTGCCATCGCATCGGCCAGCGCGACGCCGTCACCGCGTGGTACCTGCTGGCCGCCGACACGATCGACGAGACGATGGCGAAGTTGATTCAGCGCAAGCGCGCGACCGTCGCGGCCGTCACGGACGGGCAGTCCGGCGATGCCGACGGCATGGTCGAGTCGGTGATCCGCGAACTGCGTGACGGCGAGCCGTTCAAACATCTGCGCGCTGTCAGTGCGTGATCGGTCCAGAGCGGCTCCGCGGACTGCGGGTCTGCGCTAGCGTCGCACCCATGCGTCGCCTGATCTGCGTCGCGGTCCTGCTCATCTGCGCGACTGCGGCGCTCCCAGCACCCGCCGGGGCGGCGAAGCGCGTCGTCAAGCAGCGCGCGACGCTGAAGGCGTTCGCCTCGTGCTCGAGCCTCGTCGCGTACGGCCGGCGCTACGCCGCAAACCCCGTGCTCGTCGACGGCGTGCCGCCGCGCGCGATCCCGTCCGTCCCGGAGCCGCTCGGGCCGACACCGGTCGCGACGACGAAGACGGAGAACTCCGCGGGCGCAGCACCGACCGCAGCACCCGCACCCGCCGTCCCCACGGCCGGCGACACCGCAGCCGGCGACTTCTCCGGGACCAACGTCCAGGAGCAGGGCGTCGACGAGCCGGACGTCGTGAAGACCGACGGGAATCGCGTCTTCGTCCTGGCGGGCCAGAAGCTGCTCGCGTACGACGTCTCGGCCGACACGCCGAAGCTGCTCGGATCGCTGACGCTCGAGGGCAGCCCGCAGCAGCTGCTGCTGCGCGGCGACCGCGTGCTCGTGATCGGCAGCGACGCGAGTGGGGGAGTGGTGGCGCTGCCGGACGTGGCGGTCGACGGGCCGGTGGCGGCGATCGCGCCCTATCCGTACCGCGTCTCGAGCGTGCTGCTGACCGAGGTCAGCGTCAAGGACCCGGCCGCGATGAGCGTCTCGCGCACGCTGACCGTCGACGGCCAGTACGTCGACGCGCGCCTGACCGGTGGCACCGCCCGCGTGATCCTCAACTCGCCGCCCGATGTGCCGGGCATCGGGCAGCCGGCCACGACCGACGGTGGGCTTCCGGGCCTCAGCGCGTTCGTCCCCGAGACCGTCATCAAGAGCAACATCTCCACGGCGCACGTTCCGCCGTCCGCTCGTCGGCTGCGGCGCCGTGCGCCGGCCCGGGACCTACTCGGGCCTCGACCTGCTGACGGTCATGACGATCGACCTCGACCGCGGCCTCTACAGCGTCGATCGCGACGCCGTGATCGCGGGCGCCCAGGTCGTCTACGCCTCGCAGACCGGGATCTACATCGCGAGCCAGCGCTACGTGCCGAGCCTCGACACGCCGGACGACGTGCCCGCGCGGATGACGACCGAGATCCACCGCTTCGACACCAGCGACGCCGAGCGCACGACGTACCGCTCGAGCGGCAGCGTCCCCGGCTTCGTGCTCAACCAGTTCGCGCTGTCGGAGGACCGCGGCGCGCTGCGCGTCGCCACGACCGAGGACCCGCTGTGGATGAACGGCGCGCAGCAGCAGGACAGCCAGAGCGGCGTGTCGGTGCTGCGCGAGCGCGGCGACAAGCTCGTCACCGTCGGCCGGCTCGGCGGGCTGGGGAAGGGCGAGCGCATCTACGCCGTGCGCTTCATCGGGGACGCCGGCTACCTCGTCACGTTCCGCCAGGTCGACCCGCTCTACACGCTCGACCTCTCCGACCAGGAGCACCCGAAGGCCGTCGGCGAGCTGAAGGTCGCGGGCTACTCGGCCTACCTGCATCCGATCGGGGACGGCCTGCTGATCGGTGTCGGCCAGGACGCGAGCGCCCAGGGCATCCGCCAGGGCCCGCAGGTCTCGCTGTTCGACGTGTCCGACCCGGCGGCGCCCAAGCGCCTCGCCCAGCGGGTGCTCGGCGACCAGAGCGCCAGCACCACCGCCGAGTGGGACCACCACGCGTTCCTGTGGTGGGCGCCCGAGAAGCTCGCGGTGCTGCCGCTGCAGCAGTACGCGACCTCGACGTCGCCAGGCGTGCCGGTGCCGACCACCGTCGCGCCGACGACCGGCAAGGCGGCCGCCCGCGCCGCCGCGAACGAGGCGTTCGCCGGGGCGGTCGGACTGCACGTCCAGCGCTCGGGCATCGACGAAGCCGGCCGCGTCTCACACGGGACCGATCCGTATCCCGCCGTCGTGCGCCGCTCGCTGGTCGCGAAGGGCCGCCTGCTGACGATCTCCGACCGCGGCATCGGGTCCAGCCGCCTGACGGACCTCGGCCTGCTGGGGTTCACGCCCTTCCCGCAGAGCTGACGCTGATGGCCGCCGACCCGCACGAAGTCGCGATCCGCGGCGACATGATCCGCCTCGGCCAGCTGCTGAAGCACGCCGGCATCGCCCAGGACGGCGGCGAGGCGAAGGCGATGCTGGTGGCCGGCCACGTGCATGTCAACGGCGAGGTCGAGCAGCGTCGCGGCCGCCAGCTGCACCCCGGCGACGTCGTGCGCGCCGCGGGCGAAGAGCTGACGGTCGTCGCCGGCGGCTAGTACGGCGAGCTGGCGTAGATCGCCCGCAGCCAGATCTCCGTCAGGACGACGGTGATCTCGGCCGGCGAAGCGGCCGGCTGCGACCCGGCGGCGATCGCCTCCAGCGAGCGCACGTTGAGCCAGATCAGTGAGGTGGCGAGGTCCTGCGCGCCGGGACCGTCCTTCGGCGCCGCGCCGCGCCGGCGCTCGGCCCTGATCATCTCGGCGTTCACGTCGATGAATCGCTGGATCGTCGCGTTCCACACGACGCTCATCTGCGGGCTCGTGGCGGCGGCCTCCGAGCTTGCCACCAGCACCGGGCCGTGCTCGCGCCAGAGCTGCGCGGTTGCCTGGATCCCGGTCGTGAGGCCGGCACGGGGATCATCGGCGATGCCCTCGGCCATCGCCCGGACGATCGGCTCGAGCTCGCCCGCCAGCCGGTCGAACAGCGTCATCAGGACCTCGTCCTTGGACCCGAAGTAGAAGTAGAAGCTGGACCGCGAGATGCCGGCGCCCGCGGCGAGATCGGCGATCGAGATCTCGGCCAGCGGCGCCGCCTCGAGCAGCCGCTCGGCCGTGTCGAGGATCGCCTGCTCGTTCGCGTCGCCCTTGCGCTGGGAGCTGGTCCGGCGGCTTCTCGGAGCGGTGGTCACACGGCCACAGTACGGGGTCGCGCGACGGGAATCAACAGTGTGTTGACTTTTCTCGACAGTGTGTCTATTCTGGCGCCGTCGCATCGTCGAACAGGAGCAACGCCTTGAGCACCACCGCCGTCCCTCACAGTCCCCCCGAGACAGGAGCCGCCGCCGGGTCGCGTACCGGCGATGGGGGTGGCGATGCGCATGTGCGCGTCGCGATCATCGGCCTCGGGTTCACCGGCCTGGCGATGTTCCACGCGCTGCAGGAGGCCGGGATCGACGACATCGTCGTGCTCGAGCGCGGGGCGGACGCCGGCGGCGTGTGGCGGTCGAACACCTACCCGGGGATCGCGTGTGACGTGCCCTCGCATCTCTACTCGCTGTCGTTCGCACCGAACCCCGACTGGGAGCGCACGTTCTCGAGCGGGAAGCAGATCTGGGAGTACAGCCAGAGCGTCGCTCGCGACCTGGGGGCCAACGCGCGGACGCGGTTCGGCGAGGAGGTGCTCGACGCGACGTGGGACGCCGAGCGCTCCGTCTGGGCGATCCGCACGACGACGCTTCAGCTGACGGCCGACGTCGTTGTGGACGGCAGCGGCGTCCTGACCGAGCCGACGTACCCGGCGATCACGGGGCTCGACCGCTTCGAGGGCGCGCTCTTCCACTCCGGCGACTGGAACCACGATCACGACCTGACTGGCGAGCGTGTCGCCATCATCGGCACGGGCGCGTCGGCGATCCAGATCGTGCCGGAGCTGCAAAAGCAGGTCGGGCGGCTGACGGTGTTCCAGCGCACGCCCGGGTGGGTCATCCCGCGCAACGACCGCGACATCACGAACGCCGAGCGGCGTCTGCTGCGTCGCGTTCCGTTGCTGCAGAAGCTGATCCGCGGCGGCCAGTTCGTCTATCGCGACGCTGTGATGCTGAAGGTCATGCACCACCGCAGCGTGCGCCGGATCGCACAGGCGGTGTCGAAGGCCTACATGCGCCGGACGATCGACGATCCCGCGCTGCGCGCGAAGCTCACACCGGACTTCGAGATCGGCTGCAAGCGGATCCTCGTCACCAGCGCCTGGTACCCGGCGCTCAACCAGGCCAACGTCGACGTCGAGACCTCGCCGATCAGCGAGATTCGCGAGCACTGCGTGGTCACGGCCGACGGCACCGAGCACGAGGTCGACGCGATCGTCTGCGCGACCGGCTTCCATGTCACCGACCCGCCGATCGCCGGCCGCATCACCGGTCGCGACGGCCGCACGCTGGCGGTGACCTGGGGTGATTCGCCGCGCGCCTACCGCGGCGTCACCACGAACAACTTCCCGAACCTGTTCCGCATCGGCAGCGTCGGCACGGGCACCGGCCACATGTCGCACATCATGCAGATCGAGTCCGCGGCCGTGTACGTCGTCGACGCGCTGCGGACGATGGACGCGCGCGGCCTTGCGAGTGTCGAGGTCACGGCGGACGCGCAGGAGGCCTACGCGCGCACGCTGCACGACCTGGTCAAGGACACCGTCTGGGCCACCGGCGGATGCTCGAGCTGGTACCTCGACGCGAGCGGCGAGCCGTCGGCCGTGTGGCCGTCGTCGGCGTGGCACTACCGCAAGTGGACGAAGCGCTTCGACGTCGAGGCGTACAGCGTCCGCGAGCGGGTCGCGCAGAGCACCCCGCTGCCCGCATAGGCTGGCGACCATGCGCGGACTCATGTCGGACTGCACCACTGTCGCTGACCCACGTCTTCGAGCGGGCCGAGCGGATGTTCGCGGCCAAGACGATCGTCACCGCGACGGTGAACGGCCGCGAGCGCACGACGTACGCCGAGTGGGCCGAGCGGACCCGCCGCCTCGGCGGCGTGTTCGAGACGCTCGGGCTCTCCGCCGGACGCGCGGGTCGGCACGTTCGCCTGGAACACGGCCCGTCACCTGGAGCTCTATTACGCGGCGCCCTGCAGCGGCCGGATCTGCCACACGCTCAACATCCGCCTGTTCCCCGAGCAGATCACCTACGCGGTGAACCACGCAGAGGACGAGATCGTCTTCGTCGACCGCTCGCTGCTGCCGCTCTTCCTGCCGCTCGTGCCGACCTTCAAGACGGTCAAGCACCTGGTCGTCATGGACGACGGGGCCGAGCACGAGGTCCCGGGCGACGACGCCCGCTGGCTGAACTACGAGGAGTTGCTCGCGGCCGCTGAGCCCGCCGAGTTCCACGCGCACGACGAGCATCGCGCGGCGGCCATGTGTTACACGAGCGGCACGACCGGGAACCCGAAGGGCGTCGTCTACAGCCACCGCTCGCAGGTGCTGCACGGGCTGATGTGCATGACCGCGGACGCGCTGGCGATCAGCGAGCGCGACACCGTCCTGCCGATCGTCCCGATGTTCCACGCGAACGCCTGGGGGCTCGGTCACTCGACCGTCATGGCGGGCGCCAGCTACGTCATGCCTGGCCCGGACCTGAGTGCGCCGGCGATCGCCGACCTCATGGAATCCGAGCGCGTGACGGTCGCGGCCGGAGTCCCGACGATCTGGCAGGGGGTCACGGCCGAGCTCGATGGCCGCGACCTGTCCGCGCTGCGCGTGATCGCCTGTGGCGGCTCCGCCGTTCCCAAGTCGCTCAGCGAGACCTACCGCGAGAAGCTCGGCGTCTCGATCAGCCAGGCGTGGGGCATGACCGAGACGAGCCCGATCTCGTCGATCGCAACCGTAAAGTCGGCGTTCGGTGGGCAACACGATCCCGAGGCTGCCGACATCCGTGCGACGGCCGGGCTTGCGCAGCCGCTCGTCGACGCGCGGATCGCCGACCCCACGACCGGGGACGAGCTGCCCTGGGACGGCGAGGCGCGCGGCGAGCTGCAGGTCAGTGGTCCCTGGATCGCTTCCAGCTACTACGACGACGAGCGCTCGGGCGACTCGTTCACCGTGGACGGCTGGCTGCGCACCGGGGACGTCGCGACGATCGACGCCGACGGATACATCCGGCTCGTCGACCGCACGAAGGACCTGATCAAGTCCGGTGGGGAGTGGATCAGCTCGGTCGAGCTCGAGAACGAGATCATGGCCCACCCGCAGGTCCGCGAGGCGGCGGTGATCGGCGTCCCGGACGAGCGCTGGGGCGAGCGACCGCTCGCGTGTGTCGTTCCGCTCAGCGAGGGTGCGGTGACCGCCGACGAGATCCGCGAGCACCTCGACGGACTGATCCCGAAGTGGTGGATGCCCGAGCGGATCGAGCTGATCGAGGAGGTCCCGAAGACCTCGGTCGGCAAGTTCTCCAAGAAGGACCTGCGCGCGCGCTTCGGCGGCGGGCTTCCAAGCTGACCCGAACTGACAGGATCAAGACATGCCTACCGCGGACTACGTCATCGTCGGTGCCGGATCAGCCGGCTGCGTCCTTGCCAACCGTCTCTCGCAGGACCCGGACGCGCGCGTCCTGCTGATCGAGGCCGGGACCGGCAAGGGCCGGCACATGAACGTCACGATCCCGGCGGCGTTCGCCAAGCAGTTCAAGACCAAGCTCGACTGGGAGCTCTACACCGAGCCCGAGCCCGGCTGCGACGGCCGGCAGCTGTACTCGCCGCGCGGCAAGGGCCTCGGCGGATCGAGCTCGATGAACGCGATGCTCTACGTCCGCGGCCGTCCGCTCGACTTCGACCTCTGGGAGGCGCAGGGCGCCACCGGCTGGGGCTGGAACGGCGTCAAGGACTACTTCCTCAAGTCCGAGCACCGTGAGGGCGGGGCGTCCGAATACCACGCCGTCGGCGGTGAGCTGAACGTCGCCGACGAGAACTCGCCGCGCGCGCTCACCGAGACCTTCATGGTCGCCGCCGAGGCCGCGGGGATCCCGCGCATCGACGACTACAACGGCCCCGAGCAGGACGGCGTCTCGATCGCGCAGGTGACGCAGAAGAAGGGCAAGCGCTGGAGCACCGCCGAGGCCTTCCTGCGCCCCGCGATGAAGCGCCCGAACCTCGAGATCGTCACCGGCGCGCAGGTCTTGCGCGTCGACATCGAGGACGGCCGCGCGATCGGTGTGCGCTACCGCCACGGCGGCGAGACGAAGGTCGCCAAGGCGCACCGCGAGATCATCCTGTCGGCCGGCGCGTACGGCTCACCGCAGCTGCTGATGCTGTCGGGCGTCGGTCCGGCCGAGCATCTGCGTGAGGTCGGCGTCCCGGTCCACGTGGACCTTCCGGGCGTCGGCATGAACCTGCAGGACCACCCGTATCTGGTCGGCATCTGGGACATCCCCGGCGGCGGCTCGCTCGCCGACGCCGAGCACCCGAAGTACCTGCTCGAGTGGCTGTTCAAGAAGACTGGGCCACTGACGTCCTCGATCGCCGAGGCGCTCGCGTTCGTGCGCAGCCGGCCCGGCCTGCCGGCTCCGGATATCGAGTTCCACTTCGCCCCGGCGTACTTCGTCGAGCACGGCGAGGCGACGTACGACGGGCACGCGATGACGATCGCGCCGACGCTCGTCGCACCCAAGAGCCGCGGCCGCGTCTGGCTGCGCTCGGTCGACCCGCTCGCCAAGCCGCGCGTGCTGACGAACTCGCTGACCGAGCCGGAGGACGTCGCCGCGATGGTCGCCGGAATGAAGCTCGCGCGAGAGATCGCCGCGCAGTTCGGCGCCGTCGCCGGCCGCGAGATCTTCCCGGGCTCCGGCGCGACCACCGACGATGACCTCGAGGCCGACCTGCGCCGCCGTGTCGAGCTGATCTACCACCCGGTCGGCACATGCCGGATCGGCACCGATGACATGGCCGTCGTCGACCCGGACCTGCGCGTCCGCGGCGTCGAGGGCCTGCGTGTCGCCGATGCGTCGGTGATGCCCGTGATCACCGGTGGCAACACGAACGCACCCACGATCATGATCGGCGAGAAGGCTGCGGACCTGATCCGGCAGCCGGCCGCGGTCGCCGTCTGAGCGACCCGCTCAGCGCAGGCGACGGTCGATCGCGACGCTCGTCACCTGCGCGAGCGCCCCGCCGATCAGCGACCCCGCAAGAACATCCCCGGGATAGTGCACCCCGGTGTGAACGCGCGAATAGGCCACCAGTGCGGCGAGTGCGCGCAGCGGCACGGCGGCGGCGGGAAGCGCATGCCCGACACCTGTGGCGAACGCGAAAGCGGCTGCCGAATGGCCGGACGGGAACGACGTCGAGATCGGCATCGGTACGTGCCGTGCGATCGGCACGTCCTGCGCGACACGGTCCGGCCGGTGCCGGCTGCCGAGGGGCTTGACGACGACGTTCACGATCGTCGCCGTGACCCCGACCGACGCGAGGCCGAGCGCCGCCGCGCGCCGTCCGCGAGGCCCGCCCGCGACCGACAGCAGCGCCGCCGCGCCGAGCGACAGCTTCGAATAGTCGGCGGCGCGCGAGAGCCCCGCCATCGCCCCGTCGAGCATCGGCGTGGGCGTCCGGGCGACCGCCGCGTAGGCGGCGACGTCGAGGCGCTCGAGTTCGTCGATCAGGCTCGTCACCCCCGGAGCATTCCACGCGCGCGTGACGCGCGGCCGCTCAGCCCGTCGCGACGGGGATCGTCCGGTACTGGTTGAGGAAGGTCGACGCCAGGCGCGTCGACTCGCCCTCGAGCCGCAGATCCGGGAAGCGGCGCAGCGTCTCCTCGAGCCAGAGCTTCATCTCGAGGCGGGCGAGGCCGGCGCCGAGGCAGAAGTGGCGTCCGCCGCCACCGAACGCCTGATGGGCGTTGGGGTCGCGCCGCACGTCGAAGCGGTGCGGGTCCTCGAAGACGGTGTCGTCGCGATTGCCGGACACGTACCAGAGCAGGACCTTGTCGCCCTCGGCGACCGGCTGTCCGGCGATCTCGGTGTCCTTCATCGCGGTGCGGCGCATGTAGGCGAACGCGGGGTGGCAGCGCAGGAACTCCTCGACGGCCTGCTCGGTCGAGACCGCGCCCGAGCGCACGAGCTCGAGCTGCTCGGGGTCCTCGAGCAGGCTCTTCATGCCGGAGCAGAACGTCGCGCGCGTCGAGTCGTTGCCGGCGACCATCAGCAGGAACCAGCTCATCACGACCTCTTCGTGCGTGAGCCGCTCGCCGTCGACCTCGGCCTGGATGAACGCCGTCGTCAGGTCGTCGGTCGGCCGCTGCTCGCGCGCGAGCACGAGCTCGTGGACGTAGGCGAACACCTCCATCAGCGCGGTCCACGTGTCGGCCATGTCCGTGACCACGCGCGGGTCCTCGAACGCGGTCGTGCGGTTGGTCCAGTCGACGAGCTTCTCGGCGTCCTCGCGCGGCACGCCGAGCATGTCGCCGATCACCATCGCGGGGACGAAGATGCCGACGTCCTGCACGAGGTCGAAGTGCGTCCCGTCGCCGCGCTCGAGCGCGTTGTCGTAGACGAGGTTGATGATCTCGCGCATCCGGTCGGTGTGATCGAGCGCGCGCTTGGGCGTGAACGCGCGCTGCGACAGCGCCTTCATGCGGTCGTGGCGCGGCGGGTCCTGGGAGATGAACATCAGCCGCTGCATCGCCAGCGGATCGTCCGGCACGTCGGTCGGGCGGGTTCTCCATGAAGCGCTCGACCGCGAGGATGCCGCCGCGCTCGGAGGAGAACGTCTCCCAGTCGCGGCCGACGCGCGCGATGTCCTCGAAGCGCACGACCGACCAGAAGCCCTTCTCCCACGGAAAACCGCCGAGCTCGCTCCAGTGACAGGGCGCCTCCCTGCGCAGCAGCCCGAACGCCTCGTGGGGAGGGCCGTCAGCCCACAGCTCGAGGTCGCTGAGGTCGAGCTTCGTGAGGTCTGCAGCCGAGATCGTCGTCATCCGCGATCACGGTAGCGAGTCACTTGACAGGGTGTCAAGCCGGGCGTCAGGCGGCTGTGATCTCCCCATCCGAATGCGCGTCGCCCTCGCGCGTGGGGCCCGGTGAGGCCGCCGGGGCGGCCGCCACAGCCGACTCGATCGTCGCCAGCTCCTGATCCGACAGCGTCCTGCGCGTGACCTCGCCGTCGCCGTCCCCGATCAGTGCGACGAGCTCGTCGGTGTGCTCGCTGTCGGCCAGCACGACGATCGCGGACGAGCCCTTCGGGACGGCGGCGCGCAGCTGCTCGCCGAGCGCACCGGCGTCGGCCTCGATCTCGTCGGGCCGGCCGTTGCTGCCGCCGACCGCCGCACCGAGGACGAGTCCGGGCGCCAGGCCAACGGGACCGCCGAGGAAGATGATCCCGAGCAGGCCGCCGACGAGCGCCCCCTTCGCCGCACCGGGCTGGGACAGGTGGTCGGCCTCGTCGACCGAGACGTAGTGCCCGGCGATCGTCCCGTGCAGGACCAGCTGGTCCTTGTGCCGATGGTGCTCGACGAGCGCCGCCTCGTGTGTCCATGCTGCGTTTCCGGCGCGGCCGCGCAGGTGACCGAACGCGGATGCAGCCGCGGGCTGCCCGTGGAAGGTGACGATCGCGAGGTCGGTGGCCATGTAGGGCTCCTCTCTGGTTCCACTCGGAATGTCGAGCATCTCAGGCGTGTCCAGCGTTGGCGTCCGTGGTTCTCACGGATGCCGCGGATACGCTGGCCGCCGTGCCCGACGTCCTCACAGACGAGCCGCTCGCTCCGCGCACGACCCTGCGCCTTGGCGGTCCGGCGCGCCGCCTCGTCGAGGCGACGAGCGAGCAGGACGTCGTCGATGCCGTGCTCGCGGCCGACGCCGCCGGCGAGCCGCTGCTCGTGCTCGCGGGCGGCAGCAATGTCGTGATCGCGGACGCGGGGTTCGGCGGCACCGTCGTACACGTCGCAACGACGGGCGTCGAGCGCTCGGACGTGCCCGGCGGCCGCGTGCGGCTGACCGTCGCCGCGGGCGAGTCGTGGGACGACGTCGTGGCCGGGGCCGTTGCCGACGGACTTGCGGGGATCGAGTGCCTCAGCGGGATTCCGGGGTCAACGGGCGCCACCCCGATCCAGAACGTCGGCGCGTACGGGCAGGAGGTGGCATCGACGATCGTCTCCGTCCGCGTGCTCGACCGGCGGACCGGCGAGGTCGGCGACCTGGCGCCGTCGGCGTGTGGCTTCGCCTACCGCGCGAGCGCGTTCAAGGGGGCTGAGGACCACGTCGTCCTCGCGGTGACGTTCGAGCTCGACGCGCTCCGAGCAGTCCGCGCCGCTGCGCTACGGCGAGCTCGCGCGCACGCTCGGCGTCGGCGACGGAGCGGGCGCACCGCTTGCCGAGGTTCGCGATGCGGTCCTTGCATTGCGCCGCGGGAAGGGGATGGTGCTCGACGGCGCCGACCACGACACCTGGAGCGCCGGGTCGTTCTTCACGAACCCGATCCTCGACGCAGCGGGGTTCGGCGAGCTCGAACGGCGCGTCGGCGCTGCGCCGCCGCGCTACCCCGAGCCCGACGGCCGGATCAAGACCTCCGCCGCGTGGCTGATCGAGCGCGCCGGCTTCACGCGCGGCGAGGCGCGCGGACCGGTCGCGCTCTCCGGCAAGCACGTCCTGGCGCTGACCAACCGTGGCGGCGCGAGCACCGCGGAGCTCGTGGCGTTCGCGAGCGAGATCGCGCAGCGCGTCGAGGAGCGGCTCGGCGTGACGCTGGTGCCCGAGCCGGTGTTCGTCGGCGTGCCCTGGCGCTGACGGCGGCTAGACGGCTTCGTCGTCGCCGCGCGCGAGGATCATCTGCAGCGGGACGGTCTCGCCCTCTTTGGCCTCGGGGAAGACGACGTAGGCGACGGGCGGGCCGCCGAACCAGACCGCGGTCTCGGCTTCGCCGACATAGATGCCGGCGCGGCGCGTGCCGTCCTCGAACTCGACCCAGATCTTCTGACCTTCGTGGAAGAGACCCATGCCGTGATCGTGAACGATTCAGCCGGCGGATGTAGCGCGCCCCCGCACTACCATGCGGCCCTCGGCGATGACTGACGAGGCGCGCACCAGCGATCCGACGATGGGTGACCGCAGGCGCCGGCGTCTGGGGCTGGCGTCGATCGTCGTCCTTGGCCTGGCATGGGCGACGATCATGCAGTCGGTCGGCTGGGCGCAGACGTCGTATTTCGCGCTCGTCAAGGCGCTCGGCGACGGCACCGCCCAGATCGACGCCTACCACTGGGAGACCCGCGACAAGTCGTGGATCAACGGCCACTTCTTCTCGGTCAAGGCGCCCGGCCTGCCGGTGCTGCTGGTCCCTGCGTACAAGCTGATCACGGCGGTCGGCGGCGACGATCTCGCGCGTGACGCGTCGAACAAGGCGCGCGAGGGCGGTGCCCGGCAGTGGACCTACAAGGGCCTCAACGTTCACGCCTACGGGTACGACCCCGAGCGCGCCGTGCGCGTCAAGGCGCTGCTCGCCGCGCAGGCGCCGCTGATCTGGGCGCTCGGCCTGCTCGGCAGCGTGCTGCCGTCGCTGCTCCTGCTGCTGTTGATCCGCTGGCTCGCGGACAAGTGGAGACCCGGGCTGGGGACCGCCACGGCGCTCGCGGTCGGCACGTCGACGATCGTGATGACGTTCGCCGTGAACCTCTTCGGGCACATGCTCGCGGCGCTGATCGCGTTCACGGTCTTCGCGTTGCTGTGGCGTGAGCGGCAGTCCTCACCGCGTCCGCTGATCCTGCTCGGCGCCGGCCTGCTGTCCGGGCTCGCGGTCGTGACCGAATACCCGCTGGCGCTCGCCGGGGCGATCCTCGGGATCTACGGCGTGCTGCACCCGCAGCTGCTGGGCAGCGGGCTCGCGCCGCTGGCCAAGCGCGCCGGGCTCTATGCGACCGGCGTGATCGTCGGCGTGCTGCCGCTGCTGGCCTACAACAAGTGGGCGTTCGGCTCGATCGGGACGATGTCGTACGACAACGCCGTCGACCGCCAGGGCTTCACGGGCCACGACACGCTCGGCCTCAACTCCGGCGGGTTCTTCGGCATCACCTGGCCGGACCCGCGCACCGCGCTGGAACTGCTGATCTCACCGCGCGGTCTGTTCGCCCTGACCCCCGTCCTGATCATGGGCGTCGTCGGAACCGTCCTGCTGCACCGGCGCGGGCGCAAGGCCGAGGCGCGCACGATCGCCGCGATCGCGATCGCCTTTCTCGTCTACGACTCCGGCTACTGGCTGCCGTTCGGCGGCGGCACACCGGGGCCGCGTTTCCTGATCCCACTGCTGCCGTTCATCGGCGTCGCGCTCGTCGAGGCGTGGCGGCGATTCCCCGCGACGACGCTCGTGCTGACGGTCTGCGGCGCGGTCACGATGACCGTCGCGACGCTGACCTATCCGCTGATCGGCACCGGCAACATGTGGCAGTGGTGGGACCGCGTCGAGGGCGCCGTCTTCCAGCACACGATCCCGACCGTCTTCGGGGCCGGCGACGGCTGGCTCGCCGTCGCGCCGGTGCTGATCCTGCTGCTGGCCGTCGCCTGGCTCGGCGCGCGCGCGACGGGCGTACTGCCCGTCAGCCGCGACCTGCCGATCGCGCTCGGCGCGCTGGCCGGCTGGGTGCTGCTCGCGCTCGTGATCGCGCCCGGATTCGGCGAGCGCAAGATCTCCGGTGTCGGGAAGACCGTGAAGGGCGACATCGATCACGGCGGCGTGCCGTGGCAGATCACCGTGATCGCGGCGGGCTTCGCCGCATTCGGGCTGGCGCTGGCGGTGCTGGCCGAGCGGCGGGCGGATCGTGGCGGTCCTGTGGCCGAGCCGGTGGAGCCCGAGCAGCCGCCGACGCTCGCGCTGCAGTCCTAGAGACGCACGTCGACTCCAAGTTCGCCGACGCGGACGCGTCGGCGCGACTGACTCCTGGCATGCTGACGACTCAGCGCCCATACGCTGAACCGTCCACCGGTCTCCGAAAGGACCACCATGCCCGACCCCAGCTCAGAAGCCCCTGTCCTCGACCTGCTGGCCGCGATGACGGCCGAGTCGGTCGCGCGCTGCGATCTTGACGACAACTCGCTGATCGCTGCGCGCCTCGCCGCGCTCGCGGCGGTCGACGCGCCAACGGCCAGCTACCTCTTGCACATCGGCCCCGGCATTGACGCCGGCGTCACGATCGAACAGGTGCAGGACATCCTCATCGCCGTCGCGCCGATCATCGGCACCGCGCGCACGCTCTCCGCAGCCGAGAATGTCACTGCTGCGCTCGGCATCACGATCGTCGCGCTCGAAGAGGCACTTGACGCCGAACAGCAGGCGCAGTAGCCCGACATACGCGACGGACTCAGGGTCTCCCGCTCCGCATGAAATCGGGAGACCGTGGTCCGGTCGTCTTCGTGATGCTGTGTTGGCGGAGGGCGCGGCGCTGCCGCTAGGACCCCGCCTCGGATGACGCGGTGTAGTCGCCGCGGCTACGGAAGACCACGACGACAGCGATCGCGAGGTAGCCGAACGCCGCGACCCCGGGGGCGATCACCGCGAGCGCGAGGACCAGGCCGTAGAAGGCCACGTGCGGCGTGGCGAGCACGGTGATCGCCGCGATCTCCTCATCAGAGACGCCTGGCTTGAGCAGATCCCGGTGCGCTGCGATGTAGCGCCAGATCACCGTGATCACGACCGAGCTGGCGAGCAGCACCAGCCCATAGAAGATCACTGCCGCGCGCTCCGAGGTCCCGACATCGAGGGCCTCGGCGACGACCTTCGTCGGAAACGGCAAGAACGACACGACCATCAACAGCAGCAGGTTGAGCCGCGTGACCATCGCGTCCGCCTGCGCCAGGCGGCGGAAGATCCCGTGATGCACGAGCCAGATCCCGCCGATCGTGATGAAGCTCGTGGCATACGCAAGGTAGGAGGGCCATTGGTCGGCGATGCCACGCCAGAGGTGGTCGAAATCCGCCTCCGGCACGTTGAGGTCCAACACGAGGAGCGTGATTGCGATCGCAAGGACACCGTCGCTGAACGCCTCGATACGACCGGTCTCCCACCGGTCAGACACGAGCGATCACAACGCCGATGGGCGAGTCCATCGGCATCTTCTACAGCGGGCATCGGCGGCGTGGCGACGCCGCGTGTCCACGCCACGGCGGCGCCGGCGAGGACTCAGCCGCCGAGCCGGTAGATCACGAGCGGCCCACGTCGCTCGCGCTGCAGTCCCAGGGACTGAGGCGCCGGGGACGGCGGACAGGTCGCGGCCGCAGGGTCGGGCGGAAGCTCCGTGTGAACCACGACGGTCTTCACCCCGATCTCGCGCAGCCGCGCCACGGACGCGCGGTCCGGGAAGCACGCGACGTCGCTCATCACCTCCTTGAAGAACGTCGGGTCGAAGCTCGTGCGGCCGTTCAGCATCCGCGGGAAGCCATCGGTGGACCACAGCAGGTAGCGCCGGTTGTCGGCACGCTCAGCGGGCAGTTGCAGCAGCGGCGCCGGCAGCCCGCCGAGGCCTGCTGGGGCCTTCGGCACGGTCGGGTGCGGGTAGCCCGCGAGTGCCTCGCCGCCGCGGTCGATGCCGAACCCCGAGCCCTCGACGAGGACGACGAGCGCGAGTGCCACCGCGACGACCGTCGCCGCACGCGCGCCGCGCCGCGCCGCGATCGCGGCGGCCGCGCGCGCCGCGCCACCGGCCGCGAGCAGCGCGAGCGCGAGCGTCGTCAGCGTGTGCAGGCGGCCGGGGACGCGAATGCCCTGCCAGCCGGGCAGCGCCTCATAGAGCAGCCGATAGGGGAGGAAGCGCCCGATGCCGTGCTGCTGGAAGCCGAGCGACAGCAGTGCGAGCACGAGCACGGCGACACCGAGGCCGACGCGCAGCGGCCGCGGGTAGCCGCGCCAGCCGAGCCCCGCGATTGCGAGCAGCAGGATCGCCAGACCCGGGAACAGCGTCTGCTCGGGGACGGCGTCGAGCCCGTCGCGGACGCTTGACGTCGCGCGCCCCCAGACCAGGCTCGTCTCCGGGCGCTGCGACGAACATCTTCAGCGGCCCGGAGTAGCGCGAGACCGTCACCTGCGAGCGCTTCGCCTCCGGGTGGGCGTCGAGGACGCGCGTGTACGGGCGCGCGAGCGCCAGCGAGACGGCGGTCAGCAGCAGCCCGCCGATCAGCGTCCCGACGATCAGGCGGCGCGGGATCGCCGGGCGGCCGGCCCGCCACCACCAGAGTCCGGCGATCGCGCCGAGCAGCAGCAGCAGGTACCCGAGTTGCAGGCCGAGGCTGAAGCCGAGTGCCATCTGCCAGGAGGCGACCGCGAACCCGCCGACGATCATTCCCGGTCGCTCGCGCCGCCAGCCGCGCAGCAACAGGAACAGCGTCAGCGGGATCCCGCCGCTGGAGAGGACGTGCAGATGCCCGCCCTGCTCGAGCCTCCACGGCGCGCACGCGAACGCGACTGCGGCGACCGCCGCGGCCCACGGCGGCGCACCCAGCTCACGCGCGAGCAGGTAGGTCCCGAACACCGCCAGCGCGAACGCGAACAGGAACAGGAGGTCGTAGCGGACCACCGCGGCATGCGGGCCCGAGCCGATCAGCCCGGCGGGCGTGTAGCCGATCAGGGCGTCGGAGAACGCGAGGCTGTCGCGCAGCGGCCAGAACTGATTGCTCTGGAAGAAGTCGAGCGGCTGCGTGGCCAGCGCGTGGCCATCCCAGGCGACCTGCCAGCTCTGTGGCAGCGGGTCGCCGAGATCGAGCGGGATGTCCGTCCCCAGGTGCGCTGCGAGCGGCCAGAACATCACGACCGCGAGCAGGGCGCCGGCGAGCGCCACCAGCACGACCTCGCGCCCGCGGATCTGCGGAGAGGATCGCCACCAGGCCGCCATGCGCCCGTCACACTATTTGCCGGGGGAAGAACTGGCGCGCCGGAGCGCTTTGCCGGGTACCTTCCTTACATGCTTCTTCGCAACGCTCTCCTCGCCGTCGCGCTCTTCGCGGTCGGCCTCGTCTCCGTCACCACGGCCTCCGCCGCGCGCGTGGCGCCCGACGTCACCAAGCTCGCGATCGCGCCCACGTCGTTCAAGGCGCTCGCCACCGGCAACGCGATCGTCCAGACGGGCGGCGCAGCCGTCACGTTCAACATCGCGGACGGTGCCTACGTCGATTTCGCCATCAAGTCCGAGAAGACCGGCAAGCGCGCCGGCGGCAAGTGCGTCGCGGGCACGCCGACCAAGAAGGCGCCGTCGTGCACGCGCACCGTCGCGCTGCCCGGCGACTTCAAGCTGATCGGCATCTCCGGCGACAACTCGTTCCGCTTCTCCGGCCGCCTGGCCGACAAGAAGCTCGCGCCCGGCCGTTACCGGCTGATCGCAAAGGCCGAGGGCACCGCCGCACGCTCGTCGTTCGTGCGTTTCAAGATCACGAAGTAGCCGCTTGGCTTCCCGCGCCGCTGTTGCAGGCGGTACGGTCCGCCGATGCGCCGTTTCGCACCGCTCCTGCTGACCATCGCCCTGGCGGCTCTCGTCCCGGCGCTGGCCGCCTGCGGCGGCGATGACGAGCGCGGCGGGCCGTCGACGGTTCCGAGCTCGTCGGCCCCCAAGCAGCCGGTGGCGCTGACGGGCATCGCGACGACGCTCGCGCTCGATCCGCTGACCGTCGGGCTGCTCGACGACAACAACGTCACGATCAAGCCCATCCCGCCCGCGAGCAGGGCCGTGGCCGGGGTGCGCTTCCCGATCACGAGCGGTGACGTGCGCCCCGACACGCTGGCAGGCAAGATCGTGCACAGCGGTGGCCTCGCGATCACGAACGGGACCAGAAGCGTCGTCCTGAGCGACTTCATCATCGACACGGCGCACGGGCAGCTCACGGCCGAGGCCGGGTCGGGACGCGTGGCGTTGCTGAACCTCGATCTCGGCTCGGGCAAGCGGCTCGGGGCCGGCAATCGCGTCTCGCTGGTCGACATTCCCACGACGCTGACCGCCTCCGCGGCACGCAAGCTGGGCCTCGCGCTGAACGTCTCGGTGCTGACGCCGGCACTCCAGATCGGCTTCGCGTCGGTCCGCGCATCCGACTGAGCGCCCGACCCGATCCCGTGATCCTCTAGGGTCGCTGGGAATGATCGTTGCGATCGGTGCGGACCACGCGGGAGTGCCTCTTCGGGCAGCTGTCGTGGGGATCCTGGGCGATCTCGGCCACGAGGTGCTCGACCTCGGCGAGTGCGACGACTACCCGGACATCGCGCGTGACGTCTGCCGCGCGGTGGTGACCGGCGAGGCCGAGCGCGGTGTCCTGATCTGCGGGTCCGGCGCCGGCGTCGGTGTCGCGGCATCGAAGATCCCCGGCATCCGCGCGCAGACGATCCACGACGGCTACACGGCGCACCAGGCGGTCGAGCACGACGGGGTCAACGTGCTCTGCGTCGGTGCGCGCGTGATCGGTCCGGAGGTCGCGCGCGAGCTCGTCGCGACGTTCACGGCCGCGCGCGTCAGCGATGAGCCGCGCCACGTTCGCCGGCGCGCGAAGGTGGACGCGCTCGAGCGCGACGGGCTCGACGCAGTTCTCGAAGAGACCCCGACGGAAGGATGAGATGCAGCTCGGAATGATCGGCCTCGGCCGGATGGGCGCGAACATGGTTCGCCGCCTGATGAACGACGGGCACGACGTCGTCGTGTGGGACCCCGACGCCGGCGCCGTGCAGCAGCTTGCGTCCGAGGGCGCGACCGGCGCCGACTCGGCGCAGGATCTCGTCGCCAAGCTCGCCGCGCCGCGCGCCGTCTGGCTGATGGTCCCCGCCGGTGTCGTGGACCGCGCACTCGAAGGCCTGACACCACATCTCGAGCGCGACGATCTCGTCGTCGACGGCGGCAACTCGTACTACGTCGATGACCTGCGCCGTTCGGCCGAGTTCGCCCAGCAGGGCGTGCACTACGTCGACTGCGGCGTCAGCGGCGGCGTCTGGGGCCTGACCGAGGGCTACGGCCTGATGGCCGGCGGTGACGAGCAGGCGATCGAGCGGCTCACCCCGGTGCTGCGCAGCCTCGCTCCCGGAGTCGACTCGGCGCCGCGCACGCCCGGCCGCACAGGGCCCGTCACACCGGAGGAGGAGGGCTGGATCCACTGCGGCCCGTCGGGTGCCGGCCACTTCGTGAAGATGGTCCACAACGGGATCGAGTACGGGATGATGGCGGCGTATGCGGAGGGCCTGAACCTGCTCGCGCACGCCAACGCCGGCAGCTCGCAGCTCGAGGTCGACGCGGAGACGACGCCGCTGCGCGACCCCGAGCACTATCGCTACGAGATCGACACCGCCAAGGTCGCAGAGGCCTGGCGGCGTGGCACCGTCGTGCGCTCGTGGCTGCTCGATCTGGCCGCCGCCGCGCTTGCGGCCGACCCGTCGCTCGACCACCTCGCCGGCCGCGTGTCGGACTCGGGTGAGGGACGCTGGACCGCGCTCGCCGCGATCGACACCGGCACCCCGACACCGGTGCTCACGACGGCGCTGTTCTCGCGCTTCAGCTCACGCGGCGAGGCGGACTTCGGCGACAAGCTGCTGTCCGCGCTGCGCGAGCAGTTCGGCGGCCACGCCGAGAAGCCGGACGCCGGGGGCTCGGCATGAGCCCGAAGGAGCGCGGCGACGCGCTCGTCGTCTTCGGGATGACGGGGGATCTGGCGTTCCGCCAGATCTTCCCGGCGCTCCAGCGGATGGTCCAGGCCGGCGACCTGAACGTCCCCGTCGTCGGCGTCGCGCGCGAGCACTGGAACCTGGACAAGCTGCGCGAGCGCGCGTACGCGAGCCTGGAGGCGAGCAAGGACGGTGTCGACAAGGCCGCGTTCGAGCACCTCTGCTCGCACATGCGCTACGCCGGCGGGACCTACGACGACCCGAAGACCTACCGCGAGCTCTCGGACGCGCTGAAGGGCTGTGATCGCCCGGTGCACTACCTGGCGATCCCGCCGACGCTGTTCGGGAACGTCGTCGGCCACCTCGGCGACGCAGGCCTGGCCGAGAATGGGCGCGTCGTCGTCGAGAAGCCGTTCGGGCGCGACCTCGCCTCCGCGCGTGAGCTCAACACGGCGCTGCTCGAGGTCTACCCCGAGGAGCGCGTCTACCGGATCGACCATTTCCTCGGCAAGGCGCCGGTCGACAACATCCTCTTCTTCCGCTTTGCCAACACGTTCCTCGAGCCGGTCTGGAACCGCCAGTACGTCAAGCAGATCCAGATCACGATGGCGGAGGATCTCGACGTCGCCAATCGCGGCGCGTTCTACGACGGCGTCGGCGCGATCCGCGACGTGATCGAGAACCACCTCTTCCAGGTGCTGACGCTGCTCGCGATGGATCCGTTCCCCGGCCACCACGACGATGCGCTGCGCAAGGAGAAGGCTCGCTTCCTGCGCGGGGTGCGGACGCTGCATCCGCGCGACGTCGTCCGCGGCCAGTACCGCGGCTACCGCGAGACAGACGGCGTCGCAGCGGACTCGACGGTCGAGACCTACGCCGCGATGCGCCTGCACGTGGACACCTGGCGCTGGGCCGACGTGCCGATCCTCGTCCGCGCGGGCAAGTGCCTGCCCGTGAAGGCCACGGAGATCGTCATCGAGCTGAAGAAGCCGCCGGAGAAGCTGTTCCCCCAGCAGCACCCGCACGGCAACCGGATGCGCTTCCAGATCGAGCCCGACGTGCTGATCGCGCTCGAGGTGCAGGCGCGGCGCGGAGACACCGAGGAGGCCGAGGTCGAGGACATCGAGATGCTGGCGATGCGCGAGAGCGCGCACCAGGTCCCGCCCTACCAGCGGCTGCTGACCGCGGCGCTCGAGGGCGACCACAACCTCTTCGCCAGCGAGCAGACGATCGAGGAGGCGTGGCGTATCGTCGATCCGATCCTCGGTCTCGACGACACCCCGCTGGAGTACGAGCCCGGCAGCTGGGGCCCGCTCGAAGCCGACAAGCTCCCGCCCAACGACCACTGGTTCACGCCGCACGTCGCCGGGTCCAACCTGGCGCACCCCGCAGACAACTAGGAGACCTGTGATGACCCCCACCCGAGCCCTCAACGCCGCCGGCCAGAGCCTCTGGCTCGACAACATCACCCGGCCGATGCTCGACGACGCCACGATCGCCGGGTACATCGACGAGCTCAGCGTCACCGGGCTCACGTCGAACCCGACGATCTTCGACAAGGCGATCGCGGGCTGCGACGCGTACGACGACCAGATCGCCGAGGTCGGTCGCGATTCTTCACGCAGCGACGAGCAGGTCTTCTTCGACCTCGCGATCGACGACCTGCGCCGCGCCGCGGACGAGTTCGCCGAGGTGTACGAGCGCACGGCGCATCAGGACGGGTTCGTCTCACTCGAGGTCTGTCCCGAGCTCGCGTTCGACACCGCCGCGACGATCGCCCAGGCGCGCGAGCTGTACTCGCGCATGGAGCGCCCGAACGTCTTCATCAAGATTCCCGGCACGCCGCAGGGGCTGCCGGCGATCGCCGAGGCGATCCACGCGGGCATTCCGGTCAACGTCACGCTGCTGTTCTCCAGCGAGCATCACCTCGCGGCAGCCGACGCGTGGATGACCGGTGTCGAGCGCCGTCTCGCCGACGGGCTTCCGCCCGACGTGCCGTCGGTGGCGTCGCTGTTCATGAGCCGCTGGGACGGGAAGGCCAACGCGGACGTCCCGCCGGAGCTCCAGAACAAGCTCGGCTTGGCGATCGGGGGCCGCGCGTACAAGGCCTACCAGGCGCTGCTCGCCTCACCGCGCATGCAGGCGCTGATGAACGCCGGCGCGCACCCGCAGCGGCTGCTCTGGGCCAGCACCGGGACGAAGGATCCTGAGGCGTCCGACACGCTCTACATCGACGGGCTCGCCTCGCCGTACACGGTCAACACGATGCCGGAGGCGACGTTGCTCGCCTACGCCGACCACGGCCCCAAGACGCCGGTGCTGCTGGCGCCGGACGGCGGTGACGCCGAAGACGTGCTGGCGCAGTTCGCGGCCGCGGGCGTCGACATCGACACCTATGCGACGGAGCTCCAGGACGACGGCGCGAAGTCGTTCGTCGCGAGCTGGCAGTCGATGCTCGGCAGCATCGCCGACAAGCGGGCGACGGTCGCCACCGGAGGCTGAGCCGTGCCGGTCAGCGCGCGGGCACTCGACGCGCTGCCGTCGTGGTGGGCGGTCAGCGCACACGCGGGCGAGCTCGCGGCCACGACGCTGCACGACCTGTTCGCCGCCGATCCGGCGCGTGGCGACGCGCTGACGTTCGAGGCCGAGGGACTGCTGCTCGACGCGAGCAAGCAGCGGATCACGCCGCAGACCCTCACATTGCTCGTCGAGCTCGCGCGCGAAGCCGGCCTGGAGGAGCGGATCGCCGCGATGTTCGCGGGCGAGCACGTGAACGTCTCCGAGGACCGCGCGGCGCTGCACGTCGCGCTGCGCGCCCCGCGCTCGGCGACGATCGAGACCGGCGGCGAGGATGTCGTCCCGGGAGTTCACGAGGTCCTCGACCGCATGGGCGAGTTCGCCGAGCGCGTCCGTTCCGGAGAGTGGACCGGAGCGACCGGGAAGCCGATCCGCACCGTCGTGAACATCGGCATCGGCGGCTCCTACCTCGGACCTGAGATGGCGGCGATCGCGCTCGCCGCGTACACGCCCGACGACCTCGAGCTGCGCTTCCTCTCGAACGTCGACGGCAGCGACTTCTGGCGCGTCACGCGCGGCCTGGACCCGGCGGAGACGCTCGTGATCGTCGCGTCGAAGACGTTCACGACGCTCGAGACGATGACCAACGCGCAGACGATGCGTGACTGGATCGTCGGTGCGCTGGGTGAGGACGCCGTCTCCAAGCACGTGGTCGCTGTGTCCACGAACGAGCAGCTCGTGAGCGCGTTCGGCATCGACCCGGCGAACATGTTCGGCTTCTGGGACTGGGTCGGCGGTCGCTACTCGATGGATTCGGCGATCGCGCTGTCGACGATGATCGCGATCGGCCCCGCCGCGCTCACCGAGCTGCTCGGCGGCTTCCACGCGATCGACGAGCATCTGCGCTCGGCGCCGCTGGAGCGCAACCTGCCCGTGCTGCTCGGGCTGCTCAGCGTCTGGAACCGCAACGCGCTCGGCTACCCGACCGTCGCGGTGCTGCCCTACTGCCAGGAGCTCGCGCGCTTCCCGGCCTACCTGCAGCAGCTCGAGATGGAGAGCAACGGCAAGCACGTGATGCTCGACGGCGAGCCGGTGCGCTGGGCGACCTCGCCGGTGCTGTGGGGCGAGCCCGGCACGAACGGCCAGCACAGCTTTCATCAGCTCCTGCACCAGGGGACCGAGATCGTGCCGGCCGAGCTGATCGCCTTCACGCAGCCGCTGCACGAGGTGGGCGCGCACCACGACCTGCTGCTCGCCAACCTGCTCGGGCAGGCCGAGGCGCTCGCGTTCGGGCGCTCAGCCGACGAGCTGCGCGCGCTCGGCAGCCCCGAGGAGCAGATCCCGCACCGCGTCTGCGAGGGCAACCGCCCGAGCAGCGTGCTGCTGGTGGACGGGCCGATCACGCCGGCCGCCGTCGGCAAGCTCGTCGCGCTCTACGAGCACCGCGTGCTGGTCGAAGGCGTCCTCTGGGGGATCGACTCGTTCGATCAGTGGGGCGTCGAGCTCGGCAAGGCGCTGGCCGGGAAAGCTCGCGGACGAGCTCACCGCCGACGCGCCGCCCGCGCTCGCGCACGACGCGGCGACGAACGCGCTCGTGCGCCGGCTGCGCACGGCGCGCGGGCGTGCCGTCTAGGCGGTCGGGGCCTCGACGCCGCCCGGGTTCGGGTCGGCCTGCTGGTCCTGCGGGTCGGTCTGCTGCGGGTCGACCTGGAGCTGCTGCGGGTCCGTCTGCTCCTGCTGAAGCGGGTCGACCTGCTCCTGCTGCGGCTCGACCTGCTGCTCCTGGGGAGCCGTCTGCTGCTGCGTGCCGTCCGACGACGATGAGCTGCCCGAGCTGGAGGCGGCCTGCTCGAGCATCGTCTTGACGGTCGCGGCGGGGATCGAGAAGCCGATGCCGTCGTTGCCGCCGCCCTGGCTCGCGATCTGCGAGTTGACGCCGACGACGTCGCCGTTGGCGTCAAGCAGCGGGCCGCCCGAGTTGCCGGGGTTGATCGCCGCGTCGGTCTGGATCACGTCGGCGATCGTGGCGCCGTCCGGCGCCTGGATGTCACGGCCGACGGCCGAGACGATGCCGCTGGTGAACGTCTGCGAGAGGCCGAACGGGCTGCCGATCGCGTAGACCGTGTCGCCGACCTCGACGCCGCTCGTGGCGAGCCGCAGCGGCTTCAGCTGCTCGCCGCCGGTGTCGACCTGCAGGACGGCGAGGTCCTGGTCGGCGTCGCCGCCGACGACCTGCGCGGTGCGCGTCGTGCTCTCGGTGCCGAGCTGCACGGAGACCTGCTGGGCGCCGTCGACGACGTGCCCGTTGGTGACGATCAGCCCGTCGGCGGAGACGACGAAGCCGGTGCCGGTCGCCTCACCTTCGGACGTGACCGCCTTGATCTCGGCGACGGACGCCTTCGCCCCCTCGTAGACCGACTTGGCGTCGGAGGGGGAGGCGTTGGAGGGGGAGGCGTCGGAGGGGGAGGAGCTCGTGGACGGCTGGGCGGGGACGGAGACCGGAACGCGTGTTCCGAGGGAGGGAGTGCTGGACGCGGAGTGGGGCGCGGCGGTGAACGCAAAGACCGCAGCCCCGCCGGCGGCGGCGAGCACGATCGTGGCGCCGACGGCGGCGAACTGTGAGCTGGACATGCATCCAGGGTGGGAGCGCCGGCTTCAGCGCTCGTAACGAGTCCTGAAAGGGCGGCTTTAGACGGGCACGAGACGCTAGGCGGCGGCGAACGCGATGTTCCCGCCGTCAGGATCCTCGGGCAGCTTGCGAACCTGCAGGCCGCCGTAGATGAAGGCGATGCCGCGGATGACGAGGATGATGCCGACGAGGACGGTGAGGGTCTTCACGCTCAGCTCGGGCCATGCCAGAACGACGACGCCGGCGACGACGTCAAGGATGCCGACCGCGATGTTCGTGCCGCGCGACCCGGCGTCCGAGAACGCCGCGATGAACCGTGCCACGCCCGACACGACGAACCAGATGCCGACGATGATGACGAGCACGGCAAGCGCGTTGAAGGGGTGCTTCACCAGGATCACGCCGGCGATCAGGCTGAGCACGCCGATCATCGCGACGAGGCCGCGACCCTCACCCTTGCCGAAGATCGATGCGATCACCTCGATGATCCCGTCGATCAGCAGGAAGATCCCGATGATCACCGCGATCGTCTTGACCGACGGCCCCGGCCAGACGATCAGGATGATCCCGGCGGCGAGCGTCAGCACCCCGAACACGACGAACAGCCACCACAGGCTGCGGAACGCTTTGAGCTGGTCGGGCATCTGGGTGGCCATGCGGCCGACGATAACCCCGGGGTGCGACGGAACCGGCTGGGCGGGAACCGCCTAGGCGCGTGCCCGGCGGCCGGCGCGGACGCGTCCGACCTTGTCGAGCACGGCCTTGCGCAGCCGGATCGACTGCGGCGTCACCTCGACGCACTCGTCCTCGCGCAGGAACTCGAGCGCCTGATCGAGCGACAGGATCTTCGCGGGCACGAGTCGCTCGAGCACGTCGGCAGCCGCGGAGCGCATGTTCGTCAGCTGCTTCTCACGCACGGCGTTGATGTCGAGATCCTCCGAGCGGCTGTTCTCGCCGACGATCATGCCCTCGTAGAGCTCCTCGCCCGGCGCGACGAACAGCGTCCCGCGCTCCTGCAGCGAGGACAATGCGAAGCCGGTCGCCTTGCCGGCGCGGTCGGCGACCAGTGACCCGCTCGGGCGCGTACGCAACTCACCGAACCAGGGTGCCCAGCCGTCGAAGACGTGGTGGATCAGGCCGGTGCCGCGCGTCTCGGTCAGGAACTCGGTGCGGAACCCGATCAGTGCGCGCGCCGGAACCAGGTACTCCATCCGGACCCAGCCCTGGCCGTGGTTGACCATCTGCTCGAGCTGACCCTTGCGCAGTGCGAGCAGCTGCGTCACGACGCCGACGTAGTCGTCGGGCACGTCGATCGACATGCGCTCGACCGGTTCGTTGCGCTTGCCGTCGATGATCCGCTCGAGCACGCGCGGCTGGCCGACGGTCAGCTCGAAGCCCTCGCGGCGCATCAGCTCGACGAGCACGGCGAGCTGCAGCTCGCCGCGGCCCTGGATTTCCCAGGCGTCCGGGCGCTCGGTGTCGTACACGCGGATCGAGACGTTGCCGATGATCTCGCGGTCCAGGCGCGCCTTGATCAGCCGCGCCGTGACCTTCTTGCCTTCACGGCCGGCCATCGGCGAGGTGTTGACGCCGATCGTGACCGACAGCGACGGCTCGTCGACGCTGATGACGGGGAGCGCGATCGGGTTCTCCGGGTCGGCGAGCGTCTCGCCGATCGTCACGTCGTCGAGGCCGGCGACGGCGATGATCTCGCCGGGGCCGGCCGACTCCGCGGGGACGCGGTCGAGCGCTTCGGTGATGAACAGGTCGCCGAGCTGCCCCTCCTGCACGGTCCCGTCAGCGCGGCACCAGCCGATCTTCTGGCCCTTCGTGATCGTCCCGTGGCGCACGCGGCAGATCGCCAGGCGCCCGAGGTAGGGGGAGGCGTCGAGGTTGGTCACCATCGCCTGCAGCGGATGGTCGGGGTCGTAGCTCGGCGGCGGGACGTGCTCGAGCAGCAGGTCGAACAGCGGCTCGAGGCTGTCGCCGGGCTTGGTCGGGTCCATCGAGGCCCAGCCGCGCTTGGCGTCCGTGTAGACGACAGGGAAGCCGAGCTGGTCCTCGTGCGCGTCGAGGTCGAGGAACAGGTCCTCGACCATGTGCAGCACTTCACCGATGCGGGCGTCGGGCCGGTCGACCTTGTTGATGTCGAGGATCACCGGCAGACCCTCCTCGAGCGCCTTGCGCAGGACGAAGCGCGTTTGCGGCAGCGGGCCCTCGGCAGCGTCGACGAGCAGCAGGATCGCGTCGACCATCGCGAGGCTGCGCTCGACCTCGCCGCCGAAGTCGGCGTGGCCCGGCGTGTCGACGATGTTGATCTTCACGCCCTTGTAGTCGACCGCGGTGTTCTTCGCGAGGATCGTGATCCCGCGCTCGCGCTCGAGATCCATCGAGTCCATCACGCGCGTCGCGACCTCTTCGTGGTCGCCGAACGCGCCGCTCTGGTGCAGCAGTGCATCGACGAGCGTGGTCTTGCCGTGGTCAACGTGCGCAACGATCGCCACGTTGCGCAGGTCGTCGCGTGTGGCGCTCACGCGTCGCGCAGCTGACGGAGCTTGGCAAGCTCCACATCGAGGTCGATCGCGCGCATGTCGTGCTCGCCGGGGAGCCGGTCGAGGATCCCGCGGACAAGCCCATGCAGGTCGCTCGCGTCGTGCCCGAAATCGTCGAAATACGCCTTCAGCGCTGTGTATGTGACCTTCATCTCCGCCGCTGTGAGCTGCAGGTCAAGGACCGGCTCGTCGGCTGGAATGAGGTTGGTTTCCTCGTCAGACATGCCCTCAAACGTAGCGCCCGGGGGTGTCTCGTTAGGCTGACGGACATGCCCGATCGCAGCGTTGACGTCCTGCTCATCGGCGGAGGAGTGGCCTCCGCGACTGCCGCCCAGGAGCTCGTGAGCGGTGGGTTCGACGGCAGCGCCCTGCTGGTCGGCCGCGAGCTCGACCCGCCGTACGACCGGCCGCCGATCACGAAGGAGTACCTGCGCGGCGAGCAGGAGCGCGAGGCCTCGCACCGTCCCGAGAGCGGCTGGTTCGACACCGCGCCGGTCGAGCTGCTGACGCGCACGAGCGTCATGAAGCTCGACACCGCTGCGCGCGAGGCGACGCTGTCGACGAAGGAGACCGTCGGCTACGAGCACGCGCTCGTCGCCACCGGCTCGATGGTTCGCCGGCTACAGGTCGACGGCACGCAGCTCGATGGCATCCACTACCTGCGCGCGTTCGGCAACGCCGACGCGATCCGCGCCGAGCTCGACGAGCGCCGAGCGCGTCGTCTGCGTCGGCGGGTCCTACATCGGCTGCGAGGTCGCGGCTTCGCTGACGGCGCTCGGCAAGCACGTGACGATCGTGATGCTCGAGGACGAGCCGATGGGCCGCGGCTTCGGTGACCAGGTCGGTGCGTTCTTCCGCGGTGTCCTGTCCGAGCGCGGCGTCGGGATCGTCCACGCCGACGAGGTCGACCGCTTCGAGGGTGAAGGGCGCGTCGAGCGCGTCGTGACGAAGGGCGGGCGCGAGCTGGCGGCCGACCTCGTCGTCTGCGGCGTCGGCGTCACGCCGGACGTGATGCTCGCGCGCTCGGCCGGCCTCGAGCTCGGGGAGAGCGGCGGCGTGCGCTGTGACGAGGGCCTGCGCACGAGCGCGCCGCGCGTCTGGGCCGCCGGCGACGTCTGCGAGTACGCGAGCGTCGTACACGGCGGGCGGCGCATCCGCGTCGAGCACACCGAGCACGCCAGCGCCCAGGGCGCGTTCGTCGCGCGCGCGATCCTCGGCGCGGAGGACGCGTACACCGAGGTGCCCTACTTCTACAGCGACCTCGCCGACTGGGCGTCGCTGGAATACGTCGGTCCCGGCGCATGAGTGGGACGAGGAGGTCGTCACCGGCGCGCTGCAGGACGGGAAGTTCGGCGTCTGGTACCTCGAGCACGGCCACGTGCGCGGCGCACTGAGCGTCGGCGGCGGACTGGACCTGGATCGCGCGCGGGCGCTGATCGCCTCGAACGAGCGCGTCAGCGCCGGCGATCTCAGCGGCGGCTAGACCGCGAAATCAGATCTCGTGCCCGGGGATGCGGTGCTCTTCGAGGTAGCGATCGTTCTCGCGCTTCTCGACAACCGCCTGGGCTGCCGCGAACGCGATCAGGCCCTGCGCGATGATCGGGAACAGCACGAAGAAGACGCCGATCAGACCGATGTCGATCTTCACGGCATTGCTGACGGCGAGCACCATGGCGCGAGCGTATCGAAGCCGCTGGCCGAACGGCGCTTTGCCGGTACGCTCGATGGACCGTGAACCGCATCACCGCCCGTCTGTACGACCGTTTTCTGATGAAGGGCAGCCAGGAGGCCGGGCTCGCCGACGCGCGCCGCGACGCGCTTGCGCAGGCCCAGGGCGAGGTGCTCGAGATCGGCACGGGGACCGGCCTGAACATGACGGCCTACCCGCGCACCGGGATCACCCGCCTGGTGCTGACCGAGCCACACGAGCCGATGCGCCGCCAGATCGAGGCGAAGCTCGGTGACGCGCCCGCGCCGACCGAGATCGTCGAGGCGAGCGTCGAGGCGCTGCCGTTCGAGGACGCGACCTTCGACACCGTCACCGGGACGCTCGTGCTGTGCGAGGCGCCCGACCCGGCCCGCGCGGTCGAGGAGATCGCGCGTGTGCTGAAACCCGGCGGGCGCTACCTGTTCCTCGAGCACGTGCGCAGTGAGGATCCGAAGATCGCGCGCAAGCAGGATCGCTGGGCGCCGATCTGGAAGAAGGTCGCCGGCGGCTGCAACTGCAACCGCGACACGCTCGCGACGATCGCCGCCTCCGGGCTCGACGTCGAGCGCCATCGCATCGGCGTCTTCCCGAAGTCACCGAAGGTCGTCAGCCCGCTGCTCAGCGGCTCGGCGATTCGCGGCGACGTCTTCTAGTGAACCGCTTTCCATTTGCGTGACAGCCCGTCACGTGGTTGTCTGTCACTTATGCGACGTAACCGTGCACTCGGGAGTCAGCCCTCGCGGTCTTCAGCGCCCTGGCGCTGGCGCCGGTCGCGAGTGCCAAGGATCGGAACGGTCACGGCGCTCAAGGGCAGCACGCTCACGGTCACCGTTCCGTGACGGGACACGGCACACGCAGCCGCTGCGCGGGCATTTCGAAGGGACGCTGCCGACCCCCAAGTCCACGCGGACGCTCCGCCTCGAGCTCTACCGAGCACGGTCGCCGCGGTCTTCGGCAAGGGCTCGGTGTCGCTGCACGGACTACGGGCACGGGTCGACCGCAGGGCTGCTCCCGTGGACATACGTCTTCACGCTGGCTCAGACGTATGCCGGGGCGCCGCCGTCGACCGTCACGTTCCGGAACGACGGGCGCGTCACGCTCTCGTGGACCGTCCCCGGGAGCCTGCGCCGCTTCACCGCCGGTGCGCCGCCGGAACCCGGTCAGGTCGAGGCCAGCCGAGACGCTCACGCTGACGGGCACGGCGGGCAAGCACGGCCTGCGTCGTCTCGTCCTTCGTGGCGGCGCGCGCGACATCCCGGTTTCCGGCGGCGGGACCGCGAGCTTCAAGGTCCGGCTGATCACCCGCGTCGACTTCAGGCGCCGACGTCGATCACGACCGTCGCGCCGACCCCGGCGCTTCTGATCTTCACCGGTGCACCGCGCGCCAAGCCGACGCCGAGATCGCGCATCCGGCGATCGAGCAGGATCCGCCGGTGGGGCGGGGAGTGCAGCCAGCCGTGGACGGTCGCAGCGGGCGTGGCGCCCGACCCGATCGCCCACGCGATCGTCTCACCGATGCGCCGGCCCTTGTAGCCGGCGGCGCGCACGCGCGAGACGGGCGTCGAGCCGCCGGGGCTCATGTGGTTGAAGTACGTCCGCTTGACCATGTCCTTGGCGAACCGCCCGGCGGCCAGCGTCGAGCTCGCGTTCGACCTCAGGCGCCGCAGACCGTGGACGGCGCGCGCGTTGTTGACGAGACAGACCAGGGCGTGCACGCGCCGCGCCTGATCGACGGTCTCCGACCTGCCGCTGCACGTGGCGGCAGCCGACGCGACGGGCGTCGCGGCCGCCTGTGACGGGGCCGGCGCGAGGGCGACGGCGATGGTCGTGGCGATCGTGACGAACATGCCGCGCGATATACCCAATACACGCATTGGGCTAACCCAGGCATCTCCTACCTCGCTGGTAGGATTGGCCCATGATCTTCACGACGAAGGCGGAGTACGGCGTGCGTCTGCTCGTCGAGCTCGGCCGGCAGGCCGACGATCAGCCCGTCTCGCTGAAGGCCATCGCGGAGGCCGAGGGCCTGCCGCTCGCCTACCTCGAACGGATCGTCGCGCTGCTCAAGAAGGCGGAGCTCGTCGAGAGCACCCGCGGCGCACACGGCGGCTACCGCCTCGCGCTGCCGGCCGCCGACATCACGATGGACCGCGCGGTGATGGCGCTCGAGGGCGCGGTCGCGCCGATGTCGTGCTTCGTCGACGACAGCGAGGACGGGCGCGTGCTGTGCTCACATGTCGGCGAGGGCCATGAAGGCTGCGGGACGCGGCTGCTGTGGACGCGCGTTCAGGGCGGCGTCACCCGCGCGCTCCAGGGCACCACGCTTCAGGAGCTCGTGGACTTCGGCGCTCCGAAGGCCGTAGACCCGCTGATCCCGGAGCCCGTCGGTTCGGCGCTCCCGCTGCACTCCGCGGCCTGACCACACCACCTTTCACGACCACACGAAGAATGGACGACATGGCGGACCTCGAGATCAAGAACCTGCATGTCCGGGCCGGCGAGAAGGAGATTCTCAAGGGCCTCGACCTCACCGTGAACGAGGGTGAGATCCACGCGCTGATGGGCCCCAACGGCTCCGGCAAGAGCACCCTCGCGAACGTGATCATGGGCAACCCGACGCTCGAGATCACCGAGGGCTCGGTCAGCTTCCGCGGTCAGGACATCACCGAGATGGACACGGACGAGCGTGCGCGGATGGGCCTGTTCATGGCCTTCCAGTACCCGGTCGCGATCCCGGGCGTGACTGTCGCCAAGTACCTGCGCATGGTGATGAACGCGCACCGTGACGCACGCGGCGAGAAGGAAGTCCCGCTGAAGGAGTTCCGCAAGACCGTCGAGGCCGCGATGGAGCTGACGAAGATCCCGCGCGACTTCTCCTCGCGCTACCTCAACGACGGGTTCTCCGGCGGCGAGAAGAAGCGCCTCGAGATGCTCCAGCTCGCGCTGCTGCAGCCGCACACCGCGATCCTCGACGAGACCGACTCCGGTCTCGACATCGACGCGCTCAACATCGTCGCGGAGGCCGTCAACACGGTCGCCAAGGACCAGGGGATGGGCGTCCTGATCATCACCCACTACCAGCGGATCCTGCACCTCGTGCAGCCTCAGCGGGTCTCGATCCTGTTTGACGGCGCGATCGTCAAGGAGGGCGGCCCGGAGCTCGTCACGCAGCTCGAGGCCGAGGGCTACGGCTGGATCAAGGACGAGGTCGCCGGCGCGGCGGCCTAGCACGATGCCTCCGGCCCTGACCGACACGGCACTCGCGCACGAGTTCCCGATCCTGCGCCGGCCCGGGCTCGTCTACCTCGACAGCGCGGCGACGTCGCAGAAGCCGCGCGCCGTGATCGAAGCGGTCGAGCAGCAGCTCGCGCTGCACAACGCGAACGTCCACCGCGGCTCCTACCCGCTCGCGGCCGAAGCCGACGAGCGCTACGAGGGCGCGCGCGCACGGATCGCCGCGTTCACCGGCTCGACGCCGGCCGAGACGATCATCACCAAGAACGCCACCGAGGCGCTCAACCTGGTCGCGTACTGCATGGGGCCGCGAGCACGTCCGCGAGGGCGACGCGATCGTCCTCACCCAGGCCGAGCACCACGCGAACATGGTGCCCTGGCAGATCCTCGCCAAGCAGGCCGGCGCGCAGCTGCGCTACCTCGAGATCGACGAGCAGGGGCGCCTGTCGCTCGACCAGCTCGACGAGCACCTCGCCGACGGCCGCGTGCGGCTCGTCACCGTCGCGCACATCTCCAACGTGCTCGGCACGATCTTCCCGGTCGGCGAGATCGTCGCCCGCGCGAAGGCCGCCGGCGCCGCCACCGTCATCGACGGCTCGCAGGCCGTGCCGCAGATTCCCGTCGACGTCGCCGAGATCGGCGCCGACTTCTACGCCTGGACCGGTCACAAGGCCTACGGGCCGACGGGCGTCGGCGTCCTCCACGGCCGCCGCGAGATCCTCGAGGCGATGCCGCCGTTCCTCGCCGGCGGGGACATGATCAAGACCGTCGACTTCGACGGCGCGACCTGGAACGACCTGCCGTGGAAGTTCGAGGCGGGCACACCGCCGGTCGCCGAGGTCGTCGGCCTTGGTGCCGCGATCGACTTCCTCAGCGGTATCGGGCATGGACCGTGTCCGCACACACGAGCTCGAGCTCACGGCCTACGCGCTCGAGCGCCTCGCCGAGGTGCCCGGCCTGCGCGTCTACGGCCCGGCCGACGCCGAGGCACGCGGCGCACTGACGGCGTTCGCGCTCGACGGTGCGCACCCGCACGACGTGGCCGAGATCATCGCCCGCGACGGCGTCTGCATCCGCGCCGGCCATCACTGCGCGCAGCCGCTGATGAAGCGGCTCGGCGTCGGCGCGACCTCACGCGCATCGTTCGCCGTGCACAACACGCGCGAGGACATCGACGTGCTGATCGACGGGCTGCACAAGGTCCGCGAGATCTTCCGGCTGGATTGAGGCCCTGATGGACGACTCCCTCTACCGCGAAGAGATCCTCGAGCACTACAAGCGCCCCCACAACTGGGGCGAGATGCCCGACGCCGACCTCGTCTTCGAGGACACGAACCCGCTCTGCGGCGACGAGCTGAAGGTCATGCTCAAGGTCTCCGGCGACGGCACCGTCGAGGACGTGCGCTTCGCGGGCCACGGCTGCGCGATCAGCCAGGCGTCGGCGTCGATGGTCTCCGACGAGATCAAGGGCATGAAGGTCGACGACGTCGCGCGGCTCGACCGCAGCGCGATCCTCGACCTGCTCGGCATCCAGATCTCCGCGACCCGCATGAAGTGCGCGCTGCTCTCGCTGAAGGTGCTGAAGAGCGCGGCGATCGGCGGCAGCGCCGAATGGGAGCCAGCGACACCTGAAGCCGTCGCGCCCGTCAACGGCGCGACCGACCTGTAGACATCGGCCGAAGCGCGCTGACGGGTACAATCCCGTCCTACGCAATCGGATTTCCCTGCGCCTGCTCTGTGACACCAATCATTGACGTCTGCTCCCTCGAAGATCTGCCGCCCGGTACGGCGCGGATCGTCGAATGGGAAGACTTCGAGATCGGGGTCTTCAACTGCGCGGGGGAACTGCTTGCGATCGAGGATCGCTGCTCGCACGACGACGGCACGCTGGCCGAGGGCGAGATCGATCAGGCCGCATGTACCGTCGAATGTCCGCGGCACGGCTCATTGTTCGACCTGCGCACCGGAAAGCCCAAGACGCTCCCCGCATACGTACCCGTAGAGACGTTTCCCGTCCTCGTCGAGGACGGACAGATCAAGCTCGAGGTGGAATGACCATGGCAACGCCAGACACCACACGCACACCGCTCACCGACGAAGAGGCCGGCCTCAAGGACCTCAACTCGGACTACACCGAGCGCTACGGCTTCCATGACGCCGAGGACTACCTCTACAAGGCGCCGAAGGGCATCAATCGCGAGGTCGTCGAGAAGATCTCCGAGCTCAAGGGCGAGCCGCAGTGGATGCGCGAGTTCCGCCTCAAGGCGCTCGACTACTTCCTCGCGCGCCCGATGCCGACGTGGGGTTCCCCGAAGCTCGCCGAGGTCGACTTCGACGACATTCACTACTTCGTCCGCGCCTCCGACAAGGCCGAGCGCTCCTGGGACGACGTGCCCGACGACGTCAAGAAGACGTTCGACCGGCTCGGCATCCCCGAGGCCGAGCGCAAGTTCCTCGCCGGCGTCGGCGCGCAGTACGAGTCCGAGGTCGTCTACCACCAGGTCAACAAGGACCTCGAGGACCAGGGCGTCATCTTCGTCGACATGGACACCGCGCTGCGGGACCACGAAGAGCTGATGCGCGAGTACTTCGCGACGATCATCCCGCCGAACGACAACAAGCTCGCCGCGCTCAACAGCGCCGTGTGGTCGGGCGGCTCGTTCGTCTACGTGCCGCCGGGCGTCCACGTCGAGATGCCGCTGCAGGCCTACTTCCGCATCAACACGGAGAACATGGGCCAGTTCGAGCGCACGATCATCATCGCCGACGAAGGCAGCTACGTGCACTACGTCGAGGGCTGCACCGCGCCGACGTACTCCAGCGACTCACTGCACTCCGCGGTCGTCGAGCTGATTGCCAAGCCCGGCGCTCGGATCCGCTACACGACCGTGCAGAACTGGTCGCAGAACGTCTTCAACCTCGTCACCAAGCGGGCGATCGCCGAGCGCGACGCGACCGTCGAATGGGTCGACTGCAACCTCGGCTCGAAGCTCACGATGAAGTACCCCAGCGTCTACCTCATGGGTGAGCGCGCGCACGGCGAGATCCTGTCGATCGCCTTCGCCGGCAAGGGCCAGCATCAGGATGCCGGCGGCAAGATCGTGCACGCCGCGCCGAACACCACCTCGAACATCTTCGCCAAGTCGATCTCCAAGGACGGTGGGCGCTCCAGTCGTATCGCGGCCTGCTCGAGGTCGCCAAGGGCGCGCATGGCTCGAAGTCGAAGGTTGTCTGCGATGCGCTGCTGCTCGGACGAGGGCTCGCGCTCGGACACCTACCCCACGATTCGCATCGGTGAGGACGACGTTGACGTCGGCCATGAGGCGACGGTGTCGAAGGTTGGTGAGGAGCAGCTCTTCTATCTCATGTCTCATGGCCTTCCTGAGGAGGAGGCTTCGAAGTTGATCGTCAATGGGTTCATTGAGCCGATCGTCAAGGAGCTTCCGATGGAGTACGCCGTTGAGATGAACCGCTTGATCGAGCTGCAAATGGAAGGTTCGATTGGGTAGTGGTCGCGGATCTCGCGGCGCCTGAGGCCACCCGCAGCAGGGGGCCGTACATACGTACTGTCCCCCTACTGCGTGCGACCTCATCCATCCGCGATATCTCGCTCCGGTCTGTTGCTGATGTCTCTTTCTTGCCGCTGCTGAACTTCGAATGACTGAACTGCTTTTACTTCTATGACGACTTCGACTGAACCTGAGTTCCTTTCCAAGCGCCGTGAGGCGGCTGTCGCTGAGGCGGACGAGCTTGGGCTGCCCGTGTTCAAGGGCGATGCGGGGTGGGAGTTCACGCCGCTGAAGGGCTTTGATCTTGCGGCGTTCGCGCCTGCGCCTGGTGGCGCTGAGGACGCGGCTGAGCATGTGCTTGACCTGGACCTCGATTCGTCGGTCCGCGTGTCGGCGGATGAGGCGGTCTCCGAGGGCCCGGTCGTGATGCCGCTGGCGCTTGCCGCGGAGCGCCACCCGGACATCGTGGAGCGCTACCTCGGGACGGTCGTCACCGCGCGCACGCGCTTCACGGTCGAGAACGACGCGCGCTGGACGGACGGCACGTTCGTGTACATCCCGCGCGGCGTCCACGTCGAGGCGCCGATCGTCCTGACGACCGTGCATGAGGAGGCCGGCAGCGCGCTGCATCACCGCGCGCTGATCGTGCTCGAGGAAGGCGCACAGGCCGAGGTCTGGCACCAGTCGCTCTCGTCGGACCTCGAGGCGGAGGGCGCAGTCAACGGCGTCACCGAGCTCGTGATCGGACAGAACGCAAAGCTCCGCTTCGTCGACGCACAGGCGCTCTCGGAGAAGACGTGGGTCTTCGGCGCGCAGCGCTCGATCGTCGAGCGCGACGGGTCGATCGACTGGATCACGCTCGGCTTCGGCTCGAGCAACGGCAAGGTGTTCCTCGAGACCAAGCTCGCCGGCCCGGGCGCGCACGCCGCCGTCACCGGCGCGTACGCGACGCGCGGCCGCCAGCACCTCGACTTCGACACGCTGCAGGAGCACGCAGCTCCCGACACGACGTCGGACCTCGCCTTCCGCGGCATTCTCGACGGTCGCTCCAGCACCGTCTGGCGCGGCATGATCCAGGTCGACGAGGGCGCGCAGCGCACCGACGCCTTCCAGGAGTCGCGCAACCTGCTGCTGACCAAGAAGGCGCACGCCGACTCGATCCCGGGCCTCGAGATCCTCGCGAACGACGTGCGCTGCACGCACGCCGCGGCGATCGCGCAGATCGACAAGGACCAGCTCTTCTACCTGCGCTCGCACGGCCTGCCGGAGTCGGCGGCCCACCGTCTCGTCGTCGAGGGCTTCCTCGAGGCGCTCGTCGCACGCTTCGAAGCCGGCGCTGTCCGCGACGCCGTCGCCAACGCGATCGAGCGCCGTCTCGCGCTCGTTCTCGGCTCCTGACACAGGTCAGCACAGCGCGGGCGACGCCCGCATGGCAGATCTGGACGGGCCTCTGGGTCGTCTACATCGTCTGGGGCTCGACCTACCTCGGCATTCGCGTCGTCGTCGAGACTGCTCCGCCGCTGCTCAGCACCGGCGCGCGGTTCATCTGTGCAGGCGGCCTGATCATCATCTGGCTTGCGGTGCGTGGCGGGCGCGAGGCGGTGCGGGTCAGCGGTCGTGAGCTGCGTGCAGGGGCGCTCATCGGACTGTTGCTGATCGGCGCGACCGGCATGGTCTCGCTCGCCGAGAATCGCGGCGCCCCGTCGAGCTACGCGGCGCTGATCTTCGCCTCGGTGCCGCTCTGGGTCGTCCTGCTGCGCCGGCTCGGCGGCGAACGCCCATCGACGCAGACGTACTTCGGGGTCGCAGTCGGCTACGTCGGCATCGCCCTGCTCGTGCTTCCGGGTGACCAGCCCACGGGCGTCGATCTCGCTGCGGCCTTGATCCTGATCGTCGCCGCGTTCTCGTGGTCGGTCGGGTCGGTGCTCTCGCGCGACCTCCCGGCACCGTCGAACGCGGCGCTCGCGACAGCGCTCGCGATGGGCTGCGGCGGTCTTGCGATGCTCCTGGCCGGGACGTTCGCGGGGGAGTGGGGCGACGTGGACCCGGGCGTACTCTCGCTGCGCACCGGCGTGGCGTTCGCGTACCTGGTGCTGATCGGGTCGATCCTCGGGTTCAGCGCATTCATCTGGCTGTTGCAGCGCGCCCCGATCTCGCAGGTCGCCACCTACGCGTACGTCAACCCCGTCGTCGCGCTCGTCCTCGGGCGACTGTTCTTCACCGAGTCCGTCACGGTCGTCTCGCTCGTCGGCACGGCGATCATCGTCGGGTCGGTGGCATTCGTGGTGCGTCATGAGGAGGCACCCGCTGAGGCTGCGACCGCGGCGGACATTGAGCCAGCGAACACCTGACGGATCGGCTGTACGCTGGCCGCATGGATACGGAACGGGCACGGCAACTGCTGCAGACCGAACGCGACCGGATCGAGCGAGCCCTCGCAGAGGTGGGCGCAGAGACACCCGACCGCGTCGCCGACGAGCCCGGTGACGGGGGCTCCGAGACGCTGTATCAGGACGAGTTCGACGCCGGTCGCTCCGAGGATCTCCAGGAGCAGCTCGCCGCGCTGGAGCGCGCCGAAGCGCGCCTGGCGGACGGCACCTACGGGCGCTCGGTCGTCAGCGGTGACGCGATCCCGGACGCTCGCCTGGAGGCGCTGCCGACGGCGGAACGCACGATCGAAGAGGAGCGCGACGCCCTGAACTGATGACCAGCCGCGAACGGATGGTGGCGGGGGAGCCGTACGACCCCGCCGACCCAGAGCTCGTCGCTGAGCGTGGCCACTGCCGGGCCGCACTGAGGCGCTTTGATGCGGCCTCGAGCGAGGCTGAGGGCATGGACATCCTGCGCGGTCTCCTGTCGGGCGTCGGCGAGGGGACGGTCGTCGTCGGGCCGCTGCGCTGCGACTACGGCTGGAACCTCACCCTCGGCGATCGCGTGTTCCTGAACTGCGACGTGGTGGTCCTCGACTGCGCTCCGGTGACGATCGGCGACGGCGTGCTGATCGGCCCGCGAGCGCAGCTGATCGCAGCAGACCACCCGCGCGATCCACTCGCGCGCTCCGCGGGGATCGAGCACGCCGCGCCCGTAAGCATCGAGCCGAACGCATGGATCGGCGCCGGAGCGATCGTCCTTCCGGGGATCACCGTCGGGCGCGAAAGCATCGTCGGAGCGGGAAGCATCGTCACGCGCGACGTGCCGGCCGGCGTCATTGCCGCTGGGAACCCCTGCAGGGTCCTGCGCGAGCTCTGAGCCCGCCAGGAGTAGCATCGACTGACGCGCCTCCCCAAGCACAAGGAGTCCCAATGCCCGTCGATCCGAAGCACACTGCGGTCGTCCTGATCGAGTATCAGAACGACTTCACCTCGGAGGGTGGTGCGCTTCACGGTGCGGTCCAGGGCGTGATGGAGCAGACCGGGATGCTCGAGAACACACGCGCGCTCGTGGCAGCTGCGCGGGCGGCCGGCGCGACGATCGTGCACGCGCCGATCATGTTCGCGGCCGGTTACGGTGAGCTGTCGCAGCACCCGTACGGGATCCTCAAGGGCGTCGTCGATTCGACCGCGTTCGTGAAGGGGGAGTGGGGCTCGGAGATCGTCGACGCGCTCGCTCCGCAGGAGGGCGACGTGGTCGTCGAGGGCAAGCGCGGCCTCGACACGTTCGCGACGACGAACCTCGACTTCATCCTGCGCGCCCGCGGGATCACGACGATCGCGCTCGGCGGCTTCCTCACCAACTGCTGCGTCGAGTCGACGATGCGCACGGGCTACGAGAAGGGCTACGACGTCATCACGCTGTCGGACTGTGTCGCCGCCACCTCACCCGAGGAGCACGACAACGCGATCAAGTTCGACTTCCCGATGTTCTCCGAGGTGATGACCTCGGGGGCCTTCGCCGACTCGCTGAGTGGCGCGGCGGTCGCCGCGGACTGACCGGGAAGGGCACTACGATCGCCGGCGTCTGAAAGGAGACGCTGATGATCGGTGCAATCTTGCTGGGTCTGATCGCCGGAACGGTCGGGCGGATGCTGGTGCCGGATATGTGGCACGGCCTGAGCGGCCCGAAGTCGTGGCTGTTCTCGCTGGTGCTCGGCCTTGCCGGAGCCATGCTCGGCTACCTGATCTTCACGGTCTGGATCGGTATCGGCGATACCGACGTGTTCGATCTCGGAGGCATCATCGGCGCGATCATCGGCGTGATGATCCTGCTGCCGTTCGTCGGCGTCTTCGCGCGCTTCCGCGCGCGACAGCGCTGACACGACAACGGGTCCGCTTGACAAGCTAAGGGCGTTAGCTTTAGTCTGATGACGAAAGCTAACGCTCGTAGCCAAGGAGACCATCATGCCCGTCACGCCGCTCACCCGCATCGCCTACGCCGTCCTCGCCGCCGCGCTGATGTGGATCGCGATGAGCGCGTTCGGACCCGGAACACCGCTGTTCTGGATTGCGGTCGTGATTCCGGATGTCGGGCTGCTCGGCGGCGGCGCGCAGGGGCAGCTGAACCCGGCCTGGGTCCCGCTCTACAACGCGCTGCACACGTGGTGGACGCCGGTCGGCCTCGGGCTGGTCGCGCTCGTCGTGCCGGTGCTCGTGCCGTTCGCGCTCGGCTGGGCCTTCCACGTCGCCTTCGACCGCATCTGGGGCTACGGGCTGCGTACCGCGGATGGCTCCCAGCGCGGGCAGCTCACCGCCGACCCGGCGCTGTAGGGCCGTGCCGCGCGCAGGCCTGACCCCGGAGCTGGTCGTCGCGGAGGCTGCACGGCTGGCTGACCGTGACGGCCTCGCGTCGGTCACGCTCGCCGACCTGGCCGCGCAGCTGGGGGTGCGGTCGCCGTCGCTGTACAAGCACCTCGACGGGCTCCCGGACCTGCAGCGGCGCCTGGCGCTGAGCGGCATGGAGGAGCTGCGCGAAGCGCTCGACCAGGAGGATGCCGGCGCCTCGGCGGGAGCGCGGCTGCGCGCATTCGGCCACGGCTACCGGCGCTTCGCCGCCGAGCGGCCCGGCCTCTACGCCGCCACGCTGCGCGCTCCAGCCGAGGATGAGCCGGACGTCGCACGAGCGGCCGACGACATCATGCAGATCGTCGTGCGGCTGCTCGCGGCGTTCGGCCTGCCTGACGACCAGATCGTCCACGCGGCACGCTCGGTGCGCAGCTCACTGCACGGCTTCGTGGCGCTCGAGGCCGTCGGCGGGTTCGGTCTTCCGCAGTCGGTGAACGCGAGCTTCGAGGGGCTGCTCGACGACCTCGAGGCAGGACTCAGAAGCCGGCGACGGCGAGCCGCCTGAGGCCGCGTGCGACCGGTCAACCGGGCGTCAGCTCGTACGTGATCCAGCCGGTCCGTGTTGCGACGCGGTCGTAGGCGGTCCGAGCGCGGTAATTGTCGTCAGCGGTCGTCCAGCGCACGACGCTCCAGCCCTGCTCAACGGCGGTCGCATCGATCGCCGCGAACAGGGCTTCGACGACCCCCGTCCCGCGCACCGACGGCTCGACGAAGAGGTCGTCGAGGTAGCCGGCGATCTCGCCACGCAGTGGCCGGACCCAGGAGCGCAGATGGGCCAGCCCGACCGGCTCACCGATGTCGCCCTCGGCGACCGCCACGATCGCGTCGACTTCTCCGCCGTCGTGGATCCATGACCACACGCGGTTCAGCTGCGCCTCGGTCGTCGGGCGCTCGTAGAACGTGCAGTAGCCGGTGAAGAGCCGGCGCCAGGCATCCCAGTCGCGCTGCTCGACGCGCCGGGTCATCCACGTCATCTCGCTCATCGCCGGATCGTATGGCTGGTGTTCGCAACGATCTGGACGATCCACGGCCAGGTGGTTGGACGCGCGGGCGCCCACCGGCGGTAGGTTCCGGCCATGAGCGGCGCGCTGGCCCCCGGAACGCGAGTCCTCGTTGCCGGCGGCGGCATCGGCGGGCTGACGGTGGGCATCGCGCTCCGCCGGGCGGGGTTCGACCCGATCGTGATCGAGCGGCATGCCCGGCCGGCCGACGTCGGCGCTGGGATCTCGCTGTGGCCGAACGCCGTCCATCCGCTGCGGGAACTCGGCCTTGGTGACGGGCTCGACGCGATTGGCTGGGAGCCGGCCGGGGGAGCGCTCCGACTGGCGAATGGGCGCACCCTCGCGAGCCTTCCGGGCGCGCGGCTCAGCGACCGCTTCGGCGCGCCGGTCCTGCTCGTCCACCGGGCTGATCTCGTAGACCTGCTGCGTGGCGCGCTGCCGGCGGGTGCGCTGCGTGACGGCGCCCCGATCACGGACGTCGCCGAGCGCGACGACGGAGTCAGCGTCACGCTCGAAGGCGGCGAGCAGCTCGACGGCGCGCTGCTCGTCGCGGCCGACGGCGTGCGCTCGCTCGTTCGTGAACCGTCTCTGGGGCGACGCTCCCGCAGCTCCGAGTGGGACGTCGCCTGGCGTGCGGTCGTCCCGCTGGGCGACGAGCTGGCGCAGCTCGAGGGCGAGACCTGGGGTCGTGGCCTGCTGTTCGGGGCGGTGCCGCTCCGGGCGAGCGGATCTACTGGTTCGCGGCAGCGCGCGCGGACGAGCACGGCGACCCGGACCCGCAGCGCGAGCGCGACGCGCTGCGCGCTGCGGTTCGACTCGTGGGACGTGCCGGCAGCGGCACTGATCGCCCGCACCGACCCGCGTCGATCATCCGTACGCCGCTCCTGGAGCGTGCGGTCGGGCAGCCGCTGGCGCGGGGTCGCGTGGCGCTGCTCGGTGACGCGGCGCATCCGATGTTCCCGAACCTCGGACAGGGCGGCTGCCAGACGATCGAGGACGCCGTCGAGCTGGCCGCCGCGCTCGCCGCCGAGCCCGACCTCGCGGCGGCCCTGGCGCGCTACGACGCGCTGCGCCGGGAGCGGGTGACGAAGATCGTTAGCGCGCTCCCGGCGGATGGGACAGGCCGCGCTGCTCGAACTCGCCCGTTCTGGCGGCGGCGCGCAACCTCGCGCTCCGCTGCACTCCGATGTCGGCGACCGTGCGCAGCCTCGCGTCGATCATCGGCCACCGCGCGTCGACACCGTGACGCGCGCTAGTACCCGAGCTGGTCCAGCACGCTCTCGCGCTTGGGCTTCTCAGCCGGCGGCTCGCCCTTGGGGCGGCGCTCGCGCTTCTCGTCGGTGACGATCCTGATCGTCGCGCCGACGCTGCCGTCGCGTGCCTTCGCCATGTCCTCGCGGCTGACGCGGTCGGAGTTGTTGGCGCGTTCCTTGGCGCGGTCGGCCTTCTGCTTGTCGCGCTGCTTGGCGGCGCGGATGCGGCCGATCTTCTCGGCGGCGCTCTCCTTGTCGAGCACGATCGCCCAGAGATCCTCGACGCGTGCCATCGAGATGATCGTGGCGCTCATCGCCTTGTCGATCCGGCCGGCGCCGATCGAGCCGTTCGCGATGTTGCGCGTGCGCGGACGGTGGTCGTCCTCGTTGGCGATCAGCGCCGAGATGTCCTGACGCTCACGCGGAGCGAGGATCAGGAAGGCGTCGCGGATGCCCTTCTGGCCGAACAGGTCGAGCGTCGCTCGTGACGCGTCGCGCAGCTCGTCGAGCGGCAGCGGCGCGCGCGTGCGGGGAAGGTCCTTGGGGATGTTCGGCTTGCGCGGGCGCGGCGGACGCTTGCGCTTCGGCTTGGCGGGCTTCTGGCGCGTCGGCCGTGGGCGCGTCGGCCTCGGCGGGCTGCGTCGGCGGCGGCGCCTCGGCCGTGGGGCCTCGCGCAGCGGCCTCGGCCGGTGCGGCCTCCGCAGCAGCGGGTGCGGCCTCCTCGGCCTGAGGTGCTTCAGCGGGCGCGGCGCTTCGGCCGGCGGTTCCTCAGCGGCCGGCGCAGCCGGTTCCGGCGCGGGCGTGGGAGCCTCCGCCTGCGGCTCGCTCGGAGCGGGCGCGTCGGCCGGCGGCTCGACCGCAGCGGGCGGCTCGCCGGGTGCCTCCGCGGTGGGGTCCTGGGACGGCGCGTCAGGCTCGGTGCTCACGTTGCGCAGGCTACAGCGCCACGCGCAGCCGTGGCGCACCGCGGTGTGCGGCGCGCAAGCGGACACGCCCGTTAGCCTCGCCCGCAGATGGCACGCTCAGACACCCCGCCCGTGGCAGCCCGCACACCGCTCAGCGCCGACATGGAGCTGCTCGCGGCGCAGTCGCCCGCGGTCGCGACGGAGAAGACCGACGCGCAGCGCGTGGCCGCGATCGACGCGGAGCTCGAGGGAGCCTTCCGCGCGCTCTCCGGCATCACGGCCGGCATCTCGATCTTCGGCTCGGCGCGCCTCGCGCAGGACGACCCGGCGTGCGTGTCGGCGCGCGAGACCGCACGCCTGCTCGGGGAGGCCGGTTTCACGATCATCACGGGCGGTGGGCCGGGCGTCATGGAGGCCGCCAACCGCGGCGCACAGGATGCGGGCGCGCAGTCGGTCGGGCTGAACATCAAGCTCCCGCACGAGCAGGCGCCGAACCCGTTCCAGGACCTCTCGCTGACGTTCGACCACTTCTTCGCGCGCAAGGTCTGCTTCGTCCGCTACGCCGTCGGGTTCGTCGTCTTCCCCGGCGGCTACGGCACGCTCGATGAGCTGTTCGAGGCGCTCAACCTGATCATCACCGACGAGGTCCAGCACTTTCCCGTGATCCTCGCGGGAGACGGCTACTGGACCGGCCTGCTCGACTGGCTGCGCGAGGAGACGGTTGCGCGCGGGATGCTCAAGCCCGCCGAGCTCGACCTGCTGCAGGTCTGGGACAACCCGGCCGACATCGTCCGCGTCGCGCAGCACTGCGCTCGCCAGCAGGGCCTGCTCGACGCTGGTCAGCGCGCGTCGGGGTAGCGCGCGCGCACGACGTCGATCCACGCGGCGATCCGGTCGGCGAGGACTGCGTCCTCGATCTCGAGCACGTTCTCGGCGTTCTCCTCGCCCGAGCGAGAGAGGTTGTAGGAGCCGACGAACACGACGTCGTCGATCACCGAGATCTTCGCGTGCATGAAGTCGTGGACGCTGTCGGGCCGGTAGGGCGTCGAGCGCTTGCCGTGGAAGTCCAGGCCCTTGAGGACCTCCTCGAGCACGGGTGCCTTCCAGCGCACCTGCTCGTTGTGGCGCCACTGCGGCGAGCGCCTGCTCGGTCTGCGTGATGTCGACGATCGCCCGTCGCGCTGACGCGCCCCTCGTGCAGCACCTCGGCGAGCGCCGCGAGCACCGGCGCGCTGGTCAGGACCGGTGAGGCGATCCGGATGCGACGGCGGGCGCGGTCGATCCGCGTCGCGATCTGGTGGGCGAGCTCGCGGCCGCGGCCGGGGCAGAACCACGGCCGCACGAGCGCGTCGCCGATCTTGATCGCGGGCGCGTCGAAGTCGCCGGTGTCCTCGAGCCGCCGCGTGCGCCAGAGCTCCTCGAACGTGCGCTCGTAGGCCTGCGCGAGCGGCTGCGAGACCGCGGTGACGATCACGTTCTCCTCGCGGGTCCACGAGTCGATCGTCCAGTTGGTCGATCCGCACCACAGCGCGGCGCCGTCGCGCACGACGAACTTGTGGTGCATGAGGTCGTGGTCGCCGTCGATCAGGCGCACGTCGGCGCCGGTGCTCGCGAGCAGGTCCGGCCGCGTCTGCGGCGGCGTCGTCGGTTGGTCGGGTGCCTCGGAGCGCGGATCGTGGATCGCGATCCGCACGCGCACCCCGCGCGCGCGCGCGGCCTCGATCGCGGCGGCGAGCGTGTCACCGACGGGCCCTGGAACGCGCACGTCGTAGAGCGCCAGGTCGAGCGTGCGGTGGGCCTCGCCGATCCAGGCAGCGATCGCGCCGCCGATCTCCTCGGCGCTCTGCCCGCCCTCGTCGAGCGTGCGGATCGACAGCTCGCCCGGACGCGTGCTCATGCGGCCGCGCCGCCCGGCAGCGCGTCGGCCGCATCCGGGTAGCGCTCGCGCAGTCCGTCGATCCAGGTCGCGAGCGACTCGGCGATCCCCGCGATGCTCGATCTCGAGCGTGTTCTCGGCGTTGTTCTCGCCCGAGCGCGAGAGGTTGAACGACCCGACGAACGCGACGTCGTCGACGACGACGACCTTCGCGTGCATCGTGTCGCGCACGGACCCCGGGCGGCCGTAGTCCTCGCTCGACTGCTTGCCCGCGAACAGGTGCGATCGCAGCAGCTGCTCGAGCACCGGCGCCCTTCCACGTCGGCGGGCCGTCCGCCCACTGCTTCAGGACCCGCACCGTCTGCGAGATGTCGACGATGCCCGTCAGATCGACCTGCCCGGCGGAGGCGGCGTTCAGCGCCGACAGGATCGGCCCGGCCGTGACGATCGGCGAGGCGACCCGGACGCGCCGTCGGGCGTTCGTGATGCGGTCGGCGATGCGGTGCGACAGCGCGCGTCCGCGACCGGGACAGAACCAGACGCGCACCTGCGCGTCGCCGACGCGAATCAGCGGCGGGTCATGAGCGCCGGTGCCCTCGATCTGCTGCGTCGCCCAGAGCTCGCTGAAGACCGCCGAGTAGACGTCCGCAACCGCCGGTGAGACGAGCCGCACCATCACGTTCTCCTCGGCGCCGAAGTCGTCGAGTGTCCAGTTCGTCGAGCCGGTCCAGACCGCCTCGTCGTCGCGGATCGCGAACTTGTGGTGCATCAGGTCGCGCCGCTGCTCGGTCAGCTCGATGTGCACCCCGGCGCGGCGCAGGACGTCGACGCGCGTGCGCGGCGCCGCCGTCGCATGCAGCGGCGTCGGGTCGAGGTCGGGACGGTGCAGCAGTGCGCGCACCGCCACACCGCGCGCGGAGGCATCGCGCAGCGCCGCCATCATGCGGTCGCCGGCGACTCCCGGGACGTGCACGTTGTAGAGCGCGAAGTCGAGCGTGCGGCGAGCGCCGGAGATCCACCCGGCGATCTCGGCGCACACGTCCTCCGGCCGCTGTCCGCCGTCGGTCAGCGTCTCGACGACGAGCGGCTCGGGAGTCATGCGCCGAGCCTCGCCCGCCGGGCCTGCGTCGTCAAGCCTGGGCCGGCGCCCTGGGCGGCAGCGCGGCGAGCGCTGCCTGCAGGTCGTCGGTGTCCTGGAAGTCGAGACCGAGCGTGTGCACGTGGCGATAGCGCACGATGCCCGCCTCGTCGACGACGAGTGCGGCGCGGCGCGTGCCGAGCACCGGCGCCGCGACGCCATAGAGCTTCGCGACGGCCTTGTCCGTGTCGGCCAGCAGCGGCACCGTCAGGCCGTGCTTGGACGTGAAGTCCTCGTGCGAGGCGAGGTCCTGATGGGAGATGCCGACGACGACGGCGTCGAGGTCGCCCATCTCAGCGGGCCGGTCGCGGTACGAGCAGAACTGCTTCGTGCACACGGGCGTGTTGTCGCCCGGGTAGAAGAGCAGCACGACGCGTGCGCCCCGATACTCGGAGAGCTTGAACGGGCCGGTCGTGCCCGGCAGCTCGAAGTCTGGGGCCGGCTCGCCGACCTGGGGTCCCTTGGCCATAGATGCAAGGGTACGGATGTGGCGCACGCGTGGATCGAGCAACACTCCGGCCCGCTCGCGGCGCGCGCCGAACGCGACCTCGAAGCGCTCGTCGCGATCTCTTCCCCGTCCGGGGATGCGACGGCCGCAGAAGAGGTCGTCGCGGTGGCCACGGCGCTCGCGCCGGACGACGCACGGGTGGCGCGGATCGCGTGCTCGTCGACCGAGCACGCGCCCGACCTGGTGTTGCGCGTGAGCGGCCCAGGTCGCCGGCGGCTGCTGCTCGTCGGCCACCTCGACACCGTCGTCGCGCACGGCGCGCACGTGCCGCCCCAGCGTGTCGGACCGCGCATGATCGGCTCGGGAACGATCGACATGAAGTCGGGCGTCGCGCTGTCGCTCGGCCTGCTGCGCGCGCTCAGCGGGCACCCTGAGCTCAGCGAGGCGGCGCTGCTGCTCGTCAACGACGAGGAGTGGCGCACCGAGCCGTTCACGCACGTGCCCGGGTTCGGGGGCTACGACGCGTGCCTCTGCTTCGAGGCCGGCGAGCGCGACCCGGACGGGCAGGAGGCGGTCGTCGTGCGGCGCAAGGCGGCGGGCAGCATTCGCGTGCGTGCGCACGGCCGCGCGGCACACTCCGGGTCGGCTCCCGACAAGGGCGTCAACGCGCTGCTCGCGCTCGCCGACGTCGCCTCACTGGTCGCCGCGTTCCATGCGCCGCAGGGCCCGGACCGCCTGACCGCCGTCCCGACGATCCTGAACTCCGGCGAGGCGCTGAACGTCGTTCCCGCCGATGGAGAGCTGATCTGCGACGTGCGCGCCGACCGCCTGGAGGCGCTGCGCGCCGTCGTCGCATCGATCCCTGCCGACGTGCGCGGAGCGCGGATCGAGGCGCAGATGCAGCGCGAGTGGCCGGGCATGGACGCGCGCGAGGCGACCGCCCCGGTCCTGGCCGCCGCCGCTGCGGCGCTCGGGCGTCCCGTCGTCGCGGCCCAGCGCGGCGGCGCCAGCGACGCGAGCCACTTCGCGGCAACCATCCCGATCACGATCGATGGGCTGGGGGCACGCGGCGGGCATGCCCATCATCCCGATGAATTCGTGGATCTACGGTCATTGGAGCCCCGTGCCGAGGTCGCCCTGGCCGTCGCGCACGCGGTGCTGCACAGCAGCTGAACCTAAAGATTGGGGGAGGAGCCGCTACTCTCCCGCAGAAGTTGTGACCAGCCGAGTCTCCGCGGCACCCTAAATCGCGGAGAACGGGGGACCCACTGGCCATCTCGATGGCCCGGGGCGAATCATCTCCATTGCGGAGAAGTAGCGCGGCCCTTTTCGCGCGAGCCCGTCAGCTAACCCCGTAGGCGTGACAAGAGGGGGTTCGCCCGTGCCGCTTCACCTACGCCGTTTCGCCGTACCGTTATCGATTCTGGGAGTCGTCCTCCCGAGCGCCGCTGCCGCCGTCGCCGCGACCCCCAAGGTCGCCACGCCCGCCGCGGTCGCCGTTCCGTCCGCATCGCTCCCGCGCGTGAGCGTCCGTGTGCTGCGCCCCGGCGCCGCCGGCTCGCAGGTCCGCAGCATGCAGACGCTGCTGCGCGCCGCCGGCCTCTCGGTCGTCGTGGACGGGCAGTACCGCTACGCCACCTCCCGCGCCGTGCAGAAGTTCCAGCTCGCCGCGCGCCTCGACGCGAGTGGCATCGCCGGACCCCAGACGTTGAAGGCCCTGCGCCGCGCCGCCCGCGGCGCCGATGGCAGCGTCAGCGAATCGAGCGGCGGCGGAGTCGGCTTCGGCGACGCGACCACGAGCCTGACGAAGCTCGGGCAGCGGATCCCGCTCGCGACCGGCATGAGCGGCCGTGACGTCAAGGAGCTCCAGGACTACCTGCGCCGCGCCGGCATCAAGGGCGCCCCGCGCCCCAACGGTGAGTACACGGCCGTGACCGCTGCGGCCGTCCGCCGCTTCGAGCGGGGCCGCAACGTCGCCGCTGACGGCCAGGTCGACGCCGGTGACATCTACGCACTGCTGACCGCCGTCGGCGAAAGCGCCCAGCCGGGCGACGCCGGCGATCCCTCGCTCGACGACCTTCCGGCCCCGCCGCTCGCGCCGGGCGACAAGGCGACGCTGACCGCCGATGGCCTGGCCGTCGCGCCCGAGGATGCCCCCGAGGCCGTCAAGCAGATCATCGCCGCCGGCAACAAGATCGCGAAGCTGCCCTACAAGTGGGGCGGCGGCCACGGCCGCTGGGAGGACTCGGGCTACGACTGCTCAGGCTCGGTCTCCTACGCACTGCGCGGCGCCGGACTTCTGAAGAGCCCGCTCGCCTCGTACGACTACTTCGACTGGGGACAGTCGGGCAAGGGCCAGTGGGTCACGATCTACACGAACTCCGGCCACATGTACATGACGGTCGCGGGCCTGCGCTTCGACACCAGCGGTCGCGGTTCCAACCGCTCGCGCTGGCAGAAGGACATGCGCGACAACAGCGGGTTCCAGATCCGCCATCCGGCCGGCCTCTGATCGCTGACTCAGTCGTCCGTCTGAGGCCTGCGCCGGTCACGCTTGCGCTGCGAGCGCGTGTGCTTGTCGCGCAGGCGGTCCTCGCGCGCGCCGCGGCTCGGCCGCGTCGCGCGGCGCGGGCGGCGCACCGCGAGCGCGCGGGCGAGCCGCTCGCGCAGCCGCTCGAGCGCGAGCTCGCGGTTGCGCGCCTGGCTGCGCGCGTCCTGCGCGATGGCGCGCACGACCGGGCCACAGCGCGCCGTGACGCGCGCCTTCTGCGCGTCGCTCAGCGCTGACGACGCGGCGACGTCGAAGCGCGCCTCGATCCGTGAGGCGGTGACGTTCGCGTGCTGGCCGCCGGGGCCTGAGGAGCGGCTCGCCAGCAGCTCGATCTCGCGCAGCGGGATCGCGACATCGCGGGTGACGGGCATCGGATCCTGCACTGCCCCATCGTCGCGCATCGCCGGTTGGTAGCGTCCGCCGGGTTCAGCCAGCACCCCCCAGGAAGGACGCACCGACATGCCGACGGGAACCGTGAAGTGGTTCAGCGATGAGAAGGGCTTTGGGTTCATCACGCCCGACGAGGGCAGCAAGGACCTGTTCGTCCATCACAGCGCGATCAGTGGCGATGGCTACAAGACGCTCGCCGAGGGCGCCAAGGTCTCCTACGAGGAGGAGCCCGGCGACAAGGGCCCCAAGGCGGTCAGCGTCACAAAGCTTTGACCAACCCTCTGAGCGATCCTGCGATCGAGGTCACCTGCGAGCAGACCGCGCAGGCGCTTGCCGATGGCAGCGCGACCGTGATCGACGTGCGCGAGCCGTACGAGTGGGAGGCGGGCCGGATCGCCGGCACGCGGCACATCCCGCTCGAGCGGCTCGCGTCGCAGGCGGAGTCGATCGACGCCTCCAAGCCGGTGATCTTTCACTGCCGCGCCGGCGTGCGGTCGCTGATGGCGGCGCAGGCGTTCAAGGCCGCCGGGCTGCAGGCGAGCTCGATGGCCGGGGGCATCAAGGTCTGGCACGAAGAGGGCCGGCCGCTGGAGCCCGAGGGTGGCAGCGTCGCCGATCACTGAGCAGGCCAGTCGATCCGGCAGTCCCGCTCGCTATCCGCGGTCGGGAGTGGGACGCTCGAGGTACGCGCGCAGATCAGCTGCCGCGAACGAGTACGGAGGTTCAGATGGTCGCCAGGACATCGACGTGGTCAGGCGCTCCCGAGGCACTCGACAAGTGGGCCGGTCACGTGAACACGAAGGTCAGCGGTTTCGTGCAGGGCCTGCCCGGCAACGCGGGCGCCGTGTTCCTGATCGATCGCGAAGCGGGCACTGCCCTCACGCTGACGTTGTGGGCCAGCGAGGAAGCCGCAGCGGAGACGGACAAGTTCGCCGATCAAAGCCGCGCGAGCACGATCGAGGCGACCGGCGTCGAGCTGCTCTCGCGAGGCGCCTACGAGGTTGTCGCGCGGTTCTAGCTGCGGCTCAACCGTCCACGGCGCCCGGGACGACGAGCCCGGCCTCGTAAGCGCCGGGCTGCTCGGCAACGACAACGACGGCGTGCGCCAGGTCGTCGCCGACATCGCCTGGTTCGGGTTCCTGCTCGGGCTGCTGCTTCTGATCGTGGTCGGTGGCGCTCGGCTCGTTCGGCGGCTCAGCCGCTCCGCGTCAAGCTCGAGCAGCTGACGCGTCAGACGCGGGTGCCGCGCGTGACCGGGCCGTTGTGCGCGTCGAGCGCCACCAGCTCGTGCGCGCGCTGCGCCCAGTCGCAGAGGATCGGCCGCGTGTCGCGCGGGTCGATGATCTCCTCGGCGGAGAAGCGCTCGGCGGTGCGGAACGGCGACATGACGCGCGTCAGCCGCTCCTCGATCTCGGCGCGCAATGCCACGGGGTCGTCGCTGGCCTCGAGCTCGCGGCGGTAGGCCGCCTCGAGCCCGCCGGCGATCGGCAGCGAGCCCCACTGGCCCGAGGGCCAGGCGAAGCGCAGGTTCAGGCGCGCGCCGTTTCCGTGCCCGGCGCCGGCGACGCCGTAGACCTTGCGCACGAGCACGCTGGCCCACGGCGTGCGGGCCTGCATCACGGCGCTGAGCGCGCGGCTGCCGCGGCGGATCGTCCCGCGGCGCTCGGAGTCGGTCCCGATCACGAAGCCCGGCTGGTCGACGAGGTGCAGCGACCGGTAGGCGGAACGCGTCGCAGATGTCGGTGAAGCGCGCGAGCTTGTCCGAGGCCTCGGCGGTCAGGCCGCCGCCGTAGTGCTTGGGGTCGGACGCGAGCACGCCGACGGGTCGCCCGTCGAGCCGCGCGAGCGCGGTGATCAGCGACGAGCCGAAGCGCCGCCCGACCTCGAAGACCGAACCGCGGTCCGCGATCAGCTCGAGCACGCGGCGCATGTCGTACGTCTTGCGCGGGTCGCGCGGGATCAGCGACAGGAGCTCCTCCTCGCGGCGCTCGGGGTCGTCGGTCGACGCCGCGAGCGGCGGTGCCTCCCAGGCGCTCCCGGGCAGGTAGGACAGGAACCGCCGCAGCTGATCGAGCGCGTCGTCCTCGTCGGCCGCCTCGTTGTCGACGGCGCCGGCGCGCGTCTGCGCGCGCGAGCCGCCGAGCGTCTCCTTGTCCGGCGACTCGCCCATCGCGGCCGCGACGACCGGCGGCCCGGCGACGAACAGCTGCGCGCTCCCGCGCACGATCACCGAGAAGTGCGACAGCGTCACGCGCACGGCGCCGAGGCCGGCGCAGGGGCCGAGCGCCGCGGCGACGACCGGCACGCGCGCGAGGTTCTCGACCGCGAACTCGAAGCCCGGGAGCGGCGGCACGTACGAGAAGCCCATCGTCTCGAGCGTCTTCACGCTGCCGCCGCCGCCGGTCCCGTCGACGAGCCGGATCAGCGGCACGCGCAGCTCGTGTGCGGCCTGCTCGGCCCAGACCAGCTTCTGCCAGATCGCCGCGTCGGCGGCGCCGCCGCGGACCGTGAAGTCGTCGGCCTGGACGACCGCGCGGCGCCCGTCGACACGCCCCTGGCCGACGAGCATGTTCGCGGGCAGGAACCCGGTCAGCTCGCCGTGCTCGTCGTACTCACCGACGCCGGCCAGCTCGCCGGTCTCGTGGAAGCTGCCGTCGTCGAGCAGGCGCTCGACGCGCTCGCGCACCGTCAGCTTGCCGGCCGCGTGCTGGCGCGCGACGCGCTCGGCGCCGCCCAGTCTCGTGGGCGAGCTCGCGGCGGCGGCGCAGCTCCTCCAGCTCGGGCTCCCAGGTCATGCCGTCGGCAGCGTAGAGGTTCCGGAGACGTCGCGCCACGTAGTCTTTCTCCCATGTCCGCCACCGCCACCGACACGTACACGATCCCGCAGGAGTTCCTCGACTTCCGCGACACGATCCGCCAGATCGTGCAGGAGCGTGTCGCGCCGCGCGCGCATGACATCGACGCCAGCGCGGAGTACCCGCAGGACATCCGCGAGCTGTTCGCCGAGAACGACATCCTCGGGCTGCCGTTCGAGACCGAGTACGGCGGGACCGGGACGGGCACGCTGATGCTGTCGATCGCGGTCGAGGAGATCGCCAAGGCCTGCGCGGCCTCGGCGCTGATCCTGATGGTGCAGGACCTCGGCTCGCTCCCGATCGCACTGTTCGGCAGCGACGAGCAGAAGCAGCGCCTGTTCCCGAAGCTCGCCACCGGTGAGTGGTCGCCCGCGTTCGCGCTGTCCGAGCCCGAGGCCGGGTCCGACCCGGCTTCGATGCGCACGAGCGCCAAGCTCGACGGCGACGAGTGGGTCATCAACGGCACGAAGAACTGGATCAGCAACGCCGGCGTCGCCGACTTCTACGTCGTGATGGCGAGCACCGACCGCGAGAACCGCAAGACGACCGCGTTCATCGTCGAGAAGGACCGCGAGGGCTTCTCGATCGGCGGCTACGAGCACAAGATGGGCATCAAGGGCTCGCCGACCGGTTCGCCCGTGCTCGAGGACGTCCGCGTTCCCCAGGAGAACGTCATCGGCGAGGTCGACAAGGGCCTGGCCGTCGCGCTCGGCACGCTCGAGCGCACGCGTCTCGGGCGCCGCCGCGCAGGCCGTCGGCATCGCGCAGGGCGCGATCGACTACGCGACCCAGTACGCGAAGGAGCGCGTCACCTTCGGCAAGCCGATCTTCGAACACCAGGCGATCGCCTTCAAGCTCGCCGAGATGGAGGCGCGCACCGCCGCCGCGCGCGAGCTGACCTACCGCGCCAGCGCGGCCGCCGACCGCGACGAGCCGGGTCTGGGGAAGTGGACGTCGATGGCCAAGCTGATCGCGTCGGACACCGCGATGTGGGTGACGACCGAGGCCGTCCAGGTGCTCGGCGGGTACGGCTACGTCAGCGATTATCCGGTCGAGCGCATGATGCGCGACGCGAAGATCACACAGATCTATGAGGGCACGAACGAGATCCAGCGGCTCGTGATCTCGCGCTCAATGCGATAGTCCCAAGGGAGCGTTATGCCTCCCGCACGCCGCATCGCCTTTGCAGCCGCCACCGCACTCTGCGCGGGGCTGACGGCCGCTGCACTGCTCGGCGGCTTCAGCGTCAACCCCGCGGTGCGCGCGATCGAGACGATCGGCGTGATCGGCCTCGTCGCCGCGGTGATCTTCGGCGGGGCGATCGCGATCGGCCTGCGGCTCGCCGGCTGGGACGATCCGGAGACCGAGGAGGAGTTCGAGAAGGTCGTGATCCGCAGCGAGCGGCTCGCCGCCTCAGGGCTCTCGGCGGAGCCCAGCGAAGGCTCGTTCCTCGACCTCGACCCGTGGGACGACGAGGACTTCGAGGAGCTCGTCCGCGAGGCGATCGACGACATTCCCGACCTGCTGCGCGTCGCCCTGGAGCGCAACGTCGCCGTCGTGATCTCCGATCAGGGTTTCAGCCACCGTGCCTACGGCCTATACCAGGGGGATGGTGCGCATCGCGACGACTATCCCGACCGGATCATCATCTTCCGCGACACGCTGCGTCGCGACTTCGGACACGACTCGGGCCTTTTGCGCACCCAGGTGACGATCACCGTGCGCCATGAGCTCGCTCACCACATCGGGTTCGACGAGCTCGGTGTGCGCGATCTGGGCCTCTGACCGTGACTCCCGTGACCACAGCGCCGCGTCGCGCCACGATCAGCTTTGCGTTTGCGCTGCTCGTCGGCCTGCTCGTGATGGCCGCGCCGGCGGGCGCGGCGACCTACACGGTGTTCTCGTGCCGCGGGCCGGACGGCGCCCCGGTCTCGACGCAGGCCTGGCAGGCCGACCAGGACGACGCAGGCGTCTCCGACGGCTGCTCCGACGGCGGCTCGCTGTCGGCGAGCATCGACGTCAACGGTCGCACGAAGGAGTACCTCAGCGGCTGGCGCTTCATGGCGCCGCCCGGGACGCAGATCGCGGGCTACCGGATCCACCTGACCGCGGCGACCGATCCGATCGGCGGCCTGCAGGCGGGGCTCGCGACCGGCTCGCTGCTCGGATCACCCGACGTGACCGAGGGCTGCCCCGACTCCGGCTGTGAGTTCGGCGACCCGGAGGATCCGCTGTCGGAGAAGAACCTCGTGACCTCCGGCGGCCTTCCGAATCCTGCGCTCGACGCTCGTCGCGGGCTGCCGCGGCTACTTCGGCTGCTTCTACGAGGGTCAGGTCGACGGCGTCGCGAGCACGCGGCTGTGGCGCAGCGCGGTCGACATCCTCGATGACGAGGCGCCGCAGCTTGGTGACGCCGAGCGGGTCGCTGCTGGTCACCGGCGGTGCCTCCGGCCGCGCTGCGATCGGCGCGACCGCGAGCGACACCGGCGGCGGCATCACGGCCGTCGCGCTGCGCATCGACGGAACCGAGGTCGCGCGGACGTCGGCCGGTGGTTCCTGTGCCGCGCCGTACACCATCGTGCAGCCGTGCCCGGACACGCTGCCCGCGAGCTTCGAGGTCGACACGCGCGCGCTGGCCGACGGCGCTCACGTCGCTGAGCTGCAGGCGTTCGACGCCGCAGGCCTGACCATGTCGAGCGGGCCGTTGCCGTTCAGCTCGTCGAACCCCACCGGCGGTGGGGGAGGCGGCGGCGGTGGCGGTGGAGCCGGCGGTGGCGGTGGAGCCGGCGGTGGCGGTGGAGCCGGTGGTGGTGGCGGTGGCGGCGGAACGACCACGCCCGTCACTGCCGAACCCATCAGCGTCCGGATCGACGTTGCGCGCACCCGCTTCACGCTGCCCGCACCCGGCGGGCTGCTCAAGGGCGTCGTCAAGAAGGCCGACGGCAGCCCGGCTGCCGGCGTCCCGCTCGAGGTCCGCAGCGCGCGCTTCGGCACCGGCGACCCGAAGTACCGGACCGAGCGCACCGTGCGCAGCGACGCGTCCGGTGCGTTCAGTGTTCCGCTCGGCACCACCTCGCGCCGCATGTTCGTGCGTGTCACAGACGACGCGTACCGCGCGGCGGAGTCGGACGAGGTGCGCATCATGGACCGCCTGAAGGTGTCGCTCGAGGCGCGCGGCAAGAACCTGCACAACGGCTCGACGATGACGCTGCTCGCGCGGATCTCCGGTGCCGGCCCGGGCGCCGCCGACGAGCGCACCGTGCTCGTGCAGGCGCTGGTCGGTCGCCGCTGGGCGACCGTCGGCAGCGCCGAGGCGAACGCGCTCGGCCATGCGACCTGGCGCTACCGCTTCCGCGGGACGACGCGCCCGGCGCGCTACCAGTTCCGTGTCCGCGTCCCGCACGGCGGGGCGGACTGGCCGTGGGCCATCACGACGTCCTCGGTCGTGGGCGTCAACGTCGAGCCCTGATATGGCTCCGCAGCTGCGCGACAAGTCAGCCTCGAACGCCGAGCGTGTGCTCCAGAGCGAGTACGAGCAGCTCCGGCGCCCGACGGTCACCGCGCTGAGGTCGCGCCTGGCCGCGCAGCGGATCCGCTTCGACGACGCCGATCTCGACGCGTTCTACAACCAGGCCTGGCACGGCCTCTACGACCAGCTCGTGCGCGGCGAGGAGATCGACAACCACGCCGGGTTCCTCGTCCAGGTCGCCTACCGGCGGTCGATCGACGAGCTGCGCCGTCAGCACCCTGACCAGATCGCCGACGACGTCGATCCGGACGCGGCCGCCCAGGACGTCGATCTCGTTCAGCGCCTCGACGATCGTCGTCGCATGACCTCGCTGATGGAGGGCATGCGCGAGCGCCTCAGCGAGCGCGAGTGCCAGGCGGCGGCGCTCTGCTACCTCCACGGCTACAGCCGCCCGGAGGCCGCCGAGGCGCTGGGCGTGGCGCCGAAGCGCATGGAGAAGCTGATGGACGGCGTCTCGCAGAAGCTCGGCGGGCTCGCTGCCGAGATCGACGCGGGAACCTGGTGCGAGAACCACCAGTCGCTGATGAAGGCCTACGCGTTCGGTGTGCTCGATCCCGACGGCGAGCGCTACCAGCTCGCGAAGGCGCACCTGGATGAGTGCTCGGCCTGCCGGCGCTACGTCCTCAACCTGCGCGGGATCGGCGCGATCGTCCCGCCGGTCATCCTGCCGCTCGCGATGCTCAGCGCGCTGGGCATCGGCGGCGCGAGCGCGGCCGGTGGCAGCAGCTCGAGCAGCTCCGGTTCGGCGGGCGGAACGAGCGCGGGTGCAGGCGCCGGCGGTGCCGGCGCGGGTGCGGCGGCCGGCGGAGGCCTCGGTGGGCTTGCGGGTGGCTGGGCGCTGGCTGCAGCTGCGGGCGTCGTCCTGGCCGGCGGCCTCGCCGCATATGCGGTCGTCTCGAGCAACAACGGCAGCGATGGCGGCGGCTCGAAGGCGTCGAAGCCGGCTGCAGCTGCGCCCGCCTCGTCGCCGTCCGGCTCTGGATCGGGGTCGGGCTCTGGATCGGGGGCCGGCACGGGCTCCGGCAGCGGCTCCGGTTCGGGCTCCTCGTCGTCGCAGACGACACCGCAGGGATCGTCCGGGGCAGGCTCGGCGTCCGGCGGCTCGGGTTCGGGTTCCGGCGGATCGGGTTCCGGCGGCTCTGGCTCCGGCGGATCAGGGTCGGGCGGTTCCGGTTCCGGTTCCGGCGGCTGGCGGCTCCGGTGGATCTGGCTCCGGCGGCTCTGGTTCGGGCGGCTCCGGAACGCAGACGACGCCCGCAAGTTCCAACACGCCCGCAGCGACCCAGCCGACAGTCCCCGTCTCACAACCGCAGCCGACGCCCGCGCCGACCCAGCAGCCGGCCTCCAATCCGGCGCCGCCGAGCACGACGCCGACGAGCGACGGCTCCCAGGAATTCGGCTTCGAACGCTGAGTTCGTGAGGCCTTCCGGGCCTCCATGAAATTCGCAGGGGGGGATCGGGCCCCACCGCGCGACATAGGGGTGCATGGCTCTCACCAACCATCCGAGGAGCACCCCGTGAAGCAGCACGATGCCCCAGCCGGGCACGTCGTTCTGTACCCGGCCGACCTCTACCGCCAACTCGCAGAATCGCGGGCGGCGGTGATCGAGGAGGCACTCGCCAACGCGTGTGAGCTGCCGGAGGCACCAGCGGAGACGCTGACGCTTGCGGCTGCTGCGCTCGCGCACTTCGCGGGTGTGTCATCCACAGGAACGGCACGCGGCGCGCTGGTCGCCCGGCGCCTGACCGCCGAGGCAGGACGCCTCGACGCTCGGGCCGGGGCGCTGGCCGAGTGCTGGCTCGAAGAGCTGGAGGCGATCCAGCCGGAAGCCCGCACCGGGCTGCTCCAGGAGGCGGCGGACTCGCTGTCCTGGGCGGCGGCCGTCCTGCGTCACCTCGCGGTGGCGCTTGCCAACACGGAGGAGGGGAACGCCGAGCAGCTCGAGCTCGCATGGCTCTGCCTTGCAGAGGCCGGCGAGCTCCTGATGGCCGGCGACCGCGCGGCAGTCGATGGCCGAGGAGCCGAGGTGTAGCCAAGCCAGGGGGGAAAAGACGGCGTGCGCACGCTCGGGGGAACGGGTGCGCGCCTGCGACGACGGGAGGCCGGAGGTTCTGTCCGGGGGGAGGGTCCCGCAAGGGACTCACCACCGGCCTCCCGTCAGTCGCTTGTATCGAGGCCTAGCGCGGCGCCATCCGGATCGCGCCGTCGAGGCGGATCGTCTCGCCGTTGAGCATCACGTTCTCGACGATGTGCGCGGCGAGGTCGGCGTACTCGGCCGGACGGCCGAGGCGGCTCGGGAACGGGACCTGCTTGCCGAGCGACGCACGCGCGTCCTCCGGCAGCCCGGCGAGCAGCGGCGTGTCGAACAGGCCCGGCGCGATCGTGCAGACGCGAATGCCCTTGTCGGCGAGGTCGCGCGCCGCGGGCAGCGTCATGCCGACGACGCCGCCCTTCGTCGCCGAGTAGGCGATCTGGCCGATCTGTCCGTCGAACGCCGCGACCGAGGCGGTGTTGATCAGGACGCCGCGCTCACCCTCGCCGTCGGGCGTGTTCTCGGACAGCATCTTGAACGCCGCCAGGCGCATGACGTTGAACGTGCCGACGAGGTTGATGTCGACGAGCACCTTGAAGGCCTCGAGTGGGTGCGGGCCCTTGCTCGACGCGACCTTGATCGGGATGCCGGTGCCGGCGCACGAGACGGCGATCCGCAGGCCGCCCTCGACCTCGGCGGCCTTGTCGACCGCGGCCTGCACCTGGTCCTCTTCGCGCACGTCGCACTGGACGAACGGGATGCCGAGCTCGGCCGCGAGGGCCTCGCCCTTCTCCGGGTTGACGTCGGCGATCACGACGTGGGCACCGCCGGCGTGCAGGCGGCGGACGGTGGCCTCACCGAGGCCCGAGGCGCCGCCCGACACGAGGGCGCCTGCTGCTTCGATCTTCATGCTGCTCGCTACTCCTTGATGGGATCCGCGCGGCACTTTACGTGCCCGCCGCCCGGCCGCGCCGTCTCAGTTCTAGACGCCGAGCGGGATGACCCAGCCGGCGATCGCGACGGCGTGTGCGACGGCCGCAGCGATCACGAACGCGTGGAACAGCTCGTGGAAGCCGAAGACGCGCGGCCACGGATCAGGCCGCTTCCTGGCGTAGATGGCGGCACCGACGGAGTAGAGGACGCCGCCGAGCGCCAGCAGCGCCAGCGGCAGGACCGGCAGCCCGCTGACGAGCTGCGGCATGGCGATCAGCGCGACCCAGCCGAGCGCGAGGTAACAGCCGGCGACGAGCGCGCGCGGCGCCCCGATCCAGGCGACGCTGAAGATGACGCCGGCGAGTGCCCCGGCCCACACCAGCACGAGGACGACGGTGCTTATCGGACCGCTGAGCGCGAGCAGCGCGATCGGCGTGTAGCTCGCGGCGATGAAGACGAAGATTGTGCTGTGGTCGATCCGCTGAAGCAACGGCCGCCAACGCGGATGCCAGGGCCAGCGGTGGTAGAGGCCGCTGCCGGCGAACAGCGCGCACAACCCCGCGCCGTAGACCGCCGCCGCAACGCGCGCGGACGGTGTCGCCGCGAGCACGACGAACGTGATCGCGGCCGCCAGCGCAGCCCAGAACGCGTACGCGTGCGAGACGCCGCGCAGCCGCGGCTGGGCGGCGCGGAAGTCGCCGGCGCTCGTGCTCATGCGGCGACCTCGCCGAGCAGCATCTCGCGCAGGCGCGCCGGGTCGGCGGTGGCCGGCTCGGTCTCGTCGATGAAGCGCTGCAGCACGGAGACGAAACGGCCGGGCTCGTCGCGGAACGGGAAGTGCCCGGCGCCCTCGAAGATCTCCAGGCGGCTGTCGGGCATCAGCTCGTGTGCTGCGCGGCCGTGCGCCACGGGGATCAGCGGATCGCGCTCGCCCCAGAGGATCAGCGTCGGCACGTGCTTGGCGAGGTAGAGGCGCTCGCGCGCACTCACGCGCTGTCCGCCGGTGTCCATGATCGACCGCGCGGTGTGCAGGAACGCGCGGCAGGTCTCGGGGTCCTCGAGCGTCGCGAAGCCGTCGGCGATCCCGCGGACGTCGGCGCTCGGCGGCATGCCGAGGCGGCCGAGCAGCCGGGCTGCGGCCGCGCCGGCACCGAGCGCACCGGTCTTTGCGAGCACCGGCAGCACCCAGTCCGAGCCGGGCAGCGTCGCCGCGCGCAGCATCGGGTGCACTTCGCGCCCGAGGCCGCCGCTGGAGACGAGCACGAGGCGCTCGACGCGCTCGGGGAACTGGTAGGCGAACTGCATCGCGACGCCGCCGCCGAGCGAGTGGCCGACGATCGTCGCGCGCTCATGCCCGAGTGCGACGAGCAGGTCGCGCACGCCGCTGGCGAACGCGCCGAGCGAGTAGTCCCCGCGCGGCTTGGCGGACGAGCCGTGGCCGAGCAGGTCGGGCGCGATCACCGTGTTGCGCTCGCCGAGCCCTGGGAGCACCTCGCTCCAGGTCTCCGCGCTCGAGCTGATCCCGTGGATCAGCAGCAGCGGAGGCCCCTCGCCGAGCGCTTCGTAGCTCATCGGCTCACCGTGCAGGTGCAGGGTCTCTGACATCATGAGTCGATGATACACCAAATGACGTCACATAGACTGGCGTAAGATCCGCGCGTGGCCGACCAAGATGCCTCAATGACGATCGACGAGCTCGCCCGCGAGACGGGCATGACCGTCCGCAACATCAGGGCCCACCAGTCGCGCGGGCTGCTGCCGCCGCCACAGGTTCGCGCGCGCACCGGCTACTACGGGCCCGATCACGCCGCGCGCCTGCGGCTGATCCAGGAGCTGCAGGGCAACGGCTATAACCTCGCCGCGATCAAGGACCTGCTCGATCGCTCCGGTGGCTCGGCCGAGCAGATCCTCGGCTTCACGCAGACGCTGCTCACGCCGCACGACGCCGAGCAGCCCGAGGTCGTCGAGCTGCGCGAGCTGACCGAGCGCTTCGGCAGGGAGGCCGACCCGAAGCTGCTGGCGCGCGCCGAGCGGCTCGGCCTGGTCGTCCCGCTCGGTGGCGGCCGCTACGAGGTGCCGAGCCCGACCGTGCTGCGAGCGGGGGAGGCGGTGCTCGCGCTCGGCGTCCCACTCGAGCAAGGCGCTGGACATCGTCGAGCGGCTGACGAAGAACGCCGACCGCGTGAGCGAGACGTTCGTGCGGATCTTCTTCGAGCAGGTCTGGAAGCCGTTCGACGAGGCGGGACGGCCCGAGGCCGAGTGGGCCGAGGTGCAGCAGACACTGGAACGGCTGCGCCCGCAGGTCAGCGAGGCCTACGTCGCGATCCTCCAGCAGCGCACGTCGCACGCGGTCGAAAAGGCGTTCGGGCGCGCACTCGAGCGCCACGCCAAGCGCTGACCCCGCGATGGGTTAGAATTACGAGCGTCCGGCCCGTTATCGCCGGACACAAAAGCCCCGTGGAGTGCGACCGCCGGGGAGAACGCCCGTGGAGTGCGACCGCCGGGCATACATCGAAAGGACTTACGTCCATGCCACAGGCAGTCATCGTTGACGCCGTCCGCACCCCCGTCGGTCGTGCCTTCAAGGGCTCGCTCGCGACGCTGCGCCCGGACGAGACACTTGCATTCATCATCGACCAGCTGCTCGAGCGCAACCCCGGGGTCGACCCGGCGAGCGTCGAGGAGGTCGTTGCCGGCTGCGGGCTTCCGCAGGGCCTTCAGGCCAACAACATCGGCCGCATCTCCGTGCTGCTGAGCGAGAAGCTCGGACAGGAGACGAACGGGATCACGCTGTCGCGCTATTGCGCGTCGGGCCTGGATGCGATCCGGTCCGCCGCCAACAACGTCGTTGCCGGCCAGGGCGACGTCTACATCGCCGGCGGCGTCGAGTTCGTCAGCCGCTACAACGCCGCGCAGGAGGCTGCGCACCCCGAGGATCAGAACGAGGCGCTGCAGGGCAAGGAGCCCGGCCAGCCCGACGCGTACATCGCGATGGGCCTGACCGCTGAGAACGTCGCCGACAGGTACGGCGTCACGCGGCAGGAGCAGGACGAGTACGCCCAGCGCTCACAGGAGCGTGCGGTCGCGGCCCAGAACGATGGGTTCTTCGCTCGCGAGATCGTGCCCGTGACGCTGGCCGGACGGCACCGTCGTGGACAAGGACGACGGTCCGCGCGCGGACTCGACGGTCGAGCGGCTCGCGTCGCTGAAGCCGGCGTTCCGCGAGGACGGAACCGTCACCGCAGGCAACGCGTGTCCGCTCAACGACGGCGCCGCAGCGGCGCTGATCATGAGCGACACGAAGGCCGCAGAGCTGGGCCTGACCCCGCGCGCGCGGATCATCACGGCCGCCACATGGGGCAATGAGCCCGAGTACATGGGCGTCGCGCCGATCGGTGCGATCGAGAAGGTGCTGGACCGTGCCGGCCTGACGATCGAGGACATCGACATCGTCGAGCTGAACGAGGCGTTCGCGGCACAGGTGCTGCCGATCGCCAAGGAGTGCGGCATCGACATGGACAAGCTCAACCCGCATGGCGGCGCGATTGCGCTCGGCCATCCGTTCGGGATGACCGGTGTCCGCATCATGACGACGCTGCTCAACGACCTGGAGACGACGGGCGGTCGTTACGGCATCGAGACGATGTGCGTCGCCCAGGGTCAGGGCGAGGCGATGATCGTGGAGCGCATCGGGGCGTAGAATCGCCGCCGATGTCAGGTCCTGTTGACGAGAGCCCGCGGCATGTGACGCATGCCGCGGGCCCCTCGCCCATGCGGCGCCCGCCGCAGCTGCGGTCCGGGGGCGAGGAGCATCGCCATGCGAGCTGGCTCGAGCTGTTCTTCGACCTCGTCTTCGTCGCGGTCGTGTTCCAGATCGGCGAAGGCCTTGCCGAGCACCACGACGCGGACGGGTTCCTGCGCTTCACCGGCCTGCTGACGATCGTCGCGTGGTCGTGGATGTGCTTCACCTATTTCGGCAATCGCTTCGACACGGACGACGTGCCGCAGCGGATCCTGATGTCGTTGGCGATGCTCGCCGTCGCAGGGCTCGGCGTCGCCGTCGGCGACGACACGAACACATGGTCCGAGCGCTTCGCGATCGCGCAGGTCGGGGTCCATGTCGTCCTGCTCTGCCTCTATCTCCGTGCACGCATGCACGTGCCGGCGGCACGCGCGTCGATCGACCGCTACCTCGTGGGCTTCGGCCTGGGGGCGCTGGTCTGGCTCGCGTCCGCGTTCGTCGACACTCCGGGACGCTACGTGCTGTGGGGCCTCGCGCTCGCGATCGAGGTCGCGACGCCGCTGCTCAGCTGGGGTGTGCTGGCGCGGCTGCCGGTCGACCGCGAGCACCTGCGTGAGCGCTTCGGCCTGTTCACGATCATCGTGCTCGGCGAAGCACTGCTCGCGGTCGTGATCGGCACGCAGGAGGCGCGCTGGGGCGGCCCCGCCATCGCGACGACGATTGCAGGCTTCCTCGGCGTGCTGGCGCTCTGGTGGGTCTACTTCGACGAGCAGTCGGCGGCCACGCTGCGCGGCGGGCGCTGGGGGTTCGTCGTCGCCTATGGGCACCTGCCCCTGTGGCTCGGCGCAACCGCCTACGGCATCGGCGTGAAGCTGGCGATCGAGCATGCCGACGACCTCGCGGAGGAGCCTGGCCTGCGCTGGGCCCTGGCCGGCGGGGCCGCGGTGCTGCTCGCGGCAATTGCGGCGTTCCACCTTGCATCGGCGCAACGCGAGCCTGGGGTGCTGACGGTCGCGCGCCTCGCTCTGCATCGCAGCGCTCCTGGCGGTGGCGGCGTTCGGCGCGGAGTTGCAGCTGCCGACGTTCACGATCCTCGTGGTCCTCGCCACCGGTCTGGCGCTGCTGATCGAGGCGATCAGTGTGCGCGAGGCCGGCGGGACGCGTCTGGGCATTCGCCGCGGCGGCGGTTCAGCCGCCCGAACAGCCGTTCACCCGGCCCGGGTCATCAGACGCGCCGGCGAGCTCAGCCGGGCGGCGTCGACAGCGACAGCGCGAACAGCCCGTCGTCGTCGGTGAACACCTGCTCGAGCGTCAGGCCGGCGGCCGCGAGGTCCGCGGCGAGGCGCTCGCGCGTGAACTTCGCGCTGATCTCGGTGCGGAGCTCCTCGCGCGGGGCGAACTCGACGTCGAGACCGAGCGCCGCGATGTGGACCTGCATACGACGGCTCGCGCGCAGGCGCATCTCGATCCACTCGCGCTCGCGGTCGAAGAACGCGACGTGCTCGAACGCATCGACGTCGAAGTCGGCGCCGAGCTCGCGGTTGAGGACGTGCAGGACGTTGCGGTTGAACTGCGCGGTGATGCCGGCCGAGTCGTCGTAGGCGGCCTCGAGGATCGGCCGGGTCCTTGACGAGGTCGGTGCCGAGCAGCAGGTGGTCGACGCCGGGACGCAGCAGCCGCGCCAGCGAGCGCAGGAAGCGGCGCCGCGAGCCGGGCGTGAAGTTCCCGATCGTGCCGCCGAGGAACGCGACGATCCGCGGGCCGTCGCCGGGCGGCGGGACGTGCTGCAGATGCCGCTCGAAGTCGCCGACGATGCCGTGGACCTCGAGGTTGTCGAAGCGCGTCGTCAGCTCGTCGGCGACGCGCACGACCATCGCCTCGGTCACGTCGACCGGGACGTAGCGGCGCAGGGTCCCGGCGGCCGACAGCGCGCCGAGCAGCACCCTGGTCTTCTCGGCGGTCCCGGCTCCGAGCTCGATGACCTCGGCTGCGCGCGTCGCCTGTGCGATGCGCGCGGACTCGGCGACGAGGATCGCGCGCTCGGCGCGCGTGGGGTAGTACTCGGGCAGCTCGCAGATGCGATCGAACAGCTCGGCGCCGACCGTGTCGTAGAAGTGCTTGGGCGGCAGTTCCTTGACCGGGCGCGTCAGGCCGTCGAGGACGTCGTCGGCGAGCGTGCGCTCGTCGCCCGGCGTCAGGTACGAGTGGATCGTGATTGCGGGCTGCGCAACGACGGCCTCGATCGGGTTCATGCGTGCTCCTCATCGATCGCCAGGCGGACGCCGGCGAAGATCTGACGGCGCTGGGGCAGATCCCAGTTCCGGAAGGTGGGGGTCGCGACGCGCGCCTGCGTGGCCCATGAGCCGCCGCGCAGGACGCGATACCCGCGCTGGAAGAAGACCTCGGAGTACTCGCGGTACGGGTAGGCCTCGAACTCCGGGTAGCCGTCGAACTCGGTCTGGGTCCACTCCCAGACGTTGCCGATCAGGTCGAGCGCTCCGCAGTCGGCCGCGGCCTGCGGGGGCGTTGCCGACCGGAGCGGTCTCGAAGGCGTTCTGGCCGAGCTGCGCGGACTCCTCAGGGGGCCATGGGGCCACGTCCTGCTGGGTCCAGGTCGCCGCCGTCTCCCATTCCGCCTCCGTCGGGAGCCGGGCGCCGTTCGCGCGGGCGAAGGCGGCGGCCTCGAACCAGCTCACGTGGCACACCGGGCGGTCGGGGTCGAGGTCGCGCGGCCCGCAGGCCGTCAGCTCGCACCAGGACCCATCGGGCCGGCGTGCCCAGTGCAAGGGGCCCGCGATGTCCTCCTCCTGCTTCCACGCCCACGCCTCGTCGCTCCACCACTCGCGCCGCTCGTAGCCGCCGCCCTCGGCGAAGGCGAGCCAGCTCGCGTTGGTGACGGGCGTGCGGGCGATCCGGAACGGCTCGACCTGCACGACGTGCCGCGGACGCTCGTTGTCGTACGAGAAGCGGCCGTGGCCCGCGCCGAGCTCGATCTCGCCGCCGGCCACCGGGACGAACTCGAGGCCGCTGTGGGCGCCGGGCCGCAGCGCGGGCGCGCGGTTCTTGGCGGAACGGCGGGTCGAACCCGTCGAGGTGCGCGAGCGTGAGCGTCTGCAGCATCGTCTCGACGTGCTGCTGCTCGTGCTGCAGGACCAGCTCGTGGAGCACGGGGTCGACGCCGTGCCTGGCAGTCGTGGCGAGCACGCGCTCGCGGACGGCGGCGAGGTAGTCGCGCGCACCGGCGGCGTCGAGCAGCTCGATCTCGCCGCGGACCGCTCGCGGCGTCTCAAAGGCGTCGTATGTTGCCGCGAGGTCCTCGCGCAGCAGCGGCTGGCCACCGTGCCGGTGCGCGAGCCACAGATCCTCGTAGGCGGCGATGTGGGCGAGGTCCCAGGCGAGCGGGCTCATCAGCGGGTCGAGCTGGCGCTCGAGGTCGGCGTCGCTGATCGCCGCGGCGAGCGCGAGCGTGCGCTCGCGAGTCACCTCGAGGGCTTCAAGCAGCGCGTCGCGCAAGTCAGATGTCGCTGGTGCACCGGGCATCACAGCGAGACGGTCTTCCCATCCCACCCCGACGTTACACAACCGCTACCCCCGGCTTGAGCGGCTGAGCGTCAGGCCCAGGACGGGGGGTAGCCCCACCCACGCTCGGCAGGTGCCGTCATTGGCGCGGAGCCGCTTGCGCGACAGCCTCCCGGGCATGGAAGCCAAGACCACATTTGCAGCGCGCGCCGGCCGCTGGAGCGCGCATCACGCCAAGACCGCACTGGGGCTCTGGGTGGCCTTCGTCCTGGTCGCCGTGTTCGTCGGACAGGGCGTCGGCCTCGTCAACACCGATGACGCCAGCGACGGTGCGGGTGACTCCGGCCGCGCCGACCGGATCCTCCAGGACGCGTTCCCGAAAGCCCACGCGGAGGAGACCGTCCTGATCCAGGGCCCGAAGGGCTCGACCGTTTCCAGCGCCAAGCTACGAGCCGCCGTGCGCGACGTAGCGCGCAGCGTCGCTGCGACGCCGGCCGTCACCGACGTCCGCTCAGCCCTGGACGCACGCGGCGGGGACCTCGTGTCCGCCGACCGCCGCTCGGCGCTCGTGACCTTCGCCGTCCGCGGCGCTGACGACGCGACCGCAAAGGCGATCGTCCCGATCGAGCGGGCCGTGCACGGCGCCGCGGCGCGCCACCCCGGCGTCTTCGTCGGGCAGTTCGGCGACGCCAGCGCCGACCGCGCGCTGTCGAAGGCGTTCGGCGACGACTTCGCCAGCGCGGAGAAGCTGTCGCTCCCGATCACGCTGCTGATCCTGTTCCTCGCGTTCGGCTCGCTGGTCGCCGCGGGCGTCCCGCTGCTGCTCGGCATCAGCGCCGTCGCGGCCGCGCTCGGCCTCGTCAACGTCGTCAGCCATGTGATTCCGATGGGCGATGCGATCAGCTCGGTCGTGCTGCTGATCGGGCTCGCGGTCGGCGTCGACTACTCGCTCTTCTATCTGCGCCGTGCTCGTGAGGAGCGCCGCCGCGGCGCATCGACGACGCAGGCCATCGACGTCGCCGCCGCGACCTCCGGACGCGCGATCCTCGTCTCCGGGCTGACGGTGATCGCCGCAATGGCGGGCATGCTGTTCGCCGGCGACAGCACGTTCGTCTCGTTCGGCATCGGCTCGATGATCGTCGTCGCAGTGGCGATGGTCGGCTCGATCACGGCGGTGCCGGCGGCGCTCGCGCTGCTGGGCTCGAAGATCGACCGCGGCCGGCTCCCGTTCATCGGGAAGCGCATTGCCGGCCGCGAGGAGGGCGGGCGCTTCTGGCGAACCGTCGTCGACGGCTCGCTGCGTCGCCCACTGCTCAGCGTGGTGCTTGCGGGCGGCCTGCTGGTGACGCTCGCGATCCCGGCATTCACGATGCACACCGCGCTCAGCGGGACCTCCGACCTTCCGCGCGACCTGCCGGTGATGCGCGTCTACGAGCGCCTGCAGGCGGCGTTCCCGGGCGGGCAGATCCCGGCCGAGGTGGTCGTGCGCTCCAGCGACCTGCAGTCACCGCGGATGCGCGCGGCGATCTCCGAGCTCGAGCGCCGTGCGCTGAAGAGCGGCCAGTTCAGCGCGCCGGTGGAGGTCTCGGTCGCGCGCGGCGGCAAGGTCGCGTCGATCCGGATCCCGATGGCCGGCGACGGCAACGACGCGGCCTCGTCGCACGCGTTGCAGACGATCCGCGAGACGCTCGTGCCGCAGACCGTCGGGAAGGTCCCGGGCGCCGAGGCGTACGTGACCGGCATGGCGGCGGGCACGAAGGACTTCAACGACGTGATGACCGGGCGCGCGCCGTTCGTGTTCCTCTTCGTCCTGACGCTCGCGTTCGTCCTGCTGCTCGTGACGTTCCGGTCGATCGTCGTGCCGGTCAAGGCGATCGTCCTCAACCTGCTGTCGGTCGCGGCGGCCTACGGCGTGCTCGTCTGGGTCTTCCAGCAGGGGCACCTCGAGCGGACGCTCGGGTTCCACAGCAACGGCGCCGTCGTCTCGTGGCTCCCGATGTTCCTGTTCGTGATCCTGTTCGGCCTGAGCATGGACTACCACGTGTTCATCCTCAGCCGCGTGCGCGAAGCGGTCGATCGCGGCCGCAGCACGGACGAGGCCGTCCGCGAGGGCATCCTCGCGACGGCCGGGACGGTCACGAGCGCGGCGTTCGTGATGGTCGCGGTGTTCGGCGTGTTCGCGACGCTGAGCTACATCGAGTTCAAGCAGATGGGCGTCGGCCTGGCGGTCGCGATCTTCATCGACGCGACGATCGTGCGCGCGGTCCTGCTGCCGGCGTCGATGAAGCTGCTCGGCGAGCGCAACTGGTACCTGCCGTCGTGGCTGGAGTGGCTGCCGCGGGTCTCGTGGGAGGGTCAGCCGAGCGCGGCGGCGTCGGCGACCACCGTCAGCCCGTCGCGCGAGATCAGCGAGCAGGGCACGTGGCGCGACGGCGCGCCGAGCGCGCCGGCGAGTGCCGCGGCCTTCCCGGAGCCGGTCACGAGCAGCAGCCGCTGACGGGCGCCGTCGATCGTCGACCGCGTCAGCGTGATGCGGTCGGGTGGGGGCTTCGGGCTGTCATGCACCGGAGCCACCCGCCCGGCCGCGTCGAGCGCCGGGTTGTCCGGGAACAGCGACGCGGTGTGCCCGTCATCGCCGATGCCGAGCAGCACGATGTCCAGGACGACGTCGGCGAGCTCACGCTCGTAGGCGCTCGCCGCGTCCTGCGCGCCGAGCTCGCCCTGCATCCGGTGGGTGACGGCGCCCGGAGCGACGAGCGTCTCGCGCACGAGCCGCGCGTTGGACTCCGGGTCGTCCGGGCCGACACAGCGCTCGTCGGCGAACCACAGGTGGACGTGGCGCCAGTCCGGCACGAGCGGCCCGAGATCCGCGTACGTGTCGCGCGGCGTGTTCCCGCCGGACAGCGCGACGTGGGCCGCTCCGCGCGTGGCGAGCGCATCGGTGACCGCCGCGGCGATCAGGTGGGCGGCGCGTCGCGCGGCGCTGCCCGGGTCGGGCTCGCGCTCGACGACGACGCCGGCGCTCATCCCTCGTCCTCGACGACCTTGCCGGGGGAGGGCGTCGCGGCGAGCATCTCCTCCTCGGCGGTGATCAGCTTCATCACGGCGTTGATCAGCGCGAGGTGCGTGAACGCCTGTGGGAAGTTGCCCAGGTGACGCCCGGTGTCGGCGTCGATCTCCTCGGCGTAGAGCAGCAGCGGGCTCGCGTAGGCGAGCAGCTTCTCGCACATCTGACGGGCGCGGTCGAGCTCGCCGGTCTCGACGAACGCGGAGACCATCCACCACGAGCAGATCGCGAACGTCCCCTCCTCGCCTTCGAGCCCGTCGTCGGTCTCGTCGACCTTGTACCGCAGGATCAGCCCGTCGGCGCCGAGCTCGTCGGAGATCCCGTCGACCGTGTTGCGCACGAGCGGGTCGTCGCCCGGCAGGAACCGCACGAGCGGGATCAGCAGCAGCGCCGCGTCGAGCGCCTCGCTGCCGTAGTGCTGGACGAAGCGCTGGCGCTTCTTGTCGACGCCGTTCTCCATCACGTCATCGCGGATCTCGTCCGCGACCTCCTGCCAGCGCGCAGCGGTCTTGGCGTCGCTGCGCAGCCGCGCGAGCCGCGCGCCGCGGTCGAGCGCGAGCCAGCAGAAGATCTTCGAGGAGGTGAAGTGCTTCGGTTCGCCGCGCACCTCCCAGATGCCGCGATCGGGCTCGCGCCAGTGCGCGATCGCCTCCTCGACCTGGCGCGCGAGGATCGGCCAGGCGGACTCCGGCAGCTGATCGCGGTTCTTCGTGTGGATGTAGACGGAGTCGAGCAGCGTGCCCCACACGTCGTGCTGGTTCTGGTTGTAGGCGGCGTTGCCCACGCGCACCGGCTTGGAGTGCTCATAGCCCTCGAGGTGGTCGAGCTCGGACTCCTCGATGTGGCGCTCGCCGCCGATCCCGTAGAGGACCTGCAGCTCGTCGCGCGCCGCGACGTCCTCGATGAAGTAGTAGTAGTCGCCGGCCTCCTGGGTGAAGCCGAGCGAGTGCAGGCCCCAGAGCATGAAGGCCGAGTCGCGGATCCAGGAGTAGCGGTAATCCCAGTTGCGCTCACCGCCGGGGGTCTCCGGCAGCGAGGTCGTCGACGCCGCGCACATCGCGCCCGTGGGCGCGTACGTGAGGCCCTTCAGCGTCAGCGCGCTGCGCTGCAGGTACTGGCGCCACGGATGGTCGGGGAAGTCGCCGTGCGCGAGCCAGTCGTGCCAGAAGTCGGCGGTGAAGCTCATCCGCCGGTGCGCTTCGTCGTAGTCGGCGGGCGCGGCGTGCTCGGTCCAGCTGAGCGCGACGAACGCGCGGTCGCCCTCGCGCAGTGTTGAGCGGGCGCGGGCACGGCCACGCTCGAAGCCGAGGCGCAGGTCGGTCGTCAGCCGCAGCTCGATGTCCTGGTCCTCGGCACGCGCGATGCCGATGCCGTAGCCCTCGTCGCCGTAGGCCCAGGTCACGGCGTGACGGCCGTAGTCCAGGCGCGGCTCGCACTCGACGTGCATCTCGACGTGCCCGTTGATGCAGTGGATCATCCGCAGCAGGACGTGGTCTGCGTCCGTGTCCGTGGGGGATCGGCGGTGCGAGGTCGAGCGGTCCTTGTCGTGGTGCCAGGGGCCGATCAGCAGCAGGTCGACGACGGTGACCCAGCCGGTGCGCGTGGCCCAGGTCGTCTCGAGGATGTTCGTCCCCGGGAGGTAGCGCCGGCCGGCGGGAACGCGCTGTCCCTGCGGCGAGACGTTGAAGCGTCCCGCGTCGCGGTCGAGCATCGCGCCGAAGATCGACGGGCCGTCCATTCGCGGCAGGCACATCCACTCGACGCTGCCGCTCGGCGCGACCAGCGCGCTGACCTCACAGTCCGACAGGAACGCGTAGTCGGCGATCGGCGGATACGACGAGCCGGCCAGTGCACCGTCCTGTGGCAGAAGGTCCATGGCGCGGGAAGGTAGCGATCACGCGGCCGACAGTGGACACAGGTCCCTCCAGGGACCTGGACTATCCATGGCCGCCCGCTGTTGCGATGATCGCCGCGTGGCCGAACCGCTCGAAGGCATCGCCGGTGCCGACGCGATCCTCGGGCGCCCGTTCCCGCTCCCGGCGGCGCCGCTCCCGCTCGTCCGCTGGGTCGACGTCGCGCCGCTCGGCGACGGCGCCGAGGTCGTGTGGAGCCTCGACGACTCGCGCGCCGCGACGCCCGGACGGCTCGCGCTCTATGCCGGGCCGGCGCCCGCTCCCGAGCGCGACGCGCTCGCGGGCGCGAGTGAGCGCGTCGTTCCCGTCGGCGAGCTGCGCGTGCGCCTGCGCGAGCACCCGCTGACCGAGGCCCAGCCGTCGCTGCGGCCCGTGCGCGAGCTCTCGTGGGAGGCCGGCGACCTCGCGCTGCGCCTGACGGCGCAGGGTCCCTGGGCGATCGAGGAGCTGCTCGAGATCGCCGCGTCGGTCCATCTCTGAGCGCCGCCGAGCCCGCAATGGACCGTGACCGGCCTGTAGGGTCGGCGCCGATATGAGCGCCGCCAAGCCTGACCGAAACCTCGCACTCGAGCTCGTCCGCGTCACCGAGGCCGCCGCGCTCTCCGCGGCCCGTCTCGTCGGCCGCGGCGACAAGGAGGCCGCCGATCAGGCGGCCGTCGACGCCATGCGTCACGTGCTCGGCACCGTCTCGATGGACGGCCTCGTCGTGATCGGCGAGGGCGAGAAGGACGAGGCGCCGATGCTCTACAACGGCGAGCACGTCGGCGACGGGACGCCGCCGGAGGTGGACATCGCCGTCGACCCGCTCGAGGGCACGACGCTGACCGCGCGCGGTATGCCGAGCGCGCTCGCGGTGATCGCGATCTCGCCGCGCGGGACGATGTTCGATCCCGGCCCGTGCGTCTACATGGAGAAGCTCAGTGGCGGCGCCGACCTGCTCGACCTGCTGGACCTCGACCGGCCGATCGGTGAGACCTGCGCGCTCGTCGCCGAGCGCCGCGGCGTCAGCATCGGTGACGTGATGGTCGTCGTGCTCGACCGCCCGCGCCATGAGGCGGGCATCGAAGCGATCCGCGCCGCCGGTGCGCGCGTGCGCCTGATCGCCGACGGCGACGTCAGCGCGGCGCTGCTGTCCGTCAGCACCCGCTCGCCCGTCGACCTGCTCTGGGGGATCGGCGGCACGCCCGAGGGCGTCATCTCCGCTGCCGCGATCAAGTCGATGAGCGGCGGGCTGGTCGGCCGCCTCTGGCCGCGCGACGACGACGAGCGCAAGGCGGCGCTCGACGCCGGCTACGACCTCGACCGTCAGCTCACCCAGGACGACCTTGTGCGCGGCGACGACTGCTTCTTCTCCGCGACCGGGGTCACCGACGGCGACATGCTGCAGGGCGTGCGCTACGAGGGCGTCGGCGTCGCGACGACCGAGTCGCTGGTGATGCGCTCGCGCTCGGGGACCGTCCGCCGCGTGCGCGCGACGCACAACCGCGCCAAGCTGCGCGACCTGATCGGCGAGCGCTACGGCTGATCAGCGGGCGGTCACGCTGGGCGCGTGGCTCGCGTCGCCGGCTGCCGCACGTTCGCTGGGGGCCGGCCCGCTCGGGTCCGGCAGCTGGTCGATGTCGGCGAAGCGGCCGATCTTCGACTCCTCGAGGTCGAGCTTGGCGACGGACCGCAGGAACCCGTATGTCACGAGCACGTGGATGCGCGACTGCGTGAACGCGTAGGCCCAATTCGTGAAGGTCGAGGCGATCGCCGGGTAGTAGTTCGCGACCTCGACCTCGACGTGCAGATCGACCCACTCCGGATCGTCGGTCGGCGTGCGCTGCAGGTCGATCTCGAGGTAGCCGTCGCCGCCGACACCCGTCGGTGCGACGAGCACACCGCGCTCGATCCCCCAGCGCACGACGCCGCGGCTCGCGTCCATCTCGTACTCCGGCGCCTTGAACGCGAGCAGCACGAACGGGCGGCGCAACAGCACGACGAAGCGCTCGCCGTCGGTGTACTCCACGCGCACGAGGCCGAACGTGCAGCGGCTGAGGAAGCGCCAATAGGTGCGGGCCAGGCGCTCGAGGTGCTTCGGCGTCCAGATCGCGTTGAGTGCCGCGCTCGGCATCCGCAGATCGGCGGACTGCACCGAGCGGCAGGCGCCGTTGCGGTCGGTCGACGTGTCGTCGTGCAGCGGGCCGATCGTCGTCGGGCCGACCGTGGTCGGGCTGCCGAGGCTGTGCTTGAGCAGGCGCGAGAGCACCGCGTACGCGGCGATCAGGACGGCGAGCGGCTTCAGCAGACGCCTCATTCGCCGCTCGATGGTAGGGGCGCAGGCGTGCCGAGCGCGGCGCGAACGGCGGCGTCGAACCCGAGCGGGTCGTCGTTGATCCCGGCCGGTGGCGGCGTGCGCACCAGCAGCTCCTCGCTGAGGCCGTCGACGAGCGGGCGGGCGAGCGCCGGTTCGACGGAGGTGACGAAGCGGATCCAGTACGACGACAGGCGCGGGGAGAGGACGGGCACCGGCACGATCAGTGGCGGGCGCCGGCCCTGGAGGATCGCGAAGCGGCGCATCATCTCGCGGTAGGTCAGGACGTCTGCCCCGCCGAGCTCCACGTCCGCCGGCGGCGCCGGGAATGTCGCCAGCCGCGCGAGTGCCCCGGTGACATCGCGCGCGGCGATCGGCTGCGTACGCGTGTCGATCCACTTCGGGCCGACCATCGCGGGGAGCCGCTGGACGAGCTGGCGGAGCATCAGGAACGACGCGCTACCGGAGCCGATGACCATGGCGGCGCGCGCGTGGACGACCTCGGACGCGGCGTCCGTCAGCCCGTGCGCGACCTCCTCACGGCTGCGCAGGTGCGCTGAACCGGGTCCCGGTGCTTCCAGCCCGCCGAGATAGATCAGCCGCTGAAGCCCGGCCGTGCGGGCGGCCGCCGAGAACGTCGCGGCGGCGTTGCGGTCGTTCTCGGCGAAATCGCCGCTCGCGCCGCGTCCCATCGAGTGCACGAGGTAGTAGGCGACCTGCGCGCCGTCCAGCGCGTCCGGCAGACCCGCGCCGGTCAGCACGTCGCCGCGCACGACGCGCGCGGCGGCCGGAAGCTGCGACTTCGCGGGATCGCGGACAAGGCACGTGACCTCGTGCCCGGCGGCGAGCAGCAGCGGCAACAGCTCACCGCCGACCGCGCCGGTGGCTCCGGTCAGCAGGACGCGTAGGGGTTCGGGCACATGTGTCATACGCGCCTCGACGGTGATCTCGATGACCGCGATCGCGCGGTCGTCCGTATGGCGTTCGAGAGGGAGGGAGCCTCAACGTGCTGTTGAATGTTCCTTTCGACCGGAAAATGACTGAACTCGCAATCAAGGACATCGCCGAGCAGACCGGCATCGCCGCCGGGACGATCCGCATGTGGGAGCAGCGCTACGGCTTTCCCTCCCCGGAGCGCACAGCCAGCGGCTACCGGCGCTATCGCGTCAGCGACGTCGAGGCGCTGCGCCGGGTCCAGGCCTATCGCAACCGCGGGCTGTCCGTGCCCGCGGCGATCGAGCGCGCACGCGAGAGCTGCACCGAGACCGACCGCCCATCGCTCTATGCGGCGGTCGCCTCGACAGGCGTCGATCTGCGCCCGCAGGTGCTGCGCAAGTCGACGCTGATCGCGCTCAGCCGCGCGATCGAGCACGAGGCGCTGGCGCGCGCGGCGTCCCCGGTGTTGATCGGGGCGTTCCAGCACGAGCCCTTCTATCGCGCGGTCGAGCCCCGCTACCGGCGGCTCGCGCGCTTCGCCGACGCGGCGGTCGTGTTCGCCGACTTCGCCTCCGAGCGCAAGCCGCGCGGTGGCCCGGTCGAGATTCCGATCGCTCCGGCCGACGTCCTTGGGAACGAGTGGGCGGTCGTGATCGACGCCCCGGGATACGCCGCCTGCCTGCTCGCCTGGGAGCAGCCCGGCGCGACCGAGCCCGGCGACCCACTCGACCTCGACCGCCGCTTCGAGGCGATCTGGACCGTCTGCCCCACGGCCACGAGGCGCGCCGCGACGGTCGCCGCACGCCTCGCGGGGCGCGTCGACCAGGAGTACGGCGAGCGCCTCGAGGAGCTGCTCACCGACCGGCCGATGGCGCTCGAGGAGCCGGCGCCTGCGCTCACCGCGCTGACGAACCGGCTCGTCGCGTACCTCGAAGCCGCCTAGACCGAGATGCAGCTCCACCTCGGTGCCGGCGGCGAGCGCGTGGTCCCCGCGCGGGATGACCACCAGCCCGCGGCGAGCACCATCGAGCTGAGGACGTGCGAGCCCTGAGGTCCCGTCGCGTAGGCCTTGCCGTCGGTGATCCGCACCCGCACGCACTCATCACGATCGGCATGGCACGGCAGCTCCTCGCCGAGCACGATCCGTGTGCTGTGCGCGGGCTCGACCCCCTGCAGCGCCGCCAGCGCCGGCCGCGCGAACAGCAGGAAGGTGACCATCGCCGAGACCGGGTTTCCGGGGAGCCCGAACACGAGCGTGCTTCCGCGCACGCCGAACCACGTCGGCTTGCCGGGGCGCAGCGCGACGCGCCAGAAGCGCTCCTCGACGCCGAGCTCGGCGAGTGCGGGCTTGACGTGATCGTGCGGGCCGACCGACACGCCGCCCGAGAGGATCACGACGTCGGCGACCTCGAGCGCCTCGGAGATCGCCGCGCGCGTCGCGCCCGCGTTGTCGGGCACGTTGCGCGCGAGGACGACCTCTGCGCCTTCACGCCGGGCGAGCGCCGTGAGCGTCACCCGGTTGGAGTCGTGGACCTGGCCCGGCGCCAGCGGCGCCCCTGCCGGACGCAGCTCGTCGCCGGTCGCGAGCACCGCGACGCGCGGCCGCTGCGCGCATTGCAGGCTCGCGCGACCGGCGTTGACCGCGATCCCCAGCTCCGCCGGTCCGAGCCGGACGCCGGCGCTGAGCACCTGGTCGCCGGAGCGCAGGTCCTCACCTGGCTCGCGCAGGTTGCGCCCGGGCGTGACCTCGTCGAGCAGCGTGATCCGCCCGTCGTGATCCTCGACGAGCTCCTGCTGCAGAACGGCGTCGGCGCCGTCGGGTGCCATCGCGCCGGTTGAGATCCGGATCGCCTCGCCGTCGCCGAGCGCAATGCCGGCCGGGCGGCCCGCCCGCGACTCGCCGATGACGCGCAGCTCGCGGCCCGCGGCGCCCGAGCGAACGGCGAATCCGTCCATCGCGCTGTTGCGAAAGCCGGGCACGTCGTGCGCGGCGCGCAGGTCCTCGGCGAGCACGCGGCCGAGCGCCTCGTCGATCGGCACGTCCTGTGCCGCCAGCGGAGTCGCCGCGTCGAGAACACGCTCGCGTGCGTCGGCGATATTGAGCAGCGGAGCGGGCATCGCGCAGCAGCATGACGCACGCACGCTGTCCGCAACGGCTGGTATTCACAGCACATGCTCGCGGGCTCCACTCCTGCCCGGGCCGCCCGCCCGGTCGCTGACGCCCCGCTTGAGGCGCTTGTGGATTCGGACGCCCTCGCAAAGGGCTGGCTGCTCACCCTGATCGCCGCAGCGCCGCTGCAGCAGGCCGCGAGCGTTCCGGCCGGTGAGCTCGCGCGCGACGCTCCACCGCTGTGCGCAGCGATGACGGCCGCGCTCGCGTCGAACGATGCGCTCGACCGGCTGCGCGGCGAGGGCGACCTCGTCCCGCTCGCGGCGCGCGCGGGCCGGGTCGCCGGGGCCGTTGACCCCGCGGGCACCGCAGGAGCGCTCGCGGCGCTGCGGACCGTCCTCTGGGAGGCGATCGCCGACGGACTGCGGGGACCGGACCCGGAGCTCGTCAGCGCGCTCGCCGGGCGCCTCGGGCTCGTGTGCGACGTCGTCGCCGCCGCAGCACTCGCCGGCATGCCGGCGCAGGGTGCGTCCGCCGTGGTTCAAGAACCGGTCGACGACGAGGGCCCGGTGCTCGCCGCCGTCCCGGATGACCTTCCGGTGGCCACCGCGCCCGCACCGGCCGCGCCTGCGCCGCCCGCGCCGGCCGTCCCAGCTGACGTCTTCCCGTCGGTCACCGCATCACCCGCGATGGAGGACCGTCACGAGCCGTGGGCGACCGCCGTTGTGCGGCGGGTCGACCGGCTGCTCGTCCAGGGCGCGCCTGTGGCAGTCCTGGCGGTCGACGTCGAGGGCGCCGAGCGCCTGCTGGCCGCCGACCTGCACGGTGAGGCGCGCGTGGCGCTCGACCGCGTCGAACGCGCGCTGCGCGACGAGCTGCGTCCCGGCGATGCCGCCGTGCGCGAGCGCGACGGCCGGCTGTGGATCATCGGCGGCGGCACGACGCTCGAGGGTGCACGTGCGCTCGGGCGCAGACTGGCGAACGCCGTGACCAATGCCGCCACGCTCGGCGGCGCGCCGCTCGAAGCGTCCGTCGGGATCGCCGTCAGCCCGGACGACGGCACCGACGCCGCGTCGCTCGTCGCACACGCCGACGAGGGCGTGTTTGCGGCCCGCGCGGCCGGCGTCGATCTCGCCTGAGTCGTCTAGCGGGTCGACACGCCGCCGCCGAGGCCGGCGGGGAGGACCGCGGCGATCGGGCTGGGCGCGAGCGTCGCGCCGGCGGGGAGGACGCCGATGCGCACGCGACCGGCGGACACGAACCCGAGGTTTCGCGCGGCGGCGAGTGTGAGGTCGTAGTGCACGCCGCGCACGAACGGCCCGCGGTCGATCACCGGGACGCTGATCGAGCGGCCGCCCCAGGTGACGTCGACGAGCGTGCCGCACGGAAGTGTGCGATGCGCGACGCCGATCGTCGAGCGCCGCAGCCGGACGCCGCAGGCGGTGCGGCTTCCGGGAAGGCTGTACCAGGTGGCCGTCGCGCCGCGGTAGACCGTGGCCGTCGCGGCCGGGGTGACGACCGACTGTGCTGCGGACGCGTTCCCGGCGACCTGCGCGCGGATCGCCCAGCGCCCGATCGTCGAGGCCTTCCAGGCGGCCTGGAACGAACCGTCAGCGGCGGCGCTCGTCGTGGCGATCGTCGTCCACTCGGAGTTGCCGGCCTGGGCCTGGATGTTGACCGCGTCCCCGCCGGCTGTCGTGCCGAGCGACCCGCTCACCTGCTGCTGCTGGCCGACCAGGGCCGGCGCGGCGAGCAGCATCGGCTGCCCCGGGGCGACGCCGCCGGTGTCGTCGGCGAGCGCGGGCGTGGCCGCGAGCGACGCGGTCAGCACAAGCGCGGCGCATGCCGCGGCGACATTGGGGATCGAAAACCTGATGGTGATGCTCGTTCGTCGGCCTACGGGGTGAGCTGACGGGCTCGCGCCGAACGACGGCGCTACACGATGTCTCGCGATTCGCCCCGGCGGATCAAACGTCTGGTCCGCAGTGGGTCCCCCGTCCCCTGCACGCAGACGTGCAGGAGTTCGGCAGTGGGGAAACCCTAGCGGACCGACCCGCCGGTAGGTCGTGGAGGGGCGAAGACCGATCAGGTCGGCGGCGCCGACCTGTCCTGCGCGCTGCCGTTCCTAGAACGGCAGCCGGCGCAGCACGCTGCGCACGAGGCCGCCGATGGCAGCACCGGGATCGGCGCTGCCGTGACCGCTGCCCTTGCGCGGCGTCGCGTATCCCGCGGGCGGGATCACCGAACGCACAGGAGCCGGCTTGCGCGCACGCGGCTTCGCCTTCTGTCCGGGCTTCGTCCGTGCAGCAGCCTTCTTCGGGGCACGTTTTGCGGGCGTTTTCGACGCTGTCGCCTTCGTCGCCGTCTTGGGCTTCGGGGCGCGTCCCGCCCGTGCCGCTTCGCGCCGCGCGCTGGGCCGCTGGCGGCGGCTGCGAGGCAGGCTGGAGAGGACCTCGCGCTGCTCGGCCGGTTCGTCCGGGGTGGACATGCGGCCATTGTCGCATTCCGGGGCTGCGCTCGGGGCTCCGACCGGCCGATGAAGTGAAACCGAACAACCCCGGCCACGTATGACACAGAAGGACAGCGGTCCGCGGACCGTTTGCCCTTCACGATCAAATTCCGACCGCAGTACCCTGGGGTGCCGCCGTCTTCATGGACCTCGGGCGCGATGTGCGCGACCGGGTCCGGGCGGACGAATCCAGCGTCAGCAGTTCGGCGGGCCACCGCCGAGAAAATCGAACGGATCCTCATGTCTTTGACCGATCTTCAAGAGCTCGAAGAGATCAAGGCCCTCGTGGCCCGTGGCCAGGCGACCGGCGTCGTCTCGCACGGCGACATCGCGACTGCGACGTCCGAGCTCGACATCGACGACGCTGACCGCGAGGAGCTGACGCACTGGATCGAGAGCCAGGAGATCGAGCTCGTCGACGACGACACGACGGCGGCCGGCCCCGAGGCCGAGCGCGCGCCGGACAAGCGCGGCCGCCGCGCGAAGAAGTCCACGGCGCTCGACCTGCGCCCGGACATGACGACGGACTCGCTGCAGCTGTTCCTCAAGGACATCGGCAAGGTCCGCCTGCTGACCGCACAGGAGGAGGTCGACCTCGCCAAGCGCATCGAGCGCGGCGACCTCGACGCGAAGCAGAAGATGGTCGAGTCGAACCTGCGCCTCGTCGTCTCGATCGCGAAGAACTACCGCAACCAGGGGCTGCCGTTCCTGGACCTGATCCAGGAGGGCACGCTCGGCCTGGTGCGCGCCGCGGAGAAGTTCGACTACCGCAAGGGCTTCAAGTTCTCGACCTACGCGACCTGGTGGATCCGCCAGGCGATCGCGCGTGCGCTCGCCGACAAGGCGCGCACGATCCGCATCCCCGTCCACGTCGTCGAGAAGCTCAACAAGATCGGCCGCGCCGAGCGCAAGCTCGTCACCGAGCTGGGCCGCGAGCCCACCGCCGACGAGATCGCCGAGGTCACCGGGATCGACCCCGAAGAGGTCGACTCGATCAAGCGCTCCGCACAGGCGCCCGTCTCGCTCGAGAAGCCGGTCGGTGACGAAGAGGAGTCGGAGTTCGGCCAGTTCATCGCCGACGAGCGCGCCGAGTCGCCGTACGAGCGTGCCGCCGAGATCCTCACGAAGGAAGCACTGCGCGAAGCACTGGAGAACCTCTCCTACCGCGAGCGCCGCGTGCTCGAGCTGCGCTACGGCCTCGGCGGGGAGCACCCGCGCACGCTGGACGAGGTCGGCAAGACCTTCAACGTCACGCGCGAGCGCATCCGCCAGATCGAGAACCAGTCGCTGAAGAAGCTCCAGTCGTTGGCTGAAGCGCAGAAGCTGCGCGACGTCGCCTAGGTCTCACGACCGGTCTGGGCCGGTGGTTGACCGGTTTCGCCGCGTGCACGATGATCGCTGCGCGTGAGCACGAGCAGCGACGGAGCGGCGCCGGCAGTCTGTTCGGCGTGCGGTTCGCAGAACCGCGATGGCGCACGATTCTGCGCCGAATGTGGGTCACCGCTTGCTGAGCGTTGCAGTTCGTGCGGGCACGAGCTGGTTGCCGGAGCGCGCTTCTGCGACGCCTGCGGCACTGCGACCGAGCCGGTCGCCGAGGCGCCGAGTGGGGGTGAGCTGCGCAAGACCGTGACGATCCTGTTCGCGGACCTCGTCGGGTCCACGAGCCTGCAGGAGACGCTCGACACCGAGTCGGTCCGGCGCGTGATGACGCGCTTCTACGACACGGCGCGGGCGGCGATCGAGGCGCACGACGGACAGGTCGTCAAGTTCACCGGTGACGGCGTGATGGCGGCGTTCGGTACGCCGGTCGTGCGTGAGGACGACGCGCTGCGAGGTGTGCGCGCGGCAAGCGAGCTGGTTGCCGGTCTCGCGATGCTCAACGAGGAGCTGCAGCGGGACTGGGGCGTGCAGCTGCGACTGCGCACCGGCGTCAACACCGGCGAGGTGATCGTCGGCGGCGACGACGGCGATCTGATCGGTGATCCGGTCAACGTGGCGGCGCGGCTCGAACAGGCGGCCGGTGACGGCGAGGTGCTCGTCGGCGAGCAGACCGAGCGGCTCGTACGCCGCGACGTGCAGCTCGAGCCGGTGGCGCCGCTGGACCTGAAGGGCAAGGCCGAGCCGGTCCCGGCGTTCCGGCTCGTCGCACTCGGCGCCGAGCCGGGCCAGGGCGCAGCCGCCGAGACCGCGCTCGTCGGTCGGGACGACGAGCTCGCCCGCCTGCGAGCCGCATTCGACGGCGTCGTCGCGACGCGGTCGTGCGCGCTCGTCACCGTGATCGGATCCCCCGGCATCGGCAAGACGCGGATCGCGGACGAACTCGCGCGGTCGGTCGCGGGTGAAGCGGCGGTCCTCGAAGGCCGCTGCGAGGCGACCGATGGCGGCATCACCTTCGCGCCCGTCGCCGAGGTGCTGCGTGCGGCGGCGGGGATCGGTGAAGGTGATTCGACGACGCAGGCGCGCGACAAGCTCGCGAGCCTGATGCCGGCCGACGGCGATCGCGACATCGTCGTCGAGCGCGCGCTCGGCGTGCTCGGCGCCGTTCCCGCCGCATCGACCGAAGAGACGTTCTGGGGCATCCGCCGTGTCCTCGAGGCACTCGCCCGCGAGCAGCCGCTGGTGCTCGTGCTCGACGACGTCCACTGGGGCCAGCCGACCTACCTGGATCTCGTCGAGCATCTCGTCGAATGGGTCCGTGACGCTCCGCTGCTGCTGGTCGCGCTCGCTCGCCCGGAGCTGCGCGAGCTGCGTGAGGCGCTGGCGAGTGGCCGCCGGGCGGTCGACGTGATCGAGCTCGATCCGCTCGGCGCCGCCGACAGCCGCACGCTGGTCGATGAGCTGCTCGGCCAGGTCGATCTGCCGGACGCGCTCGCCGAGCGTGTGCTGCGCGCCACCGAGGGCAATCCGCTGTTCGTCGCCGAGACCGTGCGCATGCTCGTCGACGAGGGTGTGCTCACGCGCGACGGCGACACCTGGGTCGTCGCGAGCGACAGCCTCGACGTCGAGATGCCACCGACGATCCACGCGCTGATCGCCGCGCGCCTCGAGCGCCTCGGCGGCGACGAGCGCGCGGTCGTGGAGCGCGCGTCCGTGATCGGCAAGCAGTTCTACCGCGGCGCAGTCGCCGACCTCTGCTCGTATCCGGTCGGTCGCGCCATCGATGGGCACCTGGAGACGCTGCGGCGCAAGGAGATGGTCCAGCCCGACGGCACCTACTGGATCGACGAACCGGTCTTCCGCTTTCACCACGTGCTGATCCGCGACGCTGCGTACCGATCGGTGCTGAAGGAGGCGCGTGCCGAGCTGCACGAGCGCTTCGCCGAGTGGCTGCAGTCGAAGGCCGGCGACCTGATCGGCGAGCAGGAGGAGGTCGTCGCGTTCCACCTCGAGCAGGCGCACGAGTACCGCGGGCAGCTCGGTCCGCTGGACGCAAACGGGCGAGAACTGGGGCAACGTGCCGCAGCACGCCTCGCGTCGGCGGGCCGCCGTGCACTCGCACGCGAGGATCTCCCGGCGGCAGCCAATCTGCTCGGGCGCGCGCTTGATCGCCTGGACGATGAGGCGCCTGAACGCCCCGGCGTGCTCCTCGATCTCGCCGAGACGCTGCTGTCGGCCGGTGACACGCACGGCGCCGCGGACGTGGTCGGTGCAACTCGCCGTCGCCACGGCCGGCGACGAGCGACTGTCCGCGCTGGCGTCGGTCTACGCCGCGCAGCTCCGCTACCTCACCGACAGCTCACACCTCAACGACGCCGTGACGACGCTCGCAGCCGATGCGGAGAAGCTCGCCGCGCTCGGCGACGAGGCAGGCGTCGCAAAGGCCTGTCACGTGCAGGCCGGCGCGCTCGCACAGCTCGGCCAGGTGGGCGCCACCGAGGCTGCGCTCGACCGCGCGCTGGCTGCGGCGCGCAGTGCCGGCGACACGCGCCGCGTGAGCGCTGTGCTGGCGGGCGCTCCGCTCGCGGCGCTGTGGGGACCATCGGCCGTCGTCCGCGCGAGCGGCCGCTGCCTGGACGTTGTTCGGATCCTGCGCATGACGCCCGGAAACCGGCACCTCGAAGCCGGGGCGCTCAGCTGTCAGGCCGTGCTGGAGGCGATGCGCGGACGTGCGGACGCAGCACGATCGATGCTCGACGGTTCCCGCGCGACGTTCGAGGAGCTCGGGCTCGGCCTGGAGCTGCTGGAGAACGAGGTGCATGCCGGGATCGTGGAGCTGCTCGACGGCGACGCGGCGGCGGCCGAGCCGCGCCTGCGCGCCGCCTATGAGGGGTTCGCGGCACTCGGTGCCGGCGCCGGCACCGAACGCGCCTCCGCACTGCTCGCGCGGGCGCTGCTCGACCAGGACCGCGACGACGAGGCCGACGAGCTGACGCGGATCAGCGAGGAGCGCGGTGGCGAGGATCTGAAGGCGACGATCGCCTGGTGCGGGGCGCGCGCCGAGGTGCTCGCGCGTCGCGGCGACCACGCTGCCGCCGTGGAGCTCGCCCGTCGTGGCACGACGATGGCGGCGCGGACGGATGCGCTCACCGATCACGCCGACGCGCAGATGGCGCTCGCCGCGGTGTCGCGCGCGGTCGGTGACGAGGAGGCGGCGGCGAGCGCCGCGCAACGCGCACTGGAGCTGTACGAGGAGAAGGACAACCAATCCGGCGTGCGGCGAGCGTCCGCGTTCACCGGGGAGGAGGCCGCGGTTCCGGCCGTCGACGCTGAGCCGGCTGCGACGCCGGCGGCCCCGCTCGCTGGGCCGCCCGTAGAGGCGGCCGCCGGCGAGACCGCCAACGTGCGCTTCGCCCAGCAGTACATGGAGGCTTTCAATGCGCGTGACTGGCGCGCCGCTGAGGCGCACCTGACCGACGATTTCGTGGCGATCGACCATCGCGCGCTCGCGCCCGCCGGTCGCGAGCGCGATCGTGCGACGTACAACTCGCAGACGCGTGCGTTGTCTGACGAGGCGAGCGATGTGCTGAGCGAGTTCGAGGTCGTCGCCGACCTCGACGACGTTGCCGTCGGTCGAGCCTCGTGGCGTGGCCACCTCAACGATGGCGGTGGATCGTTCGAGATGCCGGTCGTGATCGTGAGCCGCCGTCGCGGGCGCCAGTTCGAGCGCTTCGAGATCTTTGACCCGGACGACGATCCTGGATGGTGCGCGCGTCTCGGCGAACTGCTCGGCGAGCGCGGGCGGGCGTTCCGCGCCGTTGGCGCGCAAGGCCTGACGCAGCTGCGCACGCACGACTGGGATGGTCTGAGCGCGAGCTTCGCCGCAGACGCGCAGCAGATCGACCGCCGCCCCGTCGGAGGCGGGGTGGTCCGCGGCGGCGACGAGATCGTGGCGTTCTATCGCGGCCTGATCGAGCTCGCCCCGGACGCGCAACCGCACCTCGTCAGCGTGCTCGACTGCGCGCCGGATGTCTTTCTCGTTCGCCTCGACGTTCGTGGCCAGGCTGCCACGGGCGGCGAGTTCGAAGTGCCCTACCTGCTCCTCCAAGAGGTTCGCGACGGGGTGCGGGGGAACCTGGAGCTGTTCGACGTCGATGACGAAGACGCCGCGAGGCGGCGCTTCGCCGCGCTGACCCGCCCGGCGACCCCTCCGACATTGCGCGCGGTGATGGACCGCTACGTCGCGGCCTGTAACGCGCAGGACTGGGAGGCGCTGGGCGACATCTTCGCCCCGGACCTGCGATTCCTCGATCGGCGCCTGATCGGCTGGGGCGAGGGTCATGGCCGTGAGGAGTACGTCGAGGTCATGCGAGGGCGTGCCGCCCTCACGGACGAGTTGCGAGTGAGGAACGAGCTGCTCGCCGTCGGCCGGGCGGCGAGTGTGATGCGCGTGCTGACGAGCGGCCGGCTGATCGATGGCGGGGGCGACTTCGAGATCGAGACGGTCGTGCTGACGATCTTCTCGGACGGGCGCGCGACGGACTTCGAGATCTTCGAGGCGACGGACGCGAGCGCGGCGCTCGAGCGCTTCGAGGAGATCGGCGCGCAGTCGGAGCCCGAACGACTGGCCGCACGCACGTGCCGGCTGCTCACCGCGCGCGACTGGGACGCACTGGCCGCGATCTACAGCGACGACTTCGTCATGACCGACCGCCGGGTGCTCGCGTGGGAGCCCGTGCGCGGCGGTGAGGCGGCGGTGACGTTGTTCAGCACCTGGGTCGAGCTCGTTCCGGACGTCGCGGTGACGATCGAGGTGATCGCCGGAGACGAGCAGTGGCTTGTCTACCGCTTCACCGGTCGTGGCCACGCCGCTGACGGTGGCGGGCAGATGGAATACGGAGTGATCCTGGTCAGCCTGACCCGCGATGGTCAGCTCGCAGGGTCGGAGGTCTTCGACCTTGAGGACCAGGTGGCTGCGCTCGCCCGCTACGAAGAAGTTCGTCACGACCGGCCGGCATCCGCGCGCGAACTCATCGGCCGCTACGTCGCGGGCATGAACGAGCGCGATCTGGAGGCCTTGGAATCCCTCTTCACTGCGGACCTGCGCATCGTCGATCACCGCCTGGTCGGCTGGGGCGAGCTCGAGGGGCGCGACGCGCTGACCGACGTCGGCAACGGGATGTGGGCTGTTGCCGAGGATCTACGGGTCAGCGGTGAGCTGCTCGTGGGCGGGACGGCCGCCCACGTCGGCCGCTTCACGTTCCGCGGCCGGATGGTCGACGGCGGCGGCGACTTCGAGATCGCGACGGTGACGCTCAACGTGCGCGCGGGGGGCGACCGGGTCGGGTACCTCGAGATCTTCGAGGCGACGGACGCGACCGCAGCGCTGAGGCGCTTCGAGGAGATCGGCGCGCAGACCGTCCCCGAGCGCGAGGTGGTGCACGCGTGCCGCCTGATCAACGCGCGCGACTGGGGCGCGCGCGGGGTGCTCTACCACGACGAGTTCACGGTGACCGACCACCGCAAGCTGGGCTGGGAGCCGGTCGAAGGCCCCGACGCGATGATGACGATCTGGCGCTCGTGGGTCGACCTGGTGCCGGACGTCGAGATGACCTTCGAGCTGATCGCCGGCGACGAGCGACGGATCATGTACTTCTTCACCGGTCGCGGGCACGCCGCTGACGGTGGTGGCGAGATGGAGTACGGGGTGATCCTGGTCAGCCTCTACCGCGACGGCCGGCTCGTGTCATCCGACACCTTCGACGCTGAGGACCATGCAGGCGCGAGGGCCTGTTACCAGCAACTCGGGGGTGGCGCGGCGGCGGACCCCGCGCGAGGTCATCGACCGCTATGTCGCCGTCAGCAATGCGCAGGACTGGGACGGTCTGCGCGACATCTACGTGCCGGACCTGCGGTTCGTCGATCACCGCCTGGTCGGATGGGGAGAGCTGAAAGGCCGCGAGGCCTTCATCGAGATCGTGCGCGGGACGAATGCGCTCACACATGGCGTCACCGTGACCGGCGAGATCCTCGCGATCGGGCAGGCGGCGTCGCTGACGCGCTTCGTGTACCGAGGTCGCATGGTCGACGGCGGCGGTGACTTCGAGATCGACTCGTTGGCACTCGCGCTCTACGACGACGGGCGCGTGACGCAGTTCGAGATCTTCGAAGGCACGGACACGCAGGTCGCGTTCGCGCGCTTCGAGGCGATCGGCACCGAGGCCGAGCCTGAGCGCCTGTTGAGCCGTGGCCGGCCGATGGCGCCACGTGAGCTGATGGACCGCTACGTCGCGAGCACCAACGTGCAGGACTGGGACGCCCTGCGTGAGCTCTACGCCCCGGACATGCGCTTCGTCGACCACCGCCTGGTCGGCTGGGGCGAGCTCGAGGGTCGTGACGCGTACCTCGAGATCGGTCGCGGGATGGCTGCGCTCACGCTCGAGATGAACACGTCGGCCGAGACGCTCGCGGCCGGGCGGTCGGCGATCGTCACGCGCTTCGTCTACACGGGCCGTCTCGTCGAGGGCGGCGGCGACTTTGAGATCGCCGGCGTGGCGCTCGCGCTCGTCGAGAATGAGCAGTGCACGCACTTCGAGATTTTCGAGGCGACGGACGCGAGCGCGGCGCTCGAACGCTTCGAGGAGATCGGCGCGGAAACCGAGCCTGAGCGCCTGCTCGCGCGCGTCTGCCGCCTCGCGACGGCGCGTGATTGGGAGGCGCTATTCGAGGTTTGGGCGCCGGACTACGAAGGGATCGACCACCGGTCGCTGGGCTGGGACGTGCTGCACGGCCCGGAGGCTGGAGTGGAACTGTCGCGCTCGACGGTCGCGCTCGTGCCGGACGCGGAGTTCCACTTCGAGGTGCTGGCCGGCGACGACGACCGCGTCGTCGCACATCTGCGTGTTGTCGGCCACGCTGCCGACTCGGCAGGCGGTGGACCGCTGCAGTACGACGTCGCGCTCATCTCGGCGTCGTCCGACGGACGCGTCGCACGCAACGACTGGTTCGAGACCGATTCCGCGGCGCTGGCCCACTACGAGCAACTACGACGGGGACGACCGTCGAGTCCGCGCGAGCTCATCGACCCCTACATCGCGGCCACCAACGTGCAGGACTGGGACACGCTGACGGGTCTCTACGCTCCGAATCTGCGTTTCATCGACCACCGGCTGGTCGGGTGGGGCGAGCTCGAGGGCGTTGATGCGTTCGTGGACATCGGCCGCGGGACCGCCGCTCTGACGTATGACCTTCGGGCGACCTACGAGCTGATCGCGGGCGGCGCCGCCGCCTACGTGGCGCGCTTCGTCTATCGAGGCCGGATGGTCGACGGTGGCGGGGACTTCGAGATCGCGGTGCTGGCGCTCGCGCTCCACGAGGACTGGAAAATCACGCACTTCGAGATCTTCGAGCCGGCCGACATGGGTGCCGCGCTCGAGCACTTCGAGGAGATCGGCGCCGCGACCGAGCCCGAGCGGCGCATCGCCCGCATCTGCCGGCTTGCCAACGCACGCGACTGGGAGGCATTCGCCGAGCTCTGGGCGCCGGACTACGAGGGCGTCGACCACCGGTCGCCGGCGGTCTGGGGCGTGCTGCGCGGCCCGGCGGCGCCCGTGGAGCTCTGGCGTTCCTGGACCGGGATCGCGCCGGATGCGGAGTTCCGGTTCGAGACGCTCGCCAGCGACGACGAGCGCATCGCCGTGCGTGTCGAGGGGTCCGGCCACGCCGCGGAGTCAGCAGGGGGCGGGCCGCTGGAGTACGAGATATCGCTCGTCGCAACGATCTCGGGCGGCCGCACGGTCCGCAACGACTGGTTCGACTCGGACGCTGACGCGCTCGCATATTTCGAGCAACGGCGAGGGACCAGCCCGCCGGCGACGGCCGCCGACTTCCTCGACCGCTACGTGGCGGCCATCGGCGCATCGGACTTCGACATCCTGGGCGGCCTCTTCGCGCCGGACCTGAGATTCGTCGACCATCGCCTGATCGGCTGGGGTGAGCTCGCGGGGCGGGAGGCCTACCTGGAGATCCTCCGCGGCGCGTCCGCGCTCGCCGAGAATGTCTGGGCCACGTGGGAGCCGCTCGTCGTCGGACCTGCGGCCTGGGTCGCGCGCGTGACGCATGGGGGCGACCTCGTCGAGGGCGGCGGCGCGTTCGAGATCGCGACGCTCACGCTGTGTGTCGCCGCTGACGGGCTGGTCACGTCCTTCGAGATGTTCGAAACCGCGGATGTGCAGGCAGCCTTCGAGCGGTTCGAGGACATCGGCGCGCAGACGGAGCCCGAGCGCCTGATGGCTCGTCTCTGCCGGCTGATCGTCGCGCGCGACTGGGATGCGATCGCTGCATCCTGCACTGACGATTTCGTCGGAACCGACCACCGGTCGCTCGGCTGGGAGCCGCTGCGAGGGGGGGAGGGGATGGCGGGGTTCTACCGCTCGTGGGCCGAGCTGGTCCCCGATGTGGAGCCGTCGTTCGAGTGGCTCGCGGGCGACGAGCGACACGGTGTCGTGGTCCACACAGGCCGCGGTCACGCAACTGAGGGCGGCGGCCAGATGGAGTACCCGTCGCTCGCCGTCATCAGCTTTCACGACGGGCTGATCGCTGCGATGGACATCTACGCCGTCGACGACGTGGCCGCCGCGATGGCGCACTACGAGCAGTTGCGCAACGGCCGCTCGAGCTGACGCATCGACCATCCGTCCAGCCACCCCTGCCGCGCGCGGCTGAGGCGCCGATGCCCAGTTCAATGCCCTTGGATCTCGACGCTGCCCTCCGCTATCTCGTCCACAACGATGGCTCGGACCTTCACCTGAAGGCCGGCGCACATCCGATGACCCGCATGGATGGCGCGCTGCGCCCCGTCGAGGGTCTGCCGCTGCTGACGGCGGAGGAGACCGAGGCCGCGGTGCATCACATGCTCCACGACCCGAACAAGCTGCGTGAGTTCGCCGAGGAGAACGAGGTCGACTTCAGCTACGCGATCGAGGGTGTCGCGCGCTTCCGCGTCAACGCCTTCCGCCAGCGCGGCGACGTCTCGGTCGTCGCCCGTGCGATTCCGGTCGACATCCGCTCGATCGAGGATCTCGCGCTGCCGCCGGTCGTCGCGACACTCGCCGAGGAGGAGCGCGGCATCGTCCTGCTGACCGGCACGACCGGCTCCGGCAAGTCGACGACGCTCGCCGCGATGATCGACCACATCAACTCCACGCGTGCGCGTCACGTCGTCACGATCGAGGACCCGATCGAGTTCCTCCACACGGACAAGCGCTCGCTGATCAACCAGCGCGAGGTCGGGCAGGACACCGCGTCGTTCAAGCGTGCGCTGCGTCGCGTCCTGCGTCAGGACCCGGACGTGATCCTGATCGGCGAGATGCGCGACGAGGAGACCGTCCACACGGCGCTGTCCGCTGCCGAGACCGGCCACCTCGTCTTCTCGACGCGTGCACACGGTCGACGCCTCCGAGACGGTCAACCGCCTGATCGACTTCTTCCCGCCGCACATGCACCAGCAGGTGCGCGCGATGCTCGCCGGCACGCTCAAGGGGATCATCTCCCAGCGCCTCGTGCCGTCGGCGACCGGCGGCCGCGTCGCCGCCTGCGAGATCCTGCGGATGACCGGGCGCGTTCGCGACATGATCATGGATCACGAGCAGACCGGCCGGCTCCCCGAGGTCATCGCCGACGGCTCCTACTACGGCATGCAGACCTTCGACCAGGCGCTCTTCGGTCACCTGAAGTCCGGCCGGGTCACGATGGAGGAGGCGGTCCTCGCCGCTTCCACGCCGCACGACTTCAAGCTGCTCGTCGCAGCCGACGGCAAGCGCGGCACGACGATGGAAGACGTCGCCGACGCCGAGTCGCGCCGCAGTTCGCCGCCGCTGGCTGCCTGAGCGTCCGCGCCGCTTGACGGCGTCCGCCGCGAGGGACAGTCTGCCGGTCATGGCCATCAAGACCGATCTGCAGCAGTACGTCGAGACGACGAACACCGACGCGTTCACGCTCCAGAACTCGAAGCTGCTGAAGGTGCGGCTCGGAGAGGGCGAGATCCAGGCCAAGCGCGGCTCGATGGTCGCCTACCAGGGCGAGGTGAAGTTCGAGCACGCCGGCTCGGGCGGGATGAGCCGCATGCTGAAGAAGGCCGTCAGTGGCGAGGGCACGACGCTGATGAAGATGGCCGGCAGCGGCGAGGTGTTCCTCGCGGACACGGCGCAGGACATCCACCTGCTCTACCTCGACGAGGACTCGGTCACGATCAACGGGCCGAACCTGCTGGCGTTCGACTCGGACATCAAGTGGGACATCCACCGGATGAGCGGCGGCGCTGCCTCCGCGATGGCCGGCGGGCTCTTCAACATGGAGCTCACGGGCAGCGGCTGGGTGGCGCTCCTGTCCGACGGCCCGCCCGTGATGCTCGACGTCGCGTCAGCGCCGACGTTCGCCGATGCCCAGGCCGCGATCACCTGGTCGTCCGGCGTCACCGCCGCGCTGAAGACGGACATGAACGCGAAGGCGCTGATCGGCCGCGGCTCAGGTGAGTCGCTGCAGATGGCGTTCACGGGTCAGGGCTGGCTGCTCGTGCAGCCGTCCGAGGGGAGGATCGTCCCGAACGCCGGTGGCGGTGGCGGCCTGATGGGCAACATCCTCGGCGGGTAGGCGCTTCCGGCGGCACTTCAGTTGGTAAAGTAAAGGGCGATGCCGGTCGATCCCTCGTGCCCCGTCTGCCGTACCGCGGACATCGTCTGCGCCAAGTGGACCCTGCTGATCGTTCGCGATCTGTCCGAGGGCCGCTCGCGCTTCTGTGAGCTGGAGCGGGCGCTGACCGGGATCAGCCCGCGCACGCTGTCGCTGCGCCTGCGCGATCTCGAGCAGGAGGGCGTGCTCGAGCGCCAGACCTTCTCCGAGGTCCCGCCGCGGGTCGAGTACGCGCTGACCGAGAAGGGCCGCGCTCTGCTCCCGCTGATCGAGGACATGCGGTCGTTCGGCGAGCAGTGGCTGGACAGTGGAGCGTGCGCCGACGTCGACGCGCCCTCCATCGCGACGCCCGCACTCGCCTGAGCAGCCCGGTTTCCGGAGCAGCGCTCTGCAGGCCGACGTGCAGCGCGCACCGCATCGTCTGATGCTCTGACGCGTTGATGCCAGCATGGAGGCCCCCGACCCGTTCTCGCGAACGGTGCCCCGATGAATGACGACCGCCGCACCGGACTGACACGCCGCAACGCACTCGCGCTGGGTGCACTCGCGGGCGCCGCAACGCTCGCCCGCGGCGGCGTGACGCCGATGAGCGCGCTCGCCGCGCCGCGCTCGCTCGGCGCTGACGGTCGCGCCCGACGCGTTCGCCCACGGCTTCGTGACGGAGCCGCTGCGCGCGCCCGGGCGGTTCGTCCTGCTCGGCGTGCGCGACCCGGCCGCGGTCGGCGCGGCGCTCGAGGTGCGGGCACGGCGCGCGGGCGGCCGCTGGACCGCCTGGAGCCCGCTGCACGGGCACGTCTCGCACGGCCCTGATCGCGCCGGCACCGGACCCGGTGCGAGCGATCCGCTGTGGACCGGCCCCGCCGACGAGCTGCAGCTGCGCGCGTCGCGCCGCCCGCGACGACCGGTGCGCGTCGCGCTCGTCGCGCTGCCGCCGGCGACCCGGGCGCTGATCTCCGCGCACGCGGCTGCGGCACCGGCGCACGCCCGCGGCGCCCAGCTCGGCGCAGCGCCCGGCGATCGTGCCGCGCGCCGCGTGGGGCGGCGACCTCGTCCCGCCGCGCGTGCTGCCGTCGTACGGCGAGGTCGACCTCGCGGTCGTCCATCACACCGAGAGCGCGAACGAGTACACGGCCGACCAGTCGGCCGGGATCGTGCTCGCGATCACGAAGTTCCATCGCGACACACGCGGCTGGAACGACGTGGGCTACAACTTCCTCGTCGACCGCTTCGGCACGATCTTCGAAGGGCGCGCCGGCGGCGTCGACCTTCCCGTGATCGGTGCGCACGCGCAGGGCTTCAACAGCATCTCGACGGGCATCTCGATCATCGGCTCGTTCACGGCGGCCGAGCCGCCCGCCCGCCGCGCTCGACTCGGTCGCACGGCTGATCGGCTGGCGCCTGCCGCTTGCCGGCATCCCCGTCACGGGTGAGGTCGTGGTGAAGTCGGGCGGCGGTTCGCTGAGCCGCTATCGCTCGGGCGTGGAGGTGACGCTGCAGCGGATCAGCGGGCACCGCGACGTCGGCAGCACCGACTGCCCGGGCGACCGCCTCTACGTCGACCTTCCCGACCTGCGCTCGCGGACGCGCGCCGTCGCAGGCGCTCCCGTCGTCCGCCCCGAGGTCACGCTCGCCGCCGCGGCGCGGGTCGCCTACGGCGGCGACGTGCGCTTCGAGGGCTCGGTGCTCTCGCCGGACAAGACGCCGCAGCCGGCGGTCCCGGTGCGGATCCAGAAGCGCGGGCCGTCAGGCACGTGGGTCACGATCGCCCGGACGACGAGCGACGCGGACGGCGCGTTCGTGGCGAGCGCCGCGTGGACCCGCGGTGGCCTGGCGCGCGCGACCGCGCTCGAGTCGGTCTCGCTCCCGGTCAGCGTCGGCGTCGTGCCGGCGCTCGAGATCGCGGCTGACGCGGCGGCGCTGCTCGCCCCGGGGCTCGTGACGCTGCGCGGAACGATGCGCCCGCCGGGCACCCTCAAGATCGTCATTCAGCGTCGCTCCGCCGGGCGCTGGCGGCGCGTCGGCACCGTCAGTCGCAAGGTGCGCGGATCGTTCGCGGTGCGCGTGCGCCTGAGCAGGACCGGCAGCTACCGGCTGGTCGTCACGCGCCGGATCGACCGGCCAGGTGGCGACGGCGAAGCCGATCGCTGTGCGCGTCGGCGCGTCGAGCGGCGGCCAGCAGGCGGGCTGATCCCCCGGCGCCCTCCGCTTAGCGAGAACGATTCTCATTCTCTGGTAACGTTCCGCGGTCGGCGATGCTCGACCCGTTCTCCCTGCCGTTCTTCCAGCGCGGCGATCGTCGAGATCCTGCTGCTGGCGTTCGCCGCCGGACTGCTCGGCACGTGGATCGTGCTGCGCGGCATGGCCTTCTTCGCGCACGCCGTCGGGACGGCGACCTTCCCGGGGCTCGTGCTCGCCGACGGGCTCGGGTTCTCCGCGACGCTCGGCGCGCTCGGCGCGGCGCTCGTGATGGCGGCGCTCGTCGGGCTGCTCGCGCGCCGGCGGGGCACCGGCGCCGACAGCGTGACCGCGCTGGCGCTGGCGGCGACGCTCGCGCTCGGCGTCGTCCTGGCGAGCGACGTGTTCGGCTCGCAGGCGCGGGTCGACCGGCTGCTGTTCGGCAGCCTGCTGCTGATCGACGGCGCCGACCTGCGCCTCGCGGCCGTGGCGGCGCTGGCGGTCGCCGCTCGCGCGCGCTCGTGATCGGGCCGCGCTGGCTCGCGACCGGCTTCGCGGGTGGAAGCTCCGGCGGGCGCCGCGACGCGACGCCGACGTCGTCCTGGTCGTGCTGGTGGCGCTCGTCGCGGTCGCCGCGCTGGCCGCGGTCGGCGCGCTGCTCGCGACCGCGCTGCTCGTCGTCCCCGCGGCGACGACGCGGCTGCTGACCGACCGGATGCGCAGCTGGCAGCTGTCGACGGTCGCGCTGACGGCGCTCGAAGGCGTCACCGGCATGTGGCTCGCGTTCCAGCTCGACGTTCCCCCGGGCGCCGCGATCGCGGTGCTCGCAGGTGCGGTCTTCGCGCTCGTGGCGACCGGTCGCGCGGTCGTGCACGCGCGCCGCCGCGGGGCCGTGCTCGCGGCGGCGGCGCTGCTCGCCATGGTGCTGCTCAGCGGCTGCGGCACGAGCGCCTCCGGTGACGCGGACGGCCGTCCGGTCGTGGTCGCGACGACGACCCAGCTCGGCGACCTCGCGCGCCAGGTCGGCGGGCCGGCGGTCGCCGTCCGGCAGATCCTGCGCTCGAACAGCGACCCGCACGAGTACGAGCCGCGGCCGAAGGACGTGCAGGCAGTCGCCGACGCGGCGCTCGTGCTGACGAGCGGAATCGGGAATCGACGACTGGTCCGGGCAGGTGGTCTCGGACTCCGGGTCGGACGCGCGTGTCGTCGACGTCGGGGCGACCGTGCCGGTCGTGCGCCGTTCGGCGCAGGCGGACGGCGACGACCCGCACTGGTGGCACGACCCGCGCAACGCGATCGCGGCGACGTCGACGATCGAGCGCGCGCTGATCGCGGCCGCACCGGGCGATCGTGCGGCGATCGAGCAGCGCGCGTCGGCCTATCGCGCGCGCCTCGCGCGGCTCGATCGCGAGATCCGCACGTGCATCGGCCGCATCCCGGTGAGCGAGCGCAAGATCGTCACCGATCACGACGCGTTCGGGTACTACACGAGCCGCTACGGGATCGACGTGATCGGCGCCGTGATCCCGTCCTCGACGACGCGCGCGCAGGCGTCCGCCGGCGACCTGTCGGCGCTCGAGCGCGAGATCAGGAGCACGGGCGTGCGCGCCGTCTTCCCTGAGCACTCCGTCAACGCGAAGCTCGCCGAGCGGATCGCGCAGGACACGGGCGCGAGCGCGGGCGAGACGCTCTACGGCGACACGCTCGGCCCGGCCGACTCGCGTGCCGGGACGTACGTCGGGATGCAGGCCGAGAACACCGAGGCGCTCGCGCGCGGCATGAGTGACGGGAAGGTCGCGTGCCGGATCGCGTCATGACACCCGCACTGCTCGTCGCCGTGGACGACGTCGCCGCGACCTACCCGGGCTCGCTCGTGCCCGCGATCGCGAGCGTGACGTTCAGCGCGCACGCCGGCGAGCGGATCGCCGTCCTGGGCCCCAACGGCGGCGGCAAGTCGACGCTGTTCCGCGTCCTGACGGGTGAGCTGCCGGTCGGTGGCGGGACGCTCGACTTCCCGGCCGAGCGCGTCGGCCTCGTCCCGCAGACCGAGCGCTCGCGGCTCGACTATCCGGTCAGCGCGCTCGACGTCGCGCTGATGGGCGCCGTCTCGCGGCTGCCGTGGTGGCGTCGTCCCGGGCGCGCCGACCGCTCGGCGGCGCGCGCCGCGCTCGAGCGCGTCGGCCTCGGCGAGCTTGCGCACGCGACGTTCGGCGATCTCTCCGGCGGGCAGCGTCAGCGCGTGCTCGTCGCTCGTGCGCTCGTGCAGGAGGCGCCGCTGCTGCTGCTCGACGAGCCGTTCGCCGGCCTGGACCTGCCGAGCGCCGAGCAGCTCGAGCAGCTGCTGCGTGACCTCGCGCGCGAGGGCCGCGGAGTCCTGATGGCCACGCACGACCTCGCGCAGGCGCGTGAGGCCGACCAGGTGCTGTGCCTGAACCGCGTGCAGATCGCGTTCGGCCCGCCGGATCAGGCGTTGACACCCGAGGTGATCGAGCGCACCTACGGCGGCGAGATCGTCGCGCTCGGGGACGGGCCGACCGTGCTGCTGCCCGCCCACCACCACGACCACGGGGGCCACGAATGATCGACTGGCTGCTGGAGCCGCTGCAGCAGGGCATCGTCGTGCGCGGCGTCGCCGAGCTGCTGCTGCTCGGCGTGGTCAGCGGCGGCCTGGGCTGCTGGATCGTCTTCTCGAACCTGTCCTACAGCGCCGAGTCGCTGGCACACGGAATGCTCCCCGGCCTCGTCGGAGCGGGCATCCTCGGCGTGCCGATCCTGCTCGGCGGCGCCGTCGGGCTGCTCGTCGCCGCGGTCGCGATCGCCGTCGTCGCGCGCGTGCCGCGGCTCGACACCGGGGCGGCGACGTCGGTGGTCGTCACGACGCTGCTCGGCCTCGGCGTGCTGCTCGGGCTCTCGCCGTCGGCGCCCGCGGGGCTCGACGGCATCCTCTTCGGTGACGTGCTCGGCGTCAGCGACGGCGACATCCTGCTCACCGCCGTGCTCGCCGTCGTCGTCACCGCGCTGCTGGGACTGCTGCATCCCAGCCTGCTGCTGGTCGGCTTCGACCGCGTCAACGCGCGGGCACTCGGGCGCTCGCCGCTGGTCCTCGACGTCGTGCTGGCGATGCTGCTCGCGCTCGCGACGCTCGTCGCGGTGCAGGCACTCGGCAGCCTGCTCGTCGTCGCGATGCTCGTCGGTCCCGCGGCGAGCGCGCGCCTGGTGAGCCGGCGGATGGCGCCGATGATGGTGCTCGCGACGCTCGTGGCGGGGGTCGCATCGATCGCCGGCCTGTGGCTCTCCTACCACGCCGATGTCGCAGCCGGAGCGAGCGTGACACTCGCGCTCGCCGCAGCGTTCGTGCTGCTGCTTGCGGGACGCTCGGTGGTCACGCTGACGCGCAGGGGAGCCGTCGCGTGAGCGCGCGCGGAGTCGCCTGGGCCGAGCGCGCACGACGCGAGCTCGCCGCCCGCGGGCACCGCTCCGGCGAGGCCCGCCGCGCGGTGATCGACGCGCTCGCCGAGCACGACGGCTGCTGCACGGCCGCCGAGCTCACCGGCCGCATGCGCGCCGCCGGCAGCGGCGTCGGTACGGCGAGCGTCTATCGCGCGCTCGGTGCGCTGCAGGAGGCCGAGCTGCTGCGAGCGCTCGACCTGGGGGAGGGCGAGCGGCGCTACGAGCTCGTGCACGCGGACGGCGGGCACCACCACCACGTCGTCTGCGACGTCTGCGGGGACACGACGCCGTTCCACGACGAGGCGCTCGAGCACTCGATCAGCGAGCTCGCGCGCCGGCTCGAGTGGCAGGTGCAGGCGCACGACGTCGTCCTGCACGGCACCTGCGCGCGCTGCGCAAAGCTCAGCTGAGCTGCCGCGGCGCGGCGGTCAGCCGGCGATGACGACCGCGCCGTGGTCGTCGCAGTGGCCGTCGTGCTGGTGGTGCAGGTGACCGTCGACGAGATAGTCGACGTGGTCGCCGTGCGGGATCGCGTCGTGTCCGCAGCCCGGGCCGTGGACGTGATCGGCGGCGTGGCCGGAGCATGGGTGGCCGGCGCCGCAGCCGTCCGGGTGGCTCTCATCGACCGGGATCACGTGGTCGTGGACGTGGTCACCGTGCGGGTGGTGCAGGTGCCCGTCGTGGACGAAGTCGATGTGGCCCTCGTGGACGACGGCGGTGTGTCCGCAGCCAGGGCCGTGAACGTGCTCGTGAGGGCCGCAGGTCTCCGTCATGCCCTACTCAAGGTACGCGATCAGAGCCCGACCGGGTGCCGCACCTTGAACCCCTTGTTGGAGCGCCGTGCGGACTGCCAGCGGCTGCCCGCCTGCGTCTGGCCGGAGGTGTCGAAGCGCAGCCCCGCGACGTACATGTAGACGTGGCCGGAGTTCGCGTAGATCGTGACCCAGCGACCGGGACCGGCGTCGCCCCAGCGGCCGAGCTGGCCGCTGACGAGCGGCGAGTCGAGCAGGCCGGCGGCGTGCAGCGCGTAGCTGACCGAGCCGGAGCAGTCGTAGCCGCGGTCCTCCCAGCGACGGTGGCCACCGCCCCAGATGTACTTCTTCTTCGCGATCCGGTTGCCCGCGGCGATGATCTGCTGGATCACGGCGGGAGCGCCCACCGGAGCGACCGCGAGGCCGCTCGGCAGGACGCGCGCGACGTCGCCGCTGAGCGGCGCGGGCACCGGCGTCGTGAGCGTCGGGGCGGGAGTGGGGAGCGGCTGTGACGGGTCGATGCCGCCGGGGTTGACGTCCGTCGACGGCGTCGGGTCCTGCGTCTGCGCCGGAACCTGGCTCGCCGCGCCGAATTCAGCGCCGCCGGTCGAGTCTGCAAATGCGGGCAGCGGCAGCGCTAGCAGCGCGAGCAGAACGGGCAGGATGAGGAGTGACCGGGGCAGTCTGGAGCTGACGGGCGGCATGCGGTGCCCATCGGCGGGTGGCCAGAACGGCCGGGAAGAGGTGTTCTCCTGCAGCGCTTCGCCCTCCCGAACCTGCGGCGATGCTGCAGCCCCCGCCGTTCTGCAAGCGCTGCTGCGCGGCAGGAATCACGCTCGCGGGCGCCGAACCGCCTCCTCATGCGCCTTCGCCAGCTTCGCTCCGCTCTGCACGACCACTGTGCGGAGGCCGCCCTCCAGCTCGCCGCCGACACGCAGGATGGCCACGAGGTGCCGTTCGAGGTCGTCGAGGGCGGGCGCCGCGACTCGCCGCTGTACTGCTACCGCCCGCTGACGGCCGAGTTCATCGAGCAGCGCACCGCGGTGCTCTCGCGGCTTCCTTCGTATCTGCCCGCCGCGCACGCGCTCGTCGCTGCCGGTCACCTGGATTCGTGGCTCGACGCCCAGGGCGTGCATTCACCGCCCGCCGGCCGCGAGCGCGCCGACGCGGCGCTGCACTGCTTCCTCGCCCGTGTCTTCGAGGACTCGAGCGACTTCGTCTTCTCCGAGGAGCGCTTCGACCAGGCGTTCCGCGACCTCGAGCAGATCGTCGGCGACGGGCGCACCGAGACCGTCGTGGTGGTCCCGCTGCTCGGCCTCGAGCTCACCTCGGATGAGGTCCCGATCGGTGACGGCCTGACGCTCGCGCGCGGCGACGCGTGTGCGGAGGCGCCCGACGACGCTCGCTGGGCGCGCGGCGACGGACGCCCGCAGGCGCTCGCCGTGCTGCGCTGGGAGCCGGCCCCCGGCGACGAGGCACCGCTCGGACACGCGCGGGTCCGTCTGCGTCGCCTGCTGATCGGCCTGCATCTGTTCGACGGCACGCGCGTCGCGTTCGCCCCGCTCGCATGGACGCGCACCGGCGGCGGGACATGGCAGCCGTTCGCGCTCGGCGTCACGTCGAGGGCCGCGGGCGAGCTTGCCGTCGCTCCCGAGCAGGAGGACGAGCTGCGCGCGTTCCTGAGCCTGATTGCGCGCCGCACACCGCGTCACGGTGAGGTGGCGTGGGCACTGCGGCGCTTCGAGCTCGCCTGTGAACGACCGGTTCCCGCCGAGGCGCTGACCGACCTGCTGCTGTCGCTGCGCGCGCTGCTCGAGCCCGAGGGCCCGGCCTCCGGCCTGCTGCCGGGGCGGCTGGCCGCGCTGTGCGCCGAGCCCCACGACCAGGCGCGCCTGGCCGAGCGCGTGGCCCACGCCGCGTCGCTGGAGCGCGCGATCGCGGCCGGCCTCGCCGTCGACCCGCAGCTCGAGCCGCTCACGAACGAGCTCTCCGGACACCTGCGCGCACTGCTGCGCGACGTCCTCTGCGGACACCTGGACCCGGACCTGCGCGGGCTCGCCGACGCGATCCTGACGCGCGGCGAGGAGCCCGCAGAGACGCCGCCGCCCGCGACGCCCGCCGCGGCCCCCGAGCCCGCACCGGACGCTGCGCGCCGCGCCGAACGCGCACGGCTCGAGCAGGACACGTTCTTCTAGACGACTACGTCTCGAACAGGTGCGCGTGGATGGCGACGAGCCCGGCGACGTCGTGCACGTCGCCGTCGAGCTCGGGGACGATCACCGGGTCGCGGTCGCCGGTCTCCTTGCACAGGCGCTCGATCGCCGCCTTGTCGCGCTCGGCCATCGCGAGCGCCTCGCCGTAGGTCCGCGCGACCTTCGCGGCGAGCTGCGCGCCGAGCTCCTCGCTGAGCTCGGCCGCGACCGCCTCGGGCGACGGGAGCCGTCCCGGGCCGCGCGTCGAGCTCGTGCACGCGGTTGACGATCAGGCCGCCGAACGGCATCGACGACTCGCGCAGCTTGCGGCGGAAGAAGATCGCCTCCTCGACCGACTCGCGCTCCGGTGAGGTCACGACGAGGAACGTCGTCGCCGGGTCCTGCAGCAGCGCCTTGACGCCCTCGGCGCGTTCGCGGAACCCGTCGACGAGGCCGCCGAGCGCGCGGAAGAAGACCGACAGGTCATCGAGCAGGTCGACACCGGTCAGGCGGCTCAGCACGCCGAAGACGACGCCGGTCCCGCGGCCCATCGCGCGCGCCGCCAGTCCGGTCGGTGCGAGGAACAGCTTCAGCGCGCGACCGTCGAAGAACCCGGTCAGCCGGTCCGGCGCGTCGAGGAAGTCGAGCGCGTTGCGCGACGGCGGCGTGTCGAGCACGAGCACGTCGAAGCGCCCGGAGGCGTGCAGGTCGTAGAGCTTTGCGACCGCGGTGAACTCCTGCGAGCCGGCGACCGCGCCGGAGAGCTGCTGGTAGATCCGGTTCCCGAGGATCTCGTCGCGCGTCTCGTCGTCGGGCGAGAGGCGCTCGATCAGCTCGTCGAACGTGCGCTTGGGGTCGAGCGTCATCGCCCACAGCTCGCCGTCGAGCTGCACGCCGCCGTCGGCGAACCGCGACGGATCGACGAGCGCCGGGTCGTTGCCGAGCTCGTCGAGCCCGAGCGCGTCGGCGAGCCGCCTGGCCGGATCGATCGTCACGACGGCGACGCGTGCTCCGCGCGCCGCGAGCCCCATCGCGATCGCCGCCGAGGTCGTCGTCTTGCCGACGCCGCCGGAGCCCGCGCAGATCACGACCTTGGCGCCGTCCAGTCGCGCCGGCGAGCCCGCCGGCCCGCTTCGCTGCGCGCCGCGCGCTCACAGCACGCGCTCCAGCTCACCCGCGAGCTCGCGGATCGCGGATGCGTCGAGCGCCGGGTGATGCAGGTCGTGCAGCCCGCAGACGCGGCAGTCGACGCCGCGGCGCAGCCGCGCGACCTGGGCGCGCTGGGAGCGTGCGCGCCGGTGCCCGACGAGCGCCAGCGCGACCGCCGCGGCTGCCCGGGCGCTGGGCGCTGAGCGCGCGCGCCTCCGCTGCCGTCAGGCGGTCGGGGACGACGCGGTTGACGACCGCCAGCGACAGCGGCAGCCCGAGCTCCTGGTCGAGCGCGTCGCGCAGCGCCAGCGTCTCGTTGATCGGCAGCTCCTCCGGCCGCGCGACCGCGACGACCGCGGTGCGCCGCGGGTTCGTGACGAGCGCGTCGATGATCTTCGCCTGGCGGGCGATGCGCCCGATCACCGCGGTGCCGCCGAACGTGCGCGGGGCCGAGAGCACGGCGACGCCGTGGCCGGTGGCGGGAGCATCGAGGATCACCAGATCGTAGGGCCGCGCGCCCGGCGTCCGGCGGTCCTCCTGGGCGAGCTCCCAGACCTTCCCGATCGTCAGCAGCTCGCGCAGCCCCGGCGTGGCGGCGGTCAGCAGCGAGAACGTGCGGCTGTCGGTCAGCAGCGCGGCCAGCGTGCGCGAGGGCAGCTGGTCGACGAGGTACTCGTGCATCGCGGCCTCCGGGTCGATCGAGGTGTGGTGCACCCCGTAGGCCAGCTCGACCTCGGCGTCGCGGCGCGCGTCCTCGTTGCCGAGCGCGCGGGTCACGTCGTCGCGCGCGGCGACCTCGGCGACGATCACGCGCAGACCGCGCCGCGCGGCCGCCACGCCGAGCGCGCAGGAGACGGTCGTCTTGCCCACGCCGCCCTTGCCCGTCACGACGAGCAGCTCGTGATCGAACAGCGCCGCGGGGCGCCGGGTCACTCCTCGCCGTCCCAGTAGTCGACGCGCTGGATGCGGAACACGGTCTTCAGCCCCCGCATCGAGATCTTGCCGGAGCGCGGGTAGAAGCACATGTCGGCGGGCTCGTTGGTGCTGTAGCGCGAGCAGCTCGAGCCCATCGTCGCCGGCGCCGAAGGCGTGCGCGACGCCGGTGCCGGCCGGCCGCGAGATCACGTGGCCGGCGTGCACCGGGTGCGACTCGGCGGTGCCGTCCGGGTGCAGCAGCTCGAGCGCGCCGTCGCCGCGCGACGACCACGAACAGCTCGTCGCTCGGCGCTGTGGCAGTGCGGCGGATTCGAGAGCTTGCCCGCGTCGACGGCGATCGCCTGCAGTCCCGCAGCGCGCGGCGCCCAGCGCGCCGCCGATCCGCCTGCTGGTCTGCGCGATGTCGCTGCGGCGGCGCTCCTGCGGCTCGACGTCGTCGATCCGCGACGATCGTCGGCGGCCGCTCGGCGGTCGGCTCGGGCAGCTCGAGCGGCCCGGCCTCGACCTCGAGCGCGAACGGGCTCGGTCCGTCCGGCGGGATCCAGCGCGGCCCCGCCCACATCGCCTTCGCGCGCGGGAGGTACGTCAGGTTCGCTGTCCGAGCCCGAGCCGAACGCCAGCACGACCATGCCCTCGCGGCCCCGCGACGACCGTGTGCGGACTGCCCGGACGGCGGGTAGAGGATCGCGTCGCCGGCGGCGATCGGGAACGTGCGGTCCTTCTCGAAGCTCACGCCCGATCCCTCGAGCACGACGAACAGCTCCTCCTCGTCACCGTGGACGTGGACGGGCATCGGCCGCTCGCCGGGCCCGAGGTCGTAGCGGCTGAGCCCGAGCCGCGGCGCGCCCGCCGCGGCGTCCCAGGCGCCGGCGGCTGCCGGCGAGGTCGCCGCGAGCGAGGTCGACGGCCGGCACGTCATCCCAGTGACAGAGCATCGACGCGGGACCCTACCCGCGACGCGATCCCGCGTCCCATGCAGGAATCCGCTCTGGCCATCCGAATATCCCCGCGAGTACGGGACCCACCGACCGACCGGAGCGAACCCCGTGGACCACGCGGACCACCAGAAGCAGGCCAAGGTCATCGCCTTCGCCAATCAGAAGGGCGGCGTCGCCAAGACGACGACGACCCTCAACCTCGCCGTCGCGTTCCGCGAGACGGGGCATCGTGTCCTGTGCGTGGACATGGACCCGCAGGGGAACCTGACGATGTCGCAGGGCATCGATCCGGACACGCTGCAGGAGTCGATGTACGACGTCCTCGCGCACCGGATGCCGATCCGCCAGGTGATCCGCAAGCGCGAGATCGACATCGCCTGCGCCTCGATCGACCTCGCCGGCGCCGAGATCGCGATGTCCACGATGATCGGCCGCGAGCGCGCGCTGCAGAAGGCGCTGGCCGAGGTCGCCGACGACTACGACTTCATCTGCATCGACACGCCGCCGAGCCTCGGGCTGCTCACGATCAACGCGCTGACGGCCGCTCACACGGTGATCGTCCCCGTGCAGTGCGAGTATCTCTCGATGCGGGGGCTGATCCAGCTCCAGAACACGCTTGCAGATGATCCGCGAGAACCTCAATCCCGACGTCACCATCGAGGGCATCCTCCCGACGCTGATGGACGCCCGCACGGTCCACGCGAAGGAAGCGATCGAGATCCTCGAGGAGAACTTCGGTGACCGCGTGTTCGCATCGCGCATCCGCAAGACGATCCGTTTCGCCGAGGCGCCCGTGAAGGGCATGTCGGTGCTGAAATACGATCCGGACGGCATTGCCGCGCAGTCGTACCGCGACCTCGCGCAAGAGTTGTTGTTCAAGACGGCGAACCAGGAGGTCAAGGTCGATGGCTAGCAACAAGCGCGACCGCGCGAGCATGCGGGAGGGCCCGCTCTCGGAGCTGTTCCGCCGCACCGACAAGCTCGGTTCCAAGACCGAGGCCGAGGCCGAGGCCACGACCGAGCCGCCCGCGAAGGCGCCGCCGGCGCCGCCGGTTGAGCCCGATCCCGAGCCGGCCACGGAGCAGTCCGCCGCCGCCACGCCGGCCGGTCGTGACGGCTACCCGCACCCCTCGCTCGGCGCGGATGCGCCCGCCTCCGACGGCCGAGCGTCGCGTCCCGACGCCGCAGGAGCGGCTGCGCAGCGCGTTCAGCTCCGACCTGCCGGAGAACATCATGGCTCCCTCGCGTGAGGCCCCGGCGCCGTCCTACGGCGAGAACCCGTGGACCGCGCCCTCGACCCCCGGCTCGCCGCTGATCCGCGTCGTCGGCGTCGGTGGTGCGGGCGTCAACGCCGTCAACCGCATGATCCAGGCCGGCGTCGCCGGCGTGGAGTTCGTCGCGGTCAACACCGACATGCAGTCGCTGCAGCAGTCGGACGCCGACGTCACGATCCACATCGGCGAGGCGCTCACGCGCGGCCTCGGCGCCGGCGCCAACCCGGAGCTCGGGCGCGCCGCGGCGATGGAGGACTACGACCGCATCAAGCACCTGCTCAAGGGCTCGGACATGGTGTTCATCACCGCCGGCGCCGGCGGTGGCACCGGCACGGGCGCCGCTCCGATCGTCGCGCGCATCGCGGCCGAGATCGGCGCGCTCACGGTCGGCATCATCACCAAGCCGTTCGGCTTCGAGGGCACACGCCGCGCCTCGGTCGCCGACGTCGGCATCGACGCGCTCGGCGCCGAGGTCGACACGCTGATCGTCGTCCCGAACAACCGCCTGCTGGCCGTGCTCGACCAGCGCACGTCGATGGTCGAGGCGTTCGGCGTCGCCGACGACGTGCTGCGCCAGGGCGTTCAGGGCGTCAGCGACCTCGTGACGCTCCCGGGCATCATCAACCTCGACTTCGCCGACGTGCGGACGATCATGTCCGGCGCCGGTCCGGCGCTGCTCGGCATCGGCATGGGCACGGGCGACACGCGGGCGATCGACGCCGCGACGCAGGCCGTCTCGTCGCCGCTGCTCGAGACGAGCATGGAGGGCGCGCGCTCGATCCTGCTGTCGATCACCGGTGGCACCGACCTGTCGCTGTGGGAGGTCAACGAGGCCGCCAAGGCCGTCAGCGACGCCGCCCACGCCGACGCCAACATCATCTTCGGCGCGATGGTCGACGAGAGCCTGGAGGATCAGGTCTGGGTCACCGTCGTGGCGACCCAGTACGGCGAGCCGTCGCGTCGCGCACAGCGCCGCTTCGAGGAGCCGGCGGGCGAGCCGCGCGTCGAGCGCCGTGAGCGTGTCGGCGAGCGTGGACGCAGCACCGTGCGGACCGGCACGGGCGTCAGCGAGCTCGACGTGCCCGAGTTCCTGCCGGGCGGCTGACCCGACTGCAGGCTGATCCCGGCGTCGCCGCGTACGCTTCGCGGCGATGACGGTCGACGCCGGAATGGTCGCGGCAGGGCATCCCGTGACCGCGGAGGTCGGCGCGCGCGTGCTGCGCGACGGCGGCAACGCCGTCGACGCCGCGATCGCGGCCGTCCTCGCGTCGTGGGTCTGCGAGCCGCTGCTGACGGGCCCGGGCGCCGGCGGCTTCATGCTCGTCGCGGGAGCCGGCGAGCCCGCCGTGCTGCTGGACTTCTTCGTCGCCGCGCCCGGAGCGGGCGCTGGGCTCCGGCCAGCACGCGGCGCTGCTCGCCGGTCGAGATCTCGTTCGGCGACGCCGAGCAGGTCTTCTACTGCGGTGCGGCGTCGTGCGGCGTTCCCGGAAGCCCGGTCGGGCTCGCGACGGCGTCCGAGCGCTGGGGCGCGCCTGCCGCTCGCGGACCTCGCCGCGCCCGCCGCCGCGCTTGCGCGCGCCGGCGTCCCGCTGAACGCCCAGCAGGCGTACATCTTCAACATCCTCGACGGGATCCTGCTGTCGACGCCGGAGTCGCAGGCCGAGTTCGCGCCCGACGGCCGGCCGCTGCGCGAGGGCGAGCTGTTCGCCAGCGCCGAGCTGGCCGAGACGATCGAGCGTCTGGGTCGTGACGGCGCCGCCCCGTTCTACGACGGCGACATCGCGGCGGCGATCGTCGAGCACATGCGGGCGGGCGGCGGGCAGCTCGGCGCCGAGGACCTCGCGGCCTACGAGCCGTTGCAGCGCGAGCCGGTCCGGACGCGCCTACCGCGGCCGCGAGGTGCTGACGAACCCGCCGCCGTCAGCCGGCGGCACGCTGCTCGCGCTCGCGTTCGCGCGGCTCGACGCCGCCACCGACGGTGCGCCGACCACGGCCGACCTCGTCGCCGTGATGGAGGACGTCCAGGCCCTGCGCACGACCGAGTTCACCGCCGGGCTCGACGAGCCCGGCTTCCTCGAGCGCTTCCTGGCGGCGAACCTCGGCTCGACGACGCACATCTCGGTCGTCGACGCTGCCGGCCGCTCGTGTTCGGTGACGTGCACGAACGGCGCGAGCTCCGGCGTCGTCGTGCCGGGCACGGGCATCCACCTGAACAACATCATGGGGGAGGAGGACCTCAATCCGCATGGGTTCTTCAGCACCCCGGCGGGCCGGCGGATGCCGTCGATGATGGCGCCGACGGCGGTGCTCGGGCCCGGCGGCGAGCTCGAGCTGGCGGTCGGCAGCGCCGGCTCCAACCGGATCCGCTCGGCGATCCTGCAGGTCGTCGTGAACGTCGTCGATCGCGGCATGCCGGCGGACGAGGCGATCCGCGCGCCGCGGCTGCATCCTGAGGGCGGGGTCCTCTACGCCGAGCCGGGCGTCGACGTCGACGCGCTCGAGACAGCGTCGCGCGAGGTCGTGCGCTTCCGCGCGCCGAGCCTCTTCTTCGGCGGCACGCAGGCGGTCCAGCGCGACCCGCGGACCGGCGTCCTGCACGGCGGCGGCGACCCACGGCGCGGCGGCTGCGCGGTCGCGGCATGAGCGTGCGTGCGCTGGCCGGCGCGCTGCTCGCCTGCGTGCTGCTGGCGGGCTGCGGCGGCGAGTCCCCGGACCTGTTCGTCGTCGAGCGCAGCGGGCGCGGTTCCCGGCGCGCGGCTGACGATGATCGTCGACGACGGCGGCTTCGTGCGCTGCAACGGCGGCAAGCGCCTGGAGATGTCGAGCTCGCAGCTGATCGAGGCGCGCGAGATCGCGCGCGCGCTGAACGGCAAGACCGAGGACGAGCCCGGCCCTGCGCGCAAGAACCTGGAGCTGGCGACCAGGCCGGGCTCGATCCTGCGCTACGACGTGCGCACGCGAGTTCGGCAGCGTCGCCTTCGCTGACACCTCCGTCGGGCAGCCGAAGGACTTCTACCGCGTCGCGGACCTGACGCGGGTCCTCGCGAAGGGCGTCTGCGGCCTGCCGCGCTGAGGCATCAGCCGCGCTGATGGGAGCGGTCAGCGATCGCCGCAGGTCCGGCCTCACGGATCTGCGACCCTGAGCGTTCTCTTCTTGTGACTCGCCGCTCCTGGATCCTCATGGGCCTCCTCGCCGCACTGTGGGGGGCCTCGTACATGTTCATCAAGATCGCGCTCGACGACGGCGTGCGCGCTCCGTCGATCGTGTTCATCCGAATCCTGCTCGGCGCGCTCGTGCTCGTGCCGATCGCGCTGCGGCGCAACGCGTTCCCCGGACTCGCGGGCCGCTGGAGCTGGGCCTGGGCCGTCGCGCTCGCGCAGGTCGCGTTCCCGTTCCTGCTGATCACCTACGGCGAGCGCTGGATCCCCTCCTCGCTCGCCGGGATCCTCGTCGCCTCGACCGCGATCTTCGTCGTGCTGCTCAGCCCGTGGCTCGCGAAGGCGGACGTGGTCGGCGGCTGGGGCGCGGTCGGCGTCGTCATCGGGATCCTCGGTGTCGGCCTGCTGTTCGGCGTCGACCTGTCGGGTTCCACGAAGGGCATCGTCGGCGGCGGGATGGTGCTCTGCGCGAGCGTCGGCTACGCGTTCGCGTCGATCTGGGTGCGCGAGAAGCTCGGCGGCGTGCAGCCCGTCGCCGTCGCCGCGTGCGACGCTGATCCTTGCGGGCATCGTCACGCTCGTCCCCGCCATCGCTCGCGCCGCCCGAGCACATGCCGAGCGCCGGAACGTGGGCCGCGCTGATCGCGCTCGGCGCCGGCGGCACCGGCCTCGCGTTCCTCCTCTACTACACGCTGATCGCCGACATCGGGGTCTCGCGCGCAGCCGTCGTCGCCTACATGGCGCCCGCGTTCAGCGTGCTCTACGGCGCGCTGTTCCTGACCGAGCCGATCACCGCGGCGACGATCGGCGGGCTCGCGCTGATCCTCAGCGGGTCGTGGCTCGGGGCGGAGGGGCGGCCGCCGTGGCAGGCACGAAGCGCTCCTGACGACCCCGCGGTCGCGGCCGTCGAAGTCGCAGGCGAGCCGCTCGCCGAGGACCTCGTGGCGGCGGGCGAGCGTTAGCCGAACTTCACGCGCCCGTTCGACTGCGCGCGCACCTGCGCGCGCTCGACGAAGTCGAGGCGCTTGATCGAGGCGCGCAGCAGCCCGGTCACCAGTCGCAGGCGCGCGTTCTCGGAGCGCAGGTCGAGCAGTCCCTGCTTGGCGTCGAGGCCGAAGTCGACGGTCGCCGCCATGTCGTAGGCGGTCATCGGGTCGAGCTCGTCGTCCTCGAGCACCTTGTCGGTCGCCTCCTCGACGAGCCGCGCGTAGGCCTCGTGCGCGGCGGTCCGCGTCGGCTCGTCCGGATCCTCCGGGTCGTCCTCGAGGAACTCGACGACGCCGGCCGGATAGGGGAGGTGGTGGACCTCCTCGATCACGCGGAACGGCCGCGTCCCGAGCGTGAGGATGTTCAGGCGGCCGTCCTCGAGCCGTTCGATCACGCGCGTCACCGACATCGCGCAGCCGATCGGGCGGATCGTCTCCGGCGCCGCCCAGACGATCCCGAACTCGCGCTCGGACTCCAGGCATTCGCCGATCATCGTCCGGTAGCGCTCCTCGAAGATGTGCAGCGGCACGATCTCGGCGGGCAGTGCGACGAGCTCCAGCGGGAACAGCGGGAAGTCGCGCACCACGCGGTCAGGCATCGTCCGATAGTACGACTGGGCCGTACCGATGGACGATGGACAAGATCGCGATCGTCTGGCTGCGCAGCGACCTGCGCCTGCACGACCACCCGGCGCTCGACGCTGCGGTGCGCGAGTACGACCGCGTCGTCCCGCTGTTCGTCAGCGACGAGCGGCTGACGGCGTCCGGGCGGTTCCCGAGCGGGCCGCGCACGGCGTTCCTGCGGCGAGTGCCTCGCCGACCTCGACGCGGGGCTGCGTGCGCGCGGCGCGGCGCTCGTGGTGCGCCACGGGAGGCCGGAGGACGTCGTGCCCGCGCTGGCGCGCGAGCTCGACGCCGATGCGGTGCTGTGGACGAGCGCGGTGTCCCCGTTCGCGCGCCGGCGCGACCGCGCGGTGACCGACGCGCTGACGGCGGCCGGCATCGACGCCCGCCCCCACACGGGCGGCTACTGCGCCGACGTGTCCGTTCCGCGCACGAAGGCCGGAAAGCCGATGACCGTGTTCACGCCGTTCTGGCGCGTCCAGCGCGAGCTGCCGCGGCGTGCGGTGCTCGCCGCGCCGGACCGCCTGACGCTGCCGGATGGCCTGGACCCCGGTGAGCTTCCGCGCGGCCCGTCGCTCGCCGACGAGCTGCCCGGCGCCGTTCTGCGCAGCGGGCGAGACGGCGGCCCGCGCGGCGATGGACGACTGGCTCGCCGGGCCCGTCGACGCGTACGGCGATCGCCACGACGACCTGACGGGCGGCACGAGCGGCCTGTCGGCCCATCTGCGCTGGGGCTGCATCTCCGCACGCGAGCTGGAGCAGCGCGCCACCGACCGCGGCGGCGAGGGCGCCGCCGCGTTCGTCCGCCAGCTCGCCTGGCGCGACTTCTACGCGCACGTCCTGCTGCTGTTCCCCGAGAACGCCAGACGCGAGTTCCAGGAGCGCTACCGCGAGCTCGAGTGGGACGAGGATCCGGAGCTGCTGGAGGCCTGGACGAGCGGTCGCACCGGGCTATCCGCTCGTCGACGCGGGGATGCGCCAGCTCGCGACGAGCGGCTGGATGCACAACCGCGCGCGCATGGTCGTCGGCTCGTTCCTGACCAAGGACCTGCATCAGGACTGGCGCGCCGGCGAGGCGTGGTTCGCGCGCATGCTGCTCGACGGCGAGCCGGCGCAGAACAACGGCAACTGGCAGTGGATCGCGTCAACCGGCGTGGACCCGGCGCCGTACTTCCGGCGGATCTTCAACCCCGTGCTCCAGCAGCAGAAGTTCGACCCGGACGGGATCTACGTGCGGCGCTGGGTCCCGGAGCTGCGCGAGGTACCGCCGGCGCGCCTCGCCGAGCCGTGGACGATGAGCGCCGGCGAGCAGGCCGCAGCCGGCTGCGTGATCGGGCGCGACTACCCGGAGCCGGTCGTCGACCACGCCCAGGAGCGGCGCGTCGCGATGGACCGCTACCGCGCGGCAGGCGCCGCGGAGTAGCGATCGGTAGAGGTCAAGCCCGCTGAGCGGGCTTCAGCTCGACCGATCCGGTGCAGGCTCGCTCAGGCCGGCTTGCGGGCGCTGAGCAGCAGGTTGTAGAAGACCGCGGCGGGCAGGCGGCCTTCGAGCATCCGGCGATCGACCTCCTGCAGCGCGAGGTATCCGCGGAAGGCGTACTGCTTCCACGCCCACGGCACCTCGTCGGGAACTGCGGTCGCCTCGAGCGCGCGGTTTGTCCAGCCGAACCAGTTGGCGAGCAGCTCCTCGCCGCAGACGCTCACGTCGGCGAAGCCGGCATCGACGGCGACCCGCTCCAGGTCGCCGGGGACGAACGCGTGCACGTCGACGTGGCGCTCGAGCTCGTGGTTCTCCTCGCCGCCGTCGCTGTGTCCGGCCGGCGCGGACGACGCACCCAGCGCTGCGCGCCACAGCGGCGCGACCGCCGTCGCCGCGCGCTTGGGCACGTTCGCGATCCGGTCGCCGACGCGCGAGGGCTCGCCGGCGAAGACGATCGTCCCGCCGGGCTTCAGCACGCGCAGGAACTCGGAGAAGGCCTGGCCCAGGTCGGGCAGGTGGTGCAGCACCGCGTGCCCGACGACGAGATCGAACGACGCGTCCTCGAACGGCAGGCTTCTCGGCGTCGGCGACGCGCGCGTCGACGTCGAGCTCCAGCCGCGCGGCGTTCTCCTTCAGCGCCGCGACCATCCCCGGCGAGATGTCGGTGCAGGTCGCCCGCGCGACGACGCCGGACATCAGCAGGTGCAGCGAGAAGTAGCCGGTGCCGGCGCCGATCTCGAGCGAGCGGTCGAACACCGGCAGCGCCCCGCCGAGCGCCTTGCGCAGCTTGCCGAGCACCTGCTCGCGCCCGATCTGCCCCCAGTCGATGCCCCACTTGGCGTCGTAGTCCGCCGCCGCGCCATCGTGGTAGCGGGTGTTCACGTCGCGGATCGCGTCAGGTGATGTCGGTGCGGCCATTGGGCGCCGGAGGGTACCGTTCGGATGACGGTGGCGACTTCGGCGACACTCGATCTCGTGCCCGGCGCCGCGCACCCCGCGGCCGCTCCAGATGGCCGGCTGGATCGTGCGGCCGGGTGCCGTGATGCGCCGCCGCCAGGCCGCCTACGGCGACACGTTCGCGCTGAACATCGAGCCGGGCGCATCGTGGGTGATGGTCAGCGACCCCGTCGACGTGAAGACGGTCTTCACGCTCGGCCCCGACGACTTCTCGCGCCGCGACCGACATCCTGCGCCCGACGCTCGGCGCGCACTCGCTGCTGTGCCTCGACGGCGCCGAGCACCTGCGCCAGCGCAAGCTGCTGCTGCCGCCGTTCCACGGCGAGCGGATGCAGCGCTACCGCGAGGTCATGCGCGAGGCGACGCTCGCGCGCCGTCGAGCGCATGCCCGTCGGCGAGCCGTTCGCGCTGCGCAGCCACACGCAGGCGATCACGCTCGACGTGATCATGCGCGCGGTCTTCGGCGTCACCGACGGGCCGCGACGCGAGCGCATGCGCGCGCGCGCTGCAGCGCATGCTCGGCTGGTTCAGCGGGCCGTTCGCGCTGCTCGCCGCAGGCGACGATCGGTCCCGCGCAACCCGCTCGTGCCAGCGCTACCGCCGGCTCGCGCTCGATCCCGGTCGACGCCGAGCTGCACCGGATGATCGCCGAGCGCCGCGCGGCAGACCGACCTCGAGGAGCGCGACGACATCCTCTCGATGCTGCTGCTCGCGCGCGACGAGGACGGCGAGGGCATGACCGACGCCGAGCTGCGCGACGAGCTGATGACGCTGCTGGTCGCCGGCCACGAGACGACGGCGACCGCGCTGGCGTGGGCGATCGAGCGGCTCACGCGCCATCCCGGCGGCGCTCGAGCGGCTGACGCGAGGAGGCGCGCAGCGGCGACACGACGTTCAGCGACGCCGTCGTCAAGGAGACGCTGCGCCTGCGACCCGTCGTCCAGCTCGTGCCGCGGCGGCTGCTGCGCGAGGTCGAGCTCGGCGGCCGGATGATCCCCGCCGGGCAGAAGGTCGTCGTCAGCATCTACCTCGTGCACCACCGGCCCGACATCTACCCCGATCCGCAGGCGTTCCGGCCCGAGCGCTTCCTCGAGGACCCGCCGTCGTCGGCCTACGCGTGGATCCCGTTCGGCGGCGGCATCCGGCGCTGCATCGGCGCCGCGTTCGCGCAGGTCGAGATGGAGGTCGTGCTGCACGCGCTCGTCTCGAGCGCACGCTTCGCGCCCGTCGGCGAGTCCGAGCACGCCGTGCGCCGCGCGATCACCCTGGCGCCCGCGCGCGGCGGCCAGGTGCAGATCGTGTGAGCACGATCACACACTCGACCTCGCCCGCAGAACACGGTGGGCTATGAGCACCGCGACAAGCCCGCCCGGCTCACGCCTCCCGCGCCCCGCGCAGCTGCTGCGCCTGATGCGCGACGAGCCGGGAATGCTGCGCGAGCTGCAGGCGCGCCACGGCGACGTCTTCCAGCTCAAGGTCGAGCGGCGCCCCTGGACCGTGCTCGCGCACCCGGACGCGATCAAGCAGGTGTTCCAGACGCCGGCCGACGTCCTGCACGCGGGCGACGCCAACGAGATCCTGCGCCCGGCGCTCGGGCCGAACTCCATCCTCGTGCTCGATGAGGGCGAGCACATGCGCCAGCGCAAGCTGCTGCTGCCCGCGTTCCATGGCGAGCGCCTGCAGGCACAGCGCACGGCGATGCGCGAGGTCGCCGAGCGCCAGGTGCAGCGGTTCCCGGTCGGGCAGCCGTTCAGCCTGCGCGACCACACCCAGGCGATCGCGCTCGAGGTGATCGTGCAGGTCGTCCTCGGCGTCACGCCCGACGATCCGCGCCACGACCGGCTCGAGCCGCCGTTCCTGAAGTTCCTCGACTGGTTCGCCGACACGCGCAACCTCGCGCTGCCGGCGCTGCTGGGCCCCGATCACACGATCGTGAAGCGTCTGCAGCACCGCGCGAGCGCGCCCGTCGACCGCGAGCTGTACGCGCTGATCGACGAGCGCCGCAGCGCCACCGACCTCGACGAGCGCACCGACATCCTCTCGATGCTGCTGCTCGCCCGCTACGACGACGGCACGCCGATGACGCCGCGCGAGATCCGCGACGAGCTCGTCTCGCTGCTCGTCGCCGGGCACGAGACCACGGCGACGAGCCTCGCCTGGGCCTACGAGCGGCTGACGCGCGCGCCGCAGTCGCTGCGCCGCCTCGAGGACGAGTCGCGCACCGACGCGACGGCCTACGTCGAGGCGGTCGCGAAGGAGACGCTGCGCGTCCGGCCGGTGCTCATGAACGTGCTGCGGACGGTGCGCCAGCCGGTCGAGATCGCCGGCCACCAGCTTCGCGGTCGGCTCGGTCGCTCGCGCCGAGCATCTACCTCGTGCAGCACCGCCGCGACGTCTGGGGCCCCGACGCCGACGACTTCCGCCCCGAGCGCTGGCTCGAGGGTGAGGTCCGTCGTACGCTGGATCCCGTTCGGCGGCGGCGTGCGCCGCTGCATCGGCGCGTCGTTCGCCCAGATGGAGCAGGAGATCGTGCTGCGCGCGATCGCCGGCAGCGTGCACCTGGAGGCGGTCGGCGACGACGAGCGCCCCGTCGCGCGCTTCATCACGTCATCTCCATCGCGCGGGGGCGAGGTGCGGATCGGGGGGCCGCACCTCGCGCCGCGCGCGATCAGAGCGAGCGGTTGTCGGCGGTATAGCTACCGTCCGGCGCCCGTGAGCGACCCGCAAGCCCCGCCAGAGCCCGAGCGCACCGACCCGGCCGCGCCGCGCGTCTTCCAGACCGGCCAGCCCGCCGGCGTCCCGCCGCTCGAGCTGACCGGCGAGCGCACGCTGCCCGACGTGCCGCAGGAGAACTACTGGTTCCAGCGCCACCTCGTCGTCTACGAGTGGATCCGCGCGCGCGTCGGCGGCCTGCGCGTCGTCGACATGGCCTGCGGCGAGGGCTACGGCACCGACGTGCTCGGCGCGCACGGCGGCGCAGGTCGTCGGCGTCGACGCCAACCCCGACGCGTTCGAGCACGCGCGGGCGAAGTACACGCGCCCGGGCGTGCGCTTCGAGCGCACGCTGATCGACACCTTCGCCGAGCCGTGCGACGCCGTCGTGTTCCTGCAGACGATCGAGCACGTCACGAACCCGGGCGACATCCTGCGGCACTTCGCGGGTCTCGTCGCCGGCAGCGCCGGCCGGCGATCTACCTCTCGACGCCGAACGTGCTGACGCTCGCGCCGGAGGGCGCCGAGCGCAGCGGCAATCCGTGGCACGTGCACGAGTACCGCGCCGCGGAGTTCCGCGCGCTGTGCGCCGAGCACTTCGGCGAGGTCGAGCTGTACGGCCTGTTCCACGCCGGGCTGCTCGCCGCCCACGAGGTCGCGCTCGAGCACCTGGGCTGGGACGCGATCCACGCGCGGCTGGGGATCACCAAGCGCTTCTACGACTGGTTCACGCCCGCGATCAGCGCGCGCGACTTCGCGCTCGTGCCCGAGCGTCGAGCGCGACCTCGACGGCGCGCTCGACTTCGTCGCGGTGTGCACGCCGTGAGCGGGCGCGTCAGCCTCGTCCTGCACACGCACATGCCCTACGTCGAGGGCTTCGGCACGTGGCCGTTCGGCGAGGAGTGGCTGTGGGAGGCGATCGCGACGAGCTACCTGCCGCTGCTCGACCTGCTCGACGCCGGCGCGCCGCTGACGCTGTCGCTGACGCCCGTGCTCTGCGACCAGCTCGAGGCGCCGGGCGCGCTGGAGCGCTGCGCCGCCTTCCTGCGCGACGTGCGCCCCGCCTCGCACCAGCTCGACATCGACGCGTTCCGCGAGGCCGGCGAGCCGGCGTACGCGGACGAGCTCGAGCGCGCGGCCGGCCAGTACGCGCGGCGCGCTCGAGCGGCTCGAGGCGATCCAGCGGCCGGCGGCCTGCTCGCGCGCCTGGCGCCGCACGCCGCCTGGACGAGCAGCGCGACGCACGCGATCCTGCCGCTCGTCGCGACCGACGCGGGCGTGCGGCTGCAGGTCGAGACCGGCGTCGCAGAGCCACCGCGCGCGCTTCGGCGACGGCTGGCGCGGCGGCTTCTGGCTGCCCGAGTGCGCCCACGAGCCGTGGGTCGACGTCGTTCCTCGAGGAGGCCGGCGTCCACGCCGCCTGCGTCGAGCTGACCGACGTCTTCGGGCCTGGCGACCCGCGCCACCTGACGCCGCTGCGCAGCGCGGCCGGCCCGCTGCTCGTGCCGATCGACCGCGGGCTGATCGACCTCGTCTGGGGGCCCGGCGGCTATCCGAGCCATGCCGCCTACCGCGACGAGCACCACCGCACCACGCGCGACCACCGTCCGTGGGCCAACGACGGCGAGCGTCTACGACCCGGCGCGGGCGGCTGCGCAGGCGCGCGCGGACGCGCAGGCGTTCGCCGCCCGCTGCGCCGACGCGCGTCGCGCGACGGCGGGCAGTGCACGCTCGCCTTCGACACCGAGCTGTTCGGCCATCACTGGCACGAGGGGCCGGCGTTCCTCGCAGGCGTTCGTCGAGGCCTGCGCGGACATCGGGCTGCCGCTGACCGGACTCGACGACGCGCTGCACGAGGCCGCGAGCGCGCCGTGGCCCGACGGGCTCGACGCTGCGACGTCGTGGGGGCAGCCGCCGACGCTGTGGACCTGGTCCGGCCCGCAGGTGGCGGACATGGCGCGGGCCCAGCGCGAGGCCGAGCTGCGCGTCGTCGCCCGCGGCGCCGGCGTGCCCGAGCGTGCGGTGCGCGAGCTGCTCGCCCTGCAGGCGAGCGACTGGCCGTTCCTGGAGACCCGCGCGCTCGCCGGGCCGTATGCGCGCGAGCGCTTCGCCGGGCATCTCGCGGCGCTGGACGAGGCACTGGACCCGGTACGCTCGCCGGACCCCGTCGTGCGACACCTCGCGCCCCTGCTGCGCATCGCACCGCTCGCTCGAGCCGTGAACCGCGTCCTGATCCTGACCTGGGAGTACCCGCCGATCGTCGAGGGTGGGCTGGCGCGGCACGTGCGCAAGCTCGCCGAGCAGCTCGCGGTCGCAGGGGACCGACGTCCACGTCCTCACGCGCGGGGACGAGACGATGAGCGCCGAGGAGGTCGTCGGCGGAGTCACGGTGCACCGCGTGCGCGAGCCGCGGCGGCCGCGTGATCTCGGCGAGTTCGTCACCTGGATCGAGCACATGAACGCCGACATGCTCGCCGCCGGCGTCGAGCTCGGGGACCGCTACACGTTCGACCTCGTCCACGGCCACGACTGGCTCGTCGCGGTCGCCGGCGACCACCTCGCCAACCGCTTCCGCTGCCCGTTCGTCACGACGATCCACGCGACCGAGTACGGGCGCCACCAGGGCTGGGTCGACAAGCATCCGCAGAGCTGGATCCACGGCGTCGAGCGCTGGATGGCCAACCGCGCCGAGCACGTGATCACGTGCTCGCACTACATGCGCGAGCACGTCTGCGACATCTACGGGATCGACGAGCAGCACGTCAGCGTGATCCCGAACGGCATCGACCCGATGGACCTGCAGCCCGTCGATGACCTCGACACGCTGCGCTCGAACTTCGCCGCGCCCGACGAGAAGCTCGTGCTGCTGGTCGGGCGGCTCGTCTACGAGAAGGGCTTCCAGCTCGCGCTCGACGCGCTCGAGCCGATCGTCAAGGACCCGGCGATGCGCGTGCGCTTCCTCGTCGCCGGATCCGGCACGCACGAGGCAGCAGCTGAAGGAGCAGGCGCGGCGAGCTCGGGCTGCTCGAGCACGGCACCTTCCTCGGCTGGATCGGCGACGACGTGCTGCACTCGCTCTACCGGATCGCCGACCTCTGCGTGATCCCGAGCCTGTTCGAGCCGTTCGGCCTGGTCGCGCTCGAGGCGATGGCCAGCGGCTGCCCGTGCATCGTCGCCGACACCGGCGGCCTGCGTGAGGTCGTGCCGCCCGGCGAGCGCGTCGGCCTGCGCTTCAACGGCGGCGACGCGGAGCACCTCGGCGTGATGATCGAGCGGATGCTGACCGACGACGAACTGCGCACGCGGCTCGTCGCCGAGGCCGGTGAGCACGTGCTGCTGTTCGACTGGGCGGACGTCGCCCGACAGACCGCGGGCGTCTACGACGCCGTGATCGCGGCCGCAGCGCCGGCCGAAGCCTGACCGCGCTCGATCATCCGTTTAGTTGTGTTGACGGACCGCCGTTGAGCGCGCAGAATGCGCCGTTCACCCCGGGGCCTGCTCCCAGGGTGAGCGTTTGAAGCACAGGTTGACTCCGGGGGGAGGGCCCTGTGCGCCGGCCGGTCGGGGCCGGCGCCAGGCGACTTTCTGGAACTCAGGTTCTAGATCGCGCCGAGGCGCTCGCGGGCGACGGACGCCGATCCGAGCGGACGATGTCCCGCGGCCGCGGCGAGACCGAACCGCGGCATCCCGCCGTAGACCGACTCGTACTCGCCTTCGCGCACCTTGAAGGTCTCGTGCCAGATGCCGATGTCGCCGTCGGCCTTGACGAGCCGGAAGAACTCGCTTCCACATCTCCTTGTGCGTCAGCGCGTTCGCGTAGGCCTCGAGATCTTCGAACGAGCGCCAGTACTGGATCACGGTCGGCGAGATCGGCGAGCGCAGCACCTGCCAGCTGCCCAGGCAGCCGTGCGAGGAGTCGTCGCCGAGCTCCTTCAGCAGCTTCGGCATCGTCCCCGCCATGAAGCGGACCTTGCGCAGCTTCCACGGGCGGTTGACGCGCATCCCGATCAGGAAGACGACGAAGTCGCCCTCGATGTCGGCCGTCCAGCGGCCAGGGAAGATCTCGGCCATGGCCTGAAGCTACGCCGCCCCGAGCGTGCCGGTCAAGGGTCAGCGCCAGCGCAGGTGCTGCGGCGTCTCACGCATCCGCAGCACGCGGGCCGGCGTCCCGCCGACGACGGCGTCGTCCGGCACGTCGCGTGTCACGACCGCCGAGGTCCCGACGATGCAGTTGTCGCCGACGGTCACGCCGCGCAGGAAGCAGGCGCCGTATCCGACCCAGACGTTGTTGCCGACGCGCACGTCGCGCTTGTAGATCCCCTGGTCGCGAATCGGCCGCTCGACATCGACGACGCCGTGGTCGAAGTCGATCAGCATCACGCGGTCGGCGAGGATGCACTCGCGTCCGACCGACACGTGCTGGAACGCCGAGATCGTGCACTCCTGGCCCAGCACCGTCTTGGCTCCGATCGACACCTCGCCCTCGTGCGCGCGGATCTTGCAGCCATGGCCGATCCAGGACCAGCGCCCCAGATGGACGACGGCGTCGCGGCCGATCTCGAACTTCACGCCGGGACCGATGAAGCACACGCCATCGGTGCGCAGGCGCCCGCGCCAGCGCAGCTTCAGCCAGGCCCAGCGCATGACGAGCAGCGCGTACCTGTGGTTGAGCATCCCGTGTGCGCGGGCGAAGCGCAGGAACGCGAGCGGCCCGCCGTGCAGCGGCCGCGGCTCGCCGCGGATCGCCGCGCTGCTCGGCGGCGCGTCAGTGAACGTGTCCGGCCCGGGCTCCACCGCGGGGATGGTAGATCCGTCAGCGGGCGGGCAGCGCTGCGGCGAACGCCGTCAGCCGCGCGGGGTCGCGCAGCGGCGGGCCGTGACCGAAGCAGACGACGGCGGGCTCCAGCGCCGCGAGCCGGCGAATCGATGCCCTGTTCGTCGCGGGATCGGGCGTGAACATGTCCGGCGGCTCGTAGAGGCCGGGGCGGCCGGTCACGCGGTGGCGGCCGAAGAGCACGTCGCCGGCGACGAGCGTGCGGTCCTCGGCGCGCCAGAACGAGACGTGGCCCGGGCTGTGGCCCGGCGTCTCCAGAACGGTGAAGCCGCCGACCTCGTCGCCCTCGCGCAGCCGGCGCGCGACCGGGTGCGCGGGCCCGGCCCACCAGCGCAGCTGCGCCCGCGTGACGAGGTTGACGGGCGCACGGTCGGCGAGGTCGCCGGATGCCATCGCGTCGGCATCGGCGTCCGGGCACCACAGCTCGATCCCGAACTGCTCGCAGACCGCCGCACTGGCGCCCTGGTGGTCCGCATGCGCGTGGGTGATCGCGTGCGCCGACGGCGCGTGACCGTCCAGCGCCTTGAGGATGCGCCGGCGCGCGTGTCGCGTGCCCGCATCGATCAGCACATCGCCCATCAGGTACGCGTTGAACGCGTGCGCCGGATGGCTGGGGAGGAGGTGGAGGTCTGTCGTGATCTGTTCCATACAGTGGTGTACGGTACAGCATCTCCGTACACGGATGTATGGTGCCTGACATGGCCACCCGCAAGCTCGACCGTGAGGACTGGACCCGCGCTGGTCTGGAGGCGCTCGAGCGCGACGGTGTCGAAGCGGTGGCGGTCGTCCCGCTCGCACGGTCGCTCGGCGTCACGCGCGGCAGCTTCTACTGGCACTTCGCCTCACGCGACGACCTGCTCGCGGCCGTGCTCGAGCGCTGGGAGGACGAGCACTCCGAGGCGGTGCTCACCGCCGCCGGGCAGATCGCCGATCCGCGTGAGCGCCTGCGCGAGATCCTCGAGCGCGCCGTGCTGAAGCCGCCGTCCTACTTCGCGCGCCTGCTCGACGCGGCCGACCGCGAGCCGCTCGTCGCCGCAACGCTCGAGCGCTCGGCGACCGCGAGGCTCGCGGCGCTCGCCGCCGCCTACCGCGAGTGCGGGTGCCCGCCCGCCGACGCGCGCCGACGGGCGCTGCTCGCATACGCCGCCTACGTCGGGCTCGCACGGATGCCGCAGGAGGGGGCGGGGTCGCTCAGCGCACGCGAGCGCCGCGCGCTCGCAGCCCACGTGGTCGCGACGTTCGTGCCTGACGCGTAGGCCGGTCGCTACCCTCCGCGCCCGGTGCCGCCGACCCCTTCAACCGAGCAGACCCTCGCCGAACGCCTGCTGGCAGGCGATCGCCGCGCCCTGGCCCGCGCGATCACGCTGGTGGAGTCCGACGACCCGCGCGGCTGGGACCTCGTGCGCGAGGTCTACCCGCACACCGGCCGCGCCGCGATCGTCGGCCTGACCGGCGCACCGGGATCGGGCAAGTCCACGCTGATCGGCGCGCTCACGAAACTGCGGCGCGAGCAGGGGCGCTCGCTGGCGGTCCTGTCGATCGATCCCTCGTCCCCGTTCACGCACGGCGCGCTGCTCGGCGACCGCATCCGCCTGACCGAGCACTTCCTGGACCCGGGCGTCTTCATCCGCTCGATGGCCAACCGCGGAGCGCTCGGCGGGCTCAGCGAGGCCGCGCTGCAGGCGGCGCTGCTGATGGACGCCGCAGGGCGCGACGACATCCTGCTGGAGACCGTCGGCGTCGGTCAGGCGGAGGTCGACATCATCGACCACGCCGACACCGTCGTGCTCGTGCTGATGCCCGGCTCCGGCGACTCGATCCAGGCGCTGAAGGCCGGGATCATGGAGATCCCGGACATCATCGTCGTCAACAAGGCCGACCATCCGCTGACCGACACGATGATCCGCGAGATCAAGAACGTGCTCTCGCTCGGTCACGCCCACGGCGACACGGCCTGGCGGGTTCCCGTGCTGCGGACCGAGGCGCTGCACGGCATCGGCGTGGCGGAGCTGGTCGAGCAGATCGACGCACACCGTGCCTTCATCGAGGACGAGGGAACGCTCTCCGAGCGCCGCCGGCGCAACCTGCGCGGCGAGGTCCTCTCGCTCTGCACGCACCGTCTGCGCCGCAGCCTCGAGGAGCGCCTGATGCAGGACGAGCGGTTCCAGGAACTGCTCGACGAGGTGGTCTCACGCCGTCTCGATCCGTCGAGCGCCGCGACCGAGATCCTCGCGCGCTTCGAAGCTGAGAACTAGGACGGCCTTCGGGCTCTTTCGTGGTGGTTGGGTCCCGCGACGGACCGTCCTGTGGGGGATGGCCGTCCACTCCCTCCTCGAACGGCCGGGCGGCGGTCGTACCCTCAGCGCCTCCTCACGCTGTTTGTGCGTCGCTCTCCTCAAACCGGGCGTGGGCCGCGTCCGCGTCATCGGTGGAGTAAAAGTCGGACAGCGTGGTCTGCCCGTTCTCGATGACCGCGAAGATGATGAATTCGTTCTCCCACTCCACGCCGTGCTCCGCGACACCGTGGAAGAGGTAGCGGACAAGGTTGGACCGCGATCCGGCAGCCAAGAGCTGCGCTGAGGCCTGGAAGTTGGGACTGAGCTCCGACCAGCCGTCGAAGACGGCCATGGCCGCCTCGCGTCCAACGGTCTCCTCCCAGCCGAGCGGGCGATGGTCGACGATGCGTATATCCGGTGCCATGAGATCGCGCAAAGCGTCCAGGTCACCGGCGTTGACAGCGGCGACAAAGCGATCAAGGTGCTCACGAGGCGAGATGGCCACCGCGCAACCGTAGTCAAGCGACCCGACCGCCGGCTCCTGCCTTCGCCTGGAAGCGACAGCGGCCCCCAGCCCAACTGCTGCTGTCCATGCAAAGCCCGACCAGCACGTAAGAGCCCTAGTCGACCGGCGCCCACGGCACGGCGCCGCGCCGGCGGTGACACCGCGCCGCCGGAGTCGGTGCGGGCCGCGACGAGCATCCAGCCGCTGAGCACGATTCCGATCAGCGCGAGCGCGATCCCGACGCGCACCCAGCGGCGCAGCGCCCAGGCGCAGAGGCCGGCCGCGCACGGCAGCGCGACCGCGATCGCCTCGCCCGGGATGCGGCTCCCGAGCGATGGCAGCAGGAAGATCGCGGCGAGCGCGGCAGCCGCGCAGATCGCGGCGAGGAAGCCGGCCGCCACCTCGACGTCGGTCTCGCCGGGGAAGGCACGCGCCAGCCGGTCGCGGCGCGAGCGCCAGAGCAGCCAGATCGAGGCGAAGCCGAGCCCGAGGAACGGTGCGTACACGAGCACGCCGAACAGCGGGTCGAGCCACAGCGTCGCGATGCGCGGGAGCCGGTCGACGATGTCGCCGGCGGCGCCGATCCGCGTCGGCGATCCCGCACCGGCCTCGGCCGAATAGGGCGTGAGGCCGCCGTAGAGGCGTCCGTTGAGGCTCACGTAGACGACGAGTGAGATGAGCGGAATCTCGATCGCGGCGATCCCGGTCCATGCCCGCCGGCGCCTGCGCAGCCAGCGGAACAGCGCCACCGCGACGACCGCGGCCGGGACGACCGCGAGCGGGTAGAGCCAGACGACCGGTGCGAGCAGCAGCCCGCACGCGATCGCGTGACCGCCGTGCGGGTCGTCGCGCACGCGCAGCGCGAGCACGGCCGCGCCGGCGATCAGCGCGGCACACGTCATCACCGGCGTGATCGTCGTTGCGGCCAGCACCGCGGGCGGCGACAGGCCGACCGCGAGTGCTGAACCGGTGGCCCACGGGTCGGGCACCAGCCGGCGCCCGAGCGCGGCGGCGACGGCGAAGCCCAAGGCTGCGATCGCGGCGAGGAACAGCTCGACTCCGATCCGTCCGCCGATCGCGTAGGCGGGTGCGACGAACGCAGGGAACGCCATCCCCTGTGGGTCGAGCAGCCGGCCGTTGACCGTGTCGGCGTTCGGCTTCAGCTCACCGTCGTAGTAGCTGCGCCAGGCGCGCGTGCGGTACTCGTTCGAGAGGTCGAGGCCGCTGCCGGACACGAGCGACTCGCTCGTCAGCAGCACGCGCGCCTCGCTCGGGCGCAGGTCCGAGCCGGGAACGGACGCGACGCCGAGACCGGTCGCGTAGACGGCGAGCAGCACGAGGAACACGAGCACCGACGAGCGCCGGCCCTGATGGCGCAGCGCGCGCGCCAGGCGCGCGGGCGCCAGCTCTGGTGGCGCCGCCGTGCCAGGGGACTCCGGTGGGACGGTCGCGCTCACCCGCGCCGTCCCCGCGCGTTCAGGCGCCGAGGGCGCGGGCGATGACCATGTGCTGGACCTCGTCTGTGCCCTCGCCGATTGTGAGGATTTTCGCGTCGCGGTAGAAGCGGCAGACGGGGTATTCCTCGATGTAGCCGTAGCCGCCGTGGATCTGCACGGCCTCCTCTGAGCAGCGCACCGCCAGGCGCCCGGTTTTGAGCTTGGCCTGCGCGGCGGTCAGCGTGAAGTTGCGCCCCTCGTCCTTCTCCCACGCGGCTTTGTAGGTGAGGAGGCGTGCGGCGGCGATCTCGGTCGCCATGTCGGCGAGCTTTGCCTGGATCGCCTGGAACTTGCTGATCGACTGCCCGAACGCCTTGCGCTCCTTCGCATAGGCCAAGGCTTCGTCGAGGGCGCCCTGCGCGAGCCCGACGCCCATCGCCGCAACACCGATCCGGCCGATGTCCAGGATGTGCAGGAACTGCTTGAACCCCGCGCCGCGCGGACCCAGGAGGTTCTCTTCCGGGACACGACAGTCGGTGAACGACAGGGGCCTGGTGTCGGAGGCGTTCCAGCCCATCTTGCGATACGGGGTGCCCTGCTCATAACCAGGGGTGCCGTTCTCGACGATCAGGTTGGAAATCTCCTTCTGGCCATCCGCCTCGCCGGTCACGGCGGTGATCGCGACATGCCCACTGATCGGTGTGCCCGCGTTGGTGATGAACTGCTTGGCACCGTCGATCACCCAACCATCGCTCGTCCTGCTTGGCGCGCGTCTTGACGTTGCCCGCATCACTGCCGGCCTCGGGCTCGGTCAGCCCGAACGCCCCAAGCTTGCGGCCCGCGCACAGGTCCGGCAGCAGCCGCTGCTTCTGCTCATCAGAGCCGAACAGATAGACCGGCTGGGTCCCGAGCGAGGTGTGCGCACACAACGTGATCGCCACCGACGAATCGATCCGCGTCAACTCCTCAACAGCAACCGCGTACTGCAACGCATTCCCGCCCGCCCCGCCAACGGACTCCGGGAACGGGATCCCCATCCACCCAAGCTCACCCATCTTGCGCACGATCTCGAGCGGAAAGCTCTTCGTGCGATCAAGCTCCTCCGCGACCGGCGCGACCTCACCAACCGCAAACTCGCGCACCGTCCGGCGCAACAACTCCGTCTCATCAGGCAAATCAAAAAACATGACGGCCAACCCTACGCCGCGGGGGCGGCTGTGCCATCGCCGGTCGCGAGTGACTCGGCGAGCGTGACGAGCAGCCGCACGCCCCAGCCCGTGCCGCCATGGCCCATGTACGCGACCCCGCTGTCGTTCGCGACGCCCGCGATGTCGAGGTGCGCCCACGGTGTGTCGCCGACGAAGCGGTGCAGGAACTCGGCGCCCGCGATCGGATGCGCCTTGCGCTCGGCGGGCGCGTTGGTGAGGTCGGCGTAGCGGCCCTTCACCGCCTCCGCGTAGCCCTCGTGCAGCGGCATCCGCCAGACGGGCTCACCGGACTGCGCGGCTGCGTCGAGCACGACGCCGGCCCAGTCATCGTCGCTGAAGAATCCGCCGGCGTAGACCGACCCGAGCGCGATGACGATCCCGCCGGTCAGCGTCGCGAGGTCGACGATGCGCTCGGCTCCGAGCGCACGCGCGTGCAGCAGGCAGTCCGCGAGCACCATGCGCCCCTCGGCGTCGGTGTTGTCGACCTGGATCGTGGTGCCATCCATCGCGCTGACGATGTCGCCGGGCTTGACGGCGGTGCTCGACGGCAGGTTCTCGGTCGCGCCGACGACCGTCACGATGCGCACCGGGAGCCGCAGCCGCGCGATCGCAGCCGTCGCCTCGAGCGCGGCGGCACCGCCCGACATGTCGAACTTCATGTCCGCCATCCCGGCGGCGCCCTTGATCGAGATGCCGCCGGAGTCGAACGTCACGGCCTTGCCGACGATGCCCAGCACCGGGCCGACCGACGGCACGGGGTCGTAGCGCAGCACGATCAGCGCCGGATCCTGGGCACTGCCCTGGGCGACCGCGCTGAACGCGCCCATGCCGAAGTCCTCGATCTCCTTGCGGCCGAAGATCTGCAGTGACAGTCCCTCGACCGACGCGAGCAGCTCGGCGGCGCGGTCACCGAGTGCGGCGGGGGTCAGATCGTTCGCCGGTCGGTTCTGCAGGTCGCGGGCCGCGTTCTGGGCCTCCGCGAGCACCGTCGCGCGCGCGACCGCTGCGGCGACGTCGTGGTGTGCGCTGAGCACGAGCGCCTCGAGCTGCGCGCGGCTCGGGGTCGTCATCGCCCGTGCGCGTGGCCTTGAAGCGCTCGAAGCGATACGCCGACAGCAGCGTGCCCTCGACGATCGCGCCGACGACGTCGTCACCGACGTGGTGGGGGACCTCCCAGCAGAGCTTCAGGGCACCCAGCTCGCCGGCCCGGGCACGCACCGCGTGCGCGGCGAGCCGTGCGCGCTCGGCGTCGAACGCGTCGCGCGCGCCGAGCCCGACGAGGATCCAGCGCAGCCCGGCGGCGTGCGTCGACGGCCAGATGGCGGAAGCTCGTCCGCGCCTCCCCGGCGTCCAGCAGCGCACCCAGCGCGCCACCCTCGACGTCGTGTGCCACGCCCTCGTCGTCGAACACTCCGACGGCGATCGTGTCGGCGCCGGCAGTCGGCGGGGCTCGAGGTCGTCGCGCTCACGTGCATTGGGCAACCCTATGATTCGGTGCCTGCGCATGTCCCGCGCCCCTCTCGACTCCCCGGAGCTTTCCTGATGCCCAAGACCGTGATCCTCGGCACCGCCCGCACACCGATCGGGAAGATGGGCGGCAGCCTGTCAACCCTCCAGGCCACCGAGCTCGGCGGCATCGCGATCGAGGCGGCGCTCGAGCGCGCCGGGGTCGCGCCCGAGCAGGTCGACCACGTGATCATGGGTCAGGTGCTGCAGGCCGGCCAGGGTCAGATCCCCTCGCGCCAGGCGCAGATCAAGGGCGGCATCCCGAAGGAGGTCTCCTCGGAGACCATCAACAAGGTCTGCGCCTCGGGCGTCCGCGCGACCGTCCTGCTCGACCAGGCGATTCGCGCCGGCGACGTCGAGGTCGGTGTCGGCGGCGGCATGGAGTCGATGTCGCAGGCGCCCTACCTGCTCCCGGGTGCGCGCCAGGGCTTCCGCATGGGCGACGTGAAGGCGCTCGACGCGATGGTCCACGACGGGCTCACCAACCCGTTCACCGGCAAGCAGATGTTCGTCGAGGCGACGGAGATCGGCGAGGAGATCGAGATCACGCGCCTCGATCTCGACCGCTACGCGCTGCGCTCCCACGAGCTGGCGATCCAGGCCACCGACGAGGGCCGCCTGCCCGAGGAGATCGTCTCGGTGACGATCAAGGGCCGCAAGGGCGACACCGTCGTCGAGGTCGATGAGGCACCGCGGCGCGGCAGCACGCTCGAGTCGCTCGCCGCGCTCCCCGGGCTGGTCAGCAAGGAGGGCAGCCACACGGCCGGCAACTCGCCGGGCGTCAACGACGGCGCCGGCGCGATCGTGGTCGCCTCCGACGAGTGGGCTGCCGCCAACGGCAAGGAGGTCCTCGCCGAGATCGTCGCTCACGCGCAGACGGCCAACGACTTCGCCTACCTCGTGACGACGCCCGCGAGCGCGTCGAAGAAGGCGCTCGCGAAGGCCGGCCTGACCGCTGACGACATCGACCTCTGGGAGATCAACGAGGCGTTCGCCTCGGTCGCCCTGAACTCGATTCGTGAGCTCGGCATCGACGAGGACAAGGTCAACGTCAACGGCGGCGCTGTCGCGCTCGGCCACCCGATCGGGGCGTCCGGCGCGCGCATCATCGGCGCGCTCGTCCACGAGCTGCGCCGTCGTGGTGGCGGTCTCGGCTGCGCCGCGATCTGCTCGGGCGGCGGACAGGGCGACGCGATCATCATCAGCGTTCCGAAGTCCTGAACGTCAGGCGGACATGAAGGCCGCGGCGTTCTTCGATCTCGACCGCACCCTCGTCGCGGGCTCGTCCGGGTTCTACTGGGCGCGCGCGGCGATGGACGCGGGCATGGTCTCGCGGCGCGCGATGGCCTCGATCGTCCTGCAGAACATCCGCTTCCGCGTGAAGGGCTCGACCGACGAGTCGACCGACCGCGTCCGCGAGCAGATCTCTGAGCTGATCGCCGGGCCACCGCGCGATCGACCTGCAGCGGATGATGCCCGAGGTGCTCGCCGGCGTTCTGCCGCGTGTCTATCCGGCGATGCTGCGGCTGGCCTACGAGCACCAGGACGCGGGGCGCCCTGTGTACATCGCGACCGCCTCCTCACAGGAGATGGCCGACATGCTCAGCCACGTGCTCGGCCTCGACGGCGGCATCGGAGCGCGTTCGGAGGTCGTCGACGGGCGCTTCACCGGCCGTGACGCCGACGTCTTCACCTACCGCGAGGGCAAGGCGCAGCGGATCCGCCAGCTCGCCGAGGCGGAGGGAATCGACCTCGCCGCGTCGTTCGCCTACTCCGACTCCGAATCGGACCTGCCGATGCTGCGGCTCGTCGGACATCCGGTGGCCGTCAACCCGGACACCGAGCTCGCGAAGGTCGCAGCCGCAGAGGGCTGGGAGGTGCTGCGCTTCGAGCAGCTCGGACGCCGTCTGCTGGCGCTCGCCGCGCTCGTCAGCATGGGCGTCGTCGGCACCGCCGGGCGCCGCGCCGTCTCGCGACGCTCGACGGGCGTGCCGCCGGCGGCACCACGGACACGAGCGGGGCGCCGCAGCGCATGAGCCTCCACGACCTGACCGACGAGCAGCGTGACATCCGCGAGCTGGCGCGCCGCTTCGCCGACGAGGTCGTCGCGCCGCAGGCCGCCATGTGGGACCGCGAGCACCGACTTCCCCAAGGAGGTCCTCACGCAGCTCGGCGAGCTCGGGCTGCTCGGTGTCTGCATCCCCGAGGACCTCGGCGGCGCGGGCGCGGACTTCGTCGCCTACGCGCTCGTGATGGAGGAGCTGTCGCGCGCAGACGCCGGGCTGGGCACGACGTTCGGCGTCCACGTCAGCGCCGCGACGATGCCGATCATCGCGAACGGGACGCGCGAGCAGGCCGAGCGCCTCGTGCCGCCGCTCGCCCAGGGTCACGAGCTCGGAGCGTTCGCGCTGACCGAGGCCGGTTCGGGCAGCGACGCGGGAGCGATGCTGACGCGCGCGAAGGTCGACGACGGTCAGGTGCGGCTGACCGGTACGAAGCAGTGGATCACCACCGGCTCGCACGCTCACACGTTCCTGGTGTTCGCACGTGATCCGGCCGCAGGCGGACCGTCCGAGCGCGTTCATCGTGCGGCGCGGCGCGGCCGGCTTCAGCGTTCTGCGCGAGGAGGAGAAGCTCGGCCAGCACTCCTCGTCGACCGCCGACCTCGGGTTCGAGGAGACGCCGGCCGAGCCGCTCGGCGAGCCGGGGGCGGGCATGCGGATCGCGCTCGCCACGCTCGACGGCGGGCGCATCGGCATCGCGGCGCAGGCGACCGGCATCGCGCAGGCGGCGCTCGACCTCGCCGCCGGCTATGCGAAGGAGCGCCACGCGTTCGGACGCGCGATCGGCGGCTTCCAGGCGATCCAGCAGAAGCTCGCCGACATGCAGACCGAGATCGAGGCGGCACGTGCGCTCACGTTGCGGGCGGCGCGCCTGAAGGCGGCCGGCCTGCCCCACACCGTCGAGGGCGCGCAGGCCAAGCTGTTCGCGAGTCGTGTCGCGCGCCACTGGACCGGTGAGGCGATTCAGGTACTCGGCGGTTACGGATACACGAAGGACTTCCCCGCCGAGCGCTACTTCCGCGACGCGAAGGTCACCGAGATCTACGAGGGCACGAGCGAGATTCAGCGGCTCGTGATCGCCCGCGCGCTGCTCGGAGACGTCGCCCGCGAGGGTTAGGGAGGCCCGTTCCGGAGGTCCGCACGTAGTTTGTGCGGATGTACACAAATACGTGGCAGTGTCTCCTCTCTGGAATCATGTTGACGAGAACGCCGTCGCGGTTTCTGGGAGTCACAACAATCACCGTGGGGGTGCTGCTGCTCGCGCCGGTGGGTGCCCTTGGGGCGGTCGGCGTCTCGTCCGCGACGACGGTGTACGCCTGCGTCGCGAAGGCCACGGGGGCGCTCCATCTCGTCAAGGAGACGAAGACGTGCAAGCGGTCCGAGCGCAAGCTGCGCTGGGCTCGCTGGGGGAGGACTGGGACCGCAGGCCTGCCCGGCCCGCCCGGACAGGGCGCAGCCACAGGTGCTCCCGGCCAGAACGGGTCCGCAGGCCCGGCAGGCACCGCCGGGCAGCTCGGTCCCGTGGGCCCGCTCGGCGCCACCGGTCCGCTCGGTCCGGCCGGCTCGACGGGCTCGACGGGCGGGATCGGCGCGGACGGTCCGATGGGACTCACGGGGCTGACGGGCACGGCCGGCGGGATCGGGCCACAGGGCTCGACGGGACTGACGGGCTCCACGGGCGGCATCGGCCCCGACGGTCCGGCTGGACCCACGGGCTCGACCGGCGGGATCGGCCCGCAGGGCTCCGCGGGGCCGACCGGCTCCACGGGTGGGATCGGCCCGCAAGGTTCGGTGGGGCAGACGGGCTCGACAGGTGGCATCGGCGCTGAGGGTCCCGCAGGACCTGTTGGCGTCACGGGCTACCTGAGGGTGTCGGGGACGGCGTCGGCGCTTCGATTCCGTCGACCCGAAGATCGTCGACCGCGACATGCCCTGGAGGCCGCGTGGTCATAGGCGGCGGCTACGACGTCTCGGCTGACCCTGCGGCCATCGAGAACCTCACGCCGATCGAGAACCGGCCGACATCGGACACGGTTTGGACCGTCTCAGGCGACAACGACGGCGTCGGTCGGCAACGTGGTCCATCGCAGGCCTTCGCCGTATGCGCATTGGTCACGCCGTGAGCCAGCTCGTAAGAACCTGACGAGGGCGTCACCGCGGCCGTACTATCCGCGCATGGCGACGGCACCGCGCAGTTCAGACGCGTCCTCGGCCCACGAGCGGGACGCATCGTTCACGACGCTCTCGGGCGAGTCGATCGCGCCGCTCTACACCGAAGCGGACCTCCCGCCGGGCGAGCAGATCGGCCTCCCGGGCGAGTACCCGTTCACGCGCGGCGTCTACCCGTCGATGTACCGCGGGCGGCTCTGGACGATGCGCCAGTTCGCCGGCTTCGGGACGGCCGAGGAGACCAACGAGCGCTTCCGCTACCTGCTCGACCACGGCCAGACCGGCCTGTCGACGGCGTTCGACATGCCGTCGCTGATGGGCCACGACTCGGACTCGTCGAGAAGCCTCGGCGAGGTCGGTCGTGAAGGCGTCGCGGTCGACACCGTCGACGACATGGAGACGCTGTTCCAGGGGATCGACCTCGGCGAGGTCAGCGTCTCGATGACGATCAACGCGCCGGCCGCGATCATGCTCGCCTACTACGTCGTCGCGGCCGAAGAGTCCGGCGTTCCCGCAGATCGTCTCGGCGGCACGATTCAGGCGGACATCCTCAAGGAGTACATCGCGCAGAAGGAGTGGTGCTTCCCGATCGACCCGGCGATGCGCCTGCTCGGCGACATGATCGAGTGGTGCACGACCGACATGCCGCGCTGGCATCCGGTCTCGATCAGCGGGTACCACATCCGCGAGGCCGGATCGACCGCGGCGCAGGAGCTCGCGTTCACGCTCAAGGACGGGTTCACCTACGTCGAGCAGGCGATCGAGCGCGGCCTCGACGTCGACGACTTCGCCCCGCGCCTGAGCTTCTTCTTCAACGCACAGATCGACTTCTTCGAGGAGATCGCGAAGTACCGCGCGGCGCGCCGGATCTGGGCGCGCGAGCTGCGCGACACCTACGGCGCCAAGAGCGAGCGCTCGCTGCTGATGCGCTTCCACACGCAGACGGCCGGCGTCAGCCTGACCGCCCAGCAGCCGCTGAACAACATCACGCGGACCGCGATCGAGGCGCTCGCCGGCGTGCTCGGCGGGACCCAGTCGCTGCACACCAACAGCTACGACGAGGCGCTCGCGCTGCCGACCGAGGACGCGGTCCGGATCGCGCTCCGCACGCAGCAGATCATCGCTCACGAGACGGGCGTCGTGAACACCACCGACCCGCTCGGCGGTAGCTATTTCGTCGAGGCGATGACCGACCGGATCGAGGCGCAGGCCTACGACTACTTCCGCCGGATCGACGAGCTCGGCGGCATGGTCGAGGCCGTCAAACAGAACTTCCCGCAGCGTGAGATCGCCGATGCGAGCTACGAGCTCCAGCAGGAGATCGACGCCGGACGGCGCATTGTCGTAGGTGTGAACGCGTTCACCGATGCCGGCGACGGTGACCAGACGGCGATCCTCAAGATCGACGAGGCGCTCGAGCGCAAGCAGATCGATCGCGTCAAGGCTGTCCGCGCTCGTCGCGACGGCGCCGGCGTGGAGTCGAGCCTCGCCGCGCTCAAACAGTCGGCCACGACCAGCGCCAACCTCATGCCTCCGCTGCTGGAATGTGCCCGTGCGCACGCCAGCGAAGGGGAGATCATCGGCGCGCTCCAGCAGGTGTTCGGCAGCTACACCGAGACGCCGGTCTTCTGAGCCGATGACCGCAGTCGTGTCCAGCATCGTCGCCGTGCTGCTCGCGGCGCTCGTCCTTGCGGCCCCCGCGGTCGCCGGTAACGCCCGCGCCGCCGCCGCGAAGCCCGTCACGGTGCGCCTGAAGGACTCGTATTTCTCGCCCGCGCACGTGGTGCTGAGGCGCGGTCGCTCGGTGCGGTTCGTCTGGGCCGGCGACCTGGTCCACAACCTGCTCGGCTCGGGCATTCCGAGTCGCTTCGAGGACCCGGCGAGGCGCCGCCGGCCCTACACACGCCTCTTCCGCCACCCCGGTCTCGTGCGGTTCACGTGCTCCATCCACCCAGGGATGGATATGACCGTCCGCGTGCGTTAGCACGCACCAAGCTCCGGGTCCGTAACTGGGACCGAGCCCGGAGGCACGAGTCCGGGCGACGCCTCACGGCGTCGCCCGGGCCGGCTTCCGCTCTGCATGGCCCGTGATGCGCAGATCAATTTCGCGCGCGACGGACTACCCTGTGAGGCGCAGACCCAGCGCCCATCCGGCTCAAGTATGTCCGCTCCGACCACTCAGCAGAAGATCCGCGTCGTCGTCGCCAAGCCCGGCCTGGACGGGCACGACCGTGGCGCCAAGATCATCGCTCGCGCACTGCGCGACGCCGGCATGGAGGTCATCTACACCGGCCTGCACCAGACGCCGGAGCAGATCGTCGAGACCGTGATCCAGGAGGACGCCGACGCCGTCGGGCTGTCGATCCTCTCGGGCGCGCACATGACGCTTGTCCCGCGCATCGTCGAGCTGCTCCGTGAGCAGGGTGCCGACGATGTGCTCGTGACCGTCGGCGGGACGATCCCCGCCGACGACATCCCTGAGCTCGAGAAGCTCGGGGTCGCCGCGGTGTTCACGCCCGGCGCGCCCACTCAGGGCATCATCGACTTCATCAACGGCGCCGTATCCCAGCGGGAACCCCGCTGAACGGCGCCACCCCTGGGTGTGGGCGGCAACGTGCCGTCAACGCACCCGATTGACTCGTCAGTCAATATCGCCGGTACACTCCGAATCCCCGTTGCCACAGGAGGACTGAAGTGAAGATCTGCGTCCTGGTCAAAGAGGTGCCAGACGCCGCCGTCCAGAAGCGCATCGACCCGTCCACGGGGCGCATGGACAGAAGCGGCGAGAAGAACCTCAACCCGTATGACACCCATGCCATCGAGGCCGCGATGCAGCTCAAGGAGAGCGGCGCACTGCCGATCGAGGAGGTCGTCGCAGTGTCGATGGGCCCCGAGTCGGCCGTTCGCGCACTGCACAAGGCCGTCTCGCTCGGCGCCGACCGCTCGGTCCATCTGAGCGACCCGGCACTGGCCGGCTCCGACGTCGCAGCGACCGGCTACGCGCTGGCGCAGACGCTGAAGCGTGAGGCGCCCGGACCTCGTCCTGCTCGGGCAGCAGTCCGACGATGGCGAGTGCTACACGGTCGGCGCGGTCGTTGCCGACCACCTCGGCATGCCGTCGCTGACCCAGGTGATCAAGCTCGACGTCGATGGCGGAGACGCCCTCCGCGCCGAGCGCCAGGCCGAGTACGGCTACGACACCGTCAAGGTGCAGCTTCCGGCCGTGATCGCCGTCGGTGACGCGATCAACGAGCCGCGCTACCCGTCGCTGAAGGCGATCATGGGCGCGAAGAAGAAGCCGCTCGACACGCTCACCGCGGCCGACGTCGAGATCGACGCCTCCAAGGTCGGCGGCGACAACGCCTCCGCCCGCTGGGTCGGCGCATCGCTCCCGCCCAAGAAGGAGCCGGGGCAGATCATCGAGGACGAGGACACGAACGAGACGGTCGAGAAGATCGTCGCCTGGCTCGACGAGAGGAAGCTGATCTAGATGGCCAACATCCTGGTCTACGCGCTCCACTACGAGGGAGCCATCAACAAGAACTCACTCGGCGCCGTCTCCGAGGGCGCCGACCTCGCCGCCAAGTCCGGCGGCGAGTGCCACGCGATCATCGTCGGGCAGGGCGTCAGCGCTGACCTGGCGGGCACGCTCGGCAACTACGGCGCCTCGAAGGTGCTGAACGCCGAGGGCGCCGAGGGCCTGGCACAGCCGGTCGTCGACGCGATGGCCGCAGCCTGGGCCTCGGGCGGGTACGACTACGCGCTGTTCGGCGGCGGTCTGCTCGGCTTCGAGGTCGGTGCCGGCCTCGCCGCGCGCCTGGGCATCGGCGTCGCGATGGAGATCACCTCCGTCAGCGTCACCGACGGCGAGCTCGTCGCAGAGCGGCCGATCCTCGGCGACTCGGCGATCAGCGAGATCCGCTTCACCGGCGGCAAGGGCATCATCATCGGGCGCCTGAACGCGTTCGACATCCGCGAGTCGGGCTCCGGCGCGGCTGCGGTTGAGGCCCTCGACGTCCAGTACTCCGAGTTCTCGGGCCGTGCGCAGATGCTGCAGCGCGGCGAGCAGCGCGGCGCACAGGTCGACATCGAGGGCGCAGGCGTCCTGATCGCCGGTGGCCGTGGCCTCGGCTCGGCCGAGGGCTTCCAGCTCTGCGAGGACCTCGCGGCAGCGTTCGGCGGCACGTCCGCCGTCGCAGCAACCCGCGCGGTCGTCGACGCCGGCTGGTTCCCGTACGCCGGCCAGATCGGCCAGACGGGCAAGACCGTCGCGCCGAAGCTCTACCTCGCCGCCGGCATCTCCGGCGCGATCCAGCACAAGGTCGGCATGCAGAACTCCGAGAACATCGTCGCGATCAACAAGGACTCGAACGCTCCGATCTTCGAGTTCAGCGACCTCGGGATCATCGGCGACCTCAACAAGATCCTCCCGAAGCTCACGGAGGCCGTGAAGGCGAAGAAGGGCGGCTGATCACGATGGCCGGGGCCAATGGAAATGGCAAGGCCGTACCGGCGGCGTACCCGCCGCCGGTCGTCTCGCCGGACGAGTTCATCAAGCGCGGCCTCGACGGCGAGGACGAGATCATCGAGGTCGGCGTCGCGATCGTCGGCGGCGGCACCGCCGGCCTGGCATGTGCGAACCGCATCCTCCAGTTGCTCGCCGACGACCCCGAGACGCTCGAGCGTCTCGGCGAGGTCCCGGTCGCGGTGATCGAGAAGGCCAAGACCTGCGGCGGGCACAACCTGTCCGGCGCGGTCATGCGTCCCTCGGCGCTCGAGGAGCTGTTCCCCGACCTGTCCCGCGAGGACTGGCGCAAGGAGGGCTTCGCCTTCGGCGAAGTCGAGAAGGAAGCGGTCTACATGCTTCCGAGCCACAAGACGAAGCTGCGCATCCCGACGCCGCCGCCGTTCAAGAACCACGGCAACGAGGTCGTCTCCGTCGCCGCGCTCGCGCGCTTCCAGCAGCGGATCGCCGAAGAGGCGGGCGCGTACATCCTGACCGAGACCTCCGCGACGCAGCTGATCGTCGACGAGGGCAAGGTCGTCGGCGTGCGCTCCGGCGACAAGGGCCGCGGCAAGGATGGCCAGGAGCTCGGGAACTTCGAGCCCGGCACCGACATCAAGGCGCAGGTCGTCGTGCTCGCCGAAGGCTGCTGGGGCAGCCTCACGGGCGCTGCGATCCGCGAGTTCGGTCTCGGCGAGAACCGCGAGCCGCAGGTCTGGGAGCTCGGGGTCAAGGAGGTCTGGAAGGTCGCCAAGCCGCTCGACCGCATCATTCACACGATCGGTCCGTGGCCGCTGAAGATCTCGGCCAAGTACGGCCAGATCGGCGGCACCTGGATCTACCCGATGAAGGACGAGAAGACCGGGGACGACCTGGTCTCGATCGGCTTCGTCATCGACCTCGAGTACGCCGACGCGACCACGTCCGCGCACGACCTGCTGCAGCTGTTCAAGACGCACCCGCTCGTCAAGAAGATCCTCGAGGGCGGCGAGCGCGTCGGCTGGGGCGCGAAGGCACTGCCCGGCGGCGGCTACTGGTCGGTCCCGAAGCTCACGATGCCGGGTGCACTGCTCGTCGGTGACTCGGCGGGCCTCGTCGACACCGTCTCGCTGAAGGGCGTCCATCACTCGGTCCGCTCCGGCAAGCTCGCCGGCGAGGCGATCTACAGCGCGCTGTCGCGCGGTGAGACCTCGCTCGAGCCCTACGAGGACGCGATCGAGGAGTCCGAGACGGGCAAGGAGCTGTACGAGGTCCGCAACACCCGCCAGCCGTTCCAGAAGGGCTTCATCAAGGGCGGGCCGCTCGTCAACCTGATGATCGCCACGAAGGGGAAGTTCCCGGGCGGTCGCTGGGCCTGGCATCGCAACGACGAGCAGGCGATGTTCGTCGGCAACACGAAGGACAAGTATCCGAAGCCGGACGGCAAGTACACGTTCGACAAGCTCTCGAGCGTCTACATCACCGGCAACCAGACGCGCGACGACGCGCCGAACCACATCCGCCTGCAGAAGCACGTCCCGCGCGAAGTCGCCGAGACCTGGGTCTGGATGTGCCCGGCCGGCGTCTACGAACTGCCCGACGACGCACCCGAACACGGGGACGTCGACGTGATCGTCAACTACACCAACTGCGTGCAGTGCGGTGCGATCACGGCCAAGGGCGGCCGCCTCACCACCCCCGAGGGTGGCGACGGGCCGCTCTACCAGCTGACGTAACGGCCGTTGCGGCACTCGACGAATGGTGAGAAGGGCGCAACCATGGCGCCCTTCTCGTGTTTCGGAGGCCAGATGCCTGACGCACGCACCCTGATTCTCGCTCTCGCCGGCGCCGCAATGCTCGCGCTGCCCGGCGCTGCGCTCGCATCGCCGACCGCGACGACGGCGGCCGCGCAGGGCGTCGCCAAGCGGCCCGCCGTGGCTGCCACGTTGCAGGCCTGCGTCACCACCGGTGCCGTACGCAAGGCCGTGTTCAAGGGCGCGATGCCCGGCGTCGCCAAGCTCGGCGGCCGCATGGAGATGCGCTTCGACCTCTACGCGTTCTCCGCCACCGCGCCGCAGTGGACCGAGGTCGACGTCGACGAGTTCGGTCAGTGGGACCTCTCGGACCCGGGCGTCTCCGGCTTCATCATCAAGAAGCGCGTCTCGGGGATGCAGGGCGGCGTCTCCTACCGCGCCGTCGTGCGCTTCCGCTGGCGCAACGACGCCGGCCGCATCGTGAAGACCGCGCGCAAGGTCACCAAGCCATGCGTCCAGCCGGACACCGCGCCGGACCTCGTCGTGCGCGAGCCATCGATCGTCGCCGGCGTGCGCGACGACGTCGTCGTCTACCACGCCACCGTCACGAACATCGGCCTCGGCGCGGCCGCACCCTTCGACGTCACGCTCGCCGTCAACGGCGTCGTCCAGCCCGCACAGCGGATCGGCCCGCTCGTACCGGGCGCTGCGACGCAGGTGACCTTCCAGGCGCCGCGCTGCCAGGCCGGCACGATCGTGCGCTTCACGGTCGACGCGAAGGCCGAGATTCCCGAGTCCAACGAGACGAACAACGCGCTCGAGCGCCGCTGTGCGGCCGCCAAGTGACCCTCGCGGGCCGCTAGGATAGGTGGGACCATGAAGACCGAGATCCATCCCGAATACGTCGAGTCGCACGTCACCTGCACCTGCGGCAACGACTTCATGACGCGCTCGACAGAGTCCGAGATCCACGTCGAGATCTGCTCGAACTGCCACCCCTTCTACACCGGCAAGCAGAAGCTCGTGGACACGGGCGGACGCGTCGATCGCTTCCGTCGCCGCGCCGCCAAGCGCGACGGCGTAGCCAAGAGCTAGCAACCAGTCGTGGCGACTGCGGAGCGCCTCCCCGCACCGGACGGGGCCTCCAAGGCCTCACTGAGTGCGGAGCCCGGTGAGTGGGTCGCCACGCGCGACGCACCCGTCGGGGGCCAGGCCGTCCTCGAGGGCGTGATGATGCGCGGCGTCCGCACCTGGGCGGTCGCGTGCCGCAAGCCCGCAGCCGACCAGCTCGACGACGAGGGCCTGCGGATCGACATGAACGATCCGCCGCGCGGCGAGATCACCGTCGAGACGACCGGGATCGAATCGATCCTCAAGCGTCACCGGGTCGCTGCGCCTGCCGATCATCCGCGGCGTCTTCGCGCTCGGCGAGTCGCTCGTGATCGGCTTCAAGGCGCTCGGCATCTCCGCCAACGCGCAGATGCCCGAAGAGGAGGAGCCGATCTCCGGCTGGCTCTGGGGCGCGACGATCGCCTTCTCGCTGATCCTCGCGATCGGCCTGTTCTTCGTCGTCCCGGTCACGCTGACCAACCTGATCAAGGACCAGCTCGGCTCCGCCTGGCTGTTCTGGATCGTCGAAGGCGTGCTGCGCACGGCGATCTTCCTCGGCTACCTCATCCTGCTGTCGCGCCTGCGTGACCTGCGCCGCGTGTTCGAATACCACGGCGCCGAGCACAAGACGATCTCGTGTTACGAGGCCGGCATGGAGCTCACGCCCGAGAACGCGAAGAACTTCTCGCGGCTGCACCCGCGCTGCGGAACGAGCTTCCTGCTGATCGTCATGATCGTCTCGATCTTCGTCTTCTCGCCGCTCGGCCTGCTGCCCTGGTGGGCGCTGATCGTGAGCCGCATCGTCGGCGTCCCGCTGATCGCCGGCATCTCCTTCGAGATCATCAAGTTCGCCGGCCGCAACCGCCGCAAGCGCTGGGTTCAGACCGTGATGGCCCCCGGCCTCAAGCTGCAGCTGCTGACGACGCGCGAGCCCGACCTCACCCAGCTCGCCGTCGCAATCGCCGCGATGCAGGCCGTGCTCGAGCGTGAGACGCCCGGCTCGCTCACCGACGCAGACCTAGTCGGCGTCGAAATCGCCGCTTAGTTGTTCGCGGATCTCGTGGCGCCTGACGCCGCCCGCCTGTCGGGGGCGGTGCCTAGCGGCACAGCACCCCGTTGGCGTGCGGCGTCATGCATCCACGATCTCTCGCTCGAGGGGCGTATGGGGTGCTTCACACCGACCCGCGCGCGGTCCATGCGCGCACGGTGTGCGCGAATGGGCCGTTGGGGAGCTCGGAGCGGCAGCGCTCGCGTAGCTGCGCCTGCTGTTCCGGGTTGAGCTCGGCCACGTATTCCCCGGCGGGTCCGACGCCGAGGGTGAAGGGTTCCCACCAATCCTCGAAGCTCGGGTGTTCGAGCGTCACCGACAGCGCCGTTTCCTCGACCTTGCGCAGCCCTGCGGACTCGAACACGAGCGTGAGGTCTCCCTCCCCGGTGCCCGTGCGCTGCGATTCGTCCTCAACGTCGGGATCGAGCGCTCGTGCCGCCGCCCACAGCGGGCTCAGCGGCCCGTGCCCACCGGCGTGGTCCCAGACGCAGGCCGCGACGACGCCATCCGGCCGGGTCACCCGACGCATCTCCGCAAGTCCCGCGGCCGGGTCCGACATGAACTGGACGACGAGCTGCGCGAGGGCTGCATCGAACGACTGGTCCGGGAACGGGAGCTGCTCTGCGGGCGCGCGTTGGACGTCGACTCCTGGATAGCGCTCACGAGCGGCGGCCACGAACGGCTCCGACGGATCGGCGGCGCTGACGGCCGCAGGCCCCAGGCGTGCCACCAGCTCGGCCGTCAGCGCACCCGGGCCGCAGCCGACGTCGAGCACCCGCTGACCACCCGCGACGCCGGCCAGATCGCACAGCAACGGGGAGAGCAGAACCGAATACCGGCCCATGAACCGGTCATACGCGTCGGCGGCGACGACGAAGCTCACGGGCGCAGCCCCTGACGATCGCTGACCCTCACGCCGCCGCGTGCTCCTTCGCCCAGCGAACGATCGTCCCCGTGCCGCTGATGACATCGCCGTCATCGGTGATCAGGACCGGCACGTCCTCCTGGCCCGAGATCTCGCGGATCGCGTCGCGCTTGCCGCGGCGCGTCCACGGCATCAGCTTGTAGCCCTCGACGACCTCGATCTCGATCGCGTGCCCGGCATCGCGCAGCGCTTTGACGGCGCGCGCGCACGGGTGTCCGACCATCGCTCCGTGGTCGGTCTGGCCGCAGGTGTAGAGCTTCATCGGCCAACCATACGAAGACCGGAATGGTCGTGCTCGCCTGCCGCGGACCGGCGGCACCGGAGATCGTCTAGCGTCCATCCGGTGCGACGAGCTTCCCGGACCGCCGTCGTCGCGCTCTCGATGTTCGCCGTGCTCGGATCCAGCGCGATCCCGGCGCTGGCCGCGCCCGACGGGCCACGTGCACGAGCATCGCTCAGTGGCAACGTCTACTTCACCGCGGGCGAGCAGTTCGCGCCCGTCAAGCGCACGCTGCCGGACAGCGGTCGCCGGCTCCCGTCGGCACTGAAGGCGTTGCTGGCAGGCCCGACGGCGGCTGAGCAGCGCCGCGGTCTGGGCTCTGCGATCCCGAGCGGCTCGAAGGTGCTCTCGGAGAGCTTCGACGCGAGCACGGGGATCGCGTCGATCCGCTTCAACGCGCAGTTCATCAAGACGCGCAAGGTCGTGCGCACCCGCGCTGAGGCGATCAGCGAGTACTACGGGCGCGCCGGTGAGGTGGTGTTCACCGCCACCGCACTCGCCGAGGTCAAGGCGGTGCGCCTGTCCGTCCCCGGGAAGGATCCGGTGACGCTGAGGCGCGCGGACTTCGCCAAGCCCAAGACGAAGCCCAAGGAACCGGCCGCGCCGAAGCCGAAGGGACCCAAGCCGGGCGACACGCGCGCGATCCAGCAGGCGCTCGCGCGCCTGACCTACCTCCCTGCGTCAGCGGTCAACGGCGTCTACGACGACCGGACCAGGCAGGCGATCCAGGCCTTCCAAGGTTGGGCCTCGCTCGATCGCGATGGCGTCGCGGGCCCGAAGACCACGGTCGCGCTGAGCGCCGCCGCCGTGCCGAAGCCGAAGCGGTCCGGGAGCGGGCGCTGGGTGGAGATCTACCGCGCCCGCGGCGTCGTGCTGCTCGTCTCCGGCGGCGTCACCCAGCGTGCGATTCACACGAGCACCGGCCGCGGCGGTGACTCGACGGACGTCGGGACGCCGCCGGGCGCGTTCAAGATCTATCGCAAGGAACAGCAGTCCTGGTCGGTCCCCTACCGCGTGTGGCTGCCGTACGCGGCGTACTGGGATCGCGGCTGGGCGCTGCACGGCTACAAGGACGTCCCCAACTACCCGGCGTCGGCGGGCTGCGCGCGCCTGCCGCTGACCGAGGCGCCGGTCGTCTACGCGTTCGTGAAGATCGGAACCCCGGTGTACGTCTACTAGCGGCGCCGGCCGGGACCAGGTGCCGCCGCGGCGGTCGTGGCTTGGTATACCCCTCTGGTGGTCTGGTCCCCGAGAGTCGTTCGTCGCATGCTGACGGCGATGGTCGCCCTGGGAGCCGTCGCGGGCGTCATGGCGCCGGTCGCCGCCGCCGCGCCGGTCGGCGAGGTGCTCGTCACGGCGAGCGACGGTGCGCGGCTCCCGGCGAGCGCGCAGCAGGTGGCGCGCATCGCCGGCCTGAGGTTCTTCACGGTCGCCGTTCCGGACGGGGTCACGGCCGGTCAGTACGCGGCGCGGCTGGAACGCCGCGCCGGCGTGACGGGCGCGCAGCCGAACGCGCCACTGCGCCGCGCCTCCGTCTCCGGGACCTGCGTCGACGCGCCGGCCGCCCCACTGCTCGACACGACGGTGACGACCAACGCCCGCAGCCGCACGCTGCCGGTCAAGACCGGCGCGATCGCGGTGCTGGACACCGGGGTGGACCCGACGGTGCCGGAGCTCGCGGGGCGCGTGCTCGCCGCATCGGATGCGCTCGGCGGGGCCAACCCCGCGCTGCCCGATGACGACGGGCACGGCACGCAGGTCGCGGCCGCTGCTGCGGGCGCTCCGGGGCTCGTCGCCGGGATCTCACCGACCAGCCCGATCATGCCGATCCGGATCGCGATCGACCAGTGTGCTCGCGACCCCCGCGACCGTCGTGAAGGGCCTCGGGATCGCCGTCACCCGCAAGGCGCGCGTGGCGGTGCTGCCGTCCTCGCAACTGCTGTCAGCCACGTCGAACAGCAACATCAGCGTCCGTCGGCATCGCGATCGACGCGGCCTTCACCGACGGCGTGATCACGGTCGTGCCCGCCGGCAACGAGGGCCAGAACGAGCAGGTCTTCCCCGGCAGCCTCGCCCACGTGCTGACGGTCGGGTCCGCCGGGCTCTCGGCCGCGCGTGACGACTTCTCCAACATCGGTCCGTGGATCGATCTCGTCGCCCCCGGCGCCGATCTCGTGCTGCCCGCGCCGGCGGCGATCTGCAGCAGCGGCTACGCGCGTGCGTCGGGCACGTCGTTCTCCGCCGCCGCGGTCGCCGGTGCCGTCGCGCTGATCGGTGCTGCTCGCCCCGCGCTCCCGACGTCGAGCCTGTACGACGTGGTCCGCCGCACGGCGGTCAGCGATGCCGGCACATCCGGCTTCGACGTCAACACGGGCTATGGCCTGCTGAACGTCAGCGCCGGGCTCAGCTCCGCTGCGTCGGCCAACGATCCGCACGAGGTCGACGACAACGTCTACTGGCTGAAGCAGCGGCCGTCCGCCTTCCCGACCTACCTGAAGCGCATCCGCAGGACCACCGTGCGCGCGTCCGTCAGCCCGGGCAAGGATCCGCAGGACGTGTTCAAGGTGCACCTCGGGCGCAAGGACCTGCTGCGCGCCACGGTCAAGAACAACGACTCCAAGTCGGTGCTCGCTGCGACGATCTGGAGCACGAAGACAGGCCCGTTCGACATGCAGCTGCCGTCGCCCAACAGCGAGCTGCGCGACAGCACGGGCTTTGCCCAGAACCCGGCGGTCAGCTTCCGCGCGCTCAGCGCGCGGCACCTACTACGTGGCGATCTTCGCGCCGGACTGGAACCTGCCCGGCGAACAGGGCAAGGCCGGCCAGGACCTCGCGCCGCTCTCGCCGCCGCGCACGGCCTACAGCCTGACGCTCGACCGCCGGCGCTGACCAGGCTGGTGGCGTGCAGCCCGGGGGTGGGCGCGTAGCCTGGCAGGCATGCGTCGTGCGCTCGTTCCCGCGGTCGTCGTTCTCGGACTGCTGGTGGCCGCGCCGGCCGGTGCGGCGTTTCCCGGCGGCCGACGGGCGCGTCGTGTTCTCCAGCGGTGGCGACCTGCACACGGTCCTGCCCGACGGGTCGGGCGTCCAGGCGCTGACGGCCACTCCCGGCGTCGAGGAGGCGCAGGCGTCGTGGTCGCCGGACGGGACGTCGCATCGCCTTCCGGGTCGGGCGCGCCGACACGAGCGACGTGCTGCAGATCGCGGTGATGAACGCCGACGGCAGCGGGCGCACCGTCGTCACGAGCGGCGATCACCACAGCTCGCAGCCGGCCTGGTCGCCGGACGGCCGTCAGATCGTGTTCCGCCGCAGCGTCCCGGGGGACAACCTCAGCGGCGACATCTGGATCATGGGCGCCGACGGGTCCGCGCCGCACGCGCTGCGTGGCAGCAGCCGGGCGACGAGCGCTACCCGTCGCTCTCGCCGGACGGGAAGCACCTCGTGTTCACCACGCACGCGACCGCGCCCGACGACGTCGAGATCGCCGCCATCCCGGCGGCGGGCGGCGGCGCCGTCACGCGTGGTCACCGACAACGCCGTCTTCGACTCGTCGCCGTCGTGGTCGCCGGACGGCGCAGCACATCGCGTTCGAGCGCGGGCCGAAGGGCGACGACCCGGCGAACGACATCTGGTCGATGGCCGCGGACGGGGGCGACCAGCGGCAGCTGACGACGACGCGCCGGCCTGGACGAGGGACCGTCATGGTCGCCCGGCGGCACGCGCATCGCGTTCACGAGCACGCGCTCGGGCAGCAGCGACATCTGGACGATGGCCGCCGACGGAACCGATCAGCGCGCGCTCGCGGCGCTCCCGCGGCGGCAAGGAGGAGTCACCGGACTGGCAGTCGCTGCCGATCGCCGCGCCACCGGCGCGGCGACCGAGCCGCCAGCGGTCACCCCGCCGGCGCAGCAGCCCGCGACGCTGCTCCGACGATTCCCGGCACGCGCTCTGCGACCGCGACCGCGATGGCCTCAGCGACACGCGTGAGCGCCGGCTCGGAACGTCACCGCTCGACCGCGACAGCGACGACGACGGACTGAGCGACGGCCGTGAGGTGCAGCGAACGCGGACCGATCCACGGCGCCGCGACAGCGATCGTGACGGCCTGACGGACGGTCTCGAGCTGGGCGTGACGCGCGGCATCGCCGATCCGGCCGGCAGCGTTCGCGGGACCGCCGCGCCCCGTTTCCGCGCGGACGCCGATCCCCGAACCCACACCAATCCGCGGCGCCGCGACAGCGACGGCGACGGTGTCAGCGACGGGCGCGAGGACCGCAACCACAACGGCCGCCGCGACCGCGGCGAGCGCGACCCGCGGGCGCGCTGAACCTGTACGCTCGCGCCCTTGTCACGGATCGATGGGGGAATCTGATGTCGCTGGGTCGTGTCGTGTTCTTCGCAGCAGTGCTGCTGATGCTGGTCATCCCGGTCGTCGCGCAGGCCAAACTCCCGGCTCCGAAGACGAAGACCGTCGTCGCCGGAAAGTCCGTCGCCGGCGTCAAGCTCGGGTCGTCACTCACAGCCGCCAAGGCCGCGTGGGGCGCGGGGTCCAAGTGCGGGAAGGGCGCGACGCCGCAGCCGACCACGCAGTGCACGTGGTCGACGACCCCCGGCAAGAGCCCCGACCTGGGCGCGAAGCTGACGATCGTTGCCGCCAAGGGCAAGGTCGTGGCGATCACGATCGCCAACGGGACCGGCGGGACGAAGGCCGGAATCAAGGCCTTCCGCACGACGAAGGGCATCGGTGTCGGCGCGACCGTGGCGGCGACGCGCAAGGCATTCCCGGCGCTGGGACTGCTGAGCGGCACGCCGTCCGCCGCGAACGCCGACCTCGGCTCGGGCAAGACCGTCACCTCGTTCTTCTTCGTCAACGACAAGCTCGACTCGCTGACGGTCGGATCGCCGTACTAGCGGCCGCTCCTAGCCCGCGGCGGTGAGGTCCAGCCGCCAGTCGTTCGCCTGCATGGGGCGACCGGGCGGGTACTCGATGTCGCATGGGCCGACCAGCTCGAAGCCGAGCTTGCGGCAGATCGCGTTCGAGGCCCGGTTGTCGACCGACGGGAAGGCATGCAGGAAGCGGTGGCGTCGCTCCGCCCGCGCCAGGCTGACGGCCTGCGCGGTCGCCGCGGCAGCGAGGCCGCGCCCCTGGAACGCGGGGATCACCGACCAGCCGATCTCGTAGACCTCGTCCTCGACCAGCGTGCTCTCCCAGTACCCGACGAAGCCCACCGGCGTGCCCGACTCCGTGTCCACGATCTTGAGGACCCGGCCTTCGCCGGGGCTCATGCCGCGGGCGTAGCGGGCCTGTCGCTCGGCGATCTTCGCGGGGCTCTCGGGGCCGCCGAGATGTCCCATCATCGCCGGGTCTCCGACCAGCTGTTGGAGCAGCGCACCGTCCTCAGGCCCCCACGGCTCGACGCGGGCGATCGCGGTCGCGGCGCGCTCTCGGTCAGGGCCAGACAAGCAGCACCCTGCACGGAGCGTGGTCGACGACGAAGCGCGTGGCCGGACCGAGGCTGTGCGGACCCGGTCGCCCGCGGTCGCCGTCGCGCGCGAGCACCAGCAGGTCGATGCCGTCGAGGCACGCGATCACCTCGTGCTCGGGCCGTCCACGGCGGGTGAGGCACGTGGCTGCGCGTCCGAGCCGCGCCTGCGCCTCGGCGAGCAGTGCCTGCGCCGCCGCCTCGGAGATCGGGCGCAGCTGATCGACAGGCTCCGGCGGTCCCGGGCGCGAGCGGCCGAGCAGTCCGGCGCGTGCTCCGCGCGCGACCTCCTCGGCGCCGGCCGGCTCGACATGCAGCAGCGTCAGCTCGGCGCCGGGCGGGACAACCTCCTTCGCCTGCGCGACGGTCGTCTCCCAGGTGTCCTCGACGATCCAGATCAGTGCGCGCATGTCACGTCAAGCCTTGCAGGGAGAGCCACAGCAGGACGGTCGACACGCACAGGACCGCGGGAACGGTCAGCGCTCCGAGGCGTGTGTACTCGCCGAGGTTCACGTCCGTGTTCTCGGCATGGAGCACGCGTCGCCACAGCAATGTCGCGAGCGAGCCGGAGTAGGTGAGGTTCGGCCCGACGTTGACGCCGATGAGCGCGGCCAGCACGGCGCCGGGGCCGGCGACGGCCACCACCGGGACGATGATCAGCGTGGCGGGGAGGTTGTTGACGAGGTTCGCCAGCAGCGCGCTGAGGACGGCGATCGCGAGCAGGTCGACGATCGAGTCGCCGCCGGGCAGCACCGTGCCGACGGCGGAGCCCAGGCCGTTCGTGCCGGCGGCGCGCACGATCACGCCGAGGCCCAGGACGAACACGAGGAAGCCCGGCTCGGCGGCTCGTGCCAGCGCGGACGGCGTGACGAGCCTGCGCGCCAGCGCAGGGGCGCTGATCGCCAGTGCACCCGCGATCGCGACCCAGACGGGCTCGATGCCGATGAGCGAGCTGACGGCGAAGCCGGCGAGGGTGAGCCCGACGACGGCGACCGCGAACCGCGGGATCTGCGGGTGCTCCTGAGGCTCCTCGACCCGCGATGCCGTCCGCGGACGCCCGAGGTCCAGCGCGAAGAACCGCTTGAAGACGATCCACTCGACAGCGACCGCTGCGACCCACGGGGCCGCCATGATCGCCGCGAAGCGCGTGAACGACAGCCCGGTCGCGTGAAACGCCAGCAGGTTCGTGAGGTTCGACACGGGCAGCAGCAGCGACGCCGAGTTGGCCAGGTGCGCGCACGCGTAGACGTGCGGCGTCGGGCTCGTGCGCAGTCGCGCCGTTGTGGCGAACACGATCGGGGTCAGCAGGACGACCGTCGCGTCGAGGCTCAGGACCGCGGTGACGCCCGCCGCCACCACGAAGACCAGCGCGAGCAGGCGGCGCGGGCTCCCGTGCGCGCCGCCGGCCATCAGCCCGCCGAGCGCGGCGAACAGCCCCTCGCGACGACAGCCTTCGGCGAGCACCAGGAGCGCCGCGAGGAACCCGACGGTCGGTGCAAGGTCATCGAGAGCGTCGCGCGCGTCGCCGGGGCTCAGCGCGCCCACGCCGACGAGCGCCAGCGCCGCGCCGGCGGCGACGACGGCCTCGGAGACGCGCGGCGGACGCGCGACGGCGACCGCGAGCGTCGCCGCCAGTGCAAGCAGCGCGAGCACGAGCCCGAGCGCCTCAGGCATGGGTCACGCGAGGATCTTCGCAGCGGGCACCGCGACCGGCTGCTCGCGGTGCAGCGCAACCCCGGCGACCACGAGGGCGATTCCGGCGAGCTCAGGGACGCTCGGGACCTGTGCGAGCACGACCACGCCGATGACCGTAGCGGTCGCGGGCAGCAGCGAGACCATCAGCGCGTAGGTCGCCCGTGCGAGCCGCGCGAGCGCGAGCTGGTCGGCGACGTAGGGGATGACCGAGGAGCACAACCCGACGCCGACGCCCGCCAGCAGCGTGAGCGGATCGCCGATCGCCGGGAGCGCCTGCCGCGCGCCGATCGGCGTGATCACGACGGCCGCGATCAGCATCGCGGCGGCGAGCCCGTCGATGCCGCTGAGCAGCGGCCGCTTCGCGACGCGGTCGGCGAGCACGATGTAGAGCGCGAACAGCCCCGCATTCACGAACGCGAACGACAGCCCGACCGGCTCGTTGCCGAACTCCACGCCGGTCAGCAGGTAGACGCCCGGCACGGCGAGCGCGAGCGCCGCGGCGTTGCGCGGCGTCCGCGCGCCGAGCGCGGCGAGCAGGATCACGGGGACGAACTCCACGGCGGCGACGGTCGCGAGCGGCAGCCGGTCGATGGCGATGTAGAAGCAGGCGTTCATCAGTGCGAGCACGGTCCCCCAGGCGAGCAGGAGCTGTCTGCCCGCCCGGTCCTGCTCTCCAAACGCCGTCCACGGCCGGCGCCAGAGCGCGAACACCAGCGCCGCGGAGACGATCCGCAGCCAGGCGACGCCGAGGACGTCCATGCGGGCGAACAGCAGCACGGCGAATGCGGGACCGAGGTAGTGGAAGACGGCGCTGACGACGAAGTAGAGCTGCGGCGGTGCGCGATCGACCATCGACTGAACGATGCCGGGCCGAAAGCTCGTCGGCCATGGGTAATCAGAGGTAGACTCACGCTCGTGCTTACGAATGCCAATGGAAAGAGCGATCCGACCGACGATGGGCCGCTGGATGGGACCGACCGGCGCATCCTCGTCGAGCTCAGCGCCGACGCCCGGATCTCGCTGGCCGAGCTGGGCCGGCGCGTCGGGCTTTCGTCGCCGGCCGTCGCGGAGCGCATCAAGCGCCTCGAACGCGATGGCGTCATCGTGGGCTACCGCGCCGAGGTCGACCCGCGCGCGCTCGGCTTCAGCCTCGGGGTGATCATTCGCATCCGGCCCTCGCTGCGGCAGCTGCGCCCGGTCGCCGACCTCGCCCGCGAGACGCCGGAGATCGTCGAGTGCCACCGCGTGACGGGCGATGACTGCTACGTCATGACGGCCTACGTGCGCGACGTCGAACACCTCGAGGAGCTGATCGACGGCTTCGCGGACTACGGGCAGACGACGACGTCGATCATGCAGTCCTCGCCGGTGCCGCGGCGAGCGCTGCTGTCGCCACCCGCCGGGAAGGTTCCGGTCGCAGCGGGCGTCTTCCAGGCATGACCCAGCTCACGCGCCGCCCCTCAGTCGCACTCGTCGCCGTCACAGCGCTCGCGCTGCTCGCGACGACCGTCGCCGCACCGGCCGTCGCCGGCGGGACGGCTCCCGTCGTCAAGAGCGGGACCGCCGGCGGCAAGAAGGTGCTCGTCAACGCTCGCGGGCGCACGCTCTACGTGCTCACGCCCGAGACCACGAAGCGCGTCCTGTGCAAGAGCAGCTCGTGCCTGAGCAGCTGGCCGCTGCTGAAGACCGGCAGGAGCACGGCGCTGAAGGCGGGCAGCGGCGTCAAGGGCAGGCTCGGACGCCTGAGTCGCGGCGGCGGGACGTATCAGGTCACGTTGCGCGGGCTGCCGCTGTACACGTTCGCGGGCGATACGCGCAGCGGGCAGGCCACGGGCGAGGGGCTGCAGAGCTTCGGCGGCACCTGGCACGTCGTGCGCCCAGCCGGTTGACGGAAAACCACTGAACCCGGGTCGGATATCATGGGTTACCGCGGATGACATGTCCGCGCCACCCCACCAGTTGGACCTGACCAGGAGGAACAGATGGCGCTGCAACTTGGCGATACCGCACCGGATTTCGAGGCCGACACGACCGAGGGGCACATCAGCTTCCACGACTGGATCGGCGACTCGTGGGCCGTGCTGTTCTCGCATCCGAAGGACTTCACGCCGGTCTGCACGACCGAGCTCGGCTACATGGCCAACGCCAAGCCGGAGTTCGACGCGCGCAACGTGAAGATCATCGGCCTGTCCGTCGACGCCACGAGCGACCACGAGCGCTGGGCGAAGGACATCGAGGAGACGCAGGGCACCGCTCCGAACTACCCGATCATCGGCGACGGCGACTTCAAGGTCTCCAAGCTCTACGGCATGCTGCCCGAGAGCGTCTCGGGCGATCCGCTCGAGCGCACGCCGGCCGACAACCAGACGGTCCGCAACGTCTTCGTCATCGGCCCGGACAAGAAGGTCAAGCTGATCCTGATCTACCCGATGACGACCGGCCGCAACTTCGACGAGGTGCTGCGCGTCATCGACTCGCTGCAGCTGACCGCGAAGCACAAGGTCGCGACGCCCGTGAACTGGAAGAAGGGCGAGGACGTCATCATCGCCGGGTCGGTCTCCAACGACGAGGCGAAGGAGAAGTACCCGGACGGCTGGGAGTCACCGCGGCCGTACATCCGGATCGTGCCGCAGCCGACCGACTGAGGCCAGGCCTCAGCCGGGCTCGGAGATCACGAGCCGCAGTGATCCGGGGTAGCTGTCCTGGTCACGCAGGTGACCGTGCTCGGCCTCCCAGGCTCCGGAGCCCAGCGCGTCCGCGAGCCGGCTGACGATCAGTTCCTCGACGCCGGGTGGAAGCAGCGCCCACATCGACTGGGCGCTGCGGACCCCGGGGTCGAGCAGCGCTTCGGGCCGGCGCCAGAAGGCTTCGAAGAATCCGTCGACGCAGTCGCCCGGGGTGTCGATCCGCTCGACGCGCGTTCGGCCTCCGAGGCCTGCCGCGACATCCTCGATGCGGGGGAAGCGCGGGCGCTCGATCTCGAGCCCCTCGCGCAGATGTTCGCGCTGCCAGGCGGGCAGGTCGTCGAGCTCGAAGGTGAGGATCACGACCGGCCCGCGAGCCACGCGCCGCAGTTCCGCGAGCCCGGCTGCCAGCGGGTCCCAGTGATGCACGGTGATGCAGGCCATCGCCGCATCGACCGCGTCGTCGTCGAACGGCAGCGACTGCGCGCTCGCCGCGATCACGGGGGCGGCTGAGGCCGGTCGCTGCGCGCGCATCGTCGCGCTCGGCTCGACGGCGAGCACCCAGCGATCCTCGGGCTCATAGGAGCCTGTGCCGGCACCGACGTTGAGCACGGTCTGCGCTTCGCCCAGCGCGGCATGGATTCGGGCGGCGATCCGCGGGTCGGTGCGCCGGTGCTGGGCGTACGTTCGCCCATGTCGCTCGTAGTCCACGAAGGCCGACACGGGCGGAACGTATCAGCGGCCCGGCACTCGACATCCGTGAGGGCCGGACGTAGGCTGGCCGCTCATCAGCGCATACCGATGAGGAGGCTGAAGAGCCATGTTTGCCAGGGTCGCGACGTTCGAGGGTGCCGATCTGGAACAGGTCAACACCGCCATCGCCGCCATCAACGCGGCGGACGGTCCACCGGAGGGCGTCGACTCTTCGGGCATCACCGTTTTCGCCGATGCCCAGTCGGGGAAGGTGATCGTCGCGGGATTCTTCGCGACGCGCGATGCGATGGAACGTGGGCATGAGGTGCTCAGCGCGATGTCACCGCCTGCGGGGAGTTTCGGGCGGCAGACGTCCGTCGATCTGACGGAAGTTCTGGCGCACCGCGAAGCGTGAGCTGCGGAGCCGCATGATCGAATACCAGCGAGCCACGGAGGCGCACGACGTCCAGGCGGTGATCGCGCTGCTCGCGCCCGACATCGTCGTGCGCTCGCCGATCACGAACCGCATCCGCTTCGAGGGGATCGAGCAGGTGAGCGACCTGTTCGTGCGCATCTTCGACGTGATCAGCGACATCCGCTTCTACGAGACGATCGGCGAGGGCGAGGCCAGCCAGGTGATCTTCTGGCGCGCGCGAGTGGGTCGCCATTACCTCGAGGAGTCCAACCTGCTGCGGCTCGACGACCAGGGCCGGATCCGCGAGATGACGGTGTTCATGCGCCCGGTCTCGGGCCTGATGGTCCTCGCGACGGAGCTCGTGTCCTCGTTCGCGCGCAGCCAAAGGGCCCGTCCGCGGGCTTGTCGTGCGGACGATGCTCGGGCTGCTGAGCGCGGTCTACCGTTCGGGCGAGCCGCTCGTCCTCCGTCTCACGGGCGCGGGATCTCCCTCGCCACCGGACGAGCGCGGCTGAGGCCGCCGAGCAGCAGTTCCAGGACGCCCGCCATCTCGGCTCGCGCGGCCGGCTGGTCCTCGGCCCGGGCGACGTAGAGGACCGCCTCGTCGAGTGCCCCGAGCAGCACGTGGGCGAGCGGGCGCGTGGCGCGTCGCGGCAGTTCGCCGGCATCCATCGCCGCTTCGAGCACCGCCTCGGTCAGTCCCATGCCGTAGCGCCAGCCGATCTCGCGCCACGTCTCCCAGCTGAGCACGGCGGGCGCGTCGATCAGGACGATCTGCGCCAGGCCGGGGTCGAGCGCCGCGTCGAGCATCACGTCCATGCCGACGCCGAGCGCTTCGAGCGGCGAGTCGTGCGCGGCCTCGTAGACGCGCACCCGCTCGACGATCCGCTCGAGCAGTTCCGCCTCGACGGCTTCGAAGACGGCGGCGAACAGGCCGTCCTTGCCGTCGAAGTGGTGGTAGAGGGCGCCGCGCGTCACGCCCGCTGCGCGAACGATCTCCTCGGTCCCGACCTGCGCGAAGCCGCGCTCGGCGAACAGCGGCCGCGCGGCGCCGATGAGCGCGGCGCGGGTCGCGTCGCGTCGCTCGGTCTGGGTTCGTGGGGTCGCCTCGGGCATTTAGCAAACAAACAGTATGTATGTATGATACGTACTCACTGTACGCGGCGGACCATAGGAGACGGACATGACGATGACGCGCGCAAACGCCGAGACGAGCTGGGGCGCGGTGCCGTACCGACGCGGCGGCGACGGCCCGACGGTGCTGCTGATCCATGGGCTGCTCGTCGACGGCGGACTGTGGGACGGCGTCGCCGAGCGCCTGATCGCGGCCGGCCACGACGTCGTCGTGCCGGACCTCCCGCTCGGAGCGCACAGCTACCCGACGGCGACGGGAGCGGACGTGACGCCGCACGGCATCGCCGGCCTGATCGACGCGCTCGCGGCCGCGCTCGGCCTGCACGACGTGACGCTCGTCGGCAACGACACCGGCGGCGCGATCTGCCAGCTGGTCGCGGCCGAGCGGCCCGACTGGCTCGCGGGTCTCGTGCTGACGCCGTGCGACGCCTACGAGAACTTCCTGCCGCCGGCGTTCCGACCGGTGCAGGTGCTCGCCCGCCGCGCGCCCGCGCTGGTCGTCGCGCTGCTGCAGCCCGCGCGCCTGGCCGTCGTCCGCCGCTCGCCGCTCGGCTTCGGGTGGCTCACCAAGCGCGGCGCCTCCGACGCGCTGTCCGGCCGCTGGATGCGCGCGTTCTACGAGAACCGTGGCACGCGCCGGGACGTGATCCGCACGCTCGCCGCCATCGACAGTGCCGACACGATCGCGGCCGCCGAGCGCCTGAAGTCCTTCGACCGCCCGGCGCTGATCGCGTGGGCCGACGGCGACCGCTTCTTCCCGCGCCGCTTCGCCGAGCGCCTGGCGGCTGACATCCCCGGCGCCGAACTGGTCGAGGTCAAGGACTCCTACGCATTCACGCCGCTCGACCAGCCAGACGTGACGACGGCGCTGATCAGCGGGCTCGTGGCGCGGACCCAGGTGGCGCGGCAGGCCGCGTAGGCCTGCGCCCGCTCACGTGCCGTCGACCGCCGGCAGCCCGTCGAGGCTGACGAGGTTCGACTGTGCGCGGTGCGCCGCGTAGCCGTCGGCTCCGATCGTGCGCAGCTTCTTCGCGGTCGACAACGCGTGGTGCTCGCGAGCGCCTTCGTAGGCCATCAGCGGGACGCCGTAGCCGCAAGAGTCGCTCACGCGCGTGACGTCGATGAGGATGATCGCGCGGCGCGCCTCCGGCAGCGAGGCGTCCTCGAACTGGCCCTCTTCGAGCAGTGCCTCAAAGCGCGGGTCGCCCGCGAGTATCGCCTCGCCGCGGCCGTGGAAGCGGACGATCCGCGGCGGCCCCTCGAACGCGCAGAGCATCACGACGATGCGGCCGTTCTCGCGCATGTGGGCGATCGTCTCCGAGCCGCTCCCGGAGATGTCGAGATAGGCGACGCGGTCGGGGCCGAGGATCCGCAGTGAGCCGATCGGCCCTTTCGGCGAGACGTTGATGTGCCCGTCGCCAGTCAGCGGGGCGCTCGCGACGAAGTACATCGTCTGCTTCTGCACCCACTCGCGCAGGTGATCGGTGATCTCGTCGTACGTCCGGCCCATGCACTCAGAATAAGACACACCCGGATACCCTCGAATGCGCATGATCGAGTCACTCGTCGAGCAGATTGAGGCGCGCTTCGCCGAAGTCGGCGGGCAGATCGTCGACCCCGAGGTCATCAACGACCGCCTGCGCTACGCCGAGGCGGGGCGCGAGTACCGCCGGCTCGAGCCGGCCGCAAAGCTCGCCGAGGAGTGGCGCCGCGCGACCGACGACGCCGCAGGTGCCCAGGAGATGCTCGACGAGGGTGATGACGATGCGGAGGTGCGGGAGATGCTCAGCGTCGCCCGTGCGCGGATCGACGAGATCGAGGACGAGATCCGGCTCGCGATGGTCGAGACGGATCCCAACGACGACAAGAACGTGATCGTCGAGATCCAGGGTGGGGCCGGCGGCGAGGAGGCCGGGCTGTGGGCCGGCGACGTCTACCGGATGCTCACGAAGTACGCCGAGCGGACGGGGTTCAGCACCGAGCCGATCGAGGTCGGCGACGGCAAATACACGTTCGCGATCAAGGGCGACGGCGCCTATTCGGTCTTCAAATACGAGGGGGGCACGCACCGCGTCCAGCGCGTTCCCTCGACGGAGTCGCAGGGTCGCATTCACACGAGCACGTGCACCGTCGCCGTCCTGCCGGAGGCCGAGGACGTCGACATCCACATCGACCCAAGCGACCTGCAGATCGACGTCTACCGCTCGTCGGGGCCTGGCGGCCAGTCGGTCAACACGACGGACTCGGCGGTGCGGATGACGCACAAGCCGACCGGCGTCGTCGTCTCGATGCAGGACGAGAAGAGCCAGCTGCAGAACCGTGAGAAGGCGCTGCGCGTGCTGCGTGCGCGGCTCTACGAGCGCGCGCTCGCCGAGCAGCAGGCGGAGACGGCCGCCGACCGCCGTTCACAGGTCGGGACCGGCGACCGCGCCGAGAAGATCCGCACCTACAACTTTCCCGAGCGCCGCGTGACGGACCATCGCGTGAAGGTGACCGTCCACGATCTCGATGCCGTGCTCGAGGGCGACCTCGGTGAGTTCACCGCGGCGCTCGAGGCCGACGAGAAGCGCCGCCAGCTCGAGGCGCAGGCGCAGCAGGCGTGATGACACTCGCGGGCGTTCCGGTCCGCGACGCGCTCGACTCCGCGGTCGTTGCGATTGCCGCGTCGGGATCGGAGAGCCCGCGCCTCGACGCCGAACTGCTGCTCGCGCACGCGCTCGGCGTCGATCGCGCCGCGCTGATCATCGACCCGCAACGCGAGGTCGCGGGTCCGCAGGCGCGAGCGTTCCAGGAGCTCGTGCGCCGCCGCGCGCAGACCGGCGAGCCCGTCGCCTACCTGCTCGGCGTCAAGGGCTTTCGCCACATCGACCTGCTCGTAGACCCGCGTGTGCTCGTCCCGCGCCCGGAGACCGAGATGCTGGTCGAGTCCGCGCTCCCGCTCCAGGACGGCTCGCGCGTGCTCGACGTCGGGACCGGCAGCGGGGCGGTGGCGCTCGCACTCAAGCACGAGCGCCCGGCGCTGCTCGTCACGGCGAGCGACGTCAGCGAGGAGGCGCTCGCGGTCGCACGCCTGAACCGCGACCGCCTCGGCCTCGACGTGGAGCTGGTGACCGCCGACCTGCTCGCCGGCCTGGGGGAGGACTGGGACGCGATCGTCTCCAACCCGCCGTACATCGCCGAGCGCGACCGGTCGACGCTGCCGCGCGACGTCGTGGACCACGAACCGGCCGCGGCGCTGTTCGGCGGCGAGGACGGGCTCGACGTCGTCCGTCGCCTGATCGGGCAGGCCGCCGAGACGAACACGCGGCTGCTGGCGCTCGAGATCGGCGCCGGCCAGTCGGACGAGGTCCGCGAGCTCGTGCGCGCTGCCGGGTTTCATGACGTCGGCTGTCGCCGCGACCTCGCCGGCATCGAGCGGGTCGTCGTCGGTCGCCGTCGCCGCGCCTCCTGACCGCGCGCCGCCGCTCGCTAGGGTCCGGCGATGCCTCGCGCAGCGTTTGTGACCGGCGGTTCCGGCTTCATCGGTGGACGGCTCGTCGAGCGGCTCGTCGCCGACGGCTGGCGCGTGCGTGCGCTGGCACGCAGCGACGCGAGCGCGGAGATCGTGGCCGACCGCGGCGCCGAAGTCGTTCGCGGTGACCTCGACGACGTCGCCGCGATGGCCGACGGCGCGCGCGGCTGCGACGTCGCGTTCCACAGCGCCGCGCACCTCGGCGACTGGGGGCGGCCGGAGGACTTCGAGCGCGGCAACGTGCAGGGCAGCGCAAACGTCGTCGAGGCCTGCCGCCGTGCCGGCGTGCGCCGCATGGTGCATGTCGGCACCGAGGCGGCGGTGCTCGCCGGGCAGCCACTCGTGAACGCCGACGAGAGCGAGCCGCTGCAGCCCGACTCGCCGGCGCTGTACTCCTCCTCGAAGGCCCGCGCAGAGGCGCTCGTGCTGGCCGCGAACGGTGATGGCCTCGAGACGGTGGTCGTGCGCCCGCGCTTCGTCTGGGGCCGTGGCGACACCACGCTGCTCCCGCGCATGGTCGAGATGGTCCGCGGCGGCAAGTTCGCGTGGATCGGCGGCGGCCGTCACCTCACATCCATCACGCACGTCGACAACGTCGTCGAAGGGCTCGTGCTCGCGGCCGACGGTGGCGTTCCCGGGCACGCCTACTTCGTCACCGACGGCGATCCGGTCGTCTTTCGCGACTTCGTCACCGAGCTGCTCGCGACGCAGGGGGTCGAGGCGCCGACGCGCAGCGTGCCGGCCCCGATCGCGCGGGCGGTCGCCGCGACCGGCGAGCGGTTGTGGCGCACGCTGCCGCTGCGCGGCGAGCCGCCGCTGACGCGCTTCGTCGTCTGGGTCTCGTCGCTCGACACGACGCTCGACGACTCACGCGCGCGGCGCGAGTTCGGCTACGCGCCCGTCGTCACGCACGCGCAGGGCCTGGCCGAGATGACGGCGGTGGGAGCGCCGGCATGAGGATCGCGGTCGGCTCCGATCACGCCGGCTTCACGCTCAAGGAGCACGTACGCGAGACGCTCGCCGCGCTCGGCCACGAGGTCGTCGATGTCGGGACGCACTCCGCGGAGTCGGTCGACTACCCGGGCTTCGCCGCCGACGCCGCCCGCCTGGTCGCGGCGGGGGAGGCCGACCGCGCCGTGCTCGCCTGCGGCTCCGGCAACGGCGTGGCGATCGCCGCGAACAAGATCGAGGGCATCCGCGCCGTCAACGCGCACGACGCGCCGGAGGCAGAGTCGGCACGCGCGCACAACGACATCAACGTCGTGACCCTGTCCGGCGCGCGCCTCACGGAGGCCGACGCCGACGCGATCGTCGCGGCGTTCCTGGGGACCGCCGCCGAGGGCGGCCGCCACGCCCGCCGGGTCGGTCAGATCGGCGACCTCGAGCGCGGCTGACGGCGACGCCCGCGGGTGCTACCGTCGCTCGGCAATGCCCGATCTGCCCGCTGACTTCTTCAACCGCCCGCTCGCCGAGGTCGACCCCGAGATCGCCGACGCGCTCGACCTCGAGCTCGACCGCCAGCAGCGCACGCTCGAGATGATCGCGTCCGAGAACTTCGTGCCGCGGGCGGTCCTCGAGTGCCAGGGCAGCGTGCTGACGAACAAGTACGCCGAGGGCTACCCGGGCAAGCGCTACTACGGCGGCTGCGAGTACGTCGACGTCGTCGAGCAGCTCGCGATCGACCGCGCCAAGGAGCTCTTCGGCGCCGAGCACGCCAACGTCCAGCCGCACTCCGGCGCGCAGGCCAACGCCGCCGGTCTTCCACGCGCTGCTGGACCCGGGCGACCGGATCATGGGCCTCGCGCTCGCCGCACGGCGGCCACCTCACGCACGGCATGAAGCTCAACGTCTCGGGCCAGCTCTACGACGTCGCCGCCTACGAGGTCAGCCCCGAGACGCACCTGATCGACATGGACGAGGTCGAGCGCCTCGCCAAGGAGCGCGGCCGAAGCTGATCATCGCCGGCTGGTCGGCCTACCCGCGCCAGCTCGACTTCCCGCGCTTCCGCGCGATCGCCGACGAGGTCGGCGCGTACCTGATGGTCGACATGGCGCACTTCGCCGGGCTCGTCGCCGCGGGCCTGCACCCGAGCCCGGTGCCGTACGCCGACGTCGTCACGACGACGATCCACAAGACGCTCGGCGGCGCGCGCGGCGGGATGATCCTCTGCAACGAGGAGTACGCCAAGAAGATCAACTCGGCGGTCTTCCCCGGCCAGCAGGGCGGCCCGCTGATGCACGTGATCGCCGGCAAGGCCGTCGCGCTGCGGATCGCCGCAGACCGAGGCCTTCCACGAGCGCCAGCAGCGCACCGTCGCGGGCGCCCAGGCGGTCGCGAGCGCGCTGCTCGGCGCCGGCCACGGCGTCAACGTGCTGACCGGCGGCACCGACGTGCACCTCGTGCTCGTCGACCTGCGCGAGAGCGAGCTCGACGGCCAGCAGGCCGAGGACCGCCTGCACGAGATCGGCATCACGGTCAACCGCAACGCGGTGCCGTTCGACCCGCGCCCGCCGATGGTCACGAGCGGCCTGCGCGTCGGCACGCCGGCGCTCGCCACCCGCGGCCTGCAGGCCGAGGACTTCAGCGAGGTCGGCGAGATCATCGCCACGGCGCTCACGCCCGGAGTTCGAGGCTCGCCGCGGCGAGCTGGCCGAGCGCGTGAACGCGATCGTCGATCGCTTCCCGCTCTACGCGCAGCTGGGTACACCTGCCACCGTTTAGACGCGCCGCGGGTGGGTGGGCCGTCGAGTCCCCCATCTAGGCTCTGGACGGCATGACGGAACGCGATGCGGTTCTCGCGTTCGTGGTCGCGTTTGCGACCGCGGCGCTGCTCACGCCGCTCGCGGCGCGCTTCGCGACGCGCATCGGCGCCGTCGACCATCCGCGTGACCGCGGCCTCGCGACCCGCGACACGCCGCTGCTCGGCGGTCTGGCGATCTTCGCCGCCGTCCTGCGTGGCGAGCCTGCTGTTCCTGAACCTCGGCGGCGTCGTCGGCGACCGGATGCGCGGGATCCTCGGGGGCGCAGCACTGATCACCGTCGTCGGCGCGCTCGACGACCGCTTCGACCTGCACCCGCTGCTGAAGTTCGCCGGGCAGATCGCCGCCGCGACGATTCCGGTCGTCGCCGGCGTCGAGGTCAGCAACATCACGCTGCCGTTCCTCGGCGCGGTCAGCCTCGGCGACGCGGGCGGCCCGCTGACCGTGCTCGGTCTCGTCTTCGTGATGAACGTCGTGAACTTCTCCGACGGCATCGACGGCCTCGCCGCCGGCGTCTGCGCGATCAGCGGCGTCGCGTTCGCGATCATCGCGTTCGATCTCGGGCGTGGCACCGCGGGAACGCTCGCGGCGATCACGGCCGGCGCGGCCGCGGGCTTCCTGATCTACAACTTCCCGCCGGCGCGCGTCTTCATGGGGGACACCGGCGCGCTGCTGCTCGGGCTGCTGCTCGGCTGCGTGATGGTCGAGGGCGCGGTCAAGACGCAGGCCGTGCTCGCGCTGATCTTCCCGCTGATCGTGCTCGCCGTCCCGTTCCTCGACACCGCGTTCGTCGTGCTCAAGCGGATCAAGTACCGCCGCCCGGTCTACGTCGCCGACCAGAGTCACTTCCACCACCGCATGAGCCGCATCGGGTTCAGCCAGCGCCGGACCGTGCTCTACCTCTACGGCTGGACGCTCTCGGTGGCGGCGTTCGCCGTCGCGCTGCGGTTCGTCCCGTACTCCGACGACGGCGGCGCGCTCAACCCCGGCTGGTCGATCGTGATGGCGCTGATCGGGCTGCTCGTCCTCGCCGGCAGCGTCTACCTCGTCTACGTGCTCGAGATCCTCAAGTTCAAGCGCCTGACCGCGCGCAGCATTCGCAACGAGCGGCCGACCGCGACCGAGGACGAGATCGACGCCGACGCCGAGGAGCGGCTCGAGACCGGGCAGTTCGACGCGATCAAGCTCAGCGACTGACGGGGCCTGCGCCGTAGACGCTGCGCAGCCAGATCCCCGTCAGCGCCTCGACGAGGTCGGCCTTCGGAACGGGGGACTGCTGCACGAGGTCCTGGTAGAGCGCACGCTCGGTCATCCAGGTCAGCGCGAACGCGGTCGCGCGCGCCTGCGCGCCGGGAGCGCGGCCGGCGTCGCGCTCCTCCTCGATCCGGCGCTCGCTCGCGTCGACGAAGCGCCCGAGCGTCGAGCGCCAGAACACCGCGACCTCGTCGTCGTAGGTCGAGACCTCGACGAGCGCGCGCAGCAGCACGGAGTGCTCCTCGTAGAGCGCGGCGATGTTGGTCATCGCGGTCCGCAGCTCGTCCTCCGGGATCGCCGTCGCCGGAGAACCAGATGTCGGCCTGCTCGAACAGCAGCGCGTTGACCTCTTCGGTCAGCCGCATCAGCAGCTCGCGCTTGTCGGCGAAGTAGAAGTAGAACGCGGTGCGCGAGATGCCCGCGCGCGTGGCGATGCGCTCGATCCCTAGGTCGGCGAAGCTCGCACCCTCCGACAGCAGCGCCTCGGTCGCCTCGAGCACCGCAGCCTGGACGGCCGCCCGCTTGGCGGTGGTCGGGGTCTCGCGCCTGCCCTCGGTCGTCATCGCGGCCGACCCTACATCAGTTGACAGGGTGTCAAAGGTTTGGCGCTGGTTAGTCTCGGAGACGATCCCGAGGATGACCCGCCACCGATCCCTGCCGGCCGCCGCATGCCTCGCAACCGTCGTCGTCGCGCTGGCGTTCGCCGGCGGGCTGGCGGCGCCGCCCGCCGCGCACGCCCTGACGGTCGGGATCGGCGAGCAGCGCCCGCAGTTCGTCTCGAGCACCGCGTTCCAGCGCACGCGGATCGGCCGCGCGCGCATCCTCGTCGCCTGGGATGCGATCAACTCGACCTGGCAGCGCGCCGCCCTCGACCAGTGGTTCACCGCCGTCCAGGGCGCGGGCATCACGCCGCTCGTGACGTTCGGCAAGTCGCGCACGTCGCCGGACACGCTGCCGACACCGGAGCGCTATCGCTCGGCGATCAACGCGTTCCGCGCGCGCTATCCACGCGTCAATGAGTTCTCGACCTGGAACGAGGCCAACGCCTGCGGCGAGCGCACCTGCCGGCGGGCGCCGCTCGTGGCGGCCTACTGGCGTCAGCTGCGGCTCGCGTGCCCTGGCTGCACCGTCCTGGCCGCCGACCTCGTCGACGCCCCGAACATCGGAACCTGGGTCCGCGACTTCCGCCGCGCGGCCTCGATGCCGCCGACGCGCTGGGGCCTGCACAACTACCTCGACGCCAACCGCTTCACGACGACGTTCACGCGCGCGACGCTGACGGCGATCGGGTCGGGCGCCCGGCTCTGGCTGACCGAGACCGGTGGGCTGGTCGACCGCCGCAACTCGAGCCCGACGCGGATCCCGGAGGGCTTCGAGCACGCCGCGCGCGCGACCGGCTACCTGTTCGACACGATCAGGCGCGTGAGCGGGCGGATCCAGCGGATCTACTTCTACAACTGGATCGCCGACCCGCCGCCGTCCACGTGGGACTCCGCGTTCCTCAACCAGCACCTGGGTGAGCGCCGGTCCTACAACGTCCTGCGCGACCGGCTCTCGCGGCTCGCGCGCGCCGGCATCCTCACCGGCCGGCTCAGTCCGTAACCCCTCGCGCCACCGCTCGGCGCACGTCGGCTGACCGTCTGCCGCGGAGAGGGACCGTCCACCGCGTAGGGGCGCATTGGGCAGGACGCGAAATACCGGCATTCCGATGCGCTTGTGATGTTTCGCACGAGGGCCGCTGGATGGTGTACTTTTCGCCGGTCGGTCAAGGAGGAGGGGAGACCGCGGTGATCTGGGCAGAGACACGGATGGGGGCAGAGGCGGCACGCCTCATGGCAAGCGGGGTCTGGCGGGGAGCCGGAGTTCCGCACGGCGATGGGCAGCCGGTGCTGCTCGTGCCCGGATTCCTCGCGGGTGACAGCAGCCTGGCCGTTCTGGCGCAGTGGCTCAGGCGCATGGGGTACCAGCCGCACGGTTCGCGAATCACGACCAACATCGCGTGTTCGCAGCAGACCGTTCGGCGGCTCGAGCGGAGGGTCATCGAGCTGAGTGAGCGGTACGAGCGGCCGGTCGCGGTGATCGGTCACAGCCGCGGAGGCATGATGGGCCGGGTGCTGGCCGTGCGGCACCCGGAGTGCGTCAGCAACGTGATCGGGCTCGGGTCGCCGCTCGTCGCGAGCATGGACGACCTGCACCCGCTGCTGCGCTTCCAGATCCGCGGCCTGCAGCGCGTCCAGCGTGCCGCAGGCGGCGGGCTGATCGCCACCGGCTGCGAGCAGAGCTGGGAGGCCTACAAGTTCGGCCTCGATCCGATCGGTTGCTGCACGCCGTTCTGGGAGGACCTCGACGCCGACGTGCCGGACGGCGTCGACTTCACCTCGATCTACTCGCGCAGCGACGGCATCCTGCACTGGCGCTGCTGCATCGACCCGCAGGCGCGCCACGTCGAGGTCAACAGCACGCACTGCGGCATGGCGCTGAACCCGGCGGTCTACCGCGAGGTGGCGAGTGCGCTCGCCGCCGACGTGCGCACGGCGTACGAGCCGGCTGACGTACCGGTCGGGCTCGCGCCCGCCGTCGCGATGGCGTAGAGGTCTAGGCGCCGACGAAGCGCCGCAGCGCGCGCCGCGCCGCCGGGAGCCGGCGACCCGCGTCGAACTCACGCCCGGCGATCTCCGACGTCATCGCGCCGAACAGCTGTGCCGACGCGGCAGCGTCCGGCCATCCCATCGCCTTGAAGCTCGGGATCGCCGTGCGGCGTGAACCGGTCCACGCGGTCGGACATCGACGCGCTGAGCGTGCCGCCGGCGCGCGCCTCGAGCGCGAGCGCCTTGACGGCGCGGTCGGCGAGACACATGTCGAGGTAGGCCTCGGCGCCACGCCAGAGCCGCTCGGGACCGGGCGGGACACCGTCGATCGCGGCAGCCACGGCCTCCTGAACGCGCGCGTGGAAGCGGGCGTGGAGCGCGTCGACGAATGCCTCGCGGTCCTCGAAGTGCACGTAGAACGTGCCCTTCGCCACGCCGGCCTGGCTGACGACGCGGTTGACGCTGAGCCCGGCGAGCCCGTGCTCCTCGGCGACGACGGTGCCGGCGTCGAGCAGTGCGTCATAGGTGCGGTGCCCGGGAGTCGTGGTCGGAGCCTGGATGGTCACGCCGGCCAGTCTATATGACCGATCGGTCACACAACATGACCGACCGGTCAGTCATGTGGTAGCGTCCGCGCATGGACACGCTCAACACCACCACCGGTCCGGTGGCATACGACGACCAGGGCACCGGACAGCCGATCGTGATGCTCCCGAGCGGGGCGCACGACCATCACGACTACGACGAGCTGCGGGCGCTGCTGCCGGCGGGCCTGCGCTCGATCGCGCTCGACTGGCCCGCTCACGGGGCGTCGCCTGCGGGGGATGGCCCGGCGACCGTGACGCGCTTCGCCGACGTGGCTGAGCAGCTCGTCGAGCACGTCGCCCCGGGCGGCGCCGTCGTCGTCGGCAACTCCGTCGGCGGCTTCTCCGCGACACGCCTGGCGATCCGCCGGCCGGACCTCGTCAAGGGCCTCGTGATCATCGACGGCGGCGGGTTCACCGGCCGGACACTGCAGGTGCGTGTCTTCTGCTCGCTGATGTCGCGGCCCGGGTTCCTGCGCCGGATCTACCCGGCCTTCTCATCCCACTACATGCGCGCGAAGACCGACGCCGACCGGCGCTCGCGTGACACCGGCGTGGCGACGACGCGCCGGGACCCCGGACTGCGTGCCGTCAGCGAGCTCTGGGGGAGCTTCGCCTCGCCGGAGCACGATCTGCGCGAGCAGGCCGGCGCCATCACGGCGCCGACCCTCGTCATCTGGGGCCGGCGCGATCCGGTCATCCCGGTCAAGGTCGGGCGCCGCATCGCCGCGAGCATTCCCGCTGCGCGCATGGTCGAGCTCGACACGGGCCACGTCCCGCACACGACCGACCCGCAGGCGGTCGCCGACCTGCTCGTGCCATTCGCGCAGGAGGCGCTTCGCGGTGGCGCCGAGGCACCCGTTGCCGTGCCCGTCCTGCAGGAGTAGTTTCGGTTGTGCCGGTCCACCACCGATCGCGCCGGTTCCAATCCCGACAGAGGAGGGAACATGGCAGATGCAGCGCTGTTCATCGGATGGGGAGCACCCGTCCGCGGTAGGGAAGAGAAGGGTCTCGAGGTGTTCGCCGCGGCGACCGCGTACTACGCCGAGCTGCAGCAGGACGGGCGCATCGAAAGCTGGGAGCCCGTGCTGCTCGAGCCGCACGGTGGGGAGCTCGACGGCTTCATCATCCTGCGCGGTTCCCGCGACCAGCTCGACGCGGTTCACGCCTCGGACGAGTTCGAGCGCATGACGACGCGCGCGGGGCTCGTCGTCCAGAACGTGGGCGTCGTGCACGCGTTCATCGGCGAGGGGCTGCAGCGGGCGATGGGTCAGTACCAGGACGCCATCGGCGCAGTCGCGGCCTGACGTGTACGGCGGCCGGCGCAGCAGGGGCGCCGGCCACCCGCCACGCCTGACGGCGCGACCCGCCGCTCGTGACACCCGTCACGAAGTGTCACAAAGATGTCACAAAGTCCGCGGATGCGGTAGGGTGGCCTAAGCCGTCGTTGACCACCCCATAGGTGGTCATCTCCTCCGGCCCGCGGGGTTCCCACCGCGGGCCGTTGCGTTGGACCGTGAGCCCCGCTCGCGGCCCCGGCAGTTCGTTCCCATGACCGTCCCCCCCGACACCTCCCCCGAGCCCTTTCGCGATGCCCGAACCGTCGAAGCCGACGATGCGTGCAGCGGCCGCCGGCGCGATGCTCGTGTCCACGATCCTGCTCTGCGCGGCGATCGGACTCGGTCTCGGCGCGCTGATCGGCGCGCCTGTCGCGCTCTTGCTCGTCGGCCTCTTCGTCGGGCCGGTCGCCGGCGTGCTGCTTGTCCGCTCGCGCTTCAGGGACCTGTGAGCTGACGATGCCCGTCATGCGCTATCTCGATCTGATCGTGCTCGCGATCGCGCTGCCCGTCTTCGTCGCGGCCGGCTGGCCGATGCTCGGCTACCTCGCCGGAGCCGTCGCCTGGCTCGCGCAGCGCGCGATCCAGCACTGGACGAACGCGAAGGCGTTCGAGGCGCAGAAGGATGGCGACGTCAAGCGCGTCGCCGGCTACGTCACCGGCTCGATGATCGGCCGCGGCTGGCTCGTCGCGCTGACGATCTTCGGCGCCGGGATGATCGAGAACGACGCGGGCCTCGCGGCCGCCGTCCTCGTCATCGTGCTCTTCACTGTCTACTTCGCGTCATCGATGGCCGTGCGGCCGTTCCAGACGCCTCCGACCACCGGGGTCCCGTCGTGATGCAAGCCCGCGCTCGCGTCCTCGCTCTGCTCTCGCCGCTCGTGCTCCTGCTCGTCGCTCCGGGCAGCGCGTTCGCGCTCAACATCAACGAGGACTACAAGCCGCAGAACGAGTTCCGCCTCGATCCCTGGATCAACATCCACATCGGCGGCGTCGACCTCTCGATCAACAAGGCCGTCTTCTACGTCACCGTCGCGTGCATCCTCACGATCGTCACGATGATCTGGGCCGCGCGCAAGATGGCCTCGGGATCCGCGCTCGCACGGCCCGGCCGCATGCAGACGGTCGTCGAGGGCTACTACGGGCTGATCCAGAACATCACCCAGGGCAACCTCTCCGGCGCGATGGTGCGCAAGTGGTTCCCGTTCCTGGCGACCGTGTTCCTGTTCATCTGGTTCTCGAACATGCTCGGCTACCTGCCGCTGCCGACGAACACGGAGCACAAGGTCGACATCTTCGGCCTGCACATCCCGTCGTTCGCGCTGTTCGCGGCGACCGCCAACATCTCCGTCCCGCTCGTCCTCACATTCATCGTGGTCGGCAGCTACCACTACGAGGGGATCAAGGCCAAGGGCCCGGTCAAGTACCTCAAGGGCTGGGTGCCCGCGGGCGTCGAGGGCGCAGCAGCGATCCCGATCTTCTTCATCGAGGTGATCTCGCACTTCGTGCGGATCGTCAGCCTCTCCGTACGACTGTTCGCGAACATTCTCGCCGGCCACCTGCTGATCCTGTTCATGGGCGGCGGACTGGTCGTTCTGCTGAACCTCTCGATCGTCGGCTCGGCGGTTCTCGGTCTCATCACCGGGACCATGGCCGTCGCCTTCTTCATCTTCGAGGTGGGCCTGGTGGCCACCCTCCAGGCGTTCATCTTCACCACCCTCGCAGCCATCTATCTCGGCGGCGCTGTCGCCGAGGAGCACTAAGGAGCACCAGCAGTGGACCTGCACCTCATCAGTGAGATCGCCCAGGCGGGCGTGACCTCGGAAGTCGCTCAGGAGTACGGGCGCAAGGCCGGTAAGGCGATCGCGCTCGGTATCGGCGCGGGTCTGGGCACGATTGGCCCGGGCATCGGCGTCGGCTACATCTTCGGCAAGGTCATCGAGTCGGTGACCCGCCAGCCGGAGATGAAGGACGAGATCACGTCAATCCAGTGGCTCGGTTTCGCGCTGACCGAGGCGATCGTGTTCTACGCGTTCATCTTCGGCCTCATCGCGTTCTTCCTCGGCTAGATCGATGCTCGGGATCGTCCTGCCATTCGCCGCTGAGGCAGCCTCCGAGGAGAGCAGCAACTTCCTCGTGAGCCCGAACGTCGGGCTCATGATCTGGACGTTCCTGGCCTTCCTCGTGACGCTCTGGGTGCTGAACAAGTTCGCGTTCCCGGCGATCAAGGACGCGCTCGACAAGCGCGCCCAGATCATCGAGGACTCGATCACCTCAGCCCAGAAGTCCAAGGAGGAGTCCGAGGCACTGCTCGCCGAGTACCGCGAGCGCCTCAAGGAAGCCCGCACGCAGGCAGACGACATCGTCCTGCGCGCGCGCAAGAACGCCGAGGTGTTCGAGCGCGACTCGCAGGACCAGGCCCGCCAGAAGCGGGAGGAGCTGCTCGAGCAGACGCGCAAGGACATCGACGCCGAGACGCGTCGCGCGATCGAGGAGATCCGCACCGAGGTCGCCGACCTGACGATCCGGGCGACCGAGAAGGTCACGGGCCGCGTGCTGACCGGCGAGGACCAGAAGCGCCTCGTCGACGAAGCACTCAACGACCTGGACTTCTCGGCCCTGAGCGGCGTGGAGCGCCGGAACTGACGTCATGGACGAGATCGCCCAGGTCTACGCGCGTTCGCTGTTCGAGGTTGCCCAGGAGCAGGGCAAGCTCGACGTGATCCGTGAGGAGCTCGGACAGGTCGACGAGGCGCTTCGCGAGAACGCCGAGTTGCGCCTGTTCTTCTTCTCGCCGTACTTCTCCACCGAGGAGAAGCGCGACGGGCTGCGCCGCACGATCCAGGACGCCGACCCGGTGACGATGAACTTCCTCGACGTCCTCGTCGAGAACCACCGCCTGCCCGTCGTCCCGCGGGCGCGCCGCGAGTACGAGCGGCTCTGGCGCGATGCGAACAACCTCCTGCCGGTCACCGTCACGAGCGCCGTCGAGCTCGACGACTCCGTGGTCGAGCGCATCGGCGAGGAGATCGGGCGCCAGACCGGCCGCAAGGTCGAGCTCACCAAGCAGGTCGACCCGTCGATCGTCGGCGGGTTCGTGGTGCGCGTGGGCAACGCGATCCTCGACGCCTCCATCAAGAACCGCCTCGAAAATCTCCGCAAGCAGATCGTGCGCGCGTAAGCCGCGATCACAAGCACGCAGAAAGACACGACATGCAGATCAAGCCCGACGAGATCACGAGCATCCTCAAGTCCCGCATCGAGGGGCTCGACGCTGGGAGCGCGGAGCTGACCGAGGTCGGCACCGTCCTCTCGATCGGTGACGGCATCGCCCGCATCCACGGCCTCGAGAACGCGCAGTCGCTCGAGATGCTCGACGCTGCCGCACGACGTCACCGGCCTGGTGCTGAACCTCGAGTCCGACAACGTCGGCGCCGTGCTGTTCGGCGACTGGCAGAAGATCGTCGAGGGCGACACGGTCAAGCGCACCGGTCACCTGCTCGAGATCCCCGTCGGCGACGCGATGCTCGGCCGGATCGTCGATCCGCTCGGCAACCCGCTCGACGGCAAGGGCGCGATCGCGACGACTGAGACCCGGCCGGCCGAGTTCAAGGCCCCGGGCGTCGTCCAGCGCCAGCCGGTCACCGAGCCGATGCAGACCGGTCTCGAAGGCGATCGACTCGATGATCCCGATCGGCCGTGGCCAGCGCGAGCTGATCATCGGCGACCGTCAGAGCGGCAAGACGTCGATCGCGGTCGACACGATCATCAACAACAAGGACTCCGAGCTGATCTTCGTCTACGTGGCGATCGGCCAGCGCATGGCGACCGTCGTGCAGCTCGCCGAGACGCTCGCGGAGAACGGCGCGCTCGACCGCACGATCATCGTCGCCGCGTCCGCCGACGAGGCCGCTCCGATCAAGTACATGGCGCCGTACGCCGGCGCTGCGATCGGCGAGTACTTCCTCTACAAGGGCGGGCACGTCGTCGCGATCTACGACGACCTCACCAAGCACGCCTTCGCCTACCGCCAGATGTCGCTGCTGCTGCGCCGCCCGCCGGGTCGCGAGGCCTACCCGGGCGACGTCTTCTACCTGCACAGCCGCCTGCTCGAGCGCGCGGTCAAGCTCAACGACGATCTCGGCGGCGGCTCGTTCACCGCGCTTCCGATCATCGAGACGCAGGCGGGCGACGTGTCGGCCTACATCCCGACGAACGTGATCTCGATCACCGACGGCCAGATCTTCCTCGAGCCGAAGCTCTTCAACTCCGGTGCTGCACCGCCATCAACGTCGGCATCTCGGTGTCACGCGTCGGCGGCAACGCGCAGATCTCGCCGATGAAGAAGATCGCCGGC
>CAWGEW010000007.1:0-76043 GCA_963821685.1 uncultured Actinomycetes bacterium | reverse complement strand
CAAACTCCAGTTGCAGCCGCGGGCGGCGGCGGTATCTCTCACGGAGGTCGGCGATGAATTCGTCGACCTCGGCGGACTCATTTGACCCCGCAGCCAACTTGCGCATCTTCTTCAGCCGGCGCGCGGCGCTGCGGTAGTTCTTCGCGTCCGCATTGGCTAACTCGCCTTCGACAAGATCGGTGTAGACGGGCAGCACGGCGATAGGGTCGAGCTTCTCGTACGCCTTGGCCAGGTCGCTCCAGGTGCGCGTCGTCCTGAGGCCGAGGCGGTGCGCCAGATCCCATGCCAGCGGAACGTCTTTGAGGGACAGTTGCGCAAAGAGCACGGCGTCGCGCGGGTGCGGTGTGAGGCGCTCGAACACCTCGTCCCGGTAGTCCGGCCAGGCGGCACCGGCATCCCGGCACAGGGAGCCGGCGGTGGTCGACGACGGCCACCGCCGGAACACGTCGACGCGCGCACCAGTAGCTCGTCGGGCCGGTGCTCGGCCAGCAGTTCGCACCAGTAGTCGGCGGCCCGTCGAGCCTGGTGGCCGTTGTCGAAATCGGTGGCTTGTTTCGCCCAGTCGATCGCGGCGTCGACCTCCCCGATCTCCATGAGTGCTTGCGCGGTGTCCTGCAGCCATGCGGCAACGCGTCGGTCCCGGGCGTGGGTGCGGATGATTGCTTCGACGTCGCGGTCGAAAACAGCCAGGCGCTGGGCATTCCAATCGAGGGCGAACCATTCGAAGGAGTGCGGGGTGGTCCATCGCTGGTCTTCGGGTGGCCGCGGACCGAGTGCCGCCGCGCGCTCGTCGAGCTTGACGCGGTACGACGCCATGCCCTGCGGCGCCGAGCGCGGGCGCGTAGGCGACCGGGTCGATGGTGAAGTAGTCACAGTCGTTGTCGAACTGGAACTTCATCATCCAGTCGACGAGTTTCGTTGCCGGCGGGCGCGCCCGGGTCGCCGCGATCGGCGTGCAGTTCCAGAAGGTCGCGGCAGGCGTCGCCGATGATTCCGCTGGAGTCATCGGCCCGCATGATCACCTTGAGTGCTGATGCGATCGCCCGTTGAGTCACCGCGAACACGTCGGAGGGGTCGTCGTCCTCGGTGGCTTGCCGCAATATCGCCACGGCTTCGTGCATCCGGGCTCCGTGCGCGTCGGCGACATTCCACCGCCAGACCTCGGCCCGGGTCCTGATGAGGGGAAGTACGGAGTCGGCGAGAGCGGCTCACAGGGTCATCATGGTGACGGTCGGTCCCAGCCCGCAAGCAGGTCGGTCGACTGGGGGCGCAAGCTTCGCGGCGATCTTCTGCCGGTCCGTCGCCAGAGTGAAATCCCGTAACGCCAGCCTTACCAACCGTCATACAGAAGAAACACAAACGGTATACCGTTTTGCAACATCGCAGGTGACGGCACCTCGCAGCCATGGCCGAGGAAACGGAGCGGTGTTGCCCAGCATGAATACCCTCGTGAGCCCGCTGCTCGACCCGGCCACCAGCCCGCTCGACGACCGTCAGCGCGCCGTCGTGCAGCGAGTCTCCGACGCCGAGCGCGCGCACATCCTGGCGCTGCCGAGCAACGACCCGCTGGACCCGAAACTGCGCTTCCGCGTCGAGGCGACCGGGCCGGAACTATTCGGCCAGCCCGCCGCAATACAGGCCACACTGAGGAAAAACGCCGCAGCTCTGGACGCCATCGCCGCGCGGCTCAGCACCGGAATCAACCGAGTCGTCCTGGTCGGCTGCGGCGACTCACTGGCCGTCATGATCGCCGCCCGCCAAGCGCTCGAGACTGCGCTCGGCGTGCCGTGCGAACCGATGCAGAGCCTGGAGTTCGCCTACTACCACGCAGATCTGGTCGGCAACGACACCGCGGTGATCGCCCTGTCGAGCTCGGGGGAGACCACCCGCACCGTGGAAGCGCTGCTGATGGCGCAGCATCGCGGATCGTATACCGTTGCGCTCACCAACACCGAGGGGTCGACGCTCCAACAAGAGGCCGACACCTCGCTGAAGATCGAGGCGACCCGCGTCGGTTGGCCCACCCAATCGTCCACCTCGGCACTGGCACTGCTGCTCGAATTGGCCATCCGGATCACCGAGCGGCGCGCGCCCGCACAAGGCGGCTCCGCTGCGCGCGAGCCTTCGACACACCTCCCGACGTGATGACCCAGGTGCTGAGCCAGATCGACCCGCTGATCGCGAAGATCGCCGACGACGAGGTGCAGGCCCAGGTGCAGACCGTGCTGTTCGCCGGCGCCGGCCCGAACCTGGCGTCGGCGATCGTCGGCGCGGCCAAGGTCAAGGAGTGCACCACGCTGCATGCGCTCGACATCCAGACCGAGGAGTACCACCACTACAACTCGCAGAAGGCCGGCGAGCCGCTCTTCCTGTTCGCCCCGACCGGCCCATCGGTGCCGCGCGCCGTCGACACCGGCACCGACGCACTGCGCTGGGGCGGTCGGCTCTACGTCCTCACCACCGACGGCGAGACGCGCGTTCGACGACCTCGGCGCCCCGGTCATCACGCTGCCGAGCGTCCCAGAAGCGTTGTCGCCCTTGCTCTATCTGCTGCCCGCCCAGCTGGTCGGCTACCACCTGGGCCTGAGCGCCTATGCCGCGGCGGTGGCCCATGCCTGACGCACCGACCCTGCTCTGCATCGGCAACCTCACCATCGACGAGGCGGTGTCCCCGACGGGTGACCGCGTCGAATCCGTCGGTGGTGACGCACTTTTCGCCGCACTTGCCGCCAAACTCGCCGGTGCCAACCCGACGATCGTGGCGCCGTTGGGCACCGACGCCACCCCGGCGTTGCTGGCGGCAATCGACGGCGGCCGGAACCGATCCCGCGTCGCTGCCTCGGCGTGATCTGCCGACGGTCCGCAATGTCATCCACTACGACGACACCGGTGGCCGGGTGTGGGATCTGCTGCACGGCGAAGCGCACTTCGAGGCGCTGTCGGTGCATCCCGACGACATCTCGGACGCTGCGCTCGGCTGCGAACGGCATGCTGCTGTCAGCCATGGCCCTGCACGCGCAGCTCGACGTGGCGGCCTGGCTGCGCCCGCGCACCGCGGCGACCCTCTACTTCGACCCGCAAGAGGACTACATCGCCGGCCACGAACCCGAGCTGCTGGAAGCGGTACGCGCCTGTGATGTGTTCCTGCCCAGCGAGATTGAAGCCGTAGCGTTGGCCGGCACGTCCGACCTGAGCGACGCGGCGCAGAGCGTTTCTGAAGCTGGGCCCGCACACCGTCGTCATCAAGCTCGCCGAAGCCGGCTGCCTGGTCGCCACCAGGGAGCACCCCGAACCGCAGCGCGTGCCCACCGACGTCGTCGAACCGGTCGACAGCACCGGCGCCGGCGACGCCTTCTGCGGGGCGTTCGCCGCCGAACACCTGCGCAGCGGTGACCCGTATGCCGCCGCCCGCGCGGGCGCCAAGGCCGCCCGGATCGCGGTCAGCGCATCTGGTATCGACGGACTGCTCGCCGCCGTCACCGCCGAGGTGGCCCGATGACCCGCATCACCGTGATCAACCCCAACACCTCCGCCGAACTGACGGCCACCATCACCGCCGCCGCCCAAGCGGTGGCGGGCCACGGCGTCACGGTCACCGGAGTCAACTCGACCGTCGGTGTGCCCAGCGTCGAAAGCCACGCCGAAGAGACCATCGCCGCCGTCGGCATCCTCGACCAGGTGCGCGAAAACCAAGACAGCACCGATGCTTTCGTCATCGCCTGCTTCGGCGACACCGGCGTGGACGCCGCCCGCGAAATCGCCACCTGCCCGGTGGTCGGCATGACCGAAGCCGCGCTGCAGACCGCCTGCCTGGTCGCACACCGCTTCGTCGTCATCACGCTGCCCGCCCGCACCATCGCCCACAGCGACCGCGTCATCCGCGCGCTCGGGCCTGGAACACCGCTGCACCGTCACCGCGGTCGACGTCGGAGTGGCCGAACTGGTCGACGGCTCCACCCACCTGCTGAACGCCTTCGTCGCCGCGGCCCGCACCGCGATCGACACCGACCACGCCGAAGCCGTCGTGCTCGGCTGCGCCGGCCTGGCCGACCTGGTCGGTCCGCTGTCCGCGAAGCTCTGAGTGCCCGTCATCGACGGCGTCGCCGCGGGCGTCGGCATCGCGACCGGGCTGGTGGCGATGGGGCTGAACACCTCGCGCGCCAACACCTTTGCCGCCGTCCCCGGCCTGCCGGCCTACCGGCTGGAGCAGTCATGACCGTGCTGTTCCGCCAGGTGCTGGTCTACGACGCCGACAGCCCCCAACGGGATGACCGGTCCGGTCGACGTGCTCGTCGACGGCGACCGCATCAGCGCGATCGGCCCCGACCTGCCGCGAACACGTGGCACCCGCGTGGTGGCAGGGACGAGGCAGGCATCTGCTGGTGCCCGGGCTGATCAACGCGCACTTCCACTCACCGGCCAACCACCTCAAAGGCGCGGTTCGCAGCCTGCCGCTGGAACTGTTCATGCTCTTCGAATCGCCCGCGGACCCGGCGCTGACGCCCACCCCGCGCGAGGCCTACCTGCGCACCATGCTCGGCGCCATCGAGATGCTGCAACGCGGTATCACCTGCGTGCAGGACGACGCCTTCCTGATGCCGTTCCCCGACCCGGACATCATCGACGCGGTCGCCTCGGCCTACCGGGACAGTGGGATTCGGGCCTTCCTCGCGCTGGATCAGCCGGAGCTGACCGAAGCCGAGAAGCTGCCGTTCGTCGGCGATCTCGACGACGCCACCCGCGCCGCGTTCGATGCGCCCGCACCGGCGGCCGCCCCGCAACTGCTCGAGGCCTACGACCACCTGCTGAAAACCTGGCACGGCGCCGCCGACGACCGGATCCGGGCCGCGGTGTCGATCTCCGCGCCGCAACGGGTCAGCCTGGACTACTTCGCCGCGCTCGACGACCTCGCCGAACGGCACGGCCTGCCGCTGTACGCGCACATGCTGGAAACCAAGGTGCAGCGCACCCTGATGACCGAACAGCCGCGATTCGAAGGTCGCTCCCTGGTCCAATACACCGCTGCCGCAGGACTTCTCAAACCGCACACCAACGTGATCCACGCGGTGTGGGTCGACGACGCCGACCTCGACACCATCGCCGCCGCCGGGTCGACCGTCGTGCACAACCCGATCAGCAACCTGCGCCTGGGCAGCGGTGTGCTGCGCTGGCGGGCCATGCTCGATCACGGTATCCCGGTCGCGCTGGGCACCGACGAGGCGATCTGCGATGACAGCATCAACGTGTGGACGGTCGCCAAGATCGCCGGCCTGATCCACAACGTCTCCGGGCTGGACAGCGACGAATGGCCCACGCCCACCGAGGTTCTCGGTGCACTGTGGCAGGGCGGCGCCCGCGCCGTCCGGCGCGATGACCTCGGAACCATCGCACCGGGCATGCTCGCCGACCTGGCGCTGATCGATCTGCACGCCATCGCGTTCACCCCGCTCAACGATCTGCGCGAGCAGTTGGTGCACTGCGAGGACGGCCGCGACGTGGTGCTGACCATGGTCGCCGGCCAGGTAGTCGCCGAACACGGCCACGTCACCAGCGTCGACGAAGAAGCATTGCTCGACGAGGCCCGCGAACTGTTCGCCACGAAACTGCCGACGATCCGCGCCGCCCAAGCCAATGCCAACGACTTGTTCCCGGCCTACCAGCACATCGTGCGCCGCGCGGCGGCCACCGATGTCGGCTTCACTCGCTGGCTCCAGCGCGCACGGATCGCAAAGAGGTGAGCACTGATGACGAACCCGGCGGACTACCGCTACTCACCACTACCGGCCCGCCCGACCGGCAGCTGGCCCAACGGTGCGCAACTCGCAGTCGTGGTGTGCGTCGGCGTCGAGTCCTACCGCTTCGGCGACGGTCTCACCGAGAACGTGCTGCCCGATGTGCCCGCACCCGACGTGGTGAACACCGCCTGGCGTGACTACGGCAACCGGGTCGGCGCCTTCCGACTCTTCGATATGCTTGCCGCCCTGGGTATTCCGCCGACGGTGCTGCTGAACACCGATGTCTACGACGAAGCCCCCGCCGTGCTGGAAGCCGCCCGCAAGGCCGGCGCCGAGATCGTCGGGCACGGCCGCTCCAACTCCGACACCCTGTCCGGGCTGACCCCCGACGCTGAACGGGCGTACCTCGCCGATGTCGCCGCCCGCATCCGCAGCCATGAGGGCGCGGCACCGGGCGGATGGTCCAGCCCGTGGCTCACCCACACCACCGAGACGCTGAACCTGTTGGCCGACAGCGGGTACCGCTACCTGCTCGACCTTCGCCTTGACGACCAACCGGTCTGGCTCACCACGAAGTCCGGCCCGCTGCTGGCGATCCCGTACAACGCCGAAATCAACGACTCCTCGACGATGATCGGCCGGCAAGCCTCCGCGCACGAATTCGAAGCGATGATCGTCGACGAGTTCGCCGAACTGTCCGCCGCCGCCACCGACGTCCCGTTGGTGATGAACATCGTGCTGCACTCGTTCATCAGCGGTGTGCCGTTCCGGCTGCGTGCGGTGCGCCGGGCGCTGGAGAGCATCGCCGGCACCGACGGGGTCTGGTTCACCACGCCGCGCGAGATCCACCAAGCCGGTCGTCGACGCACGGCGATCTCGTTCCCGGCGGTGACCTCGTGACGCGAACCAGTCCGCCCCGGTCGCCGAAGTCACCGGTTTCTCACTGTCGTTGGTGCGCAACGGATGTTCGCAGCGACGTGCTGAAGAATGTCAGCTTGCAGATCGCGCCGGGGGAGATCCTCGGCCTGGTCGGCGAATCCGGCTCCGGGAAGAGCGTGCTCGCGCTGAGCCTGCTCGGCCTGCTGCCGGACAGCTCCGCACCACACTCTGACGGCGCGGTCACCGTCAGCGGCACTGACATGCTGCGCGCCAAGCCCGCTGATCTCCGACAAATTCGACGCGACAAGCTCGGCGCCATCTTCCAGGACCCGATGACCTCGCTGAACCCGACGATGCGGATCGGCGGACAGATCGGCGAGGTCACCCACGACGACGCAGAGTCGGTCCGGCTGCTGGAAACCGTCGGGGTCCGCGACGCCGCAACTGCGGCTGAAGGTCTACCCGCACGAACTGTCCGGCGGGTTGCGGCAGCGGGTGATGGCGGCCATCGCCGTTGCCGGCGCCGGCCCTGATCGTCGCCGACGAACCGACCACCGCGCTCGATGTCACCGTGCAAGCCCAACTGCTCGACCTGCTGCGCGAACTGCGCGACGACTTCGGCTGCTCGGTGCTGATGATCACCCACGACCTTGGCGTCGCCGATCAGATCGCCGACCGGTTGGCGGTGCTGTACCGCGGCGAACTGGTCGAGATGGCGCCGCGATCGCCGCCGTCGACCAGACGTGGCGGAAGTCGAACGTCTCCTCGAGTCGATGGCCGAGCGAGCGGTCGAACACGCGCAGGATCACCGGCACGTCCTGCCAGCGATCGGCGAGCCCTTCGCGGATCGCCAGCCCGGTCTCGATGTTCGTCATGTCGTTCGAGGTGACGACGGCGACGGCCGACGCGGTCGACAGGTTCGCGGCCTCGAGCGTGCGGCGCAGCGTCGCGTCGCCGACGATCACGCGCACGCCGAGCAGCCGCGCCTGGCTCGCGTAGCGGTTGTCCTCGTCGCGCTCGATCACGACGACCTTGCGCCCGCGCTCGGTCAGGCCCTCGAGGATCCGCATCCCGACCGAGCCGAGCCCGATCAGGATCACGTGGTCCTCGGTCCCGCGCACGCGCGCACGCCCGAGCGAGGCTTCGATGCGGCGGCTGACGAGGGCGTTGGTGACGAACGCGAACAGCAGGCTGACGAACGTCGTCCCGGCGATGATCAGCACGATCGCGAACGACCTGCATCCCCTGCGACTGCTGCGCGAACGAGAAGTCGCCGAAGCCGACGGTCGCCGCGGTCTCGATCGTGAAGTACATCGACTGCAGCAGCGTCATGTGGCCGCTGTTCTCGGTCTCGTAGAAGAGCCGCAGGATGATCGTCGAGATGATGAAGATGACCAGCCCGGCGACCAGCGTTGCGCGGACCGCGTAGTCGGCGTAGTCGGCGGCGTCGCGCATGCCGAGCGCGAACCGGCGCCAGATGCTGCGGGTGTCCGCGCGAGGCGCGGTCGTCCGGCTCCTGGATCTCGATCCCGGCGTCGCCGAATGCGGCGGGCGTCCCGAGCAGCGCGACATCGTCGCCCTCGTTGACGACGTGATCGCGGCCGGGGCACGCGACGACCTGCTCGTCGGGGTGGCTCAGCACCGCGACGGGCGCGAGGTCGCCGTAGAGCTCACGCAGCGACCCGTAGCGCGGCGCGCTCACCTCGGCTGCGACGAAGTGCTGGCCGCCGAGCTGCAGGTCGTGCGCGCGGCGGCCCAGACACGCGTCGACGACCGACGGGGCGAACAGTCCCGCGACGTCGAGCACGCTGCCGGCGCCGGTGATGCCCTCGACCGCTCCGCCGACCGCGGGGTTGTCCAGGTGCAGGACGACGCGCACGTCCTGGCGCAGATCGCGCACGAGCAGCGCGGTCTCGAGCGTGTGCAGGTCCGAGCTCTCCGCGCAGATCACGGCGGCCGCGCCGGCCAGGCCGGCCGCCGCGAACGGGTCGCTCAGGATCGTGTTGCGGGCGAAGTACGGGATGCCCCACGCTTCGACGACGGAGACGAGCCGCGGGTCGGGCTCGTCGTCGATCACCGCGACGGGGACGCCGGCGAGGTACAGCTGCTCGACCGTGCGCAGGGCGACGTTGTGCAGCCCGCAGACGATGACGTGGCCGACCCACGCGCTGACGTCGCGCGCGGGTGCATCAGCAGAGGTGGGTGGGCGAGAGTCGTCCAGGACGGGTCAGGCGATCGGATGGGTAGTCAGATCGGCGCAGTGACCCGTCAGCGCCGGGAACGACAGGCGCGAGCATAAACGAAGAGAGCGGCGGGAACGACGCGGAGGCCCTAGCCGCCTGACCTGAGGATCTTCTCCATGGACTTACCCCGAGCCAGCTCGTCGATCAGCTTGTCGAGGTAGCGGATCTCCCGCATGGTCGGTTCCTCGACCTCCTCGACCCGCACACCGCAGACGACCCCGGTGATCAGCTCGCGCGAGGGATTCAGCTCAGGCGCCTGTGCGAAGAACGTCTCGCAATCGGTCTGCGCCTTCAGCTGCGCGGCGAGTCCTGCCTGCGTGTAGCCCGTCAGCCAGCGGATGATCTCGTCGACCTCCGCCTTCGTGCGCCCCTTCTTCTCCGCCTTGGCGACGTAGTGGGGATACACGCTCGCGAAGCTCGTCGTGTAGATCCGGTGCTTGGTCGTGCTCACCGAGCGGGATCCTTGCATGCGGATGAGAGGACTCGAACCTCCACGTCCCGAAGGACACAGGCACCTGAAGCCTGCGCGTCTACCAATTCCGCCACATCCGCTGGCAGGGAGGCGAGAGGGTAGCAGTGGATAAGCGCCATCGGGCGCCCGCGCCAAGGCCCTCTCGAGCCAAGGGCTGTTGCTATCTTGGTCGCCCCGAGCCGCCATCGTCTAGGGGACTAGGACGCCGCCCTCTCACGGCGGAAACCGGGGTTCGAATCCCCGTGGCGGTACTTCTGAAAGCCCCGTAGCTACGGGGCTTTCGTCGTTCTGGAGCCGCCGTGGTGTGAGTGTCAGCCGGATCTTGCCAGTCGCGGCGCGGCGGGGCCCCAGAAATGGGGGCTTCCGTTCTGCGGACCCCGAGCCACCGCCAGGGTCCGCCGCTTCGTGCGGTGCGGGTCGTTTCGGGCCGTGGTGGCGCGTCTGCGCTCGCCCGTCCTTACGCTCGGTGGTCGCGTCCGGCGGTGTGGTTTCCTATCGAACCCCTCCGATGACCGTCGGGCGCGTTCAGCTTCGACGTAGGCTCCGCGCATGTCCCAGTCCGCCGACCTCGCATGGCTCCTTGAGCACCTGGTCGAGCAGGTCGCCCACCTGTCGGCGCTGACCGACGATGCGCGCCGCCACCCGGGCGACGCCGACAAGCTCGCGCGCGCGGGTGACGAGATCTTCGCGATCCGCGAGACCTTGGACACGCTCGGCGTCCCACTCGCTCTCGCGAGCAACGCGGATTGGCGCAGCGCTCAGCCGCCGTCGCGGGCGACGTAGGCCTTGGGAACCAGGCGGACGCGGGGTGGGGGCTACGGCAGGTAACGCATCAGCCGCTCGAGGAAGCTTTCCTTGCGGTTCGGGTCAGCGAAGTCGGCCTGCGCCGTGATCGCTCGACTCCTGATGCGGTTCCACCATGCTCTCACCGAGCGCATCTAGCGGCTCAGCGTCAGCGTCCGGCCGAGCTGCTGAGTCGTCGCTCCGGCCGCCGTGGCCACCGCGCTGAAGGCGACCTTCACGCGCTTGTGAGCTTTCAGCGCCGCCGTCACGCGTGAGCGCTGCGCCTTCTTGAGCTTCAGCACGACCGCCACGCTCTTCCCGGCGGGCAGGCTCTTGGTCACCGGGGTCAGAGCGAGGCTCTTGCCGCCGAGGCCGCTGAGCTTCGCGCTGACCTTCATCCGGCAGGCGATCGCGCACGTCAGCGGAACGGAGATGCCCTTCGTGCTCAGCTTCAGCTTCTTCAGTGCGGCGAACGTGATCGTCGCCTTCTTCGTCGAGGATCCCGTCGACGTCGACGTCGTCAGTGGCGTGGGCGCCGGCGTGCTCGCCGGCGGTGTGACGACCGGCGGGGAGGACGGAGCACGAGAACGGGAAGCAGCGCGTCGTCGTGATGCCCGTGGCGATGCTCATCTTCGTCGGGTCGGTGCCGTCGCTCGTCGCCAGCGGCGTCGTCTCGCCCGTGCCCGAGGTCGACGCGATAGACGCTGCCGCCGAGGCCGTCCTCGGAGTCGAGCAGGAGCATCGAGGACGCCGACTCGAAGGCGACCGCGCTGGGGTCGATGAACCCGGTGCTGCTGATCGTCACGCCGTCGACGAGGCCGTCGGCGGCGAAGCCGGCGATCGCCCGCGCGTTGGCGATGATCCGGTTGCCCGCGTCCGTGTAGCCGATCCCGGCGCCGTTGGGCGTCCCGATCACGCCATTCCCGCTGAGCGCGATCTCCTGGGTCGGGCCCGTCAGCGTCGTGCCCGTGCCGCTGTAGCCGTACAGCTCACCGCCGGTGCCGATGTTCGGCGCGTGCGCCCAGATGTCGGCGCTGCCGTCCAGCAGGTTGGCACCGATCGCGATGTAGGGGCGCTCGTTGAGGTCGAGCGGGATCGCCGATCGTCGTCAGCGAGCCGCCGGCGGTCATCTTGTAGAGCTGATCGCTGGTGGCGACGAGGAACGTGTCGCTGTTGATCCGCGCGATCGCACGGGCGCCCGCGAGCAGCGTGACGAGCGTCGCCGTCCCGGCGCCGACGTCGACGCGGTAGACGCCGCGGCTGCTCGAGCCGCCCTGGTCACCGGTGACGAACAGGTTGCCGGCGGGCAGGGCCGTGATCGAGTTGGCCTTCACCTGGTTCGTCACGATGGTCTGCGCGCCGCTGGAGCCGTCGATCGCGATGATGCCGCGCTGCAGGTCCGAGACGAAGATCGGCGCGGGACCGGACCACCGGACAGCGCCTGGGCCGTCGCCGGGATGCACGCGAAGGCGAGCAGGAGCAGGACCGTTGCGTGGCGCGCGCGGATCACGATCTCAGCCGCCGGTCGCGTTCGCTGCGGCGACGATCAGGTCGGCCGTCTCCTGCGGGTGGGAGATCATCGCGACGTGACCGCTGTCGACCTCGACCGTCGTCGCGCCCATGCGCTGGGCGAACAGCCGCTCGGCGTCCGCGGGAATCGCCTCGTCGCCGGTCGCAACGAGGAACCACGACGGCAACCCCTTCCAGGCCGGGACGCCCATGACGTCCCCGAGCGTGGAGGTGTGGAGCGGCCCCTGCGCGGCGAACAGGACTTTCGCCTGGACGGGATCGATGTCGCCTGCGAAGTGCGCGACGAAGTCGTTCTCCGGGAGCCACGCGTAGCCCTGTGCGTCGATGTCGAGATTCGCGAGTGCCGGGGTCGGGGCGCCGCCCTGGGCGAGCAGGCCGCCGATCGACTCGCCCTCGTCGAGTCCGAAGGCCGCGATGTACACGAGCGCGACGACGTTCGGTGCGTCGGTCCCGAGTGACGTGATGACCTGGCCGCCGTAGGAGTGGCCGGCGAGGACGGTCGGGCCGCTCTGGCGGGTGAGCACCTGACGTACACGCGCGACGTCGTCGGCAAGCCCCGTCCCGGGAAGCTGGGCGGCCGTGACGTTGTAGCCGTCGGCCTGCAGGCGCTCGGTCACGGCGCTCCAGCAGGACCCGTCGGCCCAGGCTCCATGGACGAGAACGACGTTCGGCACCGGGGGCATCTCGATCAGTCCTTTCGCGGACGGGCAGGTGTCGTGAATCTACACAGCGCCGCGAGCGATAAAAGATGGGGAGGTCTCCCGATTGCCTGGACGCTGCGCGCGGCGATCCTGCGTCCGACGGTTCCAACCGACTCGTGGGAGGCACGCCAGATGGCGCGAAGTGCTCGGCAGGCCGGGCGCCGTTGCATCCGCAGCTGACGGCGGTGGAAGATGACACTCATGCGCGAGTCCGGTCTGGCCATCGCGGAGGAGCCGGCGCTGCTCGAGCGCGACGAGGCGCTCGAGGCACTCGCCGACTCGCTGGCTGATGTCGCGCAGAGCCTGCGCGGACGGGTCGTCTTCGTCGCCGGCGAGGCCGGTGTCGGCAAGACCGCGCTGCTGCGCGCGTTCTGCGCCACGGCGCCGCGCGAGGCGGACATCCACTGGGCGACGTGCGACGCGCTCGTCACGCCGCGTCCGCTCGGTCCGCTGCTCGACCTCGCGGACGAGCTCGGCGGCGAGTTGCGCGCAGCAGGTCGCGGACGGCGCGCCGCCGCACGACGTGGCGGCGTCGCTCCTGCGGCAGTCCGAGGGGCGCGTCCCGTCGGTCGTCGTCATCGAGGACGTGCACTGGGCCGACGAGGCGACGCTCGACGTGCTGCGGCTCGTGGCGGGACGCGTGCGCGGCGTTCCGCTGCTGCTGCTCGTCAGCTACCGCAGCGATCAGGTCGACCGCACCGGGCCGCTGCGTCTGCTGCTGGGGGAGCTGCCATCGACCGACTCGGTGGACGCGTCTGGAGGTGTCGCCGCTCTCAGCCGACGCAGTCGCGGTGCTCGCCGATCCGGTGGGCGTCGATCCGATCGTCCTGTTCGCGCGCACCGGCGGCAACGCGTTCTTCGTCACCGAGGCGCTGGCCGCCGCCGACGCCGTGCTCCCGGCCACGATTCGCGATGCGGTGCTGGCGCGCTCGGCGCGTCTCAGCGAGCCCGCGCGCTCGCTGCTCGACGCCGTGGCCGTCGTCCCCGGCCGCACCGAGGTGTGGCTGCTCGACGCGCTCGCAGACGCTGCCGGCCGGCGCGGTCGACGAATGCCTGCACGCCGGCATGCTGACCGCCGACGGCGCCGCGGTCGCCTTCCGTCACGAGCTGGCCCGGCTCGCGGTGGAGGAGTCGCTGCCGCCCGACCGCCGTGTCGAGCTGCACCGCCGCGTGCTCGTGGCGCTCGACGGCCAGCGGGAGCCGCGCGTCTGGCGCATCACGCCGAGGGCGCCGGCGACGCCGATGCCGTGCTGCGCTTCGCGGTCGCCGCGGCCGGCGCAGGCGTCCGCGTTCAGCGCGCACCGCGAGGCCGCCGAGCAGTACGCACGCGCGCTGCGGTTCGCCGGCGGTCTCGCGCCGCCGGAGCGCGCCGACATGCTCGAGCGCTATGCCGCCGAGTGCTACCTGACCGACATGCGCGCCGAGGGGATCGACGCGCTCGCCGAGGTCGTCGAGATCCATCGCGCGACCGGCGACCGCCGGCGCGTCGCCGAGGCGCTCCTGCTGCGGGCGCGTCCGTTGAGCTGCGCAGGGCGCGGCGTCGAGGCGAACGCGGCCGTCGAGCGAGGCGGCCGGCGATTCTCGAGTCGCTCGGATCCGAGCGCGATGTCGCGCGGGCCTACAGCGAGCAGAGCGACGGTCGCGATGTTCGACGATCGGCTCGCCGAAGCGGTCGCACTGGGCGAGCGCGCGATCGAGATCGCCGAACGCATCGGCGATCGCGAGACGCTCATTCGTGCGCTCAACAACGCAGGCACCGCGGAGCTGCTGCGCGGCGACGACCGCGGGCTGGCGATGCTCGAGCGCAGCCTCGTGCTCGCCCGCGAGGACGAGCGGGCCGACGGATGTCGGCCGCGCCTACATCAACATCGTGTCCGCGCTCGGCTGCCGGCACGACTGGCGACGCGCCGAGCCCTACCTCGTCGCCGGCCTGGCCTACTGCAGCGACCGCGGGCTGGAGGCATGGGAGAACTGCCTGCTCGGGATGCAGGCCGAGGCCGACCTCGCCGCCGGCCATCTCGACGCTGCCGTGCAGACCGCGACCGATCTTCTGGCGCGCGTCCACGACCACATGAACGCCCGCCACGGGCCGCTGCTCGTCCTCGCGCTCGTGCGCGCTCGTCGCGGTGACCCGGACGCATGGTCGCCGCTCGACGAGGCGCTGGACGTCGCCCGCGTCGACGGATCGCTGCAGTACCACGCGCCGGTCGGCGAGCGCCCGCGCGGAGGTCGCGTGGCTGCAGGGCCAGGGCGAGCGGATCGACGCGGAGACGCGCGAAGCCCTCGCGATGGCGCTCGAGCGCGACAGCACCGGATACGCAGCCGCGCTCCTGGTCTGGCGGCGCCGCGCCGGGCTGAGCGACGACCTCCCGACGCCGATGCCGGACGGGCCGGACTGGCTCGAACTCACCGGGGACCATCGCGGCGCCGCGCTCGCGTGGACGGACCTCGGGCAGCCCTACGAAGCCGCCCTTGCGCTCGCCGGCGCCGACGACGAGGAGGCGCTGCGCGAGGCGCACGAGCACCTGCTCGCGCTCGGCGCGTCGGCCGCCGTGGCGGTGCTCGCGCGGCGCCTGCGTGCTCGCGGTGCGCGCAACGTGCCGCGCGGTCCGATCGCCCGCACGCGCGAGAACGCCGGCGGGCTCACCAGCCGCCAGCTCGAGGTCCTCGAGCTGATCGCCGAGGGCCTGCGCAATGCGGAGATCGCCGAGCGGCTCGTGCTCTCTGAGAAGACCGTCGACCACCACGTTTCGGCGATCCTCGGCAAGCTCGGCGTCAGTACGCGCGGCCAGGCCGCAGCCGCCGCCGCGCGCATGGGCCTGTTGGCCGGCGCAGGCGAAAAAAGTTAGGGAACCCGCCCCATGTGCGGGGCAACCGGTCGCCGTAGCGTGGCTGGCATGCCCACCACGAAGGAGGACCCGATGAAGCTGTACGCAATCGTCCGCCGCAACGGCTGGCGCTCCGGCGATGAACTCGGCCAGGCAGCCGCGCGCTCGACGGCCGTGGCCGACGAGCAGATGCCCGAGGACATTCGCTGGATCCGCAGCTACGTCGCTCGAGGAGAACGGCGGCGGCCTCGGCACGTTCTGCATCTACGAGGCCTCGAGCCCCGAGGCGATCCGCGACCACGCCGCCCGCGCGGGCCTGCCGGTCGACGAGATCGTCGCGATCGCCGACACGGTGATCGTCCGGTCCGACCCCGAACACGCCGCCGTATAGCGGCCGGCCAATGGAGGCACGCATGTCCAGCCGCACGCTCATCGCAACGGCGGCAGTCGCCGCCACGCTCATCGCCGTACCCACGTCCGCGTCGGCACGACCTGCCGACGCTGCGTCCGCCGGCCCGACGGGCCCGGTCCAGTATCCGCGCTACGCCGCGCCGAGTGCACGGGGTGCCGCACCCATCGGCCTGCCGCACGCAGCGGCCGCTTCCCGATCCGTCGGGAGCAGCGACGACACGAGCACGATGGTGGTTCTCGTCATCGCGCTCAGCGCCCTGATCGTGGGCGCCGCCACTGGTTTCGAGGGCGGGCGCGTTGTCACGCGGCACCGCGTCATCGGCCACTGACGCCACCACCGAGCCGGGGACAGATGGACGCGAGAGGGCCGGTCCTGCCAGGGACAGCAGCAGGACCGGAACCTCCCGTCAACGCGCATTAGGGCCGAACTTGCGCCTTGACGGGCCCCGCAGACCCGCGGATAGGATCGCCCCATGCCCACGACCTCCCCGGCCCGGGGCGCCAGCTGGGGGGCTGTGGCGTTCCTGGTTGTCGCGCTTCTCCTTCTGCTGCCCGCCGCTCCGTCCTTCGCGCGCAGCGCATCGAAATCAGCGGCGCACCCCAGCCAGTGCAAGCCGCTCACGGCAGCACGAGTGCCCCGTAAGGCATCGCGAGCGCAGCGTCGGAAGGCCCGGGCGTGCGTGCTCCGGCAGCGCCGCGTCTCGGCGCGGACTGCCGTCACGCCGGCCCCGTCGTACAGCGGCTGGATGGACTTCATGCCGATCTACTCGACCGTGCCGGTGCCGGTGAGCACTCCCGCGCCGGTCCCGGCTCCGGTTCCGGTTCCAGTTCCGACTCCCACTCCGACGCCGGCACCGACACCGGTGCCGACACCCGCGCCGACGCCGACGCCGACACCGACGCCGGCGCCGACTCCCACTCCCGCGCCGACGCCAACGCCTGCTCCCGCGACGTACACCAACTGGATGGACTTCATGACCATCTACTCGACGACACCGGTATCGCCGAGCACTCCGGCACCCGCGCCCACTCCGACCCCAACGCCGACTCCGACGCCGACTCCGACGCCGGTGCCGGCAGGCACCTGCGCGGGCGCAACCGTCACGACGAGCACGTTCGCCTCACGCGTGAGCGCTGCCACCGCCGGCACGACGCTCTGCCTTGAGTCCGGCAACTACGGCGCCTGGACCGGGACGAGCAAGGCCATCGCCGTGCGTCCCGCCACCGGGGCGACCGTGTCGATGGCGCTGGCGGTCTCCAGCGGCGGCGGGTTCACGCTCGACGGCATGACCGGCATGGGCGGCTACATCAAGGGGAGCGCCGCGAACATCACGGTCAGGAACTCCGTGTTCCTGAGCGCGCTGACGATCGACGGCCTCGTGAACGCGAACATCCTGCTCGATCACAACTCGCACGACTGGAACGCGGTCTACAACGGTGGCGACAACGGCAAGGTCCGCGTGTTCGCGCCGGGCAACTCCTTCTCCGGAGTGACCGTGCAGAACTCGACGTTCCGCAACGGGAACCTCGACGGCGTCCATGCCGGCGGCGGCGTGAACGTCATCGGCAACACGTTCTCGAACCTCTGCGACACGGGCACCAACCACACCGACAACATCCAGTTCGAAGGTGCGACCGGCGGCCGCATCGCCGGCAACTATGTCTCCGAGGGCGCCGGCTGCGACACCCAGGGCATCACGAGCTTCGACGGCAACACCTCGGGTCTGACGATCGAGGACAACGTGGTCGACATTCGCCGCCCATGGGGCATCGAGCTGTACTCCGACACGAACAGCATCGTCCGGCGCAACACGGTCGTCTGGCATGCCGCCTCCGACTGCGCGTTCAACGTCGCCTGCGGCTCGATCGACGTCAACCGCAAGTCGGCAGACCCCGCTGGAAGCGGCACGCGCGTGTACGACAACATCACGACGGGCGTCGGGTTCTCGAACGGGTCCACGGGCACCGCGAACAACAACGTCAGTGGGCAGAACGCCGTCTACGTCGGGCCGCTCACCAGCTGGGCGGGCTTCAAGCTCGCGTCGACCTCACCCGTCGGTCGCAACGCCGCATCGGACGGGCTCAACGCGGGGGCGAGGATTCCGTAGCCGGCGGTTCGTCGCACCGCCGGGAAGGATCACGGCGGCGCGAGCGTCCTGATTGGTGGCCCGCCGCTCTAAACCCCTTCGGGCGGCGGGCTAACTCAAGCCCGCTGGTGGGCGGAGCACCCGCCGCCGCAGGGGGATAGCGGCGACGGGCGGTCCTCCGCTGCAGCCGCAGACGTGCCGCGGCCGCGGACTAAGGCTACGCGCAGAACCTACGCACATCTAAACGCCAGCTTGAGGGTGCCGCCTACGCCGCGCTGTCGTCCGCGGCGGCGCCCGTGTCGGACGGTGGCGCGCCGGGCCACCACGCGTCGACGCTCGCGGCCACGACCCGCACGAACGGGAGGTTGAGCTTCACCGGGCTCGCCGAGACCGACGAGATGATCGTCGCGTCCTTGAGCGTGAGCGCGACCTTCGGAAGGTTGACGGCGACCGCGAGCTCAGCGAGGTCGTCGGGCAGCGACTCGAATGGCGCCGGCTTGCCATCGCGGCTCAGCTGGTGCAGGCGCTCCTCGGCGTCCGCACGGTCGGCGCGCCGCTCGTCGAGGAAGTTGCGCCAGCCCTTCTCGGGCCAGGCCGCGCGCCGTTCCTCGATGTCACCGACGGACGTGCCGGTCGCTGCGAGGTCTTCGACGGACTCGATCGGCGTCTGCTCCGCCGCGAGCTCGTCGGCCAGGCCACCGAGCAGGTCGTCGACGGCGCCGTCGAGGTGATCGGCCCACTCCGTGGAGTTGACGAGCAACCCACGGATGAACGTGCCGTTGACGAGCACCGTCAGCGGGAACCCGCCGTTGCCGTCCTCGATCAGCCGGATCAGGAGGTCGAGCGACCAGTCCGGTTCGCCCTTGTTCGCCGCCTGCATCGCCCAAACATCTGCTCTGTCCATCGGCCTGACGCTATCGCCGGCGGTGGACCCGTCCAGGCTCAGGTCCGCACGAGCGTCCCGACGACCGTGCACGTCTGCGTGCCGGTCAGCTCACCGAAGCTCAGGAGCGCGGTCTCCACATGGCCGTCGGTTCCGAGATACGTGACCTGTGCGGTGCCGCGTCCGCTGTGGGGATTGATCAGGTTCAGGTCCTCGCCCGGGTTGAGGTCCGCGTCGTCGAAGACGGCCAGGGACGCCGGTGCCCCGGTGGCGCTGATCGTGCTCGCGCGCACGAGCGCGTGCTCGGTCTTCGAGTGTGCGACGAGCGTCAGCTCGCCGCCCGAGCTGCACGACGCGACGATCTCGAGCCCGCCGTCGGCGCCCGCCACCTTCGCCGAGCCCCCGAGCGGGATCGTGGATGCGATGCCATCGACGTGCTGGCCCGCGAGCGCGTCGGCGACCTTCGCCCGGTCCGCCGTCGCCGCCGCAGTGGCGCGGTCCGCCAGCACGGCGGTCGGGACCTTCCCCAGGCCCTTGGAGTTGAAGTCGTCCGGGCTGAGCGAGCGGTCCTTGACCTTCGCTCCGGTGACGGCATCGCGTGCGAGCTCGGAGTTCGTCACGGCGGCGGGGCGCAGCTGCGTGCGGCCAACACTGTTCTTGGGCAACTGGGTCGCGGCGTAGCCGACCCCGCCGAGCGACACGACCAGCGCGATCATCGCGACGATCATCGACGGCCCAGGCACGCGGCACTGCAGCACGACCTCTCCCCTCCGGAGGTACGGATTCCCCAGAGCGACCCTACGTCCACGTGCGCGGGGAGTGCAAGTCGCACGCGCGTCAGCCACAGAGAAACAGCGTGTTTGCTGGGATTTCCTCGTCCGGTGAGGACCCTAGGGCGACCGTCCAAGGGGTCGATGGCGCTCGCTTACCCTCGGCGAATGCTGATCAGGTCCAGACTCCCCCTAACTGGCCTCGTAGTAGCACTGGCCCTCGCGGCCCCGGCAGCGGCATACGCGCAGGAGGCACCCCCGGTGGTCTCCGCCACGACTCCCGCCAGCGAGGCGGTCCTCGCGGCATCGCCGACCGGCTCGACCTTCAGCGTCAAGCTCGGCTTCGCGGCCCCGGCGGCGGGGATCATCACGAGCGTCGCGGTGAACGTCGCGCACGTCGGTGTGCGGGATGCCGCGACCGACCACCTCGTGCTGCGCCCCGATGCCCGCGGCGCGTGGACCGGCACGACGTCCAAGGCGCTGCCGCCCGGCCGCTACTGGTGGTGGATCGACATCGACTGGACGGTGTCCTCAGCGCCGGACGGCAACGTCACCCGTAAGTCCGGGACCGTGCGCCGCTGGTTCTCGGTCGTCCGCGCGCCGGGCCGCGACTGCGGCGACATGACGCTGGCCATCGACGAGGACGGCGCGGCGACCGCCGACTCGATCCGGGCACAGGGGATGACGCTGCCGCGAGGCACGCAGCATCGTGCGCTCCTACCTGCTCCCGGGCCCGAAGGTGCGCGCCGCCAAGGTTCGCGGCTACAGCTGCGGGCCGGACAAGCCACAGCCGTGGACGACGACACCCCCGACGCGCTGCAAGGCGAAGACCTCGGTGGTGCGGTTCGGTCTGGGCTTCAGCTTCAGCGTGCCGTAGTCGTTTCAGATGCGACGACTATGGGAAGACACGGGTCGGCGGACGCCGTGCCGAAAGAAAGCGCCTCCTCCAAGGCCAGAAACGTGGCGCGGTGTCCGCCAGTCCTTCCAGCGCCGGCGGCGCGGCTGTCAGGCCGCCGGAGGACGCAGTGACACGGCGGGCAGCAGGTAGTAGCGCTCGCTCGGGATCGTCTCTGTCGTGATCCGGCCGGCGCGCCGGCCCTGCGACTGCACGGGGCGGGTCTTGCGGACCTGACCGCCGGCAGCGGCCACCCACGCGTCCACTGCCTCGAGGTCATCGTCGGCGACGAGCGCGCGCACGATCGCCACGGATCCGGGCGGGCGCTGCATCGTCGTCGCCTTCGGCAGCGCGGCCAGCAGCTCGCGGATCTCGTCATCGCTCATCCCGTGAGCATCGCAGCGCCTGCGGTCTGCCTCCTACGGCGCGGTCACGGCCCAGACACCGCGGGTCGAGCTGGTCCCGGCGTTCGCCGCCTCGAACTCGATCAGGAACCCGTAACGCGACGTCTCGCCGGTGAGGCCCGTGATCACGTTGGAGAACTTGTCGAACGTCCGGTTCGTGGCGGCCGACTCGTAGACGCACAGGTGCCCGGGGGAGGCCGCCGGCGACGTCAGGCTGCCGCCCGCGCAGCCACTGGGGGCGGGTGAGCCGTACGGGATGAAGTGCGGGAACGGGTCTGCCGGCAACGTCACGGGGAAGCTCACGGCCGCACGCACCGGTGCCGCGTCCGCGGCGTTGTCGGTGACCGCCTGGTAGATGCCGTACAGCGTCTTGCCGGATGGCAGCGCCTCGCCGACCGGGCCGGGATCGCCCTTCGCTCCCTGGTCGCCCTTGACCCCCTGCTCACCACGCGGGCCGCGGTCACCGCGGTCGCCGCGGTCGCCTGTGGGGCCGACCCTCAGCAGCTGGCCGCGAACGCCCCGCGTCAGGTCCTTCGAGCTGATAGTCCCGTCCTTGATCTGCTTGCCCGTGATCAGCGATGCGGCGGTCGCCGTGCCCGCGCTCGCGATCGCCAGACCGAGCATCAGGCCCAGCACCGTTCCGGCGCGGCCTCGAAACACACGTCGCATGAAAACCTCCCGTTGGGCCGGGTCAGCCCCGGATACCCGGTCAACGACGGCCCGCTCACAAAGTCGCGCGGACAGCTCGCGATCTGCGAATCTCCCGCGATGCCGATCGGCTCGAATGTCCGCCCGCCGTGTCGTCGCGACCGCCCTGCCGGCCGTGCTGATCGCGCTGCTTGCGCCTGCCGCAGCGTCCGCCGCGGGACCGATCGACACGAGCGGATCTCCGCTGGCCGGGTACTTCGGGATCACGCGGTTCAGCCCGTCGGACTTCGACAACGCGGGCTCGTCGGTGGCGCAGACCTTCACCGTGCCGGCCGGCGTGACAAGGTCACGTCATTCGGCGCGCGCCTGAGCGTGGGCACGAGCTCGAGCCACCCGGAGATCGCCGCGGCCGATCAGCCGGCGTTCCTCGAGCTGCACGACGTGGGGTCCTCGGCGCCCGCCAACGCCGTCGTGAAGACGCCAGCCGATCGTGATCACGCTCGGCACGTCGACGCTGCGCACCTACGACGTCGACTGGCCGGTGAACGCCGGGGCGCAGTACGCGGCGGTCATCCGCGTCGCGACGGCGGTGTCGTGAGCGCCGAGGTCAACTGGCGGATCCCCGCGAGCCAGCCGCCGGACGGTCGGCTTCTACGACGGCGGCAACGCCTACAGCGCGGCGGAGCCCGTCGTGTCGTGGGACGGCCGCCGACCGCGACCTGTCGTTCCGCATCGAGTTCGACGGTCAGACCGGGACGACGCCGACGACACCCACGACGCCGACCACGCCCACGACGCCGACGACGCCGACTGGGTCGAGCACCCCGCCGGTGACCACACCGGCGGCGTCACTGACCAACCTGCCCGCCGCCAAGCTCGCGCTGCGTGCGGCCAAGAAGAAGAAGGGCGTCGCCGCGAGCTACGGCTGCGTGAGCGGCCGCACGCCGCGCTGCCAGGTCGCGTTCACCGCGCCCGCCGGGGCCAAGCGCGCCGCGATCAAGGTGCTGCGCGGCAAGCTCCTCGTCGCCGACGGGTCCGCGCGCTTCGGCAAGAGCCGCAAGGCGACCAGGCGCACGATCGGCCTGACGCAGCGCGCGAGCGCCGCGCCCGGCACGTACGTCGTGCGCCTGTCCTACGTGGACAGCGCCGGCGTGACGCGGACGCAGTCCGCCGGCTTCACCGTCAAGGCCTGACCGCCGTCAGCGCAGCTTGACCTCGCAGTTGACGAGGTGGTCGTGCGAATCCGCCTGGACGCGATCGCGTCCTGGGCCGCAGTCGACGTAGTCGCTGCCGCCGCCGAGCGCGCGGATCGTGTCGTCGCCGGGCCCGCCGTAGATGCGGTCGGCGTCCTTGCCGCCGGTGATCAGGTCGGCGCCGAACCCGCCGTAGAGCAGGTCGCGGCCTGACGCGCCCTCGATCTCGTCGTTCCCCGATCCGCCGCGGATCGTGTCGTTGCCGGTCCGGCCCCAGAGTTCGTCGTTGCCGGTCCCGCCGCTGATGCGGTCGTCGCCCTCGTTGCCCTCGACCGCGTCGTCGCCGCCGAGTGCGCGGATGTTGTCGGACCTGGGGGAGCCGATGATGCGCTGACCGCCGTCGGAGCCGACCTTGCACGAGCGGTGCTTCTGCATCGAGCAGACGGGGAGCAGGGTGGCGCGGTAGACCTTCAGCAGGATTGCCTCGCCGCGGGCGCCGGCCTTGAGCCTGCCGGCGTTGTGCCAGGCGGCGAACAGCCCCTGGATCACGTCGAGGTAGCGCACCTTGTCGCTCGGGTCGGTGCCCTGGGTCTGGTGGGCGTCGAGCGGGTCCGGATCCGGCACGACGATCGTCTCGCAGCCGGTCGTCCTGCGCGCCTCGGCGCGCGATCCGACCCAGGCGGTGTCGTTCCCAGGACCGCAGTCGATCGTGTCCTTCGAGCGGCCGCTGTGGATCAGGTCGTCGCCGTCGCCGCCGAATACGTGGTCTTCGCCGCCGTACGCGTAGATCGTGTCGTTGCCCTCCTCGGCGAGGATGTGCGAGCCGCCGTCGCCGTCGTAGATCAGGTCGTCACCGCTGCCGCCGCGCACGGGCAGGTCGTTGTTCTGGCCCATGCCGGCGCTGATGCGGTCGTTGCCGGGCCCGCCGTCGATGCGGTCGTCGCCAGGCCCGCCGAAGATGACGTCGTCGCCGTAGCCGCCGCGGACGATCCGGTCGCCGCCGTTGCCGGTGGCGATCAGGTCGTCGCCGCTGCCGCCGTCGACGAGGCGCTCGTTGCCGGAGCCCGCCTCGCCGATGAAGTCGTCGCCGCTGCCGCCGGCCAGCCAGTCGTCGCCGTCCCCGCCGTCGAGCAGGTCGTCGCCCTCCTGGCCCTGCAGGTTGTCGTCGCCGCCACCGCCGAACAGCAGGTCGTTGCCGGTGCCACCGATCACATGGTCGTCGCCGGAGTCCCCGTAGCCCTGGTCGAAGCCGTCGCCGCCGGAGAGCAGGTCGTTGCCGGTGCCGCCCGTCAGCACATCGTTGCCGCGATTGCCGAACAGGCGGTCGCTCGAGCCTCTGCCGCGGATCACGTCGCCGACCGCCGTCCCGCGCGCGGTGTTGGCGAGGTGGTCGCCGTTGATCGTCTTCGACGATGCGGTCGCCGCCGGCACGAGCATGCCTGCGAGCACGACCAGAGCGACGGTGAATCGGTGCTTCGAATTTCGGACCATTCGAACAATGGTCGCACCTTGCGGTCCTCTCCGAAGCGGTGGAGAACCACCTCTGAATAGCGGTGAATCACGCTCCCGCAGGGGTAATTGGCGGCAAAGCTGGAGCCGCTGTCGCCGCCGGCCGATGGACCACACGTGGACACGCCCGCGCCCAGGACACTCGTGATCGCCGCCGCGATCATCGTGCCGCTCGCCGGCTTCGGTCTGGCACCTGCGGGCCGAGCGGCTGCACGTCGAGCAGCGCGCGGGCGCAGGCCGCCTCGAAGGTCGCCGGTCGCGCGTGAAGGTGCACTGTCCCGGGCAGCTGCGCCGCAGGCTCCATGGGCGAGATCCACGACGGCGAGGTGCAGTTCCAGGACGGCAGGCCCGCCGACGAGACGCAACGTGACCGGGCGTGTCTGCGACGGCATTGCGCGGCTGCTCGACCGCGGTGCCGCGCTCGAGCTCTCCTGCCTGCAGCTCGACGCCTGCTCAAAGGACGACACCGCCGTCGCCTACGGCGTCGCGGTGCTCACCCACGAGTCGGTGCACATGCGCGGCGTAATGGACGAGGCGGCCACCGAGTGCCAGGCCGTCAGCCGCTCGGCCGGCGTCGCGGAGTCGCTCGGCGCGACACCGCAGGCGGCCGCGTTCATCGCCGACTGGCAGTTCTCGGTCGCCGACGACAACCTTCCCGAGCAGTACCAGACGACGGCCGACTGTCGCAGGCCCGCTGCAGCTCCCTGAGCGCCGGCCGCCGAGGTCGCGCGCAACGTAGGATCGGCGACATGGATGCCATCTATGTCGCCTCGGCGACCTCCAAGGGCGGGCGCATGGGTCACGTGCGCTCAGGCGACGGGTTCATCGACCTCGACGTGCGGGTGCCGACCGAGCTCGGCGGGCCGGGCGGCGCGACGAATCCGGAGGAGCTGTTCGCCTCCGGCTACGCCTCGTGCTTCCTCAGCGCGCTCGGGCTGCTCGCCGGCAAGCGTGAGATCGACACGACCGAGACGACGGTCGAGGCGAAGGTCGGGCTCGACGCGAAGTTCAACCTCCTGGTCGAGCTCGTCGTGCGGATGCCCGGTGTCGAGGCCGAGATGGCCGAGAAGCTCGTCTCTCGCGCGCACGAGGTCTGCCCGTACTCCCGCGCGACGCGCGGGAACATCCCGGTCGAGCTGACGATCGCCGAAGCCTGACGGCGGCGGCGCTGCAGAAAAGCGAACACCCGCCGAGCCGGACGCGAGGGGGGGTTCGCATATGTCCGGCAGGGCGGGTGTCGCGGCGCGATCAGGGAAAGATCGGCATGACATCCGTGTCGTTGGGGCGAGGATTCTGCGTCGGCGCCGCAGATTCCTGCACGGAGTTTTCGAGCGGTCGCTACGAGCGAAAGCGGCCCGGCTCCCAGAGCGGCTCATCGCCCGCGTTCGCGCCGCGGCTGAGGATGAACAGCAGGTCTGAGAGACGGTTCAGGTAGCGCACGATCTCGGGGTTCGCGTCCTCGACGAGCAGCGCGCGTCGCTCGGCGCGCCGGCAGACGGTGCGGCAGACGTGCAGATGCGCGGCGACCGCGGTGCCGCCGGGCAGCACGAACGACTTCAGCGGCGTCGAGCGTGGCGTTGACCTCGTCGCAGCGCTGCTCGAGCCACTCGACCTGCTCGGGCACGACGCGCAGGCGCTCGCGGCCGGCCGGGTCGTCGGTCTCCGGGACCGACGAGGTCGGCGCCGAGGTCGAACAGGTCGTTCTGGATGTGGCGCAGCCACGTCGACGTAGGCCTCGGGCAGCGCCGTCGACGGTGAGCGTGACGCCGATCTGCGCGTTCAGCTCGTCGACCGTCCCGTAGGCCTCGATGCGCGCGATCGGTCTTGGCGACGCGGCTCATGTCGCCGAGGTGCGTCTCGCCGTCGTCACCGAGACGCGTGTAGATCCGCGTGAGGTTGACGGTCATGAGGTCGAAACCGTAGTACACGCCCGTCGCGGGCCGGTATGCTTGGCGCGTTCAAGGTCGGTGGTGAAGGGAAGTCCGGTGAGATTCCGGCGCGGACCCGCCACTGTGACCGGGCGACGTGAGCCCACCCGCACGCGAAAGCAGCCACTGGCGCCGATCAGGCACCGGGAAGGCGCGGGGCGCAGCCGACATGGCGGCGCAGGGTGCCCGGGAGCCAGGAGACCTGCCTCCGGCCGTCATGAAGTGCATACGCCCTCGTGGAAAGGGGTGGCCCATGGCCCGCCGTACCCGTTACCTCACTGCAGGCATCGTCCTGCTCGTTCCTGCTCATGCCGTCCGCAGCGCTCGCCGCCGACGCCGGCACCGTGACCGTTCGCGTCGAAGGTGACGCCGACACGCTGCTCGCCCGGACCACCGTCCCCGCTGACTGGCCCGGCCTCCGTGCACGACGGCAACTCGTGCCCGGGCAACAGCGGCGCCGCCGCGCTCGAACGCGCGACCACCGGTGACTGGGGCGGCACCTGGAACGCCGACTTCCTCGACTGGGAGGTCACGACCATCAAGGGCGAGAGCCCACAGCTTCAGCGCCGCCGCCTACTGGGGCTTCTTCCTCAACGACGCCGCGCGAGCCTCGGGATCTGCGCGCAGAAGGTGCAGACCGGCGACAGCGTGCTGTTCGCGCCCACGCCGACGGACTTCGTCTCCGCTCGGGATCCTCCACGCTCGACGGCGTGCCGCGACGACCGCGCCCGGCGTGCCGTTCACGGTCACCGTGAAGCGCACCGCGACCGCGTCACGGCGACCCGCCCGACTACGCGCGATCGCCGACGACGCTCCCGCTCGCCGGCGCGACGATCGCGCTGCCGGGCGGCGGCTCGGCGACCACGGGCGTCGACGGCACGGCGACGATCACGCTGACCGCGGCGGCCCGGCGACGCTGCGCGCGACGCACAGGCCGGCGACGTCCGCTCGGCGTCCGAGCCGGTCTGCGTGACGACCGGCAGCGACGGCCTGTGCGGCTACGGTGAAGCCGGGCGGCACGTCCGGGTACGCCGGTCGCGGCCGCCGCCGACAGCGCACCCGCGCTTGCCGCAGATCGCCGGCCTGATCGCGGAGGTCAGTCGTTCAGCGCGGCAAGGCTGCGCCGCGGACCCTGTCCGGCAGCGTCGCGAGCGACGCGTCGGGCGTGAAGGACGTGCTGCTGCGGCTGACACGCAAGGTTCCCGCGCGCAAGGGCGGAAGGCGCGCTGCGAGGCCTACGCCGGCGGCGAGCGAGCGCTGGGTGCGCTCGACCCCGTGCGGCACCGAGGGCGGCAGCTTCTTCTCGATCGGCAACAAGCGCCGACTGGTCCTACCTGCTGCCGGCCGCGCTCACGCGCGGGCCGCTACGTGCTCGACATCCGCACCGTCGACGGCGCGGGGAACGTCACCCGCGGCGCCGATCGCGGCAGCGATCCGACCAAGCCGCGGACCCGCGTCGTCTTCACCGTCGGCTGAGCCATGCGCCGCCCGCTCCAGACCGCACTGCTCGTCGCCGCGCTCGCGCTCGGCGCGGCGGTCGGGTGCGGGCTGGGGCCGGGCAGCTCCGGCGGCGACTCCGCATCGCTGACCGTCACGCGCGACTTCGGCAGCCGCGTGGTGCTCGAGCGCACGCATCAAGGACGTGCCGTCGTCCGAGACGGTGATGCGCCTCCTGCAGCGCCGGGCGACAGTCAAGACGCGCTACGGCGGCGGCTTCGTGCAGTGCGTCAACGGCCTCTGCGGCGGGGCGGACGCCGGGCGCCGCGTCGACTGGTTCTACTTCGTCAACGGCGTCGAGGCCTCGAAGGGCGCGGCCTCCGTGAAGGTCGGCGGCGGTGACCACGTCTGGTGGGACCGCCGCTCGTGGGAGGCCACCGATCGCGTGCCCGCCGTCGTCGGCTCGTTCCCCGAGCCGTTCCTGCACGGGACCGGGGACGAGCAGCGCCTGCCCGGTGCGCGTCGAGTGCCTGCATCCGCAGGACAAGGTCTGCAAGCGACGCCCAGGACGCGCTCGTGCACTACGACATCTCCGCGTCGAAGACGACGCTGCGCAGCTCGATCGCCGGGACACGCTGCGCGTCGTCGTCGGCACCTGGGACGTGCTGCGCGAGGACGGCGCGCTGCAGCCGCTGGAGGACGGTCCGTCAGCCAGCGGCGTGTACGCCGAGCCGCGCGCCGACGGCCCGCAGCATCGCGCTGCTCGACGCGCGCGGACGGTCGTGCGCACGCTCGGTGCCGGCGTCGGGGCTCGTGGCCGCGACGCGCATCGGCGACGGCAGCCAGCCGGTCTGGGCGATCACCGGCACCGACGACGCCGGGCGTCGCCGCCGCGGTGCGCGCGTTCAACGCGCAGTCGCTGAAGAACCACTACGCGGTCGCCGTCGAAGGCGCGACCGTCGTGCCGGTCCCGATCACCGCGGGCGGAGCCCGCTGATGTACCGGCGCCGCGCAAGCCCGCTGCACGCGGCCCGCGCCGGCGTCGCCTCGCTGTACGGCCTCGCGCTCGTGGCGCTCGCGCTCGTCTCGACGCACCCGCTGCTGCTGGCCGCCGTCGCGGTGGCGGTCGTCGGCGCGGGCGTGCTGGCCGGCGTCGGGCCGGACCTCGCGCGCACCGCGCGGCTCGCCGTCCCGCTCGCGCGTGCTGCTCGCGGTGATCAACGCGCTCGTCGTGCGCGAGGGGCTGACGGTGATCGCGCGGTTCGGCGAGCTGCCGCCGTTCGGGCAGATCGACGTCACGCTCGAGGCGCTCGCGTACGGCGCTGCTGGTCGGCCTGCGGGTCGTCGTCGTGGTGCTCGCGTTCGCGCTGCTCGTCGCGACCGTCGATCCCGACGAGGTGCTGCGCGGGCTGCGGCGCGTCTCGTTCCGCTCGGCGCTGACCGCGGTGCTCGCGACGCGGATGGTGCCGGTGCTGACGCGCGACGCCCAGCGGATGGACATGGCGCTGCGCTCACGCCCCGACGTCGATCGCTCGACGACGGCGGTGCGCGTCGCGGTCGTGCGCGCGCTGGCGGCCGGCGCGCTCGACCGCGCGGTCGACGTCGCCGCGACGCTCGAGCTGCGCGGCTACGCGACCCGCCGCGCCGTCGCGCCCGGCGTGCGCCCGTGCCGTGGTCGCGCCACGACGCCGGCGTGCTCGCGGCCGCGATGGCGCTGTGGGCCCTCGCGACTGTGGACGGCGGTCGTCGCGGCGTCGCGGCCGTCGAGCCGTATCCGCGCATGACGATCACCACGACGCCCGCCACGATCGTGCTCGCGGTCACGCGTCGTCGTGATCGCGCTGCTGCCGTTCGCCTCGCGGCGCGGGGTGGGGGACGCATGAGCACGCTGCGCCTCGAGCACGTCACGCTACACGCTACCCGGACGCCGCCGGCGCCGTCGCTCGACGACGTCTCGCTGAGCGTCGAGCCGGGTGAGTTCGTCGTGCTCGCCGGCCTCTCGGCATCGGGCAAGTCGACGCTCGTGCGCGCGGCCTGCGGGCTCGTGCCGCACTTCCACGGCGGCACGTTCTCCGGTCGCGCGGTCGTCGGCGGCATGGACACGCGCGAGCACGGCCCGGGCGACCTGGCGGCCGTCTGCGGGACGCTGCTGCAGGACCCCGAGACGCAGATCGTGATGGGCACGGTGCGCGCGGAGCTGGCGTTCGGCCTCGAGAACCGCGGCCTGGCCGCCGTCGGCCGTCGCGCGCGGGGTCGAGGAGGCCGCGCTCGCGCTCGGCATCGCCGATCTGCTCGAGCGCTCGACGCACGAGCTGTCCGGCGGCGAGCTGCAGCGCGTCGCGCTCGGCGCCGCGCTCGCGGGCCGCCCGCCGCTCGTCCTGCTCGACGAGCCGACCTCGCAGCTCGACCCGGTCGCCGGTGACGAGCTGATCTGGCTGCTGCGCCGGCTGAACGAGGAGCAGGGCACCGCGGTCGTGCTCGCCGAGCATCGCCTCGAGCGCTGTCTTGCGCACGCCGACCGCGTGGTCGTGCTGCGCGACGGCGCGCGTCGCCTGCGACGCGCCGCCGCGCGCGATGCTCGAGTGGGCGGCCGAGCACGAGCCCGCGCTGCTGACGCCCTCCGCGCGGCTGCTCGCCCGCGCCGGGCTGCGCCCGCCGCCGAGCGGCGTCAAGGAGGCGCGCGCGACGCTGCGCGCGCACGGTCTGCTGCCCGATCCCGCGCAGGCCGCGCTCGGCGCGCCCCCGTCGCGGCCGAGCGCTCCAGCGCGCGAGCGCCGCGGGCTGCGCCGCCGGCCGCCGGGCCCCGAGCCCGCGGTCGCCGCGCGCGGCGTCTGGCAGGAGCTCGACGGCGGCCGCACCGTCCTGCGCGCCGTCGACCTGGCGCTCGCGCCCGGCGAGCGCGTCGCGCTGATGGGGCGCAACGGCGCCGGCAAGTCGACGCTGCTGCGCCACCTCGCCGGGCTGCAGGAGCCGACGCGCGGCAGCGTGCAGGCGGCCGGGCGCGTCGCGCTGCTGCTGCAGAACCCGGGCGACTACCTGCTGCGCGAACGCGTCGACGACGAGGCGCCCGCGGAGGCGCTCGAGCGCGTCGGGCCTGGCGTGGCTCGGGGAGCGCCACCCGCGCGACCTCTCCGGCGGCGAGCGTCAGCGCCTCGCGCTCGCGATCGTCCTCGGCGGTGACGACGCCGCCCGCCGCGCTGCTGCTCGACGAGCCGACGCGCGGGATGGACCGTGCCGCGAAGGGCACGCTCGTCAGCCGCCTGCGCGAGCTGGCCGGCGAGCGGCGTCGCGGTGCTCGTCGCGACGCACGACGCCGAGTTCGCCGCCGCGATCGCGCGAGCGCGTCGTGCTGCTCGCCGACGGTCGGCCGATCGTCGACGCGCCCGCCGCCGAGGTGCTCGCCGGCGGCTGGCACTTCGCCACCGAGACCGCCCGCGTCCTGCGCCGAGGACGCGCCCGCCGCCGGCGTCCTCACGCCCGAGCAGGGCGGCGACCTCCTGCGCAGCCGCATGACGATCGAGGTCGCGCCGTGACCTGGGAGATCGCCTCGCTGATCGTCCTCGGCGCCGCGCTCGTGGTCGGGCTTCACCTGGTACGAGCGCTCGCACCCGACCTCGCGGATGCTCGCGCTCGTCGCGACGCTCGCAGCGCTCGCCGCGCTCGGGCGGATCGCGTTCGCGCCGCTGCCGAACGTCAAGCCGACGACCGACATCGTCCTGATCGCCGGCTTCGCGCTCGGCGCCGCGCCCGGCTTCGTCGTCGGCGCGGTCGCCGCGCTCGCGTCGAACCTCGTCTTCGGGCAGGGCCCGTGGACGCCGTGGCAGATGGTCGCCTGGGGCCTCTGCGGCGTGCTCGGCGCCGTCCTGGGCCGCGCTGACCGGCCACCGGATGGGGCGCGTCCCGCTCGCGCTCGCGTGCGGCGCGCGCGGGCCTCGGCGTTCGGCGTGATCATGGACGCCTCGGTCTGGGTCACCTACGGGGCGGGGCAGCAGACGCTCGCCAGTTCCTGCGCGATCTCCGTCGACCTCGCTGCCGTTCAACATCGCGCACGCGGTCGGGAACGTCGTCTTCTGCCTCGCCTTCGGCCCGGTGCTCGTGCGCACGCTGCTGCGCTACCGCTCGCGGCTCGACGTGCGCTGGGTCGACCTGCGGCCGCCGAGCGCGCGGCCGGCGCTGGCGGCGCCGCTCGCGCTGCTGCTGGCGCTCGTCGTGGCCGGCTCGGTGGCGCTGGCCGCGGCGCCCGCCGGCGCGAGCGGCCGGGCCGCAGACCGGCGCCGCGGGCTGGCTGACGCGCGCGCAGAACGCCGACGGCGGCTGGGGCGCCGCGCCCGGGGCGCGCTCGAACGCCGTGCAGACCGCCTGGACCGTGATCGGGCTCGCGGCGTCCGGCCGCAGGCCGTCGCGCGTCCGCACGCGCGGGCGCTACGCCGCTGCGCGCTGCTGCGCGCGCAGGCCGCCGGCGCGCGTCAGCCGCGGACCTTCAGCGCACCGCGCTGGCGCTCGCCGCGGCGGGCCTGTCGCCGCGCACCGGTGGCGTGTCCGGCTCGCCTGCGTCGCGCGCAGGCGCGCCGACGGGTCGTTCTCGCGGCTCGTCAACCTGACCTCCTACGGCGATCCTCGCGCTGCGCGCCGGCGGGCGTCAGCGCGCGCGACCGCCGCGATCGCCGCGCGCGGCGACCTGGCTCGTGCGCCACCAGAACCGCGACGGCGGCTTCAGCTTCTCCGGCCGCGGCGCGAGCGGCACCGACGACACCGCCGGCGCGGTGATGGCGCTCGCGATCGTGCGCGGCCGCCGCGCCCGCAGCGTGCGGCGCGGCGCCGCCTGGCTCGCCCGCCAGCAGAACCGCGACGGCGGCTACGCGCTGCAGCCGCCGGGCGCGTCGAACGCGCAGTCGGCGGCGCTCGCCGTCCAGGGCCTGCTCGCCGCCGGGCACGACCCGGCCCGCCAGCGCCGCCGCGGCGCGCGCTCGCCGCTGGCGTTCCTGCGCACGCTCCAGCAGCCGAACGGGCTCGTCCGCTACAGCCGCACGAGCGCGCAGACGCCGGTCTGGGTCACCGCACAGGCGCTCGCGGCGCTCGCCCGCCGACCACTGCCGGTCATCCCGGCGCAACGGCTGATGCCCGCATCGTCCGACCCCCCGAATGGGCGTACCGCCCTACGGCGCGTGCGCCAGATTGGCTAGGGTCCGCGACCGATGCGACTTGCTGTCCCGAAGGAGACCGCGCCCGGCGAGCACCGCGTCGCCCTGGTCCCCGACATCGTGCGCAAGCTGACCGCGCGCGGCATCGAGGTCCTGGTCGAGCGTGGTGCCGGCGACGGTGCACTGATTCCCGACGCCGCGTTCACCGACGCCGGCGCGCAGGTCACCGATGACCAGGCCGCGCGTCTGGGGTGCCGACGCGGTCGTCACGATCGCGCCGCCGGCGCCCGGCCGACATCGCCCGGATGCGCGAGGGCGCGCTGCTCGTCGGCTTCCTGCAGCCGCTGACCAGCGCCGCGACCGCGGTCGCCGCGCGCGACGCGAAGGTCACCGCGCTCGCGATGGAGGCGATCCCGCGCATCTCGCGCGCACAGGCGATGGACGCGCTCTCCAGCCAGTCGAACGTCGCCGGCTACGAGTCCGTGATCCTCGCCGCCGAGCATCTGCAGCGCTTCTTCCCGATGCTGATGACCGCCGCGGGCACGATCCCGCCGGCCAAGGTGCTGGTGCTCGGCGCCGGCGTCGCCGGCCTGCAGGCGCTCGCGACCGCGCGCCGCCTCGGCGCCGTCACGACCGGCTACGACGTGCGCCCCGAGGTCGCCGAGCAGGTCGAGTCGCTCGGCGCCGGCTTCCTCGACCTCGGCATCGAGGCCGCGGGCGAGGGCGGCTACGCGCGTGAGCTGACCGCCGAGGAGCGCGCCGCGCAGCAGCAGGCGCTGACCGACGCGATCAAGGGCTTCGACGTCGTCATCACGACCGCGCTCGTTCCGGGCCGGCCGGCGCCGAAGCTCGTCAGCGCCGAGGCCGTCGAGGGCATGAAGCCCGGCAGCGTGATCGTCGATCTCGCCGGCGAGTCGCGGCGGCAACTGCGAGCTGACCGAGCCGGGCCAGACGGCGGTCAAGCACGGCGTCACGATCCTCAGCCCGCTGAACCTTCCCGCCCAGATGGCCGAGCACGCCAGCCAGCTCTACGCGCGCAACGTGCAGGAGCTGCTCGGGCTGATCGTCCCCGCGCCCGCCGAAGAGGGCGGCGCGGTGCAGGTCGTCCTCGACTGGGACGACGAGATCGTGTCCGGCTCGTGCGTCGCGCGCGACGGCGAGATCGTCCATCCCGGCGCCAAGGCAGCCGTCGAGGCCGCGGGCTAGGAGATCAGGCTCATGACCACCGTCATCGGATCCGTCTTCGTCACCAACCTCGCGATCCTCGTGCTCGCCGGCTTCGTCGGCTACGCGGTGATCTCGAAGGTCCCGAACACGCTGCACACGCCGCTGATGTCGGGCACCAACGCGATCCACGGGATCGTCGTGCTCGGCGGCATCCTCGTGCTCGGGCTCGGCCACGACCTCAGCGCGCTGAACAAGGCGATCTGCGTCCTGGCGATCATCTTCGGCACGATCAACGTCGTCGGCGGCTTCCTCGTCACCGACCGCATGCTCGAGATGTTCAAGACGAAGCCTGCGCCGAAGCAGGACACCGAGGAGGCCGGCAAGTGAGCGCGGTGCTCGCCACGTCCTTCTTCCAGAAGGCCGACTTCATCGCGATCCTCTACATCGTCGCGTTCAGCCTGTTCATCTACGGGCTGAGCGGGCTGACGGGGCCGCGCACCGCCGTTCGCGGCAACCGGATCGCCGCCGTCGGCATGGTGATCGCGCTGATCGCGACCTTCCTCTACCCGGGGATGGGCAACTGGGGCCTGATCATCTTCGGCCTGGTCGTCGGCACGATCATCGGCGTCCCGTCGGCGCGTCAGGTGAAGATGACGCAGATCCCGCAGATGGTCGCGCTGTTCAACGGCGTCGGCGGCGGCGCGGTCGCGTTGATCGCGTGGGCGGAGTTCAACGAGACCGGCGGCTACGCCGATCTGAAGCTGACGTTCGTGATCCCGTCGCTGTTCGCGGCGATCGTCGGCTCGGTCAGCTTCTGGGGCTCGAACATCGCCTTCGGCAAGCTGCAGGAGATCCTTCCCGGCCATCCGATCAGCGCGGGCAAGGCCCAGCAGCCGATCAACCTGCTGCTGCTCGTCGCCGCTGTCGGCGCGGCCGTGGCGATCGCCTCGGGTGAGACGTCCGGCATCTGGATCGCGATCGTGCTGATCGCCTCGGCGCTGCTCGGGCTGTTCGTCGTGCTGCCGATCGGCGGCGCCGACATGCCCGTCGTGATCTCGCTGCTGAACGCCTTCACCGGTCTCTCCGCGGCCGCGACCGGCCTGGCGCTGAACAACACCGCGCTGATCGTCGCGGGCATGATCGTCGGCGCGTCCGGCACGATCCTCACGCGGCTGATGGCCGATGCGATGAACCGCTCGATCCCGTCGATCGTCGCGGGCGGCTTCGGCGGCGGCGGAGCGGTCGCGGGCGCCGAGGGCGCCGGCGAGCACGCGGGCACCGTGCGCGCCACGAGCGCCGCGGACGCCGCGATCCAGATGGCCTACGCGCGCCTGGTCGTCGTCGTCCCCGGCTACGGCATGGCCGTCGCGCAGGCCCAGCACACCGTCAAGGAGCTCGCCAGCGCGCTCGAGAAGCGCGGCGTCGAGGTCAAGTACGCGATCCATCCGGTCGCCGGCCGCATGCCCGGCCACATGAACGTCCTGCTGGCCGAGGCCGACGTGCCGTACGACCAGCTCAAGGAGATGGACGACATCAACCCGGAGTTCTCGCGCACCGACGTCGCGCTCGTGATCGGCGCCAACGACGTGACGAACCCGGCCGCGAACACGAACTCCGCATCGCCGATCTACGGCATGCCGATCCTCAACGTCAACGAGGCGAAGTCCGTGATCGTGCTCAAGCGCTCGATGAACCCCGGCTTCGCCGGCATCGAGAACGAGCTCTACTACGAGCCGATGACCTCGATGCTGTTCGGCGACGCCAAGGCGTCCGTCGCAGACATCACCGCAGAGCTTTCCGCTCTCTAGACGCTGGACCATCAGCGCAGGGAGCGAATAAGCTCGCCAGCAGGATGGTGATGCCGCTTCCTGTCGTGCTCGGACTCGTGTCGGTCCTGGTCGGCGCTGCTCGTCGTGGGCTTTCTCGGTCCGCCGGGCGGGCGTATTCGCCGCGGCGTCACGGTCGCTGCTGCTCGGGCTCGGGAATCGTCCTGCTGCCGCTCGGCTTCGTCGCGGTCGTGATCGGGCAGGCGCAGACCGGCACGCTGATGGTCTGGGCGGGCGTGCTGCTGTTCGCCGCGTCCGCGCGGCTCGTCCGCGCGCCGAGCACGGTGACGACGAGGAGGACGAGGACGGCGGTGGGGGCGGCGGGCCGGATGCGCCGCCGCCGGAGCCGCGCGGGCCGCGTTCGACTGGGACGCGTTCGATCGCCAGCGCGAGCAGCTGGGAGTCGGACCGCACGCCTGCGCCCAGCTGATCGCGCCGGCGGTCGCGGCGGGTAGCCTGCGCGGCGCATGATCGCTCGAACCCAAGCGCTCGCCGCGCTCGCCTCGGACACCGTTCGACGTCGTCGTGATCGGCGGCGGCATCACCGGCGCCGGCGTGGCGCTCGACGCCGCCAGCCGCGGCTACTCCGTGGCGCTCGTCGAGCAGGCCGACTTCGCCTCCGGCACATCGAGCCGCTCGTCGAAGCTCGTGCACGGCGGCCTGCGCTACCTGCAGAACTTCGACCTCGGCCTCGTCCGCGAAGCGCTGCTCGAGCGCCAGCTGATGGTCAAGCTCGCGCCGCACCTCGTGCGGCCGCTGCCGCTCGTCGTCCCCGCGTTCGACGGGCGCGCGTCCCGACCGGCTCGTCGGCATCGGCCTGAACCTCTACGACGTGATGGCGGTCGACAAGCTGCGCGGCCGGCGCAAGCGCCGCGAGGAGACCGAGCCCGACGAGTTCCGCGACTGGGCGCCCGAGCGCCATCGCGTGATCCCCGGCGACGAGGTCGTCGAGCGGCTGCCGGCGCTCGCCGGGCGCAAGCCCACCTCGGGCTACCTCTTCTACGACTGCCAGACCGACGACGCGCGGCTCGTGCTGACCGTGCTCGGCGAGGCCGAGCGCTTCGGCGCCGTCTGCGCAACCGGCTCGAGGTGACCGGCCTGGTCGAGGACGCCGGGCGCGCGAGCGGCGTGCACGTGCGCGACCGCGAGACCGGCGAGCTGTTCGACGTGCGCGCCGCGAACGTCGTCAACGCGACGGGCGTGTGGGCCGACCGGATCCGCCCCGAGGAGCTGCACGACGAGGCCGAGGTCCCGCGGATCGCGCCCAGCCGCGGCACGCACATCACGATCTCCCACGAGCGGCTGCCGCTGATCGACGGCGCGATCGTCCCGGCGGGCGCCGGGCCGCTCGATCTTCGCGCTGCCGTGGCTCGGCTCGACGCTGATCGGGACGACCGACAACGACTACGAGGAGGGCGGCCTGGACCACATCCAGCCGGCCGACTCGGACATCGCCTACCTGCTCGCGGCGACGAACGAGTTCTTCGGCACCGAGCTCGGCCCGGGCGACCTCAGCGGCGCGTTCGCCGGCGTGCGCCCGCTGATCTCGACCGGCGATCCGAAGAAGTCCGTCGACATCTCGCGCAAGGCCGAGCTCTACGAGACGAGCAGCGGCATGGTCACGATCACCGGCGGCAAGCTCACGACCTGGCGGCGGATGGCGAAGATGACCGTCGACCGGCTCGTCGAGCGCGAGGCGCGCGAGGCGCCGTGCCGCACCCACGAGATCCCGCTCGGGCAGGCCGTCGACCCGGCCGACCTGCCGCGCGTCGAGGGCGTGCCGCCCGAGGCCTACGAGCAGCTCGCCTCGCGCTACGGGCACGCCGCGCACGACGTGCTCGCGGTCGCCGCCGAGCGCGGCGAGCTGGCGCAGCCGATCCTCGGGACGACGCCCGGGCCCGGCGGACCTGCTCGCCGAGACGGTCTTCAGCGCGCGGCGCGAGCAGGCGACGCTCGGTCGGCGACGCGCTGCTGCGCCGCACCGGCTCGGCGCTGCTCGCCGCGCGCGAGGTCAGCGATCCCGGCGGCGAGACGGCGCTGCGCGTCGCGCGCGCCATGGCGCCGGAGCTCGGATGGGACGAGGCGCGCGCGGCGTCGCGAGGCGCAGGCCTTCCTCGATGAGGCGGCCGCCGAGGGAATCGTCGCGCGCGACGGACGCAGCCGCCTACCCTCTTTCCTAGTGAACTCGGCGACAAGCACGACGCTCCGCCGCGGCATTGCCGCGGCCTGCGCGCTGGTGGTGCTCGCGCCCGTCGCTCCGGCGGCGGCGCAGCGCACTCCCGGCGCGTTCTATCCAGGACAGCCCGTCGACGGGCCGTCCACGGACGTGCGCGCCCTCGGCGGCATCGACATGGCGCGCGACGGTGGCGGCGCGTCGCCTACGTGCGCCGCGACGGCGGGGAGGACCACGTCGTTCGTCTCCGATGCTGTCGGCCGGCGTGCCGAAGCCGCCGGTGCGGATCGACGGCGGGCAGCCGCGCGCTGACCGGGCGCCCCGCGATCGCCGCGTCCGACGGCGGGCGCCTCGCCGTCGTCTACACGAACACGGCCGGCGTCTGGGCCGTCGTGCGCAACGCCGGCGATCAGGCCTTCGGCCCGCCGCAGCAGCTCGGCGACCCCGGCGGCACGTCGCCGGCCGTCGACATGGCCTCGACCGGCGTCGCATATGCGGTCTGGTCGCAGAACGGCGACGTGCGCGCCGCCTATCTCGCGCGCCGCCAGAGCGCCTTCTCCGGCTACGCGACGTCGCTCGACGCCGACCAGGCGCGCGACGCCGGCACCGGCGCCGCGCTGCGCCCGGCGGTCGGCACCGTCGTCGGACGGCATCGGCATCGCCGTCTGGGGTGAGAAGGACGCGACCGGCGCGACCCACGTGATTGCCCGCCGGCTCGTCCGCGGCGCGCCGTCGGCGTCAGCGCCGACGCGACGCTCGCCGACCCTCGACGGCCACGCCGCGCACTCGGCCGACTCGCCCGACATCGGCGTCGAGGACGACTCCTCCTACGCCTGGGTCGTCTTCCGCCAGGCCGATCGACGACGGCGCCGGCGGCACGACCGTCCGCGCGGTCGCCCGGCGCCTGCGCGGCTCCGCCTTCGACGATCCGGCGGCGATCGACGGCGCGCCCGCGAGCGGCAGCGTCGCCGCGCCGCGCGTCGGCGTGAACGGGCGACGGCGCCGGCATCGCCGTCGTCGAGGCGCCCGGCGGCACGACGCTCGCCTCCGTGATCCGCGACGACGCGGTCACGGCGCCGGTCGGTGCTCGGCGCTGTCCGGCGGCGTGCTCGGCGCAGCCCGACTCGGCGTTCGGCGAGAACGCCGACGGCGTCGCCGCCTGGCTCGCCGCTCCGTCGGCCGGAGCGCCGGCCGAGGTCCACGCGCGACTGCTCGAGGACGACCCGGCGCTGCCGGTCGCGCCGCCGTTCGCGCGCGACGGTGACGCTGTCCGATCCGGCTGCCGGGCCCGTCGACCCGCACCGCGGGCTTCGACGTCGCCACCGACCGCGTCCGGCGACTCGGCGATCGCCTACGTGCAGGGGTCCGAGGAGACGGGCCGGCAGCTCTCGGTCGCCGTCTACGACCGCGGGCCGGGCGCCCCGATCGGAACGACGACGACGAACTGGCGGCGCTCGAGCCTGCCCGGCGCTCGCCTGGGCGCTCGGCGCTGGACCTCTGGGACAACATGACCTACCAGGTGCTGCTCGACGGCCAGCCGGCTCGGCACGACGCAGACCACCCGCCTGACGGCGCCGGCGCCCGGTCGTCGACGGCCTGCATCGCTGGCAGGTGATCGTCACCGACGTGCGCGGGCAGGTCGCGCGGTCGGCGACCCGCAACCTGCGCATCGACAGCACGCCGCCGCGGCTGATCGTGCGCGTCGGCGGCAAGCGCGCGCCCGCGCAAGCAAGCTCGTCTTCGGCGTCCGCGCCGTCGAGCTGCGCCCGCCGTCCGGCTCCGGCATCAAGCGCGTGCGGATCGACTTCCGCGACGGCACGCCGCCCGTGACCGGTCGGCGCTCGAGCGCCCGAGCTTCGGCCACGTCTTCCCGCGCGGGCACGTTCTTCGTGCGCATCAGCGCGACCGACGTCGCCGGCAACGCGACGCGTCGCGACGACGCAAGATCGTCATCAAGAAGCCCAAGAAGACGAAGAAGGGCGCGAAGAAGAAGTCGACGGCGAAGAAGAGCCCGGCGACGGCGGCACGCCCGCCACGTAGCGGGCCGCGCGCCCGCTCGCATACGATCGGGGCATGAGCATGGCGCTGCAGCCCCTCGGCCCGGCCGGCGCGCCGCAGAGCGCCGCCGACCTCGTGACGCGGATGGGCCTGTGGGACGACCACGGCCACGCCGAGCGACCGCGCGTCGTCGTCGCGATGATCGGCTCGGCTGACGGCCGCGCGACCGTCGACGGCCGCGCCGGCGGCCTCGGCAGCCCCGCCGACCGCTCGGTCCTGCGTGAGCTGCGCAGCGCCGCCGACGCGCTGCTCGTCGGCTCCGCGACGCTGATCACCGAGCGCTACGCGACGCTGCTCGACCCGCCGCAGCAGGACGTGCGCGTCGCTCGCGGCCTGCCGCGCGAGCCGCTGATGGCGACGATCTCGCGCGCGCTCGACCCGCGCCTGTCGGAGATCGCGCTGTTCGCCGAGCCCGAGCAGCGCCTGCTCGTCTACACCGAGGCCGAGGCAGGACGCCGCTTCGCGCGGTGCCGACGTGCACACGCATCGCTTCGCCGCGGGCGACGCTCGAGCGCTCGCGCGTGCCTGCGCCACCTGCGCGCCGAGGCTGGGCGCGAAGGTCGTCGTCAGCGAGGGCGGGCCGACGCTGCTGCGCGAGCTGCTCGCCGAGGGGCTCGTCGACGACCTCGTGCTGACGATCGCGCCGGCGCTCGTCGCGGGGGACGGGCGGTCGGTCGTGCACGGCCCGGTGTTCGACCCGCCGCTCGGCGCTCGACCTGCGCGAGGTCCTGCGCGGCGAGCGATCACCTCTTCCTGCACTACGTTCCGGCCGCGGCCGCGTGAGCGCCGCCCCGACAGGCCCGCTTCCGCCGCTGCGCGCGGCCGCACGCTCACGATCGAGCGCGGCCGCCCGCTCGTCATGGGGATCGTCAACGCGAACCCCGACTCGTTCTCGGACAGCGTCCGCCTCGACACGCTCGAGCGCCGGGTCGAGCACGCGCTCGCGCTCGTCGCCGACGGGGCGCGACCTGATCGACGTCGGCGGCGAGTCCGGTGTCACCTACACGGGCGTCACCGCTGCCGAGGTCGAGATCGAGCGTGTCGTCCCGCTCGTCGAGCGGCTGGTCGCCGAGGGCGTGCTCGTCTCGGTCGACACCTGGAAGGCCGATGTCGCGCGCGCGGCGGTCGCCGCCGGCGCGGCGATCCTCAACGACGTCAGCGGCCTCGCCGACCCGCAGCTCGCCGACATCGCGGCGCAGTCCGGCGCCGGGCTCGTCGTGATGCACACGCGCGCCCAGCCCAAGCAGGAGCACTTCGCCGACTACGGCGGCGCGGTCGTCGAGGACGTCGAGAACGTTCCTGCGCGAGCGCATGGCGCTCGCCCTCGAGCGCGGCGTCGCACCCGAGCAGATCCTGCTCGATCCGGGCCCGGACTTCGCCAAGACCCCGCAGGAGAGCGCGAGCGTCCTGCGCGCGCTTCCACGTCTGCACGAGCTCGGACGGCCGATCCTGCTCCCGGTCTCGCGCAAGTACCTCGTCGGCGCGATCACGGGCCGCGCGCCCGGCGATCGTCTCGCCGGAACGCTCGCCGCGATGCTGCACGGGGTCGCCGCCGGAGCCGCGATCGTGCGCGTCCACGACGTCGCCGCCGCGGTCGACGCGCTCGCCGTCTGGCGGGTGCTCGAGGGGCTCGACGACGTGCCCGAGTTCGACGCCGGCGACGACGGGCTCAAGTGGATCCGCGTCGCGGCACCGCCCACGTAGCCCTCCCCAGCGCAGCCCGCCGTCGCCGCGCGACGCGCTACCGTCTGCACTGCACGGGTCGACCGGTCGCTGTTCCAACGCGACTGGATGCCGACCGACTCACCCATCCGAAGGAGCTTCACATGTCCGTACTCTCTCGCGACGCGCTGCAGGACAGCCCGCTCGCCGACCTCCACGAAATCGCCTCTGCACTGGGCATCGACGGGTTCCGTCGACTGCGCAAGGACGATCTCGTCGACACCATCATCGAGCGCCAGGGCGGCGACTCGGGCAGCTCGTCCGACGACGACGCACCCGCCGAGGAGCGTCCCGCACGCTCGCGCAGCCGCCGCGGCGGTCGCGGCCGCACCAAGAAGGATGACGCCCCGGCTGACGCCGTGGCCGATTCCGACTCCGACGCGGACGCCGACGGCGATTCCGACTCGGACTCGGACTCCGACGACAGCGACGACAAGCCGGCACGCACCCGTCCGCCGCGCTCCCGCAGCCGCCGCTCCGCCAGTTCCAACGGCGACGAGGCGCCCGTGCGCGCGCGGCGGCCGCAGCGCCGACAAGGACAGGGACAAGGACAACGACGGCGACGCCGAGGACCAGGTCGTCGAGGGTGCCGTCGAGATCCTCAGCAATGGCTCCGGCTTCATCCGCGTCGGCGAGGGGGAGAGCGACGGCGACGTCTACATCTCCGCCGCGCAGGTCCGCCGCTGCGACCTCGTCAATGGCGACCGCGTCGGCGGCCCGGTCCGGCGCCCGCGCCGCTCCGAGCGCTACGCCTCGCTCGTGCGCGTCGAGACGATCAACGGAGCGCCCGCCGAGGAGGTCTCGGCCGGTACGCCGTTCGACGATCTGCCCGCGACGTTCCCGAGCACCCCGATCGCCTTCACGGCGAAGGACCCGGTGCTCAAGCAGATCGCCGACCTCGCGCCGATCGGCCGCGGCTCACGCGTGAGCGTCGTCGGCCCGTCAGGCTCGGGCCGCACGACCACGCTGCGCGCGCTCGCCGTCGAGCTCGCCGCCCAGGAGGGTGTCGAGGTCCACGTCGTCCTCGCCGGCGCGCGTCCCGAGGAGCTGCCCGAGTGGGTTGCCGCAGAGCTCACTCCCGAAGGCGTCGCGACGCTGGCCGCCGGTCCCGACGCACAGGCCCAGGCGGTCGAGCGCGTCGTCGACACGGCCAAGCGCAACGTCGCCCGCGGCGGACACGCCGCCGTCGTCATCGACTCGCTTGATCAGCTGCCGGCGGGCATCGCTCGCCGGGCTCTCGCCGCAGCGCGCAGCGTCGCCGGATGGCGGCACGCTGACGATCGTCGCGGCCGGCCGCGAGCCGGTCGGCGGCGAGACCACGGTCATCGCACTGCTGGACGGCGGCTCCGAGAAGCATCCGCTGCTCGACCCGCGATCAGCCGCACGCTGCGCACCGAGGCGCTCGTCGGTTCGCGCAAGGCCGCAGCGATCCTGAAGGCGCGCGCGAAGGCGCTCGCCGGTCCCGTTGCTGCTGAGTAGCGGCGGGGCGGTCGCCTAGGCGGCGGAGCGCGGGATGTACGCGACCCGGCCCCATGAGGGCTCGGGTGCCAGCTCGACCGGCTCGTTGCCGCGGTCGGGCTGGACGTAGCTGAAGGTCTGGTTCTCGCCGTCGAAACGGACGTCGAGCTCGCCTTCCTTGACACGCTGATCGAGCCAGGCGGAGCGGAACACCAGGCGCCGCAGCCAGTGCACGAGTGAGCGGTCGGCGGGGCCGACGAGCTCGGGCCAGCAGTCGTTGACGTGCTCGCCCAGCGCGGAGGCCGGCTCCTGGATCTCGCCGTTGACGGCGAGGTTCACGAGGTCCTCGAGCTCCGGCTCCTCGAGCGTGCCGCCGACGAACCCGAGCTTGCGTGAAGCCTGCTCGCAGCGCTCGCTGAAGTCACGTTCGTTGAACGTGAATCGAAGCTCTCCATATTCGAGAACGAAGTCCTCGCCGGAGTCGTAGTTGCCGCGCACAGAGGTGTCCATGGTCTCCCAGAAAGCAGATGGCCCGGCGGCCGTTCGTGGCGCACACCGAGCCGTCGGGATCCTACGGCCGATCCCTGCCCGAGCCGCAAGGCTGAACGAGATGTTGCACAGAATCTGCGCTGTTTGCGGGTTTCCGGACCCCCTCCGGCGCCCGTTGGCGACGGATAGGGTTCGGCCCATGGGATACGACCTCTCCGGCAAGGTGGTGGCGATCACCGGCGCGTCATCCGGGATCGGCGCCGCGACTGCACTGCTGTGCGCGCAGTCCGGCGCGGCGGTCGCGCTCGGTGCGCGGCGCGCCGACCGCATCGAGGCGCTCGCTGAGCAGATCGAGGCCCAAGGCGGCGTGGCGACCGCGATCACGTCGACGTCGCGTCCGAGGATCAGGCGCGCGGGTTCGTCGAGACGGCGAAGCATCGCCTCGGCCGGATCGACGCGCTGATCAACAACGCCGGCGTGATGTTGCTCGGGCCGGTCGAGGGCGCCGACACCGACCAGTGGCGCCAGATGATCGACGTCAACGTGCTCGGCCTGCTCTATTGCACGCACGCTGCGCTGCCGCTGATGCGCGAGCAGGGTGGCGGCCACATCGTCAACGTCAGCTCGGTCGCCGGCCGCCGCGCCTCACTGGGTGCCGCGGTCTACAACTTCACGAAGTTCGGCGTCACCGGGTTCAGCGAGGCGCTGCGCCAGGAGGCGCTGCACTCGAACATCCGCGTGACGATCATCGAGCCGGGCTTCGTCGAGACGGAGCTGATCAGCCACAACGAGGGCAACCCGTTCGTGATGCAGGCCGGCGAGAAGATCAAGGGCGAGATCGGCGAGGTCCTGAAGGCCGAGGACATCGCCGACGCGATCGTGCACACGCTCGCGGCGCCGCCGCACGTGAGCATCAACGAGGTGCTCGTGCGGCCGACGAAGCAGCGGACGTAGCCGCTTGCCTCAGCCGGTGGTGACGTCGAGCGGCCAGAACAGGTTGCTGCCGTCCCTGAGGTGGACCCTGACCGAGAACTCCGCGCCCGGGGAGGTGCCCGGCTCGACGGTCATCCCGATGTGCGCCGCACCGCTGGGAAGCATCGTCCTGCCGTTGACTTGCAAGGACGCGACGTTGCGCCTGGCGGCGGCGATGATGATCGTCCGGCCGTCCGGCTGACGGAGCTGCACACGGCTGACGGGGTCCTCGTCATGCCGGTAGGACACGAGGACGCTGACCGCCGCGGGACGTTTGCGCGGACGCCGGATGCTCGGCTGCCAGCAACCGAAGATCGGGACGGTGTCGCTGTCGAGCGACACCATGCCGGGGCCGGGGCGGCGGATCATCTGCTCGTCCGGCCGGAAGATGCCGAGGTAGGGGTCGACGACGCCGATGTGGCTGCCGACGAGCCGGCCGGGGCCGACGATGCAGCCCGGGCGGCGAGTGCGCGGCTGCAGGATCGCCCATGGCGGGCCGCCCGCCGGATCCGGCGCCCGCGCGGCGACGGTCGCCCCGTTGAGGCTGAAGTGCCCGGGGCGCTCCTGAGAGTTGTGGAAGCGCCGGAGATGTCCGTCGCGGTAGACGGCGACGGCCGTCGCCCATGTCGGAACTTCGCCGGAGCGGACGTCGAGTGCCGCGTTGCCGGTGCCGGCGACGAGGCGCGTGCCGTTCGAGTACCTCACGGCCGCCAGCGGACGACCCAGAAGGCCCCAGGTGACTGTCGCCGCCGGGGCGCTCTCGGACGAGCGCGAGCCGCTGAGCAGCACGAACCGGCCCGTCCAGGGGGCGCCGCGCCGCAGTCGTCGCTGCGCGGTGCATGCCGTCGGTGCGTCGGAGTCGCTGAAGCGCACCGCGCGGAAGGCGCGACCGGGAGCGATCCAGCCGAAGCGTCCGGCTTCGAGCCGCCCGGCCTGCACGCAGCGCCAGATGCCGGGGTTGAGCGGGTCGTCGAGCAGGCGTGTCGCGAATGTCCGCAGGACCCAGGGTGGTCCTCCACCGGGGTCGGGCGTGCGCGCGCTGAGCCGGACGTCGCGCGGCGCGCCCAGGGGCAGGAAGTGCGGCTGGGGCGTGCCGGTCATCGCGCCGGCGATCGGCACGGCCGCAGGCGCCTGCTGGCGATGCAGGAGCGCAAACGCCGCCCCGGCCGCGATGCCGGCGAGAACCGCCCCGAGGCATGCCACGCGAAGGCGGGTCATCGAGCGGTCCTCCTCAACGGTGGGGGAACCGATGACCGCGCCGTGAGCGCCGGGTGAACGTGCTGCATGAAGCCCGACGCCGGCACGACGTCGATCCGCAGGTGTCGCGGATCGACGGACGCCGGGAGGACAGCCGCGAAGGCACCGCGCCGGCTGATCGCGAGGTCCAGCGGACGCGTCCCGGCGCCGCTCAGGATGACCGACCGAATCGCACGGTGGCTGGACGCCAGGCCCCAGACGACCGTCCGCGCCGGATGGGCGCGCCACTGCCAGCCCCCGAGACCGCGCGCGATGCCGCCGTCGCCGGGTGCGTAACGGCGGGCGTAGGCCGCCCAGACACGCCCGCTGTGCGGCATGACGCAGACGGGCTGGCGTGGTGACCGCTGCGTCGAGCGGCGCGCGGGCGAGTCGCACGCGTGCGCAGGGCACGGGAGTCTGGAGGCTCCGCTCCATCTCCGGCTGCACCACCCACATGCCCGAGTCCACCGGATCGGGGACGAAGCCCGAGCCGTAGCGCAGCAGGCCCTGCGTGCGCGCGTCCTCCGGGTAGCCACGGCGCGCGTAGACGAAGACCCCGGTCTTGTCGACGGGCACCTCCGTCAGGTTCCCGTCGCCGTAGAACTCGATGCAGCGGTCCGGCACAGGGCTTCTGCGTAGCCGACCGGGAGTGCCCCGGCCGGGACGTAGCCGGCCATGATCGTTCGCGCGTCCTGCGGGCCGGCGGCCGATCACCACGCGAATCGCTCCATACGAGGGTGGTGCGAGCGCACGCGTCCGTGATCCCCGGCGGGATGCGGCGGAACACGCCATCGAGCCCGACGATGCCGAAGACGCCCCGCCGAACCTGGCCGATGGTCGAGCAGACCTGCCCGTCCGTGCTGCGCGCGATTCGCAGCGCCCATGGTGGCCCCCCGGCCGGGTCGGCCGCACGCGCTGCGGCGATGCGCGTGGTGCCGGGGACGGGCGTCTGCGCGGGCGACAGGTCAGCCGCGCCGGGCGGCTTGGATGACGCTCGCGCGCAGGATGGCGACCGTGGCCGCAGCGGCGACCGCAGCGGCCAGCAGCACGAGCAGGGCCGCGATCGCCAGCGCCCGCCAGGAGCGGTGGGCATGACGTGCGCCGGCGTCGTCCGGGCGCGTCACGGCGGGTCTGCTCGTCGGCGTGCACCGCCGTGACCAGCGCCTCGCCGAACAGGGCCAGCCCGGGCAGATCGGCCAGCGCGTCAGAGCGCTCCATGGCCTCCCACCTCCGTTGCAGGTTCAACCGTCGCCCGGTCGGGCGCCGACGCCTCGACGCTTGCGGCCAGCTGGCGCAACGCTCGCGAGACACGTGCGCGCGCCGTCTGCTCGCTGACGCCGAGTGCGTGTGCGACGTCCTCGTATGGGCGCTCCTCGACGATCCGCAGACGCACCGCCTCTTGGTCTCGCGGCTTGAGCTCGCTCATCGCCGCGGCGACGCTGGCGCGCAGCTCGGCGAGGCCGGCAAGCTCCTCGATGCGCTCGTACTCGGCGTCCTCGAGCACCGGTGAATCCAGGCCCCATCGCCGCGTCGCCCGTCGCTCGACCTGCGCGCGGCGGTACCACGAGCTCAGCTGATGGCGCGCGATTCCGTACAGCCAGCCCGTTGCGGCCTCGTCGCCGGAGCCGCGGAACGCGGCGCGATCGGCTGCGGCGGCGGCAAAGGTCTCGGCGGTCAGCTCGACTGCGACCTGGGCGTCGTAGGTGCGCCGGGTGAAGTAGGTCACGAGCGACCGCGCGTGGCGCTGATACAGGCGAGCGATGTCATCGGCGTCGAGCGGCACGACCTTGCAATTCCACTCCTTCAGGGGGAGGAACGCAATATCTGTGACACGGACACCGGCGGGGGCGGAGGCCACTGCCCAGCGAGGGAGCGACGCAGGCGGTGACTAGCCAGGCTCGGCCGGCCGCGGGTGGGCGACGCGGTCCCACCACAGGAACCCGCCGCCGAGCATCACCAGGCAGCACAGCAGGCCGAGCCACGCCGCCGGGCTGGGCGTCGACGATCGTCCTGCGGCTCGGGGCCGCTGATGACGACGTGCAGCAGGACGAGCGAGGTGCCCAGCGCGCCGGTGACGATCGCGCCGAGCGCCGCGCCGCAGGCCGGTGAGCCGCCCGGCTCAGCGCGGCGAGCGGGAGCAGCAGCCCCGCGCCGATGACGAGCAGCAGCACGAGATCCGGGAGCGGGCCCCACGGCTCCCAGGCGTTCGCGCCGGTCGCGTAGTCGTTCTCGCGGGCGTAGCGGGCGATCACCGCGCCGCCGCCGGCGATCTTCGTCAGATCGATCGCGGTACCACGTCATCAGCGACGACGACGAGCAGGCCGGCGGCACCGGCCAGCACGATCAGCGGGCCGGTCTTCAGGCGCTCGCGCACGGCGCGCGATCGTAGTGACGCGTCGCCGGGTCGCGCGTGGCCGGGGGGAAGTCACGAGCCGCGTGACAGCTACCGGACACATGACCAATCGTGACCGACCCACCCTGCTGCTGGTCGAGGACGACGCCGGCGACGCGCGGCTTCCTCGGCGACAACCTCGACGCCGACGGCTACGAGATCGTCGCCGGCCGCAGACGGCCGCCGAAGGCCTGCGCCAGCTCGGCATCGCCTTCCCGGACGTCGCGATCGTCGACGTCGGCGCTGCCCGACGCGTCGCGGGCTGGACCTCGTCGCGCACGTGCGCGCCGCCGACGGCGTCGCGACGCGGATCGACCCGGGCGTGCCGATCCTCGTCCTGATCGCCCGCGACGACGAGCTGGACCGCATGCGCGCGTTCGAGCGCGGGGCGGACGACGTGCTCGTCAAGCCGCTGAGCTACCGCGAGCTGCGCTGCCGGATCGACGCGCTGCTGCGCCGCAGCGACCGCCGCGCGCGGTCGGGCCGCCTGCGCGTCGGCGACCTCGACATCGACACGGCCTCGCGCGCGGTCCATCTGCGCGGCGACCGCCTCGACCTCAGCGCCAAGGAGTTCGCGCTGCTGCGCACGCTGGCGTCGGACCCGACGCGCGTCTTCTCCAAGTCGGAGCTGCTGCGCGCGATCTGGGGCCAGCGCGCCGTCGGGACGACGCGGACGCTGGACTCGCACGCCTGCCGGCTGCGCCGCAAGCTCGGCGTCGGCGGCGAGCGGTTCGTCGTCAACGTGTGGGGCGTCGGGTACCGGCTCGTGGACGCGCCGGCGCCCGCGCAGCTCGCGATCGCCGCATGAGCGGTGGGCGCCGCGCCGTCGTGCTCGGCGGGCTCGCGGTCGTGCTCGGCTCGCTCGCGGCCTCCGACGTCGTCCGGTCGCGAGGCGGCGCTGCGGCGCGGGCTCGGGCCGGTCGTGCCGGTGGTGGTGGCGCGCGCCGACGATCCCCGCGGGCGCGCCGATCCGCGCGGCGTCGCTCGCGGTGCGGCGGGCGCCGTCGCGCTATGCGCCGTCGCGGAGCCTTTCCATGACCCCGCGGAGGTCGTCGGCGGGCGTGCCGGCGTGCGATCCCCGCGGGCACCGACCTGCAGCCCGCGCTGCTGGCGGGCGGCCGCAGGGTCGCCGGCGACGCGGTGCGTCCGTCCCGGCGAGCGGATCGCACGGATCGTCGTCGTCGGGGCTGCGCGCGAGCTCGCAGCCCGGCACGCTCACCGACATCCTGATCACGCGCGACGGCCCGGGCGGGAGCGCGCGCACGCGGCTCGCGCTGCGCGGCAGCGGAGGTCGTCGCGTCGGCGCCGGCGCCGCGCGCGCCGGAGGGCGACCAGGCGGGGCTTCCGCGCGCCGCGCTGGCGCTGCGCGTGACGCTGCGGCAGGCGATCGCGCTGGTCGAGGCGCAGAACGGGGCGCGCGAGCTGCGCGCGCTCCCGCGGCCCGCAGCATCGGCGCTGCGTTGAGCTTCTACGGCCGGGACTCAAGAATCGCTCCCAGACGGCCGATATGCACGGCGATGCCCGGATCATTCCCCGTCCGCGGCCGACGCGTCTCCATCATCACCGCCTCGGCCCTCACCCTGGCCCTTCTCCCGGCCGGCGCAGCGCATGCCGCGAGCCGCCCGTGATCACGAAGGTCTCAGCCGATGCAGGTCGAAGTCGGCCAGACGCTGACGATCACCGGCCGTGGATTCCGCGCCGGCGCGAACAAGAACATCGTCGCGTTCAAGCGCAGCCGCAAGCCGGCGGTCTTCGTGAAGGTGCCGACGGCGACGACGACCAAGCTCACGCTGCCGATCCCGACGAAGATCCTGCCCTTCCTCATCGACGCGAAGGGCAAGTCCGGTCGTGCGGCGCTTCCGCCTGCGCGTCCTGGCCAAGCGCTTCGGCAAGTCCTTCACCGCGACCAAGCTCTCGCCGAAGATCGGTCCGCCCGGCAGCGGTCCCGGCGCCGGCCCGGCGACACGCCGGCGCGCCCGGCGCCGCCGCAGCCTGCACGGCGGTCGTCACGCTCGGAGACGACGGACACCGACAAGGACGGCCTGTCCGACGCGCTCGAGACTCGCATCAAGACCGATCCCGTGCAAGCTCGACACGGACGGCGACGGCGTCTCGGACGGCTTCGAGTACGAGTCGGCGCTGGACCTGAACTCGCGCGCACTGCCCTACGCCGGCAAGAAGCCCTACCCGAACCCGCTTGACGGCAGCGACGCCGGCTGATCGACTTCGACGAGGACGGCCTCACGATGACCGACGAGTACCGGCTGTGGATGTACTCCACCGGCGGCAAGTTCCCGCTGACCTACTCCGACGGCGACCAGGACACCAACCCGGCTCCGACACGCCCGTCACGGCCGCGACCGCGTCGCTCGACTGAACGACGACGGCGTCCTCACCGACGACGAGAAGGACGTCGACGGCGACGGCCTGACGAACTGCGACGAGACCGCACGGCCGGATGACGACCAGCTGGTGGGCCGCTGATGTTCACGACCGAGGTGCCCTACGTGGGCGCCACCGGGGCCTCGCCGCTGCGCCGAGCCTCGATCGACCGATCCGGACACGCGACGGCGACGGCGTCCTCGACGGCGCTCGACGACCAGGACCACGACGGCTGGACGAACCTCGACGAGATCGATCGCTCGCACGACTTCGGCGGCGGCAAGCAGCTACTGGGTCAACCCGTACAACCCCTGCCTGCCGGACTACAACTCGCGTGTCTGCACGCTGCACCCGCCCTTCGGAACCGCCTGGGCGCCGTTCGACGGCTCAGGCACCGCTCGGCCCGAGCCCGCTGTCGGCGCCGCTGCCTCCGGTCCCGGTCCCGGTCCCGGGCTAACAACCACCTTCTCAGGGACGCGATCCCCCCTTTCGGATCCTTGCCGGCCGCCCATTGGGCGGCCGGGCGTTCTTCCGGGGTGCGTTCTGCGGGCGCAGGTCTATGTCTGCTCATGGACCCTGCCGCGCGCGCCGCGATCATCGACGAGGTCGCCGAGCGGCTGCGCGGGCCGGCTGCTCGGCCGACGCGTATGGCGCGGATGTCGGAGCAGGGGACGATGTGGGAGATCGTGCGCGGGCGCTCGTCGACCGCGAGGCCGCCGGGCTGGACGCGGACGATCGCGCGGCGCTGACCGCGCGGATCGCCGAGCGCGCGCTCGGGCTCGGCCCGCTCGAGCCGCTGCTGCGCGACCCGCGGCGTCGACGAGATCCTCGTGAGCGGCACCGGGCCGATCTGGGTCGAGCGCGGCGGGCCGTCTCGCAGTGCACGACGGCGCCTGCTTCGAGACCGAGGCCGAGCTGCGCCACGTGATCGAGCGGCTGCTCGCTCCGGCAGGGCGCCGCGCCGACGAGGCCGAGCCGGTCTGCGACGCGCGCCTGCCCGACGGCTCGCGCGTCAACGTCGTGCTGCCGCCGCTCGCCGTCGACGGGCCGTCGCTCACGATCCGGCGGTTTCGCCCGCGCGGCCTGCATCCCGACGAGCTCGTGCGGATCGGGTCGTGGACGCCGCCGCTGCAGCGACCTGCTGCGCGCGGCGATCGACGCGCGCGCTGAACGTCCTCGTCTGCGGCGGGACCGGATCGGGGAAGACCACGACGCTCGGCGCGCTCGCGACGTTCCTCGGGCGACGGCGAGCGTGTCGTGACGATCGAGGACACCGCCGAGCTGCGGCTCGGCGGCGCGCACGTCGTGCGGCTCGAGGCGCGCCCGGCCGGCTACGACGGGCGCGGCGAGGTGTCGATCCGGCGGCTCGTGCGCAACGCGCTGCGCATGCGGCCCGACCGGATCGTCGTCGGCGAGGTGCGCGGGCCCGAGGCGCTCGACATGCTCGCCGCGATGGCGACCGGTCACGACGGATCGCTGTGCACGGTCCACGCCGGCTCGCCGCAGGAGGCGCTGCGACGGATCGAGACGCTGGCGCTGATGGCCGGCGTCGGGCTGCCGCACGCGGCGATCCGCGCGCAGGTCGCCGACGCGCTGGACCTCGTCGTCCATCAGGTGCGCGAGCGCGACGGCGTCCGCCGGATCACGCAGCGTCGCCGAGGTCGTGAGCGCCGCGCGGCGGCGCCGGCGTCCGCGACGCTCTACACGCTGCGCGAGGGACGGCCGCGTGATGCGCGCGCCGCTGACGGCGCGGCTGGCCGAGCGCCTGGGCGCGAGCCGCGCGCATGACCATGCTGCTGGCCGCGGCGGCCGCCGGTCTCGCGGTGTCTCGCGCTCTTCGAGGCGCTGGCGGCGCGATCGACGGCCTGCGCGTCGCTGGCGCGCGATCACCCGGGCGCTGGCTCCCGCGCGCGGGCGGCGGGGCGCGACGGGCAGGCGCCCGGCGCGGCCGAGCGCCGCCGCCTCGCGCTGACCGCCGCGGCTCGTGCTCTGCGCGTGCGGCTGGCTGCTCGCCGGGCCGGCCGTGGCGCTCGTGGCCTGCGCGATCGCGGGTCCGCCGGCAGCGCTCGCGCTCGTCGCGGTCCGGCGGCGGCGCTGGCGCGCGGCGGTCGCCGAGGAGGCCCCGGCCGCGGCGCGGGCGCTCGCCGACGCGCTGCGCGGCGGCCACGCGCTTCCGCGCGCGCTCGGCCTCGCGGCGCGCGACGGCGCGCTCGGCGGGCCTGCGCGCGCGAGCTGCTCGGTCAGGCGGTGCTCGCGATCGATCTCGGCGCCCGCACCGAGGACGCGCTGCTCGGCGCTCGCGCGCCGCGCCGGGCCGGGACCGTGGCCCGCGCTCGTCGCCGCGGTGCTGCTGCAGCGCGAGGCCGGGGGCGACCTCGCGCGCCTGCTCCACGAACTTGCCGACGACCTCGACACCGTCGCGCGCGCCGAAGCCGACGCGCGCGCCGCCAGCGCGCAGGCACGGCTGACCGCGCGCATCGTCGTCGCGCTGCCGCTGGTCGGCGCGGTGCTGATCGAGCTCGCGGCGCCCGGGTCGCTGCGCGGCGATCCTGGGCGACCCGCTCGCGGTGCTGCTGGTCGCGGTGCGCGCTGGCGCTGGAGGCGCTCGCGCTCGTCAGCGTGCGCCGGATCGCGCGCGTGGGGGCGCGATGACCGCCACGGCGCTGCTCGCGGGCAGGCCGGTGGCCGCCGCCGTCGTCGCTGCCGGTGAGCTGGCACGCAGCTCGTCCGTGTCCGGCGCCGCGCGCGCGCGCGCCGCCGGCGGCGGCGCGCCTCCTGCCGGCGCTGCTGACCTCGGCTGGCACGCGCAGCGGCGTGCCCGGCCCTGCCGGTGACCTCGCGTCGCTGCTCGCCGCCGCGGGGGCGCCGCGCTGGCTCGGGCGTCGGGCGAGGCGATGGCGGCGAAGTCGGCGCTCGCGGGGGCCGCGGCCTTCGCCGCGCTCGGCCTGGGCGGCGCGCTGCCGGGACGGCTCGGGCTGCTCGCCGTCGTCGATCGCTCCCGCCGCGCGGATTCCTCGCTGCCGGATCTCGCGCTGAGGCGCCGCGGCCGGGAGCGGGCCGCGAGCGGCACGCGCCGAGGCGCCGGACCTGCTCGACCGCGTGCGGCTCGCGTCCGATGCCGGGCATGGCGCCGTCCGCGGCGCTCGCCCGCGCGGCCCGGCACGCCGACGGGCCACTCGCGATCGAGCTGCGTGCGCTGGCCGCGGCGACGCGCCTCGGGAGAGCCGCGCGAGCGGGGCGCTGCTGCGGTTGACCGAGCGGCTGCCGGTGCCCGAGGCGCACGCGCTCGCTGCGGCGGTCCGCCGCGCCGAGCGGCACGGTGTGCCGCTCGGGCCCGCCGTGGCGGCGCTGGCCGTCGGCGCACGGGCCGAGCGCGGGCGCCGAATCCGCGACCGTGCGCAGCGCGCCGCGCCGAAGATCCAGCTGGTCGTCGCGCTGCTGCTGGTCCCCGCGGTGCTGCTGCTCGTCGGCGCGGGACTGCTCGCCGGCCTGCGCTGATCAGGCGCCGGCGCCTCCCACGGCGCCCCACCACTGACGCACAGGCCCCGGACGGAACCTCAGCCCGTCTGCACGCGCGATTGCGGATCGGCGAACCGCAGTCGATCGTGCAGATCGGCGCTCAGACGTCCCACCGCCGGAACTCGCTCCTCAGCAGGGATTTCGGACGGTAGTTGTGCCCCGATTTGGGGCGTTTGGGGCGCAAAGTGGGAAAAAATGTGCAGACGGAGTTGCATTGTGGGAGAGAGTGGGTTAGCTTCGCCGCCACGCGGACCGGGGTGGAGGGGTTCCTCCCACTCCTCCACCCCGGCCCGCAACTCCTTCTTCGCCGGCCTGAGTCCGGCGCTCCTCATGGCCTTCCGCGGCACCTTCGACCACACACTCGACGCGAAGAACCGCCTGACGGTCCCGGCGAAGTTCCGCAGCCAGCTCTCCGGATGGTGTGGTCCTCGCCCAGAGCGTCGAGCACTGCCTCGACGATCTGGATCCCCGCCGACTACGAGGCGTACGTCGACCGCGCGCTGAGTCAGGTCAACCCGATGACGCGCCAGTCGCGCGACCTCGAGCGCTACTTCTCCGCCAACGCGTTCGAGACCGAGCTCGACGCCGCCGGCCGCATCATGATCCCGCCGCCGCTCATGGACCTGGGCGGGCCTGCGCAAGGACGTCGTCGTCACCGGCGCGCGCAAGTGGCTCGAGATCTGGGACCGCGAGGCCTGGGCCACGACTGAACGACCAGCTCGCGACCGACGTCCCGACCTCACCGAAGCCCTCGGGCAGGCGTAGATGCTCGCGATGGCGACCGAGCACGTTCCCGTCCTCGCCGCCGAGCTGCTCGAGCTGACGGACCCCCAGCCGGGCGACGTCGCCGTCGACTGCACCTTCGGCGCCGGCGGCCACGCACGGCTCGTCGCCGAGCGGCTCGGGCTCGGACGGCGTGCTGATCGCGATCGACCGCGATCCCGACGCGCGCGAGCGCTTCGACGCGCTCGCGGGCGAGGTCGTCGTGCCGGACGCGCTTCATCGGTGACGTCGTTCGCCGAGGCGCTCGAGGACCTGCGCGACGAGGGCGTCGAGGCCGACATCGTCTACCTCGACCTCGGGATCTCCTCGATGCAGATCGACGTCGCCGAGCGCGGCTTCTCCTACGTCGCCGACGCCCCGCTCGACATGCGGATGGACACGAGCCAGGAGCTCACCGCCGCCGACATCGTCGCGACCTGGGACGAGCGCCGGCTCGTCCGCGCGATCTTCCGCGAGTACGGGGAGGAGCGCTACGCCGGGCCGATCGCCCGCGCGATCGTCCGTGAGCGCGAGCGCCGCCCGATCGAGACGACCACCGACCTCGTCGACGTCGTGACCGCGGCGATCCCCGCGCCCGCCCGCTTCGCCGGCGGCCATCCCGCCAAGCGCGTCTTCCAGGCGATCCGGATCGCGGTCAACGACGAGCTCGGCCAGATCGACGACGCGCTTCCGCTGGCCTGGGACCTGCTCCGTGAGAACGGCCGATTTGCAGGGATTTCATTCCATTCCCTGGAAGACCGGCGCGTGAAGCGCTTCCTGGCCGACCTCGCTCGGGGCTGCATCTGCCCGCCCGGGCTTCCGGTCTGTCGCTGCGGCCAGACGCCGCGCGCCGAACTGCTGAAGCGCGGCGGCATCGTTCCCGAGCGAGCCGGAGGCCGCCGAGAACCCGCGCGCACGCTCCGCCCGCATGCGCGTCGCGCGCAAGCTTCCCAGCGAAGGAGCACCCGCATGACGCCTCCGCCCGCCGCCACCGCAGCGCCGAGGGCGCCGCAGCCGGTCGCCGTCTCGGCAGCCGCCCTCGGATCGCGGATCCCGCGCCGCGTCTCGGGCCCCGCGCCGCGCGCGCTCGGTCGCGCCTCGACTGCGCGGCGGCATCGCGCTGCCGCGGCCGATCGACGTGCGGATCCCGCGCCCGTCGGCCGGCGCGCTGAGCGACGCGCTCGTCCCGCGCTCGCGGGCCTGCTGCGCGGTCGCGGCCTGATCGTCGTCCTCGCCGGCGCTGCTGCTCGGCCTCGTCTTCCTGCAGGTCTCGCTGCTCAAGCTGCACACGCAGATCACGCAGAACGTCGAGCGCGCATCGGCGCTCGAGCGCGACAACGCCGGCAAGCGCGCCGTCGATCTCGAAGCTCGACGCCGGCCGCCGGATCCAGGACGTCGCCGGCCAGCTCGGCATGGTCATGCCCGGCGCCGGGCGCCGTCTGTTACCTCGACGCGCGCCGCGCCGGTGCCTGCTCGGGCGGCGACCCGGCTGCTGCCGCGAGCGCCGTCGATCCGGCCGCGGACCACGCGCTCCGGCGACTGCCGGCCGGGCGCGACCGCCGTCGCGACGACCCGGCGACCGCCACGGACCCGGCTGCGACGACGGCGCCTGCCCAGGCCACGACCCCGCGACGGCCGTCGATCAGCAGGCCGCAGCGGGCCCGCAGCAGGGCACCAGCGTCACGCAGGCGCCCGCAGACACAGACGCCGCCACGACCCAGGCACCGGCCGCGACGCAGACGCCGGCGGCCACCCAGACACCGGCCGCGACCCAGACACCCGCAGCGACGCAGCGGCGCCGACCGACCAGCAGGCCGCCGCGACCGGCGGCATCGCCGCGGACCGGGGGCGTAGGACGCCTTGCCAAAGGTCGAGACCCGGATCCGGCTTCCTGTTCGCCGGATTCCTCGTCCTGCTCGCGCTCGCCGGCGCCCGCGCCGGCTACATGGCCGTCGTCAAGGGCGGCGGCCTCGCGAGCGCCGCGACCTCGCAGCAGGTCGCCGTCCAGGACGTCGCCGCCCGCCGCGGCTCGATCGTCGACCGCCACGGCGCGCCGCTCGCGACCTCCGAGCCCGCCGACGACGTCTCCGCGACGCCCTACCTCGTCAAGGACCCGTCGCCGCCGCCGACGAAGCTCGCGCCGCTGCTGAACCTGCCGCGAGGACTCGCTCGCCAAGCAGCTCGCGCGCCGCGACACCGGCTTCGTCTACCTCGCCCGCCGGCTGCCCGCGGCCGCCGTCGGACAAGATCAAGGCGCTCGACATCGCCGGCATCGACCTGACGCGCCGGGTCGCTGCGCACCTACCCGCGCGGCATGCTCGCCGGCGCAGGTCGTCGGCGCCGTCGGCCTCGACGGCGGCGGCCTCTTCGGCCTCGAGTACGCGCGCAACCACCTGCTCAGCGGCAGCGACGGCGAGCAGCGCACGGTCTTCGACGGCGGTCGCCAGGCGATCGAGGTCCAGGACGTGCAGCCGCGCCAAGCCCGGTCGCCGGCTGCGCCTGACGCTCGACGCCGAGGTCCAGGAGCGCACCGAGGAGGTGCTCCAGGGCGTCGGCGCAGACCTACCGGCCCAAGGCCGCGACCGCGATCGTCATGGACCCGCGCAACGGCGCGCTGCTCGCCGTCGCCAACTGGCCGCGGATCGACGCCAACGAGCCCGGCAAGTCGCCGGCCTGGGCGCTGCAGAACCAGGCCGTCGGCTTCACCTACGAGCCGGGCTCGACCTTCAAGGCCTTCACCGTCGCCGGCGCGCTCGAGGACGGCGAGGTCACGCCGCACACCGTCGTTCAACCTGCCGCCGCAGATCCAGGTCGCCGACCGCATGATCGGGGAGTCGCACGCGCGCGGCTGGGTGACGCTCGACACCGCCGGCATCCTCGCCCAGTCGAGCAACGTCGGCGCGATCACGATCGGCCAGCGGCTCGGCGGCCGGCGCTTCGACCAGTGGGTGCGCAAGTTCGGCTTCGGCGAGCCGACCGGCGTCGACCTGCCCGGCGAGGAGCGCGGCCTCGTGCTCCCGTACAAGAAGTACTCCGGCTCGTCGATGGGCAACCTGCCGATCGGCCAGGGCGAGCTCGTCACGCCGATGCAGATGGCGACCGCCTACTCGGCGATCGCCAACGGCGGCATCCTGCGCAAGCCGCACATCGTCGAGGCGCTCGACGGCAAGCCGACGCCGCTCCCGCCCGGCAAGCGCGTCATCTCCGCGCACACCGCGCACGAGGTGCGCACGATGCTCGAGGGCGTCCTGGCCCCGGGCGGCACCGCCAGCGAGGTCAAGATCCCCGGCTACCAGCTCGCCGGCAAGACCGGCACCGCGAACAAGATCGACCCGACGACCGGCGAGTACTCGGACCGCGAAGTACGTCGCCTCGTTCGTCGGCATGGCGCCCGCCTCGAACCCGCGGCTGCTCGTCGCCGTGATGGTCGACGAGCCGCAGGGCGCGATCTACGGCGGCGAGGTCGCGGCGCCCGCGTTCGGCAAGATCGCGTCGTTCGCGCTGCCCTACCTGCGGATCCCACCGTCGTAGGCCGCGGGTACCCTCAGCGGTCGATGCTGCTGCGGGACCTCTTGGGCGACGCCGGCGCAGGCGCGGCGGCGCTGCCGGAGGTCGAGGTGACGTCGCTGGCGTACGACGCGCGCGCCGTTCAGCCGGGCAGTCTGTTCTTCTGCGTCCCGGGCTTCACGCGCGACGGGCACGACTTCGCGCCGGCAGGCGATCGAGCGCGGAGCGGTCGCGCTGGTCGTGCAGCGGCCGCTCGGGCTCGGCGTCCCCGAGGTGCTCGTCGACGACGTGCGCGCGGCGATGGCGCCGGTCGCGGCGCGCCTGCAACGGCGACCCGACCGCCGCGCTCGTCGTGGTCGGCATCACCGGGCACCAACGGCAAGACGACGACGGCGTTCCTGCTGCGCGCGCTGCTCGAGGCGGCCGGGCGCCGGACGGGGCTGCTGGGCACCGTCGAGCAGGTCGTCGGCGGCGTCGCGGCGCCGGCGGTGCGCACGACGCCCGAGGCGATCGACCTGCAGGCGACGTTCGCGCGGATGCTCGACGGCGGCGACACGGCGCCTGCGTGATGGAGGTCTCCTCGCACGCGCTCGACGCTGCACCGCGCCGACGCGATCCACTGGGCGGTCGCGGTGTTCACGAACCTCACGCAGGACCACCTCGACTTCCACGCGTCGATGGAGGACTACTTCCTCGCCAAGCGCCGGCTGTTCGAGCGCGGCGCCGGGCGTGCGGATCGCGAACGTCGACGACCCTACGGGCGGCGGCTGGCCGACGAGTTCGCCGGGACCGTCACCGTCGGCATCGACAGCGCCGACGCCTCGCTGCGCGCGACGGATGTGCAGACCGGTCTCGACGGCTCGACGTTCACGGCCGGCGGGCGGACCTGGCGCACGACGCTGCCGGGCCGCTTCAACGTCCTCAACGCGCTCTGCGCGATCGCCGCGGCCGCGCGCTCGGCGTCGACGACGATGTGCTCGCCGCCGCGCTGCCGCGCGCCGGCCGCGCGCCCGGGCGGCTTCGAGCCGGTCAGCGAGGGCCAGGACTTCGCGGTGCTCGTGGACTACGCGCACACGCCCGACTCGCTGGAGAACGTGCTGCAGCGCCGCGCGCGGCGTCACGCGCGAGCGCGTGATCGTCGTCTTCGGCTGCGGCGGCGACCGCGACCGCGGCAAGCGGCCGCAGATGGGGGAGATCGGCGCGCGCCTGGCCGACGTCGCGATCGTCACCTCCGACAACCCGCGCTCGGAGGACCCGGCGGCGATCATCGGCGAGGTGCTCGCGGGCGTTCCCGGCGGACCTCGCCGCGAAGGTCGAGGCGATCGAGGACCGGCGCGCGGCGATCGCCGCCGCGATCGAGCGCGCCGCGCCCGGCGACGTCGTCGTGATCGCCGGGCAAGGGCCACGAGCAGGGCCAGGAGTTCGAGGACGGTCGCAAGGTGCCGTTCGACGACGCGAGCGTCGCCCGCGCGGCGCTGCGCAGCGGTGCGGGCGGGCTGATGCGCACCCGTGACGCGGCATGGATCGCGGACGCCGCGGGTGCGCGGCTGCTCGCCGCCGGACGCGCCGGGCGACCCGGCCCCTCGCGCATCGTGATCGACTCGCGCGCGGTCGCGCGCGGGCGACCTGTTCGTCGGCCTCGTCGGCGAGCACCACGACGGCGGCGCGTTCGCCGCGCAGGCGCTCGCCGCCGGTGCCTGGGGCGTGCTCGTGCGGCCCGCGGCCACGCGGACGTGGCGGACGCCGCGGCGCCGGGCGCCGTGCTCGCCGCCGACGACCCGCTCGCCGCGCTCCAGCGCCTGGCGACCGCCTGGCGCCGCGAGCTCGGCGCGAGCGTCGATCGGCATCACCGGATCGACCGGCAAGACCTCCACGAAGGACCTGCTGCGCGGGCATGCTCGAGCCGCACCGCGCGGTCGTCGCGACCGAGCAGAACCTCAACACCGAGATCGGGCTGCCGCTGACGATCCTGGGCGCGCCCGCAGGCACCGAGGTGCTCGTGCTGGAGATGGCGATGCGCGGCGCGGGTCAGATCGCCGAGCTCGTCGAGATCGCCGAGCCCGACGTCGGCGTCGTCGTGAACGTCGGGCCGGTGCACCTCGAGCTGCTCGGCACGATCGAGGCGATCGCCGCGACGAAGGCCGAGCTGATCCGCGACCTGCCCGCGCACGGGACGGCCGTGCTGCCCGCCGGCGAGCCGCTGCTGGATCCGCACCGGCGCGCGGACATCGCACCGTCACCTTCGGCCCCGGCGGCGACGTCGACGCGCTGCCGGCGGGCCTCACGCGTCCCGTTCGACTCCGCGCACATGCGCCTCAACGCGCTCGCCGCGCTTGCCGCGGCACGGGCGATCGGCGTCGAGCCGGCGGGCGCCGTCCGGGTCGCGCTGTCGCGGCTGCGCGGCGAGCGGATCGCGCTGCGCGACGGTGTGGTCGTCATCAACGACTGCTACAACGCCAACCCCATGTCGATGCGGGCCGCCCTCGACGACCTCGCCGAGACGGCCGCCGGCGCGTCGCGTCGCCGTGCTCGGCGACATGCTCGAGCTGGGGCCTGACACGACGCCGCTTCCACGGCGAGCTCGGCGAGCACGCCCGCGCGCCGGCGTCGAGCTGCTGATCACCGTCGGCGACCTCGCCGCCGAGGCCGGCGCGGGCAACGGCGGCGAGCCGCACGCCGTCGCGCACGGCCGACCGAGGCCGCCGACGCTGCTGCCCGGGCTGCTGCAGCCGGGCGACACCGTGCTCGTCAAGGGCTCACGCGGCGTCGGCCTGGAAGTCGTCGCCGAGGCGCTCGAGGCGCGGGAGGCCTGAGCGTGGGCGAGGTCCTCATCGGCGGGACGGCGGCGCTGCTGCTGTGCGTCTTCCTCTCGCCGAAGTTCATCGCGTTCATGCACGACCGCCAGTTCGGGCAGCACATCCGCGAGGAGGGCCCGGCCGGCCACCACGCGAAGGCGGGCACGCCGACGATGGGCGGCGTCATCATCCTGCTCGCGATCTCGGTCCCGTTCCTGATCCTCACGGACGGGGACTGGCGCGCCGTCGGCGTCTTCGGCGACGCTGCTGGCCTGCGGGGCGCTCGGCTTCGCCGACGACTACGTGAAGATCGTCAAGCGCCGCTCGCTCGGCCTGCGCGGCCGGACGAAGCTCATCATCACGATCCTGATCTCGCTCGCGCTGTGGTGGGTGGCGACCGAGCAGGCCGGGATCACGACGAGCGTGCGGCTGCGCTTCGCCGACGCCAGCATCGACCTCGGCTTCGCGTTCCCGATCCTGATCTACCTCGTGATCGCCGGCAGCGCCAACGCGGTCAACCTCACCGACGGTCTCGACGGCCTGGCCGCCGGCTGCGTCGGGATCGTGATGCTCGCCTACATCGGCATCACCTACATCACGACCGGGGACCGCGACCTCGCGCTGCTGAGCGCCTGCGTCGTCGGCGCCTGCGTCGGCTTCCTCTGGTTCAACGCGTTCCCGGCGACGATCTTCATGGGCGACACCGGGTCGCTCGCGCTCGGCGGCGCGGTCGGGGCGATCGCCGTGATGACGAACACCGAGATCCTGCTGATCCTGATCGGCGGGATCTTCGTGATCGAGGCGCTCAGCGTGATGATCCAGGTGTTCGCCTTCCGCACGTTCCGCCAGCGCGTCTTCCTGATGGCACCGATCCACCACCACTTCGAGATGCGCGGCTGGTCGGAGACGAAGATCATCCTGCGCTTCTGGATCATCGCGATCATCTGCGCGGCCATCGGCTTCACGCTCTACCAGGCCTCGATTCGGTGACGGCCGCGCCTCGTGGCGCCTGGGCCACCCAGGCCGGGGTGTCCGCCAGCACCTCGCCGGCGTCGCCCTCAGCATCCACGATCATCGCCCTGCCCTCGGGTCGGGGGCCGCTCCGCGGACTAGGTTGTCGCCTGTGGCCCGCATCGCCCTCCGCCCGGCCCGTGGCTCGTGGGGCTCGCGCGGTCGGTGCGTCGGCGGCGCGGCTGCTGTGGGCGCGCGGCGAGCCGGTGATCTGCGTGGACTCGGGCGAGCCGGCCGAGGCGGCGGCGCTGCGCGAGGCGGGGATGGAGGTCTGGACCGGCGTCGACGGCCTCGCCGAGCTGGAGCGCGCGCGGGCGGTCGTCAAGAGCCCTGGCGTGCCGCCGCGGCCGCCGGTGATCGCCCGCGCGGTCGCAGACGCGGCGTCCCGGTCTGCGGTGAGCTCGAGCTCGGCTGGCGGCTGCTCGAGCGCCCGTTCGTCGCCGTCACCGGAACGAACGGGAAGACGACGACGGTCGAGCTGCTCGGTGCGATCTGGCGCGCCGCAGGCCGCGACGTCGCGCTCGCCGGCAACGTCGGCACGCCCGTGACCGCGCTCGTCGACGGCCTGCCGGCCGGCGCGACGGTCGTCTGCGAGGCGAGCTCGCTACCAGCTGCACGACGCGGTCGCGTTCGCGCCCGAGGTCGCGCGTGATCCTGAACCTGACGCCCGACCACCTCGCCTGGCACGGCACGCTCGAGGCCTACCGCGCCGCCAAGCTGCGCCTGTTCGAGCACCAGCGGCCCGAGCCACAGTCGCGGTCGGCCCGCGCGAGCTGCTCGCCGGCGCCGGCGGGAGCGGCGCGGCGCGTCGTCGTCGGCCGCGAGCCCGGCGACGATCTCGCGCTGCGCGACGGCGCGCTCTGGTGGCAGGGCGAGCGGCTCATCGAGCTCGCCGAGATCCGCCTGCGCGGCGCGCACAACGCGTGGAACGCCGCCGCCGCCGCCGCCGCGGCGCTGGCCGCCGGCATCGACCCGGCGCCCGTCGACCGAGGCGCTGCGCACGTTCGCCGGCGTCGAGCACCGCCTCGAGGAGGTGCGCACGCTCGACGGCGTCACCTGGGTCAACGACTCCAAGTCGACGAACATCGCCTCGACGACGGTCGCGCTCGACGCCTTCACGGCGCCGATCCACCTGATCCTCGGCGGCCAGGCCAAGGACCAGGACTTCACGACGCTGCGCGGCGCCGATCTGCGCGCGCGTCGTCGCGGTGCACGTGATCGGCGAGGACGCCGCGCGGATCGCCGACGACCTCGACGGGACCGTCCCGATCTACGTCGGCCGACGACCTCGAGGCCGCCGTCCGGGCGGCGCGGGGGACCGCCCGCGGCGGCGAGATCGTGCTGCTCTCGCCGGCCTGCGCGAGCTTCGACCAGTTCGCGCGACTACGAGGAGCGCGGACGGGCCTTCAAGGCGCTCGTCGCGGCGCTCTGACGATCGCGGGAAGGAGTCGGCGCGCCGGCGCCGAATCGAGCCTCGATGGCTCGCGTTGCCGCTCGCGCCGGGACCTCCGCGCCTGCGGCGGCACGTTCCGGCCTGCCATCCGGCCGCAAGATCGAGGAGGACGTGCTGCTCACCGCCGTCCTGTGCCTCGTCGCCTTCGGCGCGGTCATGGTCTACAGCGCGTCGTCGGCGACCACCGTCGTCAAGGGCGGCGGCGACGGCACCGGCCTGCTGATGCGAGTACCTCATCTACGGCGCCGTCGGGTTCGTCGCCCTGCGCGCTCGCCGCGCGCGTCCCGCTGCAGCGGGTCGTCGCGCTCACCGGCCCGCTGCTCGCGGTCTCGTTCGGCCTGCTCGCTGCTCGTCGAAGGTCCCGGGCTTCGGCGTCACGTCAACGGCGCCACGCGCTGGCTCGGCGCCGGCCCGCTCCAGTTCCAGCCGAGCGAGATCGCCAAGCTCGCGCTCGTCCTCTACACCGCCCGCTTCCTCGCCGAGCGCCCGAGCGCCTGCGCCGCCCCAAGGATCTGCTGCCGCTCGGCCTCGTCGCCGGCACCGCCGTGCTGCTCGTCGCGACCCAGCCGGACCTCGGGAACGGCGCTCGTCATCTGCTTCACGATCGGCTCGCTGCTGATCGTCGCCGGGATCCCGATGCGCTGGATCGGCGGGTTCGCCGGGGCCGGCGCAGTGCTCGTGTCGATCTACGCGATCGACGGAGCCCTACCGGATGGCGCGCCTCACCTCGTTCCTCAACCCCTGGGATCACGCCGGCGGCGCCGGCTTCCAGGCGGTGCAGGGACAGATCGCGATCGGCTCCGGCGGCCTGTTCGGCAACGGCCTCGGCCAGTCGGTCCAGAAGATCTTCTACCTGCCCGAGGCCCACACCGACTTCATCCTCGCGATCATCGGCGAGGAGGTCGGCCTCGTGGGCATCTGCGGGCTGATCGCGCTCTACGGCACGTTCGCGTGGGCCGGGCTGCGGATCGCGCAGCAGGCGAAGGGCCGCTACGCCGCGCTGCTGGCGGCGGGCGTCACCTCGCTCGTCCTGTGCCAGGCGCTGCTCAACCTCTGGGCGGTCCTCGGCATCGCGCCGCTGACGGGCGTGCCGCTGCCCTTCATCTCCTACGGGTCGACGAACCTCGTCGTCCTGCTCGTCGCCTGCGGGCTGCTCGTGAACGTCGCTCGCGGCGGCTCCGTGCACCTGCGGGCCATCAACGGGGGCCGCGATGCGCCACGATCCACGCGCCGATGGAGCCACAGACGTTCGTGATCGCAGCGGGGGGGACGGCCGGGCACGTGGTGCCGGCGCTGGCGGTCGCCGGCGCGCTGCAGGCTGACAGCGACCCGCCGCCCCCGCCGGATCGTCTTCATCGGCGGCGACCGTGCCGAGCGCGACCTCGTGCCCGCCGCGGGCTTCGAGCTGCGCACGATCACCGTCGAGGGGCTCAGCCGCTCGAACCCGCTGAAGGCCCTGCGCTCGCTCGGCAAGGCGGCGGCCGCGGTGCGCGCCGCGGGCGCGATCCTCGACGAGCTGCAGCCCGCCGCGGTGCTCGGCGGCGGGCGGCTACGTCGCCGGGCCGGTCGGGCTGGCCGCGACGCGCCGCGGCATCCCGCTCGTGCTGACCGAGGCCGACAGTCACCTGGGCCTCACGAACCGGCTGCTCGCCCGCCGTGCCCGCCGCGTCTGCCTGGCGTTCGCGATCGACGGGCGCGACGGGCGATCGCTACCGCGTCACCGGGCGGCCGGTCCCCGCGCCGCCGACCGACCGCGCCGCGCGCTCGCGCGCGCTTCGGCCTGGCCGAGGACGACACGGTCGTGCTGGTCTTCGGCGGATCGCTCGGCGCACGCTCGATCAACGAGGCGGCGGTCGACGGCGTGGGGCGCGCAGGACCCCGGCTTCCGGGTGCTCCACACCGCGGGCGAGCGCGACCTGGCGGACGCTCAGCGCGCGCCTCGGCGACCCGCCGCCCGCCTGGTACGACCTGCGCGGGTTCATCGACGGGTTCGGCGAGGCGCTGCTCGCCTGCGACCTCGTCGTCGCGCGCTCCGGCGGCTCGATCTTCGAGGTCGCGGCCGCGGGCCGCCCGGCGATCCTGGTGCCCTACCCGCACGCCGCCGCCGACCATCAGGCCGAGAACGCGCGCTGGATGGAGCGCGCGGGCGCGGCGCTCGTCGATCGACGACAGCGCGGTCAGCGCCGAGCGCCTGGCCCGCGAGGTCGTCCGCGCTGCTCGGCGACCGGCCGCGCCTGCAGCGCGATGGCGGCCGCCTCGGCGGGGCTCGCACGGCCGGACGCGGCGCGCGACATCGCCGGCGAGCTGCGCGCCGCCGCGGCGGGCAGCTAGCGTCCGGCCGATGCCCGACCCTCGCCCCTGGACCGGCCGGCGCCTGCACCTCGTCGGGATCGGCGGCGTCGGCATGAGCGGCTACGCGACGGTCGTCCGCGCAGCTCGGCGCGACGGTCAGCGGCTCGGACCGCGCGGCCTCGCCGGCGCTCGAGCGGCTGCGTCGCGGCGGGGATCGACGCCCGCGCGGGGCACGACGCCGCGCAGCTCCCGGACGGCGACGACGTCGAGGTCGTCGTCTCGAGCGCGATCGCCGAGGGACAACCCCGAGGTCGCGGCCGCGCACGAGCGCGGGCTGCGGGTGATGCCGCGCGCCGAGCTGCTCGGCGAGCTCAGCGCCCTGCGGCGCACGATCGCCGTGGCCGGCGCCCACGGCAAGACGACGACGTCGAGCATGACCGCGCACGTGCTGCTGGGCTGCGGCATGGATCCCGGCTACCTGATCGGCGGCGAGCTGCGCACGACCGGGCTGCGGCGCCGCGTGGGGGACGGGCGACTGGCTCGTCGTCGAGGCCGACGAGTCCGACCGCTCGATGCTCTCGCTCGACGTCGAGGTCGCCGTCGTCACGAACGTCGAGCTCGACCACCACGCGACGTACGGGTCGCTCGCCGAGGTGCGCGAGGTCTTCCGCGACCTTCCTCGACGGCCCGCCGCACGCCGTGATCCTCGACCGGCCGGAGCTGCTCGCGCTGCGCCCGGCCGGCGACACCGTCGCCTACGACGGCGCACGACCTGCGGCTCGACGCCGTCGGGCTCGCGGATGACCTGGCGCGGGCACGAGGTCGAGCTCGCCGTCCCGGGCGAGCACAACGCGCGCAACGCCGTCGCCGCGCTCGAGGCCGCGCGGCTCGCCGGCGCGCCCGAGGACGCAGGCGGTCGCCGCGATCGCGACCTTCTGCGGCGCCGGGCGCCGCTTCGAGCGCCTCGGGGCAGACCGCCGTCGGGCGCGGTCGTCATCGACGACTACGCCCATCACCCGACCGAGGTCGCCGCCACGCTCGCGGCCGCCCGCACGCTCGGCGCCCGCGGCGGCTCGTCGCGGTGTTCCAGCCCCACCTGTACTCCCGCACGCAGCACCTGGCCGGCGCGTTCGGCCGCGCGCTCGCCGCCGCCGACGTGGTCTGCGTGCTCGACGTCTATCCGGCGCGCGAGCGCGCGCGAGGACTTCCCGGGGGTCAGCGGGCTGACGATCGCCGAGGCGGTCGTCGACGCCGGCGCCGGGCGCCGAGGTGCTGTGGCTGCCGACGTTCGACGACGCCGAGCGCGTCCTCGCCGCGCGGCTGCGCGCCGGCGACCTCTGCCTGATCCTCGGCGCGGGCGACGTGCGCGCGCTCGGCGAGCGGCTCGTCGCGCAGTAGGGTCGCGGGCCATGCGCGCCCTCGTGATCATCGACATCCAGAACGAGTACTCGGACGGCGGGATGTGGACGCTGCCGCGGTTCGCGCAGGCGGCGGCCCGCGCCGCGCACGCGATCGCCGCGGCCCGCGGCGCGGGGGTCCCGGTCGTGCACGTGCGGCACGAGATCACCGCGACCGACGAGTACGGCTTCGTCCCGGGCAGCGCCGGCGCCGCAGATCCACAGCGCCGTGGCGCCGGCGGATGGGGAGGCCGTCATCGTCAAGCACCACCCGAACTCGTTCCTGGAGACCGACCTCGCAGCCCGGCTGGACGCGCTCGGCGACGGGCCGGTCGCGTTCGCGGGGATGATGACGTCGACCTGCGTCGACTCGACGGTGCGCGCCGCCTCCGACATGGGGCTCGAGACGGTGCTCGTCGGCGATGCCTGCGCAGCGCCGGGGCTCGAGCACGGCGGGGTCAGCGTCGACGCGGACGCCGTCAACGCCGCGTTCCTCGCCGCGCTCGGCGAGGACTTCGCCGAGCTCGTCGCCGCGGACGCGCTGATCTCCGGCTGAAGGACCGCGCACCTGCGCGTCGAAGGAGCAGGCCGGATGCCCTCTCGCATCGCGCTACCGCAGCCCCATGCCGCCCGGCTGCCGCGCCTGCCGCGCGTGTCGTGGCGTGCCGTGGCCGGGGCACTCGCCGTCGCCGCGCTGCTGCTCGGCGGCTGGCTCTGGCTGCAGGGACTCCTCGCTCGTCCGCGTGACCAACGTCCAGGTCACCGGGCGCGAAGGGCTTCGGCGGCGGCGCCGTCCGCTCGGCGCTCGAGGCGGCCGCCGGCGACATGACGACGCTCGAACGTCGACGAGTCCGCGCTGCGCGCGGCCGTCGCGCGCTACCCGCTCGTGCGCGACGTGCAGGCGAGCGCGCATCCGCCGCACCGCCTCGACATCCGCGTGATCGAGCGCGTGCCGGTCGGCGTGATCCACGCCGACGGGACGGCCGTCGCCGTCACCGACGACGGCATCCTGCTGCGCGGCGTCCCGACCGGGTCGCTGCCGCAGATCAGCGCGAGCGTGCCGCCCGGGCGGCGCCCGCGTCGGCGACCGCAAGACCGCCGCGAAGGTCGCCGTGCTCGCCTGCGCGCCCGCCGGCCTGCGCTCCCGCATCACCTCGGTCAGCCTCGGCCGCTACGGCCTGCAGGCCCGGCTGCGGAGCGGGCTCGTGCTGCGCTTCGGCGACGGGCAGAGGCTGCGCGCCAAGTGGATCGCCGCCCGGCGCGTGATGAGCGATCCCGGCGCCGCGAGCGCCACGTACATCGACCTGCGCGATCCCGTCGCGCCCGGCGGCGGGCGGCCTGACGGAGATCCAGGGCGGAGCGCCGCGCCGCTCAGCGCCGTCACGACCGACCCCGCCGTGGCTGCGGCCACGACCGATCCCGCGGTCGCCGCGACCGATCCGGCGGCGGCGACGACGGACCCGGCTGCGGCCACGACCGCCCCGGCGACGGCACGACGGTCCCGCCCGCCGCGACGACTCCGGCGCCCGCCCAGACCCGGCGGCGGCGACGACGCCCTGACCTCACCCTCGACCTAGGATCAACGGTTCTCGCGCGGCCAACCCTCGTGTCCGAACTTGAGGGTTGCGCTGGCGCAATGGATCTTGCGGCGGTAGCCTTGCGTTGACACCACCGAATGCCGATGCGTACGGTGATTGAGCTTCTGGGACTCGGCGACCGCCGAAAGTCTCGACACTACCTCGAAGGTTGGACGGAACCCTCATGATGGAGAGCAGCGGCACCTACCTCGCCGTGATCAAGGTCGTCGGCGTCGGCGGCGGCGGCACCAACGCGGTCAATCGCATGGTCGACGCAGGCCTGCGCGGCGTCGAGTTCATCGCGGCCAACACCGACGCCCAGGCGCTGCAGATGTGCGACGCCGACATCAAGCTCAACATCGGGCACGAGCTGACCAAGGGTCTCGGCGCAGGCGCCAACCCCGAGATCGGCTTCGGCGCGGCCGCCGAGTCGCGCGACGAGATCAAGGAGGCGCTCAAGGGCGCGGACATGGTCTTCGTCACCGCCGGCGAGGGCGGCGGCACCGGCACGGGCGCCGCGCCCGTCATCGCCGAGATCGCCAAGAACGAGATCGGCGCGCTGACCGTCGGCGTCGTCACACGCCCGTTCGAGTTCGAGGGCAGCCAGCGGATGCGCTCCGCCGAAGAGGGCATCCAGCGCCTGCGCGACGTCGTCGACACGCTGATCGTGATCCCGAACGAGCGGCTGCTGTCGACCGTCGAGCGCCGCACCACGATCCTCGAGGCGTTCCGCGAGGCCGACAACGTGCTGCGCCAGGGCGTCCAGGGCATCACCGACCTGATCACGATCCCCGGCCTGATCAACCTCGACTTCGCCGACGTGCGCACGATCATGAGCGACGCCGGCTCGGCCCTGATGGGCGTCGGCAGCTCCAGCGGCGAGAGCCGCGCGATCGACGCGGCGAAGTCCGCGATCGAGAGCCCGCTGCTCGAGGACGCGATCGACGGCGCCACCGGCATCCTGCTGAACATCACCGGCGGCAAGGAGCTCGGCCTGTTCGAGGTCAACGACGCCGCCGAGATCATCCACTCGGCCGCCGACTCCAACGCCAACATCATCTTCGGCGCCGTCATCGACGAGTCGATGGGCGACGAGGTCCGCGTCACCGTCATCGGCACCGGCTTCGACCACAAGGGCGCACGCGGCCGCGCCGCTCGCGACGAGACCCGCCGCAGCGCCGATCGCTCCACGCGCGACCGCGCTCCGCGCGTCGAGAAGGTCTCCGATCTCGAGATCGGCGACGACGACCTCGATATCCCGGCGTTCCTGAAGTAGCGCCTGGCGCGTCGACCCGCCTGCGAGGTCGGGCCGGAGCCGGACCCGGTCGCTACCTTGATTTGCGATGCCTGAACTGCGTCGCACGCCGCTGTACGACCGCCATGTCGCCGCTGGGGCGAAGCTCGTCCCTTTCGCGGGCTGGGAGATGCCGGTGCAGTACGCGGGCATCCGCGAGGAGCACCAGGCGGTGCGCGGGCGCGCGGGCGTCTTCGACGTCTCGCACATGGGCGAGATCGAGACCCAGGGCCCGCAGGCGCTCGACGCTGCTGCAGCGCCTGCTGTCCAACGACGTCGAGAAGCTCGCCGTCGGCGGCGCGCAGTACAGCGTGCTGTGCCGCGAGGACGGCGGCGTGCTCGACGACCTCTTCACCTACCGCCTCGCGCCCGACCACTACCTGACGGTCACGAACGCCGCCAACCACGACAAGGACCTCGCCTGGTTCCGGCGATCACGCCGAGCGGCCTCGACGTCGAGATCGAGGACAAGCTCGAGGACTGGGCGATGCTCGCGGTCCAGGGCCCGGCGGCGCGCGAGATCGTGCAGGCGATCTCCGACGCGCCGCTGCCGGCGCGCTTCACCGTCGCCACGCGCGTCATCGGCGGCCACACGACGCTCGTCTGCGGCACCGGCTACACCGGCGAGGACGGCGTCGAGCTGCTCTGCAGCGCCGAGGCCGCGGGCCCGATCTGGGACGAGCTGCTGCGCCGCGGCGTCGAGCCGGCCGGCCTCGCCGCGCGCGACACGCTGCGCCTGGAGGTCTGTTACCACCTCTACGGCAACGACCTGATGGAGTCGCGCGGGCCGATCGAGGCCGGCCTCGGCTGGTGCTGCAAGGAGGACACCGGCTTCATCGGCGTCCGACGCCGTGCGCGCCGCGCGCGAGGCAGGCCCGGCAGGAGAAGCTCGTGCCGTTCACGATCACCGGTCCCGGCATCGCCCGCCAGGGCAACCCGGTCGTCGGCGGCGGCGAGGTCACGAGCGGCACGCTGTCGCCGAGCCTCGGCATCGGCATCGGCATGGCCTACGTGCCCGCGGTGCGCGCGGTCGCCGGCGCGGCGCTCCAGATCGACGTGCGCGGCAAGGTTCGCGACGCCGTCGTCGCCGAGCGCCCGCTCTACAGCGGGAGCGCCGCGTAGGATCGCGCGTACGACGCGCGAACCGAAGGAGACCCCATGGCCGACGCGAGCTACCCCGACGACCTGCTGTACCACCCCGAGCACGACTGGGCGCGGATCGATCCGGACGACGAGGCACTCGCCACGTTCGGCATCACCTGGTTCGCGCAGGACGCGCTCGGCGAGGTCGTCTTCTTCGACCCGCCGGCCGTCGGCAGCGACGGTCAACGCCGGCGAGTCGTACACCGAGGTCGAGTCCGTCAAGGCCGTCAGCGACGTGATCGCCCCGATGTCGGGCGAGGTCGTCGAGGTCAACGAGGACCTGGGCGACAGCCCCGAGGCGATCAACGACGACCCCTACGGCGCCGGATGGATGGTCAAGGTCCGGCTCTCGGACGTAGCGAGAAGGACGACCTGCTCGACGCCGCCGCCTACGAGGCGACGCTCGGCTGACCCCGACCGAAGGATCCTGTGAGCCGCTACACCGCCGTCACCGACGCAGACCTGGAGCAGATGCTCGCCGCGATCGGCGTGAGCAGTCTCGAGGACCTCTTCGACCAGATTCCCGACGGCGTTCGCCTGCGCCGCGAGCTCGACCTGCCGGCCGGGATGAGCGAGCAGGACGTCTACGGCCACCTGCTCGACCTCGCGCGTCGCAACACGTCGGCCGAGGACGAGCTCACGTTCCTCGGCGGCGGGATGTACGACCACTACGTCCCGGCGGTCATCGACATGCTGCTCGGCCGCTCCGAGTTCCTGACGCCGTACACGCCCTACCAGCCGGAGATCAGCCAGGGCGGGCTGCAGGTGATGTTCGAGTACCAGACCGCGATCAGCGAGCTGACCGGCCTGCCGGTCTCCAACGCGTCGGTCTACGAGGGCCCGAGCGCGGTCGGCGCCGCGGCCTACCTGGCGAAGCTCGCCAACGGCAAGCGGCGGATCGTCGTCTCGCGCGGCGTGCACCCGCACAGCCGCGAGACGCTGCGCACGCTCGCGCACGGCTACGGCATGGAGGTCGTCGAGGTGCCGCTGGCCGGCGGTGCGACCGACGCGCAGGCCTGGGCCGCCGCGATCGACGAGGACACCTCCTGCGTGATCTTCCAGCAGCCGAACTTCCTCGGCGCGGTCGAGGACGCGGCGGCGCTGGCCGCCGCGGCGAAGGACTCACCCGCCGTCGTCGTCGGCTCCTACGACCCGATCCCGCTCGGCATCCTCGCCGCGCCCGGCGAATGCGGCGTCGACGTCGCCGTCGGCGAGGGCCAGACGCTCGGCAATCGCCTGGACTTCGGCGGTCCGTCGTTCGGCTTCTTCGCCGCGACCGAGGCCTACCTGCGCCGGATGCCCGGGCGCATCGCCGGCGAGACGACCGACGTCGACGGGCGCCGCGGTTTCGTGCTGACGCTGCAGACGCGCGAGCAGCACATCCGCCGCGAGAAGGCGACCTCGAACATCTGCACCTCGCAGGCGCTGAACGCGCTCGCGGGCGTCGTCTACCTCGCCTGGCTGGGCCGCGACGGCCTCGTCGAGCTCGCCGAGCTGCTGCTGCAGCGCACCGCGCTACGCGCGCGAGCGCCTCGCCGCCATCGACGGCGTCGAGCTGCTGCACGAGCAGCCGGTCGTGCGCGAGTTCGCCGTCGACCTGGACGTCGCCGACACCGGCGCGGTGCGGCGCGTGATCGCGCGCTGCCAGGACGCCGGCGTCAACCCCGGCTACGCGCTCGGCCGCGACTACGAGGAGCTGCCGACCGGCCTGCTGGTGGCGATCACCGAGCAGCGCACGCCCGCGCACATCGACCGGCTCGCCGACGTGCTGGCGGAGGCGCTCGTCGCCGAGCGAGCCGATGCCCGACCCGCGAGGAGGTGCTCGCGTGAGTGCCCCGCGCGCCACACCGCCGATGCAGGACGACCCGGCGGTCACGATCTTCCAGAAGGGCGCTCCCGGCCGCCGCGCGTTCATGTGCCCGGACGCCGGGGTGCCGCGAGCGCGACCGGCTCGAGCTGCTGCCTCAGCGCCTGCGGCGCGAGCGCTCCAGCGCGGCTGCCCGAGGTCTCCGAGCCCGAGCTCGTGCGTCACTACGTGCGCATCAGCAGGCGCAACTTCGACCTCGACTCCGGCTTCTACCCGCTCGGCTCGTGCACGATGAAGCACAACCCGCGCCTGCACGAGCGCGTCGCCGCGCTGCCCGGGCCACGCGCGTCTGCACCCGCTGCAGGACCCGCGGCGCGCACAGGGTGCGCTGGAGCTGATGTGGAACCTCGAGCGCGCGCTCGGCGAGATCGCCGGCCTGCCGCACGTCTCGCTGCAGCCGAGCGCCGGCTCGCACGGTGAGCTCGCCGGTGTCCTGCTGACGCGCGCCTACCACGAGTCCCGCGGTGAGCACCGCCACAAGGTCCTGACGCCCGACACCGCGCACGGGACGAACCCCGCGACGGTGACGATGGCCGGGTACGAGGTCGTCAAGGTCGGGACGAACCCCGACGGCGGCGTCGACATCGAGGACCTGCGCACCAAGATCGACGCGACGTCGCGTGCCTGATGCTGACCAACCCGAACACGCTCGGCGTCTTCGACCCGAACATCGAGGAGATCGCCGCGCTCGTGCACGAGGTCGGGGCGACGCTCTACTACGACGGCGCGAACCTCAACGCCGTCATGGGCAAGTCGCGGCCCGGCGACATGGGCTTCGACATCGTCCACTACAACCTGCACAAGTCGTTCACCCAGCCGCACGGCGGCGGCGGTCCCGGCTCCGGCCCGATCGCGGTCAGCGACCGCATCGAGCCGTTCCTGCCGAGGCCGGTGATCACGCGCTCCGACACACCGGACGGTCCCGCTGTTCGACCTCGACGACGACCGGCCGCAGTCGATCGGCAAGCTGCGCGGCTTCCAGGGCAACTACGGCGTGTTCGTGCGCTCCTACGCGTACATCCGCTCGCTCGGCGCCGAGGGCCTGCGCGACGCGAGCGAGACCGCGGTGCTGAACGCCAACTACCTGCTGGCGCGCCTGCGCGACCTCTGCGGCGACGACCTGCCGCTCGCGTTCGGCGAGCGCTGCATGCACGAGTTCGTTCTCTCGGCGACGCCGCTGAAGAAGGAGACGGGCGTCAAGACGCTCGACCTCGCCAAGCGCCTGCTCGACCACGGCTACCACCCGCCGACGGTCTACTTCCCGCTGCTCGTCGACGAGGCACTGCTGATCGAGCCGACCGAGACGGAGACCAAGGAGACGCTCGACGGGTTCGCCGAAGCGCTCGCGGCGATCGTGCGCGAGGCCAAGGAGGACCCGACGCTCGCCCAGAACGCGCCGTACTCGACGCCGGTCCGGCGCCTGGACGAGGCGACCGCGGCGAAGCGCCCGGTGATTCGCCAGGCGCTGTAGCCGGGGTCGCGCGACTGGTTGGGGCCTGCGACGCACCGTCCTGTGGGGGATGGCCGTCCACTCCCTCCTCGAACGGCACGTCGCCGGCCCCTGAGCTCGGTGCGCCCGCGGCTCGCCTCACAAATAGGTCTCCGATAGGTTTTCCGCGTGGACGCGGAGGACGCCCCCGAGCGCGAAGCGGAAAGCGGCGCTCGGACGGGGGTCGTGGGCACGCTGATCGGCTTCTACGCGTTCTTCGACGCGCTGATGACAGGGCTCCCGGTCGCGGTGCTCGCCGCGCTGCTCAACCCGATCATCGTGTTCGCGGCGGCCGCGGTGCTGCTCACCTTCCTGAACATCGCGGCGTCGAACTGGATCGAGCGCCAGTGGGACGTCTGGATCACGGGCAACTCCAAGCGGCTCGACGCGCGCCTGACGAAGATGCGCAAGAGCTGGCTGATGCGGCACCCGGCGGAGTGGATCACGCGCGGGTCGGACGGCTGGTTCGCGCTGGCGGCGGCGCTCGTGAACACCGTCCTGATCGTCGCGCTCGCGCGTGTGATCACCGGTCAGCCGAGCAGCGAGCGGCGGATCCGGCTCGGCTCGATCGCGTACTCGGTCTTCTTCGCCGCGACCTTCGCCTTCACGGGATGGATCGTCGGCGACGCGCTCGGCGTCTCGTAGGTCGTCCCGGAACCGCGTCGTCAGCGCGGCCGGGCTGCGACACTTCGTCGGTGTTTGGAGCCGACTCGATTGGAAAGAGGATCACCTTGAAGGGCATCGTGCGGGGCGTCGCTCTGCTGGCAGTGTTGACGGTCGGCGCCTCCGCGGCGATGGCGGAGCCGGTGCAGCAGTTCAACGTCCAAGGCAATTGTCCACTCAACTCGCCCGCCTCACACGTTCCACGACAAAACTGCGTGGCCGCTTGGCAGCCTTCGCCCATTTAGCCGCCACGCGATCAGGCAAAGCCCGTATTGCTATCGCCGATGCGCTGTTGCGCGCCCGATCCGACATTTAGAAAGTATATCGTTTGCCAACGGCAGAAGGTGCTAAAATTTTATCACCGAAGGCATTGGCCAGTGCCGTCAATCCACGCCAACCGGTACAATGTCCTGCTGCAATCGTTTTCAAGTCGAAGGTGCGTAGGCCTTCCACTGTTTGCGGAATGATCGTTTCATTCGGGCCGGAAAGATGCAGGCCGCCCATCACCGCGTGCAATGGCACGCCCAGAAGACTTGCCGGGCATGCATGAGGACATTGACAACGCCAGCATGCGAGCAGGCACTGAGAACGACTAGACCCTTGTCCGCGACGTTGATCGCGAGGAAGCGCTCCGTCGATGAGCAATTCATCCGGCTCCCAACTTATTCCGTCGTCCATCAGGCGCACTTGTCCGGGATAGCCGCGCTCGTAGAGGGTGACGCGCGGAACCTCACCGCTTACGGAAAACATGTCATCATGCAGTGACTGCGGTTCGGTGGTCACTATGACTTCCGCCCCGAACGCCGTGAGGTCTTCGACGCTGGGAATGTCTTCCATGCGGCGTATTGTTCGTTCGGCAGCTTTACCGCGCGAGACTGAAACATGCCGGGATGCGCATAGTAAGGAACCCTGCGTCCACCAT
>CAWGEW010000006.1:0-63781 GCA_963821685.1 uncultured Actinomycetes bacterium | reverse complement strand
ACCGAGGACGAGCGCTCACGGTTGCGCGCGATCCTCAAAGCGGGCGGGCTGGTCGACGCCTACCTGGCCGCTCCCGCCGGGACACACCGCTTCACCTGGTGGGACTACCGCGCCGGCAACTTCCACAAGAACCTCGGGCTGCGGATCGACCTGCTGCTCGTGTCGGAGTCGCTGAAGGACGGTCTGCGCTCGTGCGCGATCGACCGCGACCTGCGCAAGGGCCAGAAGCCGAGCGACCACGCTCCGCTGCTCGCCGAGCTCGACGCACCCGCTTAGCGCGCAACACCGTCCGGCTCCGCTGACACGCTCCAGGCGTCACGACGACGACCGGAAGGACGCTCGCTCCATGCCCCCGCTGATCACCCCTGAGGAAGCTCTCGAGCTCGGTCAGCTGACCGAGCCGCAGGCGATCGAGGCGCTCGTCGAGCGCGCCTGGGACGCCCGGGTCGAGCGCTTCGGCGACAGCACCGACATGTGCTCGCTGGTGAACGCCAAGTCCGGCGGCTGCGCCGAGGACTGCGGCTTCTGCGCGCAGTCCCGCTTCGCCGAGGCTGAGACGCCGATGCACGCGCTGATGGAGCCGGAGCAGATCCTCGAGCACGCGCGTGCCGCCGAGGCCGCCGGCGCCCATCGCTTCTGCATGGTCACCCAGGGCCAGGGACTCTCCAAGCGCGACTTCCAGAAGTTCCTCGACGGCGTCCGGCTCGTCTCCGAGCAGACGAACCTGAAGCGCTGCGCCTCGATCGGCCACATGAGCGCCGACCGCGCGCGGCAGCTCAAGGAGGCCGGCGTCCAGCGCGTGCACCACAACGTCGAGACAGCCGAGTCCTACTACCCGGAGGTCTCCTCGACGGTCCGCTACGACGGTCGGCTGCGTACGATCGACGCGGTCAAGGAGGCCGGCCTGGAGACCTGCGTCGGCGGCATCCTGAACCTCGGCGAGACACCGGCCCAGCGCGTCGAGATGGCCTTCCAGCTCGCGAAGGTCGACCCCACCAGCGTCCCGATCAACCTGCTGATCCCGAAGGCCGGGACAAAGTTCGGCGACCGCCAGCTGATGGACCCCTGGGAGGCCGTGAAGTGGATCGCCATCTTCCGGCTCGTCCTGCCCGAGGCGCTGTTCCGGCTCTGCGGCGGTCGCGTCGAGAACCTTGCTGAGCTGCAGCCACTCGCCGTCCGTGCGGGCGTCAACGGCGTGATGATGGGCAACTTCCTCACGACGCTCGGCAACACACCTGAGCAGGACCGCGCGATGTTCGAGAACCAGGGACTGAACATCGCCCGTCAGCCCGACAACGGCGCCAACCCGCGCCCGGACAACCGCAGCGGCCGGCTCGAGGGTGAGACACCCAACGTCGTCGAGGAGTTCCTCGACGACTGGACGCCGAGCGGTGAGGTCGACCTCTCCGTGCGGCTGTGGGACCCGTCGAGCCAGCTGCGTTTCCGCGCGAAGGACAAGTCGGTGCCGGAACGGCCCGACGGCGCGCCGAACGCCTGGCCGGTCGAGGAACCCGTCGGCCCGACGGCGGCGTAGCCGCGTCGATGACCGACATTCACGAACGTCTCGATGAGCTCCAGGAACTGGGGCTCTACCGCCGTCTGCGCGTGATCAGCGGGCCGCAGGGCCCGCGCGTCGTGCTCGACGGACGGCCGGTGCTGCTGCTCTGCTCGAACAACTACCTCGGGCTCGCCGACCATCCGCGTGTCCGTGAAGCAGCGGCGGACGCCGCGATGCGCTGGGGTGTCGGCGCGGGAGCATCGCGCCTGGTGTCCGGCACGATGCGCATCCATCGGCGGCTCGAGGAGCGCCTCGCCGAGTTCAAGGGCTCCGAGGCTGCGCTGCTGTTCGGCTCCGGCTACCTCGCCAACGTCGGCGTCGTCAGCGCGCTCGCCGGCAAGGGGCAGGTCGTCTTCTCCGACGAGCTCAACCACGCGTCGATCATCGACGGCTGCCGCCTGTCGCGGGCCGAGACCTTCGTCTACCGCCACAACGACACCGAGCACCTCGCATGGGCCCTGCAGCGTGCGGGCGATCGCGGCGCACTGATCGTGACCGACTCGGTGTTCTCGATGGACGGCGACGTGGCACCGCTGGCCGAGCTGGCAGCGCTCGCGCGCCGCCACCGCGTACGGCTCGCGGTCGATGAGGCCCACGGCGTCGGCTGCATGGGCCCGGGCGGGCGTGGAGCTGTCCACGAAGCGGGCCTGGAGCACGAGGTCGACGTCGTCATCGGGACGCTCGGCAAGGCGCTCGGGTCCTACGGCGCCTATGTGACGTGCGACGAGGAGATGGCGCAGTTCCTGATCAACACCTCGCGCCCGTTCATCTTCTCGACGGCGCCGCCGCCACCGGCGGTCGCGGGTGCGCTCGCGGCGCTCGAGCTGCTCGCCGAGAGCGACCGGCTCGTCACCCGTCTGGCCGCAAACAGCGCGGCCGTCCGTGACGAGCTCGCGCTCGAGGGCTTCGACGTGTCCGGCTCGACGACGCAGATCGTGCCGCTGGTGATCGGCGACGCGAGCCTCGCGATGCGCATCTGTGAGCTCGCGATCGAGCGCGGCGTCTTCGCGCAGGCGATCCGCCCGCCGACGGTCGCCGAGGGCACCTCGCGGCTGCGTCTCGCGGTGATGGCCACGCACACCAAGGAGGAGCTGCGCGAGGCAGCGCGGGTGCTCGGTCGCGCGGCGCTGCAGGCGGGCTTCCGCCCCGGCGACGGCGTGCCGGTTGCGGCAGCGCGTGAGGCCTCCGGCCAGCGCGCGGCTGCGTGAACGGCTGCTTCGTCACCGGGACCGACACGGGCGTCGGGAAGACCGTCCTGGCGGCCGCGATCGTGTCGGCGCTGCATGCGCGTGGGCTGAAGGTCGCGCCGGTCAAGCCGGTCGTCACGGGCCTCGACGAGCCGGAGCCCGGGCGCCCGTCAGATCACGAGCTGCTCGCTGCGGCTGCCGGGGTGAGCGCCGCGCAGGTCACGCAGCTGACGTTCGGCCCGGCCGTCTCCCCCCACCTCGCCGCCGAGCTGGCGGGCGTCACTGTCGAGCCGGCGGAGCTCGTGGCCGCTGCGCGAGCGGCCGCGGACGGCGCGGACGTCGTCGTCGGCGAGGGCGCTGGTGGCCTGCTCGCGCCGATCACCAACGGGTACCTGATCCGCGACTACGCGCTCGACCTCGGACTGCCGCTGATCCTCGCGGCCCGCCCGGGACTCGGCACGATCAACCACACGCTGCTGACGCTCGAGTCCGCACGCGCGTCGGGCCTGCGCGTCCTCGCCGTGGTGCTGACACCGTGGCCGGACGAGCCAGACGTCATCCAGCGCTCCAACCGCGACACGATCGCGGCGCTCGGCGACGTCGAGGTGCAGACGCTGCCGACGGTCGGCGTCGAGGTCGACGAGCTGGCCGTCGCGGGCGCGACGCTGCCGCTCGAGCGCTGGTTCGCGCTCTAGGCGCTCAGGAACGCCGCGAGCTCCGGCGCATGGCTGCCGGGCGTGAACACGCCGACGAGCTCGTACTCGGCGACTCCCGCCGTCACGTACGGGTCATCTGCGAACAATGCCAGCACGCCTTCGGGATCGTCTCCGCGGAATACGAGAATCGAACCCTCGGGTGGCGTGCGGCGCCCGGCCATCAGCAGTCCGCGCTCTGCGACCAGCCCGGCGATGAACGCCAGGTGCGCGTCACGGGCGGCGTTGACCTCTTCGAGCGGCGCGACGTACTGGCCCCGGATGACGGTGAGCGGTGTGAGGGTGGACATGCCTGTAGTCAACCCCATCGCCCGCGTCAGCGCTCGCCCTCGGCGGCGACCTTCAGGATCGACCCGTCGATCAGCCACTCGACGGGCGCGCGGTCGTCGGTGTAGACGCTGCCGCCGGCGAGTCCCGGGCGCAGCCGTGACGCGGTCGCCGCCGCGACGCGCCGTAGGTCCGCCGGCAGCGGCGTGGCGGTTGCCGGCCGACCGTCCCCGCGCAGCCCGACGAGCATCGTGTTGACGCGCTCACTCGGGTCGCGCAGGACCGTCGGAAACGCTTTGCGCATCGTTGCGCTGAGCGTCTTCTCGAGCGCGTCGCTGCGCTCGGGGTGCCCGACGTTGACCATCACGATCCCGCCGGGGTTCAGGCGTTCGGCGGCGAGCTTGAAGAACTCCTCCGTCGCGAGGTAGAACGGGATGTAGGGCTGGCGGTAGGCGTCGACGAGGATCGCGTCCCAGCGACGCGTCGCGTTGCGCAGGAACGGCCGCGCGTCGGCGGTGTGCAGGTGCAGGTCCGGGCCGCGCAGATCGAACAGGCGGCGGCCGACGTCGGTCAGCTCGCCGTCGATCTCGACCGCGTCGACGCGCGTGTCCGGGAAGTAGTGCCCGTAGCCGCGCGCGACGGTCCCGGCGGCGTTCCCGAGGATCGCGATCGACCGCGGCGCGCTGCCCTTCAGCACCGACGGCAGCACGAGCGCCTCGTCCCAGTAGTTGCCGGTCAGCCACTGTCCGGGCCGGTAGACCGAGTGCACGGCCTGGCCCTCGTTGAGCTCCAGGCGCCGCTCGCCGTCGGCGTCCTGGACGACGCGCGCGTACTGGTACTCGGTCTCGCGCTCCCAGACGACCTTGGCGGCGTCCGCCGTCTTGATCGTCCCGACCGGCGCGAGCAGCAGCAGCGCGCCGGCAGCGGGAACGAGGATCCAGCGCCGCCCGAGCACGGGCGCCGCGACGACTGCAAGCGCCAGGGCGAACACCAGGAACGTGCGGCGCGTCCCGAGCAGCGGGATGAACAGCAGCGCGCTGAGGAAGACCCCGGCGAGGCTGCCGAGCGTCGAGATCGCGTACAGCCGGCCGGCGACCCGCCCCGCCTCGTCGACGGCGGTGACGCTCAGCCGCACCGCGTACGGCGCGACGACGCCGAGCACGAAGACGGGCGCGGCGATCAGCACCAGCACGCCGACGAGCGACCCCACGAACGCGCCCGCCTCGACGCGGTCGAGCGCCTCGACCGAGATGCGCAGGAACGGCCCCGCGACGAACGGGACGAGCGCGAGCAGCCCGGCGGCGAGCAGCACGATCCGCGCCATCCCGTGCACCGTCGGATCGCGATCGGCGAGCCGGCCGCCGTACCAGTAGCCGACGCTGAGGGCGACGAGGACCGTCGCGATCGTGTTCGCCCAGACGATCGTCGAGGCCCCGAACCACGGTGCGAGCAGGCGCGCCGCCGCGATCTCCGCTCCGAGCGACGCGGCACCGACGACAGCGACCATGGCGATGACGATGCGGGGCGGCTGCACGCGGCGGCGAACCCTACGCGGGCGCGCGCCGCGCGGTCGCAGCGCCGTCCGCACGGCGTCCTACGGTGCTGAGAATGAGCACTCGCACCGCCGCCGATCTCGCCGCTGCCGACCGCTCCGTGCTCTGGCACCCGTTCACCCAGCAGCAGGGCTGGTCCGACGAGGTCCCGCTGGTGATCGAGCGCGCCGAGGGCTGCACGGTCTGGGACGTCGACGGCAACGCCTACATCGACGGCACCGCGTCGCTCTGGTGCAACGTCCACGGCCACCGTCATCCGCGCATCGACGCGGCCGTCCGCGAGCAGCTCGACCGCGTCGCGCACACGACGATGCTCGGGCTCACCCATCCGGGCGCGATCGAGCTCGCCGAGCGCCTCGTCGAGCTCGCGCCGGACGGGCTCAGCCGCGTCTTCTACTCCGACAACGGCTCGACCGCGAACGAGATCGCGCTGAAGATGGCCTACCAGTTCCACCACCAGCGCGGTGAGTGGTGGCGGTCAGGGTTCGTCTGCCTGAAGAACAGCTACCACGGGGACACGATCGGATCCGTCTCGGTCGGCGGGATCGAGCTGTTCCACTCGCTCTACCGGCCGCTGCTGTTCGAGACCTGGCAGGCCGAGCCCGGCGACGCCGCCGACCTGGAGGCGCTGCTGGCCGAGCACGGGGACAAGATCGCGGCGGTGATCGTCGAGCCGCTCGTGCAGGGCGCGGCCGGAATCCTGGTGCACCCGGAGGGCTATCTGCGCGCCGTGCGCGAGCTCTGCGACCGCTACGGCGTCTTCCTGATCTGCGACGAGGTCGCGACGGGCTTCGGGCGCACCGGCACGATGTTCGCGTGCGAGCAGGAGGGCGTGACGCCGGACTTCATGTGCGTGGCGAAGGGCGTCACCGGCGGCTACCTGCCGTTGGCGGCGACGCTCACGACCGAGCGCGTCTTCGAGGGCTTCCTCGGCGCGCACGAGCAGTTCCGCACGTTCTTCCACGGTCACACCTACACGGGCAATCCGCTCGCCTGCGCAGCCGCGATCGCGACGCTCGACGTCTTCGAGGAGGAGCGCACGCTCGAGCGCCTGCAGCCGAAGATCGCCATGCTGGCGGAGCTGCTGGAAGAGCACGTCGCGCCGCTGCCGCACGTCCGCGAGATCCGTCGCCGCGGCGTCATGACCGGCATCGAGCTGACCGAGTTCCCGGTCGAGGCCCGTATGGGTCACCGCGTCACGCGCGAGGCCCGTGACCGCGGCGCGATCATCCGCCCGCTCGGCGACACGATCGTGATCATGCCGCCGCTCGCGATCGAGGCCGAGCAGCTCGAGCAGCTCGTCCGCACCACCGCAGCGGCGATCACCGCCGCGACGAGCGACGTGCTGGTCGCTGCGGCTTAGTCCTCGTAGGGCGTGAAGTCCTTTTTCCGCGCGCCGCAGACGGGGCAGAACCACGTGTCGGGGATGTCCTCGAACGCGGTGCCGGCGGGAATGCCGCCGTCCGGGTCACCCTCGGCCGGGTCGTAAATGAAGCCGCAGGATTCGCAGATCCAGCGTGTGACGGTCTCGGTGTCGGTCATCGGTCGCGGAGGGTAGCGCAGCCGCCCGAGCGCCCTTGACGGGGTGTCACGGGTTTCGCACGGGCACTGGTAGCGTGGGCGCGGTGCAGGTCGATCGTCCCGGTCCCGGAGAGGACCTCAATACGTCGGGTGATGTCGCGGTTCCGCGCCAGGCGGCGTCGGTCGTCGTGCTGCGCGGTGGCAGCTCCGCGCTCGAGCTGCTGCTCGTCCGCCGCACGCCGCAGGCACGGTTCATGGGCGGCGTCTGGGTCTTCCCCGGTGGCGCGGTCGACGCACACGAGGGCGAGGGCGACGAGTCGCACCGGCTCGCCGCCGCGCGCGAGCTCGAGGAGGAGGCCGGCATCGCCGGCGTCGATCCCGCCGCGCTCGTCAAGTTCTCGCGCTGGATCACTCCGCGCCAGGTCGCGATCCGCTTCGACACGCACTTCTTCCTCGCCCCGTTCCCGGCCGACGCCGAGGTCGTGATCGACGGCGAGGAGATCGTCGACCTCGGCTGGTTCACGCCCACCGGCGCCCTCGAGGCGCACCGCCGCAGCGAGCTCGACCTCGTCTTCCCGACGATCAAGCACCTCGAGCAGTTCGAGCCGTTCGAGAGCGCCGACGCACTGCTGCAGTACGCCGCCGGCCAGGACGTCCTCCCGATCGAGCCGCGCGTGATCGTCGAGGGCGAAGTCGCACGCATCGTGCTGCCGGGCGAGCCCGGCTACGACGACGGCCCACAGCTCACCGTCTAGCCAGCAAGCATTCGCGTCCCCTCGACGCTCCAGTCACCGCGAGGGGACACAAACGCATCCCCTACGACCACTTCGCGTCCCCTCGACCCTCCAGCCGAGCGAGGAGACACGAAGTCGTCCCCTACACGACCTTGCGTCCCCTCAACTAGGACGAGGGCGCGTCGTCCGGCTCCGCGGCCGGAGCGGGCTCATCCGCCGGCGACTCCTCCGCCTCAGCAGCAGGCTCCTCAGCAACCGGCGCTTCAGCAGCAGGCTCCTCGACAGCCGCCGACTCCTCGACGACCGGCTCCGTCACCGCCGCCGTTTCGTCGGCAGCAGGCTCCTCAGCCACCGGCACTTCAGCAGCAGGCTCCTCGACAACCACCGACTCCTCGACGACCGGCTCCGTCACCGCCGCCGTTTCATCAGCAACCGGCTCCTCAGCCGCAGCGCTCCTCAACAGCAGCCTCACTCACAGCATCCCCCGCAGGCTCTTCGGCAGCTGCTTCCTCCACCACCGCCGGCTCATCAGCGGGCGCAGCCGTCTCGGCAGCCGGTTCCTCCACCGCCGCAGCCTCATCAGCCGCCGCACTCTGCTCGGCCGGAAGTTCCTCCACTGCAGCCGGCTCATCAGCCCCCGCCCCTTCCTCGGAAGCCACGACGACGGCGCCGCCACCGGCCAGACGCGCGGCGTAGAACTCACGCGCGGGACCGACTGCCGGCACCACGCGCAGGATCGTCGCCACCGGCCCCTTGGCGCGGATCAGGCCCTGCGAGAGCGCGACGTGCATCGGCAGCTCGCCGGCCCAGAACTTGTGTGCCGTCTCGGCGTCGGCCGACAGCACGACCTCCGGCCGCACCTTCGTGTCACCGAACTCGACGGCCGGCTCCTCGCCTTCGACGAGCCGCACGGTGATCTTCGCGGTCGGCCGGCGCAGCTGCCATTGGACCGTCCCGCCGATCGCGCGCAGGCGCGGACCCGCCGACTCGTCGGCGAGCATGTCCTGGAACATGCCGCCAAGCAGCGCGTACACCTGCTGATCGTCCTCGAATCGGGCCACGTCGTCCTCACTGGTCGCCATCGCTCCCCGCCGCTCGGGGGGCCGGCGCAGCATAGTCCGCGCGCGCCACCTGCGGCCACAGCGTGCTGCAGCCCGCCAACTGGGCGCTGCCACGACGGAACCCCCCGCCACGACGAATTGTCCGGCCGGGACGCGCGCGGGTTGGTACGTTGCGGACAGGGCTGCGAGAGCAACGAGTGAAGGAGACGGACGAGATGGCGACCACCGCAACGCTTGACAACTTCATCGGCGGGGAGCACGCGCCGACCACCGGCGACGGGGCCCACGAGGTCCGTAACGCCGCGACCGGCGACGTGATCGCCGAGATGGGCATGTCGAGCGCCGCCGACGTCGACGCCGCGGTCGCCGCCGCGCGCGCCGGCTTCGAGGAATGGCGCAACGCGACACCGTCCGAGCGCAGCCTCGCGCTGCTGCGGATCGCCGACGAGCTCGAGGAGCGCGGCGAGGAGCTGTCGAAGCTCGAGTCCGAGAACACCGGCAAGCCGCTCGCGCTGACGATCAGCGAGGAGATCCCGCCGGCCGCTGACCAGATCCGCTTCATGGCCGCGGCCGGCCGCATGCTCGAAGGCGTCGCGAGCGCCGAGTACCTGGCCGGGCACACCTCGATCATCCGTCGCGAGCCGATCGGCGTCTGCGGCGGCATCACGCCGTGGAACTACCCGTTCATGATGGCCGTCTGGAAGTTCGCCCCGGCGCTTGCAGCGGGCAACTCGGTGATCCTCAAGCCGTCGGAGAACACGCCGAACAGCACGCTCTGGCTCGCCGAGCTGATCAACAAGCATGTGCCGGCCGGCGTCTTCAACGTGCTGCTCGGCAAGGGTGAGGTCGGCGAGCAGCTCGTGCGCCACCCGGGCGTCGACTTCGTCTCGCTGACCGGCTCGGTGCGGGCCGGCAAGGCCGTCGCCGCGGCGGCTGCCGACACGCTCAAGCGCGTGCACCTCGAGCTCGGTGGCAAGGCGCCGGTCATCGTCTTCGACGACGCCGACATCGAGGCCGCCGCCGAGGGCATCGCCGGCGCGGGCTACTTCAACGCGGGGCAGGACTGCACCGCCGCGACGCGCGTGCTGGCGGGCCCGGGCGTCTACGGCGACTTCGTCGACGCGCTCGCCGAGCAGGCGAAGGGCACCGTCTACGGCAACCCGCTCGACGACAACACCTACATGGGCCCCGTCATCAGCCAGACGCAGCTCGAGCGTGTCGAGGGCTTCATCGACCGCACCCCGTCGCACGCACGCGTCGCGGCGGGCGGCAACGCTCCGGCGAATGGTGGCGGCTACTGGTACGAGCCGACCGTCGTCGCCGACCTCAAGCAGGACGACGAGATGATCCAGAACGAGATCTTCGGTCCGGTCATCACCGTCCAGCAGTTCAGCGACGAGAGTCAGGCGCTCGAGTGGGCGAACGGCGTGAAGTACGGCCTCGCGTCATCCGTCTGGACGAAGGATTTCGGCCGCGCGATGCGCATGGCCAAGGGCCTGGACTTCGGCGCCGTGTGGATCAACACGCACATCCCGATCGTCGCGGAGATGCCGCACGGCGGGTTCAAGGAGTCCGGCTACGGCAAGGACCTCTCCAAGTACGGCTTCGAGGACTACACGCGCATCAAGCACGTGATGGCGAATATCGAGAGCTAAGCACCGCAACATTCGCGTTCTGCCCGCGTTGCAGCGGGCAGAACAAGCGAAGGAGTGGTGATGGAAGCCTCGGCGCTGCAGGGAAATACGGGGATCATGCGGGCACCCAGTGCCGCCCCTGTCCTGCTGCGCCTGCGCAGCGACGAGCAGCTCGTCGCGCTGTTCCGCGCGGGCAACGAGGAAGCGTTCAGCGTCATCCACGACCGCTTCCAGACCCGTCTGCTCGCGTATGTGCGGCGGATGCTGCCGCCAGGGCCGCGCGCGAACGCCGAGGACATCCTCCAGGACGTCTATCTGCGTGCCTACAGCGCGCTGCGCGCCGACGAGCGCCCCGTCGCACTGCGGGCATGGCTCTACCGCGTCGCCCACAACCGCTGCATCGACGAGCTGCGCCGCCCCGGACCCCAGCCGACGGAGATCGTCGAGCAGGAGGGCGACCCGCGGCTCGACCCCGCGCTCGCCGCCGAGCGGCGCGAGCATCTGCGGCGCCTGGTCGTCGACCTCGGCCGGCTGCCCGAGCAGCAGCGCTCAGCGCTGCTGATGCGCGAGCTCGAGGGCTTCACCTACCAGGAGCTCGGCGACACGCTCGGCGTCACGCAGCCCGCCGTGAAGTCGCTGCTCGTGCGTGCGCGCGTCGGGCTCGCCGAGGCATCGCAGGCCCGCGACACCTCGTGCGGCGAGATCCGCGAGGACCTCGCCGACACTCGTGACCGGCGTGTGCGCTCGAGCGCCCGCGCCAAGCGCCATCTGCGCGACTGCGGTGACTGCCGCGGGTTCGACAAGGCACTGCGCTCGACGACGCGCGATCTGGGTCAGCTGCTTCCGGGGCCGGGCCTCTTCGCGATGCTGCTCGGCCTCGTCGGCGGCGGCGGCGCGGGCGGCGGCGCAACCGCGGGCGGTGCTGTCGGCGGCGGCGCCGCCGGAGCCGCGAGCGGCGGCGTCGCGGCAGCCACGGCCACGAAGGTCGCCGTCGCCGTCTGCTGCGTCGCGGCGACCGCGGGCGGCGCGGCCGTGAAGGTCGAGCACGTGCTGCGCCAGCCGGCACCGGTGACCGCGCCCGCGATCGCCACGCCCGCGTCGACGCACGCGACCGCCGGCGGCCCGGCAAGCCCGGTGCTGACGACGGAGACCCCCGCGACGATTCCCGCAGCAGCCGCACCGCTGCCCGCCGACACGTCCACGAGCTCCGGCCTGCCTGCCGGTGAGACCGAGACGGTCGCGACCGACAACCCCGCCACTGCTACCGGCGACTCGGCTGACGGTGCTGCCACCAGCGGCGGCACCGCCTCTCCCGACGATGCTGCGCCGGCGTCCGAGGGCATCACGCAGGAGTCGACCGCTCAGGCGACGCCGACGACGGCAACCACGCCGGCGACGACCGCCGAGTCGCGGACGCCCGCCGGCGTCGCAAAGCCGACCACGACGGCACAGCCCGCGACCACGGCCACGGTGGCGACAGCCACCGCCTCGTCCTAGCCGGGGGTTCTAGCCGGCGGTGACGGGCTCGCCGACGGCCGCGTCGGCGACCACTGCGGGTGCGACCGGCTCGACGCGCACCGGTATCCCGTTGAGGAACGCCATCCCGGCGAGCGGCTCGAGGTCATCCGCGTCAGCGCTGGCGAGCAGGTTCACGTTGACGCCGCCGGCGGCGTTGGCCACACGCCAGCCACCGCGGTGCCCCCACCCGTGCGGCAGCGCGACGACACCGCGTCATGACCTCGTCCGTGACGCGGACGGGCACCTCGACGTTGCCGTTCTTCGACGCCAGCCGTGCGCTGCCGCCATCCTCGAGGCCGTAGCGCTCGGCGTCGTCGGGATGGATGCGCAGCGGCTGCTCGCGCCCACCGCGCATCAGCAGCGGCGAGTTGTGCATCCACGAGTTGTGTGAGCGCAGCTCGCGCAGGCCGATCAGGCGCAGCGGGAACTGCGGGTCGCCGCCGTTGACGGTGCCCAGCCGCGCGATCTCCGCGTTCAGCACCGGATGGTCGAGGTGGATCTTGTGATCGGCGTGGCGCACGCGACCGAGGATCACGCCGGTCGGGATGCTCGCCTCGGTGATCACGCCGTGCGGGTTGCGACGCAGCGATTTCAGTGACAGCCCTCCGCGGCGCAGCCCGAAGCGGTCACCGTCGCGCCCCGTGCGCAGCAGGACGTCGACGAGGCGCTGCGGGGTCATCCGGTAGCCGAGCTTCGACAACACGCGCAGCGCAGGAAGCGCGTACGGCTGAACCCCGATCTCGCGTGAGATCAGATCGATGATCTCCCACTCCTCCTTCGCCTCGCCGACCGGCGCGACGACGGCGTCGCTGTACTGCACGAACGGGGTCGTGTAGAAGCCGAGGAAGGCGATCGGCAGGTCGTCGCGCTCGAGCCAGGTCGTGCTCGGGAGGATGTAGTCGGCATGGCGGTTGGTCTCGTTGACGTAGAAGTCGAGCGAGACGAACAGGTCCAGCCCATCGAGCGCGGACTCGAGCGCGTCGCCGTCTGGACACGACAGGACGGGATTGCCGGCGCTCGTGAAGAAGGCGCGGATCTGGCCCTCTCCCGGCGTCGTCATCTCCTCGGCGAGCAGCGATGCGGGCAGCGCGCCGAGGACGTCGGGGAAGTCGCCGAGCCGCGAGCGCACCTTGCCGTAGGTGTCGAGACCCGCCTGTGCGGCGACCTCGTCGAATGCGACCGCCGGCTGCCCGAAGACCCCGCCGCCGGCGCGATCGAGGTTGCCGGTGGCGAGCATCAGCACGTCGAGCAGGAACGAGACGAGCGTGCCGAAGCGTCCCAGGCAGGACCCGGTGCGCCCGTAGACCGCGGCACGGTCGGCTGTCGCCAGGTCACGCGCGAGCGCGCGCACGTCGTCAGCGGCCACGCCGGTGCGCTCGGCCGTCTGCTCGGGCGGGAAGCCGAGCGCCAGGTCGCGGATCGTCGCCCACCCGGTGGTCTCGCGCGCCAGCGACTGCTCGTCGGCGAGGCCCTCCTCGACGAGCACGCAGAGCATCGACAGCAGCATCCACGCGTCCGTGTCGGGGCGCACCGCGACATGGTCGAAGTGGCGCGCGGTCTCGGTCCGCCGCGGATCGACGACGACGACGCGTCCGCCGCGCCCGACGATGTCGTGCAACTGCTCCTTGACCTTCGGCGCCGTCAGCACGCTGCCGTGCGAGACGAACGGGTTGGCGCCGACCATCAGCAGGAAGCTCGTGCGCTGCAGATCGGGGATCGGGATCAGCGCGGGCGAGCCGTAGAGCAGCGCGCTCGCGGCGAAGCGGTTTGCGACGTCCTGTGAGGAGGCCGTGTAGTAGTGCGGGGAGCCGAGGCCCTCCATGAAGCCCTTGACCCACAACGCGTGCGAGTAGCTGAACGCGCCCGGGTTGCCGAAATACCAGCCCACCGAGGTGCGGCCGTTGGCGGCGATCGTCGCGCGCAGCCGCGCGCCGATGTCGGCGATCGCGTCCTCCCACGAGACCTGCTCGAGCTCACCGGTGGCGCGATCGCGGCGCAGCGGGTGCGTCACGCGATCGGGATCGTTCTGCACGTCCGTCATCGCGATGCCCTTGGGGCAGGCCTCGCCCTGGCTGAGCGGATGCTCCTTGTCCGGGCGCAGCTGCGTCACGACGCCGTCGTCGATCGTCGCGACCATCCCGCAGTGTGCCTCGCAGATCCGGCAGAACGTGACTTTGCGCTCGACGGCCATCAGACGGCACCGTACCGCGGCAACTCGCCGAGTTCCACGCCGTCAGGCAGCCGCCCTTCCTCGGCGAGCTTGTCCAGATGCGAGGCCAGCGTCACGGTCGCCGCGGGCCGCAGCACGCTCGGAACATCCGGCCATGCGCTGTCGAGCAGCTCGTCGGGCGTTCGCAGGCCGGCGTCGAGCGCCGCGACCAGCCGGCGCTCGCGGTCCAGGCGGTGATCGCGGTACTCCGTGAGCTTCGCCTGCGGGTCGGTGACCAGTGGCCCGTGCCCCGGGCAGATCAGGTCGAGATCGAAGGTCAGCAGCCGCTCGAGTGCGGCCAGGTACCCACGCAGCGCGCCCGGGTCGGGCGCGACGTAGACGCTGCCGTGCCCGAGCACCGCGTCGCCGCTGAACAGCACCCGGCCGCTGACGAACACCATGTGGTCGGGCGCGTGCCCGGGTGCCGCGATCGCCGTCAGCGGGCCGAAGGCCGCGTCGTCGCGTGAGGACGACGGTCGCGCCCTCCCACGCCGCGGCCGCGACCGGGACGTCCCCGACGCGCTGAAGCAGCCCGGCGACGCCGTCGGTGTGGTCGGCGTGGGCGTGCGTGATCGCGATGCCGGCGACTCCCCCGCGTGCGCGCGCGTCCTGCGCGACCGTGTCGAGATGCGCGTCCAGCGCGGGGCCCGGGTCCACGACCCAGCACGGGTCGCGGCCGATCAGCCAGGTGTTCGTGCCCTCGAGCGTGAACGGGCCGGGGTTCTCTGCACGAACCAGTGTGATGTCGGCGGCGGCGAGCTGGTCCATGGGTCAACAGCCTGTCACACCAAATACTCCGGACCACCTGACAGGATGGGCTCACCCGTGCCCGATCATCCGGATCGCCTGAGCGCCCTCGACGCAGCTTTCCTCGACCTCGAGACTGACCGTGCGCCGCTGCACGTGGGCTGGACGATGCGCTTCACGGGCGCGCCCCCGACGCTCGCCGCACTGCGCCGGCACATCGACCAGCGCCTCGCCAGGCTGCCGCGCTTTCGGCGCCGCGTCGTCGAGCCCGCGCTCGGCCTCGGCGACCCGCACTGGGCCGACGACGCGGGATTCGACGTCGGGCGGCACGTCCACGCGCTGCGCCTGGCGCCACCTGCCGGCCCCGCCGAGCTGCGCGACCTCGCCGGCGTGCTGCTGGCCACGCCGCTGGACCCCAACCGCCCGCTCTGGCGGATGACGCTCGTCACCGGGCTGCAGGGCGACGGCTTCGCGCTCGTCGGACAGGCCCATCACGCGCTCGTCGACGGCGTCGCAGCGCTCGAGGTCGTCGCGCTCGTGCTCGATCCGCTCGCCGGCTCCGGGCCCGATCCGGCGCTCGGCGGAGCGCTGGACGCCGGCCGCCCCGCCGTCGGCCGCCAGCGCGCTCGGCGCTGCCGTCCGTCAGCGCGTGGCAGGTGGCGCGAGCGTCGCCCGCGAGCTCGCCGGTGCGGCCGGCAGCGGCGCTGACGCCGTGCGCGCGGCCGGGGCGCTGGTGCTGCCGACGACGGCCACCGGGCTGGAACGCTCGCTCACGCGCGAGCGCCGCGTCGCCTTCGCCTCCGCCCCGCTCGCCGATGTGCGCGACGCCGCACGGCGCCACGACGCGACCGTGAACGACGCGCTGCTCGCCGCCTCAGCGGTCGCGCTCACGGCCGCATTGCTGCGTCGTGGGGAGCGTCCCGCCACCGTGCGCGCGCTGGTCCCCGCGAACACCCGGTCCGGCACCGAGGAGGCCAGCGGACACGGCAACCGGATCTCGTTCCTGGCGATCGACCTGCCGCTCGGCGAACCGGACCCCGGGCGGGTGCTGCGGACGGTCCGCGCGCGCACCGGAGCGCGCAAGCGCGCCGGTGATGCGGGAACCGGCGACGCGCTGCTGCGCTCAGCAGACCTGCTGCCACCCGCGGGGCGCAAGGCCGCGGCCCGGGCGGCGGCGCGCGCGGCGCGCTTCACGCTCGTCGTGTCGAGCGTGACGGGACCGGCGGCGCCGCTCGCGCTGCTCGGCCGCGAGCTGACCGGCGCCTGGCCCGCCGTGCCGCTGCTCGACGGTCACGCGCTCAGCATCGGAGCCGTCTCGTACGCGGGACGCCTGCACGCCGGCGTCTACGCCGACGCCGACGTCGTGCCGGACGCCGCCGAGATCGCCCGCGACCTCGAGCGCGCACTCGACGCGTTGCGCACCGCTCCCGCGCAGCCCACGGGCACACCGTGGCGCGCCCGCGCACGTGCGCGCCGCGACGCGGCCCGCACCGCCTGAGCGCCGGACGCCTACTTCGCAGCCAGCCGGTAGACCGGTCCGTCCAGCGCCACGACGTAGACGCGCCCGCGCGCGTCCTCCCCGAACGAGGACAGGTTCGGCACGCGCGGCAGGCTCAGCGCGCGGTCACCGCTCGCCCGTCCCGCGCGCAGCGTGGCGGACCGCAGCTGTCCCAGGCAGAAGTCGCCGTAGACGTAGCGCCCCGCGAGCGCCGGCAGCGCCGGGTCGCGGACGACGTACCCGCCGGTGATCGAGCACCAGCCGGCGCTGTGGGTCTTCGTCAGCACGGGGAAGACCGCGCCGGGCGCCGGCTCGTCGAAGTTGCGCCGTCGTCCCTCCCACGGGCGCCAGCCGTAGTTGACCCCGCGGGCGCGGCCGCGCCTGGCGAAGTCGATCTCCTCGACGTTGTCCTGGCCGACGTCGCCGATCGCGATGTCACCCGTGCTGCGGTCGAACGAGAAGCGCCAGGGGTTGCGCAGCCCGTAGGCGTAGATCTCGCCGCGGGCTCCCGCGCGCCCGGTGAACGGGTTGTCCGACGGCACCGTGTAGGCCTTGCCGGAGGACGCGCGCGGATCGATCCGCAGCAGCTTGCCGAGCGGCGAGCCGAGGTTCTGCCCGTTCCCGCGTTCGCCGTGCTGGTCGTTGGCCCCGCCGCCGTCGCCGGTGCCGATGTAGAGCAGCCCGTCGGGCCCGAAGTTCATCGAGCCGCCGTTGTGGTTGGCCTCCGGGTCGGCCATCCGCAGCACGATCCTGCCCGAACCGCTGTCCGCCACGTCGTCGCTCGCGCCGCGCCGGTACTCGGCCACGACCTGCCGTGCCTGGCGGTCCGTGTAGTAGACGTAGAAGCGGCCGCTCGAGGCGTAGTCGGGGGCGAACGCCAGCCCGAGCAGACCCTGCTCGCCACCTGAGGTCACCTTCGCGCGGATGTCGAGGAACGGATCGTCGAGCGTGCGTCCGCCGCGCACGACGCGGATCACGCCGGCCTGCTCGACCACCATCACGCGCCGCTTGTCGGCCGGCGGCGCCGTCACGTAGTCCGGCTGGTCGAACTTGCCGACGCGAACGAGGCGCACCCCGCCGGCGGCGCTCGCCGCGTCAGGCCCGACGGTCGCCTGCGTGGTCGTGCCGGCGGCTCGCGGTCGCGCGTCGTCGCGGTCGCTCCGTCGCCGGAACCACAGGCCGACAGGCTCAGCAGGGCGATCGCGATGATCAGGATGCGTGCGCGCATCCGGCGAGGATGCCAGCGCGATCGGCGCCGGGCGCCGCTCGTGGACGTTCTGGCGCGCAGGCCCGCAGGGGCTCAGGACCGGCCCGCGGCGCGATCGTCGTCCTCGCCGTACCCGATCGCCAGGAAGAAGCCGCAGACGAGCGCAATGGCCGCGAAGCCGAGCAGGCCGGCCCCCACCCCGATTGCGAGGTTCCCGTTCCCGAGCACGAGCACGAGGACTCCCGCGAGGCAGAGCACGGCGACGATGCCGAGCAACGGCCCGTTGAATGCGCGGCGCCAGGGCGAGCGGGGCGGTGAGCTCATGCCACTGGTGTACCGCTTTGGCGCCAACGCCGCTGCGCCGGGGGTGCGGGCGTTAGGCTCGCGGTCGCGTGTCCGACCCCGACGACAGCAGGCTCGTCGAGCGCCTGAAGGCGCGGGACGAGGAGGCGTTCATGGAGATCGTGGACGCGTGGGGACCGTCGATGCTGCGGCTCGCGCGGCAGTTCACGCCGAGCACGGCCGTCGCCGAGGAGGTCGTGCAGGAGACCTGGGTCGCCGTGCTCGATGGCATCGACCGCTTCGAGGGCCGCTCGTCGCTGAAGACCTGGGTCCTGCGGATTCTCGTCAATCGTGCGAAGACGCGCGGGACGCGTGAGCGCCGGACGGTCCCGTTCGCCGCGCTCGCGGCAGACGAGTCCGGCGGCGACTTCCACGCGGTCGCCGCCGATCGCTTCCTCACCGAGGACGCGAAGTACCCCCACCACTGGGCGACCCCGCTGCCGCGCTGGGAGGCTCAGCCCGAGCGCGCGCTCGAGTCCGCGGAGACGCTCGCGATCATCCGTGACGCGATCGATGAACTGCCCCCTGCGCAGCGCACGGTGATCCTGCTGCGCGACGTCGAGGGCTGGGACGGCAAGCAGATCAGTAACGCTCTGGACATCACGGAGACCAACCAGAGAGTCCTCCTGCACCGCGCGCGCTCCAAGGTGCGCGCGGCACTGGAGACCCACCTCGCCCCCGCGACATGACCGATCACGCAGAAACCAGCCCGCTGCCCGAGTTGCCCTGCCAGGACCTCGTCGAGGTCGTGACCGCGTATCTCGACGGCGCGCTGAGCGACGTCGACCGCCGGCGGTTCGAGGAGCATCTCGAGATCTGCGACCGCTGCGTCGCATACGTCGAGCAGATCCGCGTCACGATCGCCGCCACCGGTCGCGCCGGCGCGCAGCCCGAGGCGCTCCCCGCGGACCTGCGCGAAGGAATCCGCAGCGCCTTCCGCGGATGGTCCGGGTAGCGCCTCGGCTGTAACGCCCTGCCGGGTGCGATGACTGCCCGGCATGAGCATTCCTCAGCCGATCCAGGCCTTCATCGACGCGCAGTGCGACGCGGCGACCACGAAGTACGACGACCTGCGCGCCGTGATCTTCAACGGCACGCTGAAGCGCTCTCCCGAGCAGAGCCAGACCGACGGCCTCGTCGCGATCCCGCGCGGCGTCCTCGAACGCGTCGGCGTCCAGGTCGACGAGGTGCGCACCGTGGACCACGTGATCCCGCCGGGCGTCTGGCCCGACATGCGCGAGCACGGCTACGAGACCGATGACTTTCCGCAGATCTACCGTGACCTCGTCGAGCCCGCCGACATCATCCTGCTGACCGGTCCGATCTGGCTCGGCGACCAGAGCTCGATGACGCGCCTGATCATCGAACGGCTGTACGCGTATTCCGGAGAGCTGAACGACAAGGGCCAGTGGTCCTACTACGGCAAGGTCGGCGCCGCGATCACCACCGGCAACGAGGACGGCGGCAAGCACGTCAGCGCGCAGCTCCTCTACGCGCTCCAGCACATCGGCCTCACGATCCCCCCGCAGTCCGACGCCTACTGGGTCGGCGAGGCCGGTCCCGGCCCGTCCTACCTCGATCCCGATGCCGGCGGGGAGCACAACGCCTGGACCACGCGCAACAGCGTCTTCCTCGCCTGGAACGTCCTGCACGCCGCGCGGATGCTCAAGGACGCCGGCGGGATTCCGGCGCACGGCAACAACGCCCGCGATGACTGGGACCTCTCGCAGCCGGACCACCCGAACCCGGAGTACCGATAAACAGACCGGTTACTCTCACGGTAAGTGCCAAAGGGGCCCGATAGCGACGCCCCCGGCAGTGGGGGCGTTGCCCCGCTGGAAGATGTCCGTCTGCTGCGACTCCTCGACGTGGGCAGGTCGCTCGTCGCCGAGCTGGACCTCGACGAGGTGCTGCAACGTGTCCTGGAGGTCGCGCGCGACCTGACGGGCGCGCGCTACGCGGCGCTCGGCGTCCTCGACGAGTCGCAGACGCGGCTCGCGCGGTTCTTCACCAGCGGCATGGACGACGAGACCGTCCGCGCGATCGGTGACTTCCCTCGCGGCCACGGAGTCCTCGGCGAGCTGATCCGCTCCCCCGTGCCGCTGCGAATCGACAACGTCGGCGAGCACGTCCGCGCCTACGGCTTCCCGCCCAACCATCCCGTGATGACCACGTTCCTGGGTGTCCCGATCCTCGTCCGCGGCGTTCCCTGGGGCAACGTCTACCTGACGGACAAGGAGGGCGGCTCGTTCACGCAGGACGACGAGCACGCCCTGCTCGTGCTCGCCGACTGGGCGTCGATCGCGATCTACAACGCGGACCTCTACCGCAGCCAGCGCGAGCGCCGCGACGAGCTGGAGCGGACGGTCGCCGCGCTCGAGGCCACCATGTCGATCGCCCGCGCGCTCGGCGCCGAGACCGACCTCGGACGGGTACTCGAGCTCGTGACCAAGCGCGGGCGCGCACTCGTCGAGGCGCGCATCATGGTGATCGCGCTCCTGGACGAGGACCAGCTGGTCGTGCGCGCCGTGTCCGGTGCCGCGGACGAGGGCCTGCTCGGCCGGCGGCTGGCGCTCGAGCCACCGGCGCTGGTGGAGAGCACGAGCACCGCTGACATCAACGACCCGATCGCCGGGCAGGCGATGCACCTGCGGCGCGCGCTCGCGCGCGAGGTCGGCGCCTCGTCCGTGCTGCTCGTCCCACTGCGCTATCGCGACGAGACCGTCGGGGTGCTCGCCGCATTCGACCGGATGGACGCCGACAGCGGGTTCGCCGCGGCCGAGGAGCGCCTGCTCGAAGCATTCGCCGCCAGCGCTGCGACCGCCGTCGTCACCGCTCAGCGGGTCGCCGCGAGCACCTTGATTCGCCGCGTCGAAGCCGCTGAGGACGAGCGCGCCCGCTGGGCCCGCGAGCTGCACGACGACAGCCTGCAGGACCTCGCGGGACTGAAGATCCTGCTCGCCTCGGGCCGCCGCGGCGCGGCAGAGAGCCGTCTGTCGGCTGGTCGTGGACGAAGCGATCTCCCGCCTCTCGCAGAGCATCGCCAGCCTGCGCGGGCTGATCGCCGACCTGCGCCCCGCCGCGCTCGACCAGCTGGGCCTCGAAGCGGCACTCGAAGGCCTCGCCGACCGCACACGCGGGTCCGCCGGGTTCGACGTCGCGCTGCACGTCGACGTCGACGAGTCACGCCTGCCGCCGGACGCGGCCAGCACGATCTACCGCCTCGTCCAGGAGAGCCTGACGAACATCGCCAAGCACGCCGGCGCTTCCAGCACAGAGGTCACGGTCACGATGGACGCGGGCGGCGTCGACATCGACGTGCGCGACGACGGCAAGGGCTTCGATCCGGCGGTCCCGGTATCCGGGTTCGGCATCGTCGGGATGCGTGAGCGCATCGAGCTCGCCAGCGGCTCGCTCGAGGTGCTGTCGGCCCCGGGAACGGGAACGCTCATGCGGGCGCGGATCCCGCTGGAGCCCGACGACGCCTGACCCGCTCTAGGCGAGCGGGACGAGGCTCAGGGGCAGCGTCATCACGTGGCGCAGAACCTCGAAGAGTTCGTCCGGAGGAGCGTGCTTGAGGACCGTCGCGACCGCACCGAACCCGAGCGCGTAGCGGTCGAGCGCCGCGGACGGCTCGTCGGCGAGGACGACGGCGCGCGTCTGCTGTGACTGCCGCAACAGTCCCGGCAGGCGCAGCAGCGCGCCGCTGCCGAGCACCGCCGGCTCGACCAGCAGGAGGCTTGGCATGTGCCGACGCAACTCCGCCTCCGTGGTCACGCCATTGATGGCTTCAGCGACCACGGCGAACCCGGCCTCGACGTCGATCAGGTCCCTGAGTGCACGACGAACGAGGTCATGGCGGTTGGCCACCAGGACCGTGATGCGTGTGTCGATCTGGGCCGGTGCTTCGTGCACCGAACGACCGTACGCCCGCACGCCCGCGTGTCCATCGGTGCGGCTCCTCAGACACATCGGTAGCCCACCTCACCAAATTGTGCGGCGAAGTACGTACGTACAACTTCGGGCTGCCACGGTCGCTGCAACCCGTCCGGCCGCCTATCGTCCGGAATCATGGGTGATGAACCTGCCAGCGCCATTCCGAGTCCCCCCGAGGTGCGCATCGTGCTCGCGGACGACCACGAGGTCGTCCGCTCGGGCCTGCGCCTGCTGCTCGAAGCTGAGCCCGGGCTTCGAGGTCGTCGCCGAGGCCGGCGACGTCGACGGAGCGGTCCGCTACACGCTCGGGCACAAACCGCAGGTGCTCGTCCTGGACCTGAACATGCCGGGTGCCAAGACCTCGCTCGAGGCGCTCGCCGACATCAAGACGGCGTCGCCGAAGACGAACGTCGTGATCCTCACGATGCAGGACGACCCGTCGTTCGCTCGCAGCGCGCTGCAGGCCGGCGCGCTCGGCTACGTGCTCAAGGAGGCGGCCGACGACGAGCTGATCGAGGCCGTCCATCGCGCCGCCGACGGCGACTCCTACCTCAACCCGCGCCTGGGCGCCGCCCTCGCGTCGCTGCAGCCGGGGTCTCCGCCCGACGAGCTGACCGAGCGCGAGACGGAGGTCCTGCAGCTGATCGCGCTGGGCCACACGAACGCCGAGATCGCCGAGCAGCTGCACCTGTCCGTTCGCACCGTCGAGTCCCACCGCGCGCACATCCAGCAGAAGCTGCGCCGCAGCACGCGCGCGGAACTCGTCCGCTACGCGCTGGACCGCGGTCTCGTCAAGTAACGCCTGGACTGGCGCCGTGGCCCCCGGGCCGCGTATCGTCCGCAGCGATGACGAGCGTCACGATCGACCCGCAGCGCATCCGCACGATCCCGGATCCGCAGGAGCCCGTGCCGGTGCTCAACTGGCCGACCGTGCTGCTGCTCGTCGGCGGCATCAGCGCCTTCCTCGCAAGCACGGCACTCGCGCTGACGGGCGTCTGGCCGTACTGGCTGAGCGTGGCCGTCAACGCGATCGCCTCGTTCGTCCTGTTCACCGTCAGCCACGAGGCCAGCCATCACTCGGCCTCGTCCAACGGCACGCTCAACACCTGGCTCGGGCGTTTCGCGACCGCGTTCTTCGCCCCGCACGCCGGCTTCCGCATGTGGCGCTTCATCCACATGCAGCACCACCGGTTCACCAACCACGCCGACGGCAGCGACCCCGACCACTTCACCCATCGCGGCGCGCGCTGGACCCAGCCGCTGCGCTGGCTGACGATCGACCTCTGGTACGTCGTCTTCTACCTGCCGCGGATCCGTACGCGTCCGCGCGGCGAGATCGTCGAAGCCGTGATCACGTGGACGATCCTGATCTCGATCGCCGTGGTCGCGATCGCCACGGGCCACGGCATCGACCTGCTCGTCCTCTACTTCCTCCCGATCCGGATCTCGATCCTGTTCCTCGGCTGGGCGTTCGACTACCTGCCGCACAACCAGCTGACCGCGACGCCCGAGGAGGACCGCTTCCAGACGACGCGCAACCGCATCGGGCTGGAGCGTCTGCTCTCACCGCTGCTGCTCTACCAGAACTACCACCTCGTCCATCACCTGCACCCGGTGGTCCCGTTCTACCGCTACATCGCGGTCTGGCGCAAGAACGAGGATGCGTACCTCGAGAATGATCCTGCGCTCAGCACGGTCAGAGGACGGGCGCTGACGGTCGACGAGTACCGCCGGCTGCACGAGCTACAGGAGCACGACCACTAGGGCTCTAGGAGACGGCCTTCCTCACGAGCGCGGTGATCTTCTTCTCCTCGGCGGGGCCGATCTTGAGGATCGCGAACGAGGTCGGCCACATGTCGCCACTGTCGAGCTTCGCGCTCGAATCGAAGCCGATGGTGGAGTAGCGCACCTTGAACTTGCTCGCCGGCTGCATGAAGACGCAGACCTTTCCGTCGCGCGCCCAGCCGGGCATGCCGTAGTACGTCTTCGAGGCGAGCATCGGAGCGTGTTTGTGCACGATCGCCTCGATCGCCTTCGCCATCTTCCGCTCGGCAGCGGGGAGCTTGGCGATGGCTTCCGCGAGGGCCTTGTCGAGGTCCTCCTGCTTCTGCGACGCCTTCCGCTCGGCGGCAGCAGCCTTCATCGCGGCGCGCTCCTCCGGGCTGAACCCGCTCTTTGTGCCCTTCTTGGTCTCGGCCATGGAGACCATCGTAAGCGTCGCCGTCAGGGAAGGAGTCCCTGAAGTGGACCGGGAAGTGCGTTGCCGATCGATTCCTTGACGGCGTCGGTCGCGCCTTGAATCAGTGCATCGCGGAGCGCCGACTCGAGCGACTTGCGGTCATCGAGGTCCGCGAGGACGGTGTTCACGTCGATGTTGTCGAGCGACTTGCGCAGCACCTCGGCGGGCGGAGGCAGGCTGTTGACCAGGCTGTCGGGGATCAGGCCGGCGAGGTTCTGCGGGATGCCGACCTGGTCGGCGATCTGCGGTAGCAGCGCCGGCCAACTCGGGAGCTGGCCGTTCTTCTCGAGCCGGTCGACGCCGCTGTGCATGCCATCGTCGATCGCCTGCGCGAGGCCGGCTTCGTCGGTCCCGGTCTCCTGCGCGAGCTTGGCGCGATCCGCTTGGGACGGCAGCGCCAGCAGCAGCCGTTCGCGGGGCACGCCCAGCTTGCAGGCGGCTTCGTCGAGGCCGGTGAGGACAACGGTCTCCGCAAGGCCCTCAAGGTCTTTTGTGGTCGTCCGGGCGCGGTCCTGGCAGGGGTCGGCGGGGCGCTGGGGGACGAAGTCGGCGCCGCCGCTGGCGAGCTGGACGACGAGCAGGCCGGCGCTCAGGCAGAGCGCCACAGCGATCAGTGCGATGCCGCGCGAGCTCATGGCCGGGTCGCCTCCTCGCGCAGGAACAGTGCAGGGAGGATCGCGAGGAACGCGAGTACGGCCGCAGCGAGGAATGCGTCGCGGAATGCGCGGGTCGCCGCTCGCTCGAGCTGGTCGTCGAGGCGGCCCTCGAGCGCCTTGGCCTGCGCGGCCTGCGCGATCGGCAGCTGGGCCTTCTGGAACGCGACGCAAAGGTCAGGGACCCGGCCCTGCTCCGCCTCGAGCTGCGTGCCGAGGCCGTCGGCGAGCTTGAGCTTGCTCGTCGCCGGCAGGTCCGAGTCGAGCACCTGCGCAGCGATCGCCTCCTGCGCGGGACGCTGCGCGTCCGTCAGGTCGGACGTGAAGATCGGCGTGAGGATCAGGAGGCCGACCACGATCCCGCCGTGACGGGCCGTGATCGTCCAGCCGCCGTGGAGCGCACGGGGCACCCGGTCCTTGAGCGCCGACTGGGTCAGCGAGTCGACGGTCAGCCCGAGTCCGAGGCCGACGAGCACCTGCGCCGGGATCGTCCACAGCGGGTTTGCGTCCGGCAGCAGGCCGAGGCAGGCGAGCCCGCCGCCGACGAGAACCGAGCCGGCGACCGCCTCGGCGCGGTTCCCGGCCTTCAGTGCACGGGCGAGCGGGCCGGCGGCAATCGCGGCCAGCGGAATCGCGGTGACCGTCACAGCGGCCAGCGCCGGCGAGCGGCGCCAGCCTTCGACGATCAGCAGAACCAGGAGGAACAACGCCGCGGTCAGCGCCGCCGAGACCAGCGCGAGCGCGAGGTTCGCCGGGATGTCCGGGCGGTCGGACGGGCCGTCCTGCCGCGCGACGCTCGAGCGCAGCCCAATCGCGACCGGCAGCGCGAGCAGCACGAGCGGCACCTGGACGATGAAGATCGACTGCCAGCCGATCGCGGCGGTCAGCACGCCGCCGATCACCGGCCCGATCGCGTATCCCGCGACGCCGGCGGCGGCCCAACGCGCGGCGCCCCGGCGTTCGTCGTGGGAGGCCGCGACGAGCAGCTCCAGGCACGAGGCGATCACGAGCGCACCGCCGATCGCCTGCACGGCACGCGAGGCGATCAGGACCTCGAGCGAGCCGGCGAGCGCGCAGCCGGCCGATGCCGCCGCGAACACGACGAGCCCCACCGCGCCCGCGTAGCCCGCAGCCGCCGCGCGTGCACGATGCGCGCCGCGGGCACCGCCGCCAGCGCGAGCACCAGGTTGAAGCCGATCAGCACCCACGCGACCTGCGAGACCTCGGCGTCGAACTCACGCAGGATGCTCGGCAACGCGAGCGTGACCACCGCCGAGTCCGCGAGCACGATCCCGACCGCCAGCGACAGCAGCGCAACCGCAAACTTCGGCACAGGCCGAACGGGTTCGATAACAGCGGTCACCGGTGAAGTCTTTCCTTCATCGGTTCGACGCGGGCGCCGTTCCCGCCCGCAACGAACCGATCTCAGACCCGAGCCGCGGCCAGGCGCTCGGCAGCCATGCGTGCAAGTCGCCCGCGCTGCGCGCCGGCTCCCCCAAGCAGCGCCGCGTCGATCTGTGCGCGCTTGAACAGCCAGTGCACGTCGGCCTCCCAGGTGAATCCGATGCCGCCGTGCACCTGGATCGACGAGGACGTGACCTCGCGTCCGGCCTCGGACGCGGCGGCCTTTGCGACGCCGGCGGCCTCGGGCAGGCGCTCGGGGTCGGCGTCGGCCGCCCAGCCTGCGTGGTAGGTCGCCGACCGCGCCATCTCGGTGTCGCGCAGCATCTGCGCGCAGCGGTGTGCGACCGCCTGGAACGCGCCGACCGGCGAGCCGAACTGCTGACGGTCCTTCACGTAGGCGACACCCATCTCGAGCGCGCGCTGCGAGATGCCGACGAGCTCGGCCGACACGGCGGTGCGGCCGAGATCGATTGCGAGCTCTGCGTCGCCGGGAAGCGTCTCCCCCGCCTCGGCCGCGGCATCGGTGACGCGCGCGTGACGGCGTGTGGGGTCGATCGCATCGACGCTCTCGGCGCCGGCCTGTGCCGCGTCGAGCAGTCGCAGCCCGTCACCGGTGACGAGCGACGAACACGTCCGCGCCCTCGCCATCGGGGATCAGCCCGGGTGCGCCGAGCGCGCCGCGCAGCTCGCCGCTCGCGAGACCCGGAAGCCAGCGCGCCTGCTGCTCGGGTGAGCCGGACGCCTGGATCGCCAGACCGGCCAGCGCGGTCCCGAGGAACGGCGTCGCCGCGCAGGCGTAGCCGAGCTCCTCGAGCAGGATCACGAGCTCGACGACGCCGAGTCCCTGGCCGCCGTGCTCCTCGGCGATCGCGATGCCGGGCCAGCCGAGCTCGCTCAGCTCGCTCCACAGCTCCAGGTCGTAGCGGCCGCCCTCCGCGGCCTCACGCACCTTCTCCCAGGTCGAGCGCTTCGTCAGCAGATCGCGCGCGGTGCGCTTGATCTCGTGCTGGTCATCGGTGAAGTCGAAGTTCATCTCAGTCGTCCTAACGCATCCGCGGGAGGCCGAGCACGCGCTCGGCGACGATGTTCTTGAGGATCTCGGTGGTCCCGCCCTCGATCGAGTTGCCGCGCGCGCGCAGCAGCTCGTAGCTCCAGCGGGTGCCGTTCGTCAGCGCCTCGGGACCGAGCAGGTCGGCCGCGAGCTGCACGAGCTGCTGGTTGGTCTCCGACCACATCCACTTCGTCAGCGACCCCTCCGGACCGGGCTGGCCGTACTTCTCCAGCACGGTCAGCCCGCGGTAGGCGGTCAGGCGCAGGACCTCGGCCTCTGACGATGCAGCTCGCCGAGACGGTCGGCGACGACCGGGTCCATCGAGCAGCCCGCGCGCCGACGCCTCCTCGATCAGCTCGTCGAGCAGCTGCCGCAGCCGCACCTGGAGGAAGAACGCGAGTCCGGCGCGCTCGTTCATCAGTGTCGTGAGCGCGACCTTCCAGCCGTTGCCGACGCCGCCGACGACGTTCGCGTCGGGAATCCGCGCGCCCTCGATGAACAGCTCGTTGAACTCCGCCTCGCCGGTGATCTGGCGCAGCGGGCGCACCTGGATCTCCTCCTGCTCCATGTCCATCAGGAAGTAGGTGAGGCCCTTGTGCTTGGGCTGGTCCTGGTCGGTGCGCGCGACCAGCATGCACCACTTCGAGTACTGCGCGCCCGATGTCCAGACCTTCTGGCCCGTGATGACCCACTCGTCGCCGTCCTTGACCGCGCGGGTCTTCAGCGCCGCGAGATCCGACCCGGCCTCAGGCTCGCTGAAGCCCTGGCACCAGATCTCCTCGCCCGAGAGGATCGGCTCGAGGAAGCGCTGCTGCTGCTCCTCGGTCCCCCACACCATCAGCGTCGGGCCGCCCATCAGGATGCCGAGCGCATTGGCGGGCAGCGGGGCGCGGGCGCGGGCGAGCTCCTCGTAGAAGATCGCCGACTCGGTGACGCCGGCGTCGCGGCCGCCGTACTCGCGCGGCCAGTGCACTGCAGCCCAGCCGCCCTCGTGCAGCCGGCCCTGCCAGTCGCGGCGCCACTCGTAGCTCGCGGTGTCGTCGAGCGGCTCGTCGCCCGGATCGTTGGACTCGAGCCACGCCCGCAGCTCGTCGCGGAAGGCAAGCTCACGCTCGTTGAAAGTCAGGTCCATGCTGGGACCGTATCCATCAGACGAGCCCAGCGGAACCTCGGCCGAGCAGCGCCGGGTGCGGTATTCCCGCATGACGACCGCTGTTTGCCGTCGCGAAGATCAGCAGCAGCCGCGGATGGCCAGTGAACCCGCGCTGGCCCATGATCCTCTCCATGTGGAAGGACCAGACGACAAGCGCATGCGAGCACCGCCGTACCCCCCGGTTGCTTCGGCCCACAGTCCCGGTGACATGTTCACCGGCACACGGTCGTGGCGCGTTTCCCCACAACCCCCCCTCGCTCGCAACGCCTGTCTCACAGATGGTGGTTCGCTTCACAAAGGCCGGGCAGCGGTAAGGAGCCTCGGCGGGTTCTCCGCCGCACCGCCCGCAACTACGCCATAACCGCGCTTCGGTACTCGCCGAGGCGCGGTCGGCGTTGGTGCCCGGTCGGCTCCGGACCTAGTCCAGGTCCAGGCCGTCCATCACGACCGTCGCGTCGCCGTATTGCATCCGGCGGCACGCGCAGCGCGATGTCGCCCTGGCCGAAGCGGTCGAGCGGCCAGTCGGACGTCAGCGCGCAGGTGATGCCGAGGCTGGTGAGGTGCCCGGCGAACGCCTTCGCGGTCTTCAGGTCCTCGTAGTCGCCGACCGGCTCCCACTCGTCGTACGTCGCGTCACCGATGTGGACGTCGGTGGTGCGCGGGCGCCGGCTGAACAGTCCCATGGGCCGAACGGTAACCGCGTGGACTGGTTGCACGTACAACTACCTGCTAGAATCTCTCGCATGGAACTCGGACTCGCAACCTTCGGTGACGTTCACCCCGGCACCACCCCCGAGCGGCGGATGGGCGAACTGATCGAGGAGATGAAGCTCGCCGACCAGCTCGGCCTCGACGTCTTCGCGATCGGCGAGCACCATCGCCCCGACTACGCCGTGTCGGCCCCGGCCGTCGTGCTCGGCGCCGGCGCCGCCGTCACCGAGCGCATCAGGCTGTCGAGCGCGGTCTCCGTGCTCAGCTCCGATGACCCGGTGCGCGTCTTCCAGCAGTTCTCGACCGTCGACCTGCTGTCGGGTGGGCGCGCCGAGATCATGGCCGGCCGCGGATCGTTCACCGAATCGTTCCCGCTGTTCGGTCAGGACCTGCGCGACTACGACAGCCTCTACGCCGAGAAGCTCGACCTGCTGCTGGCGATCCGCGACCAGGTCCACGTCACGTGGTCGGGCCGGCATCGCGCGGCGCTCGACGGACAGGGCGTCTACCCGCGGCCGGTCCAGGACCCGCTGCCCGTCTGGATCGCCGTCGGCGGCTCGCCGGAGTCGGTCGTCCGCGCCGGCACGCTCGGCCTGCCGCTGACGATCGCGATCATCGGTGGCGAGCCCGAGCGCTTCACGGGGCTCGTCGACCTCTACCGCGAGTCGGCCCGCCTGGCCGGTCACGACCCGGCGACGCTGCCGCTGGCGATCAACACGCACGCCTTTCTCGGCACGACCGTCGAGGAGGCCGACGCGGCCTTCATGCGCACCTACCTCCAGGGCATGAACAAGATCGGCCGCGAGCGCGGCTGGCCGCCGTCTGGCCCCGACCAGTACCGCGCACTGCGCTCCCCGCGCGGCGCGCTGGCGGTCGGCTCGCCCGAGGAGGTCGCCGAGAAGATCCTCTATCAGCACGAGCTGTTCGGCCATCAGCGCTACCTCGCGCACATGAGCCTCGGCGCCGTCGAGCACCGCGACGTGCTGCGCTCGATGGAGTTGTTCGGCACCGAGGTCGCGCCGCTCGTCCGCACCGAGGTCGCACGACGCGAGGCGCCGGTCACGCAGGCCGGATAGGGTCGGCGGCATGCCGACCGCTGACGAGAACCGCACCCGCATCGCCGACTTCTACGCCGCCTTCGGGGCCGGCGACGGCGACACCATGGCCGCGCAGTACGCGCCCGACGCCACGTTCCGCGACCCCGCCTTCGGGACGCTCAGCGGAGCCGAGGCCGGCGACATGTGGCGCATGCTCACCGGCCGCGCGAGTGACCTGAAGATCGAGCTTCCCGCCCACGACGCGACGGACACCACCGGCACCGCCAACTGGATCGCGCACTACACGTTCGCGCAGACCGGCCGGCACGTGGTCAACGACATCCAGGCGAAGTTCCGCTTCGCCGACGACGGCCGCTTCGCCGAGCACATCGATCACTTCTCGTTCTTCAATTGGTCCAAGCAGGCGCTCGGCACACCGGGCCTGGTACTCGGCTGGACACCGATCCTTCCGGCGATGACGCAGAAGAAGGCGCGCGCCCAGCTCGAGGCGTTCCGCGCCAGCCGCGGATCGGTCGACCTGAAGCCCGCTGACGCGGCCTGATCTCGACCAGTCCGCGCTAGGTCGTCGCGACAGGGCCCTCGGCCGCGCTCGCGGCGGGGATCTCGTCCGGCAGGTCGCCGGCCGGCCACGCCTGCCAGCTGAAGCCCTTGCGCGCATGGCGGATGCGGTAGCGAGCGTTGCCGTGGGCGTTCATCCCGTGCCACGCGGCGTGCGTCAGCAGACTGAAGTCCGGGATCCAGAAGCGATCGGCAATCGGATCGAGCGGCGTCGCCGGCGCGATCTCGACATCGGCGGCGACATGCCCCTCACCGTCCTCGAGTGACAACCGCGCGAGGATCGTGCCGTCGCGGTCGCAGATCTGCGACTCGCCGACCATCACCGTCGGCCACGGCAGCCCGGGGCCGAGCGGCGTCTCGCCGGTGATCGGCCCGACATGCGCGGCGTGCGCCACGGCGACGCCGGTGCGGCGCGCGACCTGCCCCGGCAGCTCGTGTGCCTGCTTGACCCAGAGCGCGTGCTCGCGCTCGGTCAGCATGCGCAGCGGGCCCGGCCAGTTCGTCGGGAACGACGGCCAGCACATTCCGCCGAGCACGAGCTGCGCCCCGCCGGCCAGGACGCGCCGGGACGTGCGATTGCGCGCCCACTCCCAGCCGGACATCAGCCCGACCGGCGCGCCGAGCGCCTCGCAGGTGACGACGCCGTCGTCGTCCCCGCCCTTGTAGTAGTTCTGCTCCCACGCGGTCGGGATGTCCTTGTCGTGCAGATGGACGGCGCCGTCCGGCTCGGCGAGCACGAACGTCCCGTAGCTGTGACGCCCGCGGACGGCGAGGAAGCCGCCGCCGATCACGCAGTCCAGCTCGCGTGCGAGCCGCGTCAGCAGCTGGAACGGCTGGCCGTCGACCGGCCGCGGCGCGTCGAGCAGCAGCCGCGAGTAGACGTTCGGGGACGAGCAGCCCTCGGGGACGATGATCACCTCGGGACTGTGCTCGCGATGTGCGTCGCGGACGAGATCCTCGATCCGCAGCAGGTTGGCCTCGACCTGTGCGAGGGCGAGCGCGGGCTGGACGACGGCGATGCGGGTCATGCGGGAACCTCGTGGGACGGTGTCGGGGTGGTGCGCGGGCGTGGAGCGGGCGGGCGGGTCGGGCCACGACGCACCGGGATGATCGGAGCCGCTGACCAGGCGCTGCGAGCGGAAGGCGCCGGAGTAGCGCTCGCGGCGAATCTCGAGCTCGGTGCGCAGCTCGTGCGCGGAGCGGACGACGGTCTCCCTGCGCGAGCGGTCGCCGCGCACGAGCGCCATCACCGCGGCCCGTGCCAGGCGCGGGATCGGCGCGATCTCCTGCAGCGTGCGCGCACGCCCGAACAGGTCGCTGATGTCGGGCTCCTGCGTGCGGCCCGCGTCGCGGACGAGCTCGCAGAGCGCCGGGGACTGCCGCTCGACGCGCGTGTCGAGGTTCGCGAAGTGGTAGGCGGGCAGGCAGTGGCGGTCGCGGTTGGCCTCCCATTCGCGCGTCGCGCGGTCGACGCCGGTCGGGTCGTCGAGCACCGGCTGCACGTGCTCGGCAAGCGTGCGGCCCATCCACATCGCGTCGCGCATGCCCTGGCCGGTGACGGGGTCCTTGAAGTGCCCGGCGTCGCCTGCGAGCGCCCAGCCCGGCCCGGAGGAGGCGCGGAAGAATGCGGGCGTCTCACCCGTCGAGCGGATCTTCGTGTAGGTGGCGTGATCGATCCCGCGCAGCCGCTCGAGCGAGCCCCGGGTGTTCGGCGACCTTGCGCGCCCAGTGGCCCTCGGGGTCCTTGCGCACGTCGGAGACCTCGTCGCGGTGCCCCATGAAGCAGGACCAGGAGCTTGCCCTTCGGGCGCGCTCGGGAACGCGAACGCGAACGAGTCGCCCTCGCGCCACTGGTAGTAGGTCTCGGCGTCGCGCGTCCCGGCCTGCGGGTCGTCCACGTAGCGGAAGACGAGCCCGCGCCCGTTGCGCGAGAGCCGGTAGGGCTGCCACGCCCCGACCGCGGCGGCGACGTTCGAGCGCCGCCCGTCGGCGCCGACCGTGAGCGTCGCGGCGACGTCGTGCGACTCGCCGTCCGCGTCGCGGTAGCGCAGCCCGGCGACGCGCCCGGCGCGCCAGTGCAGCGTACTCGAACGTGCAGCGCTCGCGCACGTCGACGCCCTGCTCGCGCGCAGCCTCGACGAGGCAGACGTCCTGCAGGTCGCGCGGGATGCAGACGCCGAAGTCGACGCCGTCGTCGGCCGGCCGCACGCGCTCGGTGCAGCTGATGCCTTCGGCGGTCACCTTCAGCCAGCGGACCTCGCGACGGGTTCAGCTCCATGATCCGCGGCAGCGCGCCCATCTTCGCCAGCTCGCTGGTGCCGGCCGGCATCAGCAGATGCGTGGACAGCTGATCCGAGGGGAAGGTCATCTTGTCGATGACGATCACCTTGCGGCCTGCCCGCGCCAGCGGCGCGGCAACCGCGCACCCGGCCAGACGACCTCCCACGACGACCACATCTGCCTGCTCCACCGACGTCTCCTCTCGTGCTCTCCCGCTGACGACGCGAGCTTGCACTATCCGGAGCGAAATGTAAAGTGGTTCAAAGATGAACGTGCTTGCAGAAGGAAACGTCAGTCGCGGTGCCCGCCGCCGCATGCGCACGCGCGCCGCGATCCTCGACGCCGCCGAGCGCGACGTTCACCGAGGAGGGCTACCGCGGGGCGAAGATGGAGGACATCGCCGACCAGGCCGACGTCGCGATCGGGTCGATCTACTCGCACTTCGGCAACAAGGACGGCCTCTACCTCGCGCTCGTCGAGCGCGCCGTCGAGCTGTTCTCGCGCTACATGCAGCAGGCCTACCAGCCGCAGTGGACTGCCGCTCGAGCAGGTGATGGCCTGCGGCGACTCCTACCTGCGCTTCCACCTCGAGCACCCGGGCGCGTTCCGCTTCCTCGCGTTCGACGACCTCGCAGCCGACGCACACGATCGACCCCGAGCAGCTGCGCGCGCGTCGCCGAGCGGCATCGACGTCCTGATCGACGAGTTCTCCGCGAAGATCCAGGAGGCGATCGACAGCGGCGAGGCACGTCCGATGGACGCGCGGCTCGCCGGCCGCTTCCTCTGGGGAGCGTGGAACGGCACCGTCGCGCTCGGCCTGCGCCGCGACGGCCTGGCGCTCACGGAGACGGAGATCCACGACGCGCTGCAGCAGGCGCGTGAGATGGTCAACGCCGGGATGTGCGCGCCCGCGGCACGCGACTCCGGCGGCGCCCCGCTCACGCAGTTGCGCGCGACCGTCTCGCCGCCCTCGGACGACTGACCGGGGCCGGGGCTGGCCGGTGTTGTAGCGTCGAGATGGTGCCGCTACGTCACGGTTGTCCGGCTACATGGTGAGCGACACCGAAGCTCGCGTACCCGAGCCGCTTCCCTCGGGCCTCGACACGCGGCGTTTCGCCCGCCGCGCCGCGGAGCTCGGCGTCCTTGGCGTGGTCATCGCGGCACTGATCAGCACGCTCCCCGGCCTCAGCGAGGTGCGCGAGCGGTTCGCCGACGCGCAGCTGGTCTGGCTGGTCGCGGTCGTCGTTCTGGAACTGGCCTCCTGCCTGTCCTACGTCGTCGCCTTTCGCGGCGTCTTCTGCAAGCGGCTGAGCTGGCGCTTCAGCTACGAGATCGGCATGGCCGAGCAGGCGACGAACGTGCTGATCCCGGCCGGCGGCGTCGGCGGTCTGGCGCTCGGTGCGTGGGCACTGCGCCAGGGCGGGATGAGCACGGACCACATCGCGCGCCGCAGCGTCGCGTTCTTCGTGCTGACGAGTGCTCCGAACTTCATCTGCGCGGCGGTCTTCGGAACCGTGCTCGCAACCGGCGCCGTGTCGAGCGCCGGGCCCGCCGGGCTGACGATCGTGCTCGCCGCGCTTGCCTGGGCGGCGATCGTCACCGTCGCGCTGCTTCCGCACATCCTCGACCGGCTCGATCCCGCGCATCACTCCCCCGCCGAGCCTGGGAGCCGGGTGCAGCGGGCCCGCCGGCTCCTGCGCAAGGGTGCGATCACGGCGTCCGCCGGCGTCCAGGATGCCGTCGAGCTGCTCCGCACGCACGAGCCGATGGTGATCGTCGGCGCCGTCGGCTACATGGCCTTCGACGTCGCCGCCCTCGCCGCCGCCTTCGCGGCGTTCGGCAGCACGCCGGCGCTCGCGACCTTCGTCTTCGCGTACGTGATCGGCCAGCTCGGCGGCCTGATCCCGGTGCCCGGCGGCATCGGCGGAACCGACGGCAGCCTGATCGCCGCGCTCGCCGTCTACGGCAGCCCGCTGTCACAGGCGACCGCAGCCGTCCTCGCCTACCGCGCCTTCCAGCTCGGGATCCCGGCGATCCTCGGGTCGATCGCGTTCGTCCAGTTGCGCGGGACGCTGGCGCGGTCGGAGGCGCCCGCGGCGCTCTGCGAGCCGATCGAGAGCGGCGGGCTCCCGATCGTCCATCTCCCGAGCCGCTGAGCTCAGCCCGGCTTACCCGAGCGTCGCGGTCAGGACGATCTCCGGCACGCCCGCCAGCGCGCGCGACACGGGGCATGCCGCCTTCGCCTGCTCGGCGTAGTCCTTGAACGCAGCCTCGTCGATGCCGGGGATCTGTCCCTGCGTGTCGAGGTCGATCTGCGCCAGCGTCGGTGCGCCGTCGATGTTGCGCAGGTGCACCTTCGCCGTCGTGCGGACCGAGTCGGGCACGTGACCATCCGTCGCGAGCATGTTGCTGAGCGCCATCGAGAAGCAGGCGGCGTGCGCGGCCGCGATCAGCTCCTCGGGGTTCGTGCCCTCGCCCTCCTCGAAGCGCGAGGCGAACGAGTAGTTGCCTTCGAAGACGCCGTCGCCGACCTTCAGCGTGCCCGCTCCGCTCGGCAGGTCACCCTTCCACTCCGCGCTTCCAGTACGTGTCGCCATGTCAGTCCTCGTCTTTCGCTTGTCGCTGAGTCAGGTCACTGCAGGTCGTCGAGCAGGTCGGCGACCGAATCGACGATCCGCGAAGCACGGTAGGGATGACGCTCGGCCTCCTGGCGCGAGGTGATTCCCGTGAGCACGAGGATCGTCTCGAGGCCGGCTTCGAGGCCCGACACGATGTCCGTGTCCATGCGGTCGCCGATCATCGCGGTCGTCTCCGAATGCGCGTCGATCGCGTTGAGCGCCGAGCGCATCATCAGTGGGTTCGGCTTACCCACGAAGTACGGATCCACACCTGTCGCCTTGCTGATCAGCGCGGCCACCGAGCCCGTCGCCGGCAGCGGCCCGTCGGGCGTCGGGCCGGTCACGTCCGGGTTCGTCGCGATGAAGCGCGCGCCATCGGCGACCAGGCGGATCGCCTGGGTGATGCGCTCGAAGCTGTACGTGCGCGTCTCGCCGAGCACGACGTAGTCCGGATCACGCTCGGTCAGCGTGTAGCCGACGGCGTGGAGCGCTGTCGTCAGACCCGCCTCGCCGATCACGTAGGCCGACCCGCCCGGGCGCTGGCGGTCGAGGAATCGCGCCGTCGCGAGCGCCGACGTCCAGATCGCCTTCTCCGGGACGTCCAGCCCGCTCGCCTTCAGCCGCGCGGCAAGATCACGCGGCGTGTAGATCGAGTTGTTCGTCAGGACGAGGAACGGCGTGCCGAGCTCACCCAGCCGCGCGAGGAACTCCGCCGCGCCCGGGATCGCCTGCTCCTCACGAACGAGGACGCCGTCCATGTCCATCAGCCACGACGCGATCTGGCGGCGGGAGCTCATCTCGCCTGCGACCCTATCCCGCGACGGCTCCCCGGCAAACAGAACTGAGCGCCCGGGCCCCTGGTGGCCCGAGCGATCTCAGCCTGCATCCTTAATCGGGGCGCGCGGATTCGAACCGCGGACCTCACCGACCCGAACGGTGCGCGCTACCAGGCTGCGCCACGCCCCGAGAAGGACGATCAGTATGACAAGAGCGTCGCGGCGATGGCGCCGCCGCCACCGGCCGCGCGTAGCATCGCCGTCATGGGCATCCGCCACCGGCTCGTTGCCGCGCTGCTGCTCCTCTCCGTGGGCGTGGCCGCGTGCGGCGGCAGCGACGACACCGCGAAGGGCAACCCGCCGACCGCGACGACGACGGCCGCCGCGTCGTGCCCGTCGGCCGGCCGGCACGACGTCGACGGCGGCACGCTCGTCATCCCGCCCGCCGCGCGCGCCGGTGCCGTCCCGCTGCTCGTCGTCGTCATCCCCGGCGGTGGCGGCGACCCTCGCGACGGTCTCGGCCTCGCTGCCGCAGCGCGCCGCGCCGGGCTCGCGCTGCTCTACCCCACGAGCCGCGACAGCTTCTGGAGCCTGAACCACGCGCAGGGCGACGCGGACATCACGAACGTGCGCGCACTGCTCGCGCGCACGACCGCCGGCGGCTGCTTCGACCCGCGGCGCCTCACCGCCACCGGTGTCTCCAACGGCGCCGGCTTCGCGACCCGCCTCGCCTGCGCGCTGCCGGACCGCTTCGCGGGCGTCGTCCCCGTGTCCGCCGGGTTCCGTGCGCTCGACCCGTGCCCGGCGACCGCGCGCACCTCGCTGCTGGCGATCCACGGCACCTCCGACACGATCGTTCCGTACAACGGCAAGAAGCCCGGGCGCGAGGGCTCGGTGCCGCGCTTCGCCGCGCGCTGGGCGCGCCGTGTCGGCTGCGACGCAACGCCGGCGACGACCGCTCCCCGCGCACGCGTCACCCGCATCACCTACCGCGGCTGCGACGACGGCCTGCGCGTCGGCATCGTCCGTCTCACCGGCAACACGCACGGCTGGCCCGGTGCGCCGCGCTCACCGATTCCCACAGCGCAACCCGTCCCACTTCAAGGCGACACCGGCCGTCGTCGCCTTCGCACTCGCCGCGCGACGCCCGTAGCGCGCAGCCGACCCCTACGCCCTACGCCGTCCCGCAACCGCCGTGTAGTACCGCACCGCGAGACCGGTGATCAGCGTCCGGAAGGCCGACTCGACGCTCACGCCCTCGGCGTCGGCCCACGGCCCCAGCCCGGCGCGTTCGATCGCGGCGCCCTGCTCCAGCAGATCCTCGACGAGCTCAGGTGAGCGGTCGCAGAACGACGCGCCGATCGAGTAGAGACTCGACTCGGTGAGCGACTCGAGGAAGTCGTCGTCGCCGGCCACGGCGGCGGACGATACCGTGGCGCCCGTGGCCGCCCTGACCGAGCTGATCGCGTTCCTCGACGACCTGCTGCAGCCGGAGCGCTTTGACGACTACTGCCCCAACGGCCTGCAGGTGCCGGGGCGCGCAGACGTCGCCACCGTCGTCACCGGCGTCTCGGCCGGCCTGGAGCTGTTCGAGCGTGCGGTCGAGGCCGGCGCGGGCCTCGTCCTCGTGCACCACGGCATCTTCTGGAAGGGCAGCCCGCTCGCGCTCGACGCGCCCGCGAAGTCGCGCCTGAAGCTGCTGTTCGACAACGACATCGCGCTCGCCGCCTATCACCTGCCGCTCGACGCGCACGCCGAGCACGGCAACAACGCGCTGCTCGCCGCAGCGCTCGGCGCCGAGCGCACGACGCCGTTCCCAGCGAACGCCGGGACGCCGATCGGCGTCGTCGCACACCTGCCCGGAGACGGCATCACGCCGGACGATCTCCTCGCCCGCGCGCGTGAAGCGGTCGGTGGTCGCGAGCCGCTCGCGTTCCTCGACGGGCCGGACCGCGTTCGCACCGTCGCGATCGTCAGCGGCGGCGGATCGTCCTACCTGGCGGACGCGATCAGCGAGGGTCTCGACGCGCTCCTGACGGGTGAGCCGATCGAGCGCGTGATGCTCGAAGCGCGCGAGCACGGCGTGCACTTTCTCGCCGCCGGGCACTACGCGACGGAGACGCTCGGCGTCCGCCGGCTCGGCGATCTGCTGGCCTCCCGCTTCGGCGTCGAGCACGTCTTCATCGACGTCCCGAACCCGATCTGAGCGACCGCTCGGCGCGCGGTCGCCCCCGGCAGGCCTAAGCACTCCATAAAAGATCGGTCCGAGCGTCCAGATTCGCTTGCCGATCGTCCGGGTACGGGAGTACGGTTCACACAGCGTCAACATCCCCACCCAACGCACAGGAGGGACGCTCCGTATGGCAAATCACCTGACGCCGACCGAGTTGGCCAACGAGTCTGGACTCGAGCGGCGCGAAGTGATCTCGAAGTGCATGGAGCTCGGTGTGCCCATCTTCCAGGGCCGCATCGACAAGACGCTCTTCCTCGCCAACCTGGCGAGCATCAGCCAGAGCGCAATGGGCCACGCACGGCCGACCGTGACGTAGCCACTCCCCCGGCATCACGTCTCTGAAAGGCGCGCCCCGGTGGCGCGCCTTTCGCATCTGGGCCGCGCCGCATAGAATCGCCGCGCTGGAGGGATGAGGGGCAAACTGCAGGAGGAGAGAGTGAACCCGATGGAGGCAGGAACGACGTCAACGACCGCGTCTACGACGATCGCGGATCTGATGCCGAAGGCCGCCGAGCTGTACGGCGACAAGGTGATGGTGCGCCAGAAGGTGGGCGAGGACTGGGTCGACGTGACGTTCGCGCAGGTCGGCGAGATCGTGTCCGAGATCGCGCGCGGGCTGATCGACCTCGGCATCACGAAGGGTGACCGCGTCTCGCTGCTGTCGAACACGCGCGCCGACTGGACGTACTCGTCGTTCGCGATCAGCGGTGCCGGCGGCGTCGTCGTTCCGATCTACCCGACCAACGCTCCCGAGGAGTGCGAGTGGGTCGCGGGCAACTCCGAGTCCGTCGCGATCATCTGCGAGGACGCTGAGCAGATCGCCAAGATCCAGGCGGTCCGCGCGCAGCTCCCGAAGCTGCGCCACATCATCGCGATCGACACCGACGGCGACATCGCCGACGCGATCACGCTCGACGAGATCCGCGCGCGCGGGCGTGAGGTCGACGAAGCCGTGCTGGCCGAGCGCCGTGACTCGGTCGGCCCGGACGACGGCTACACCTTCATCTACACCTCCGGCACGACCGGCCCGCCGAAGGGCTGCGTCCTGCTGCACCGCAACTACCGCTCGGTGCTCGGCATGATCAACGAGCGCGGACTGCTCGGGGCCGAGGGCGACCTCGTCTACCTGTTCCTCCCGCTCGCGCACGCGTTCGCGCTGCTGATCCAGCTCGGCGCCGTCGACACCGGCACGACGGTCGCCTACTTCGGCGGCGACACGCGTCAGATCATCCCCGAGCTGATGCAGGTCCACCCGACCTACCTGCCGTCGGTCCCGCGCATCTTCGAGAAGCTCTACACGCTGGCGCAGGGGCAGATCCCGGCTCCGGTGATCGCGGCGATCAGCGACCTCGGCGGCCAGATCGCCGACCTCGAGCATCAGGGCGAGCCGGTCCCGCAGGAGCTGCTCGACCGCTGGAACGCGCCGATCGAGGGCGACGAGCAGGGCCGCTCGCTCGCGCAGATCACCGAGTTCGTGAAGGGCCTGTTCGGCGGCAACCTGCGCGAGGCCGTCACCGGCGCCGCGCCGATCGGCTCCGACATCCTGCGCTTCTTCTACGGCGCCGGCGTGCCCGTGATGGAGGGCTACGGCATGACGGAGACCGCGACGGTCGCGACGACGTCGACTCCCGCCAACCACAAGTTCGGCTCGGTCGGCCTGCCGCTGCCGGGTGTCGAGATCAAGATCGCCGAGGAGGACGGCGAGATCCTGATCCGCGGCGCCAACATCTTCAACGGCTACTGGAAGAACGACGACGCGAGCTTCGGCTCGATCGTCGACGGCTGGCTGCACACCGGCGACGTCGGCAAGGTCGACGAGGACGGCTACGTCTTCATCACCGGCCGCAAGAAGGACATCATCATCACCGCGGGCGGCAAGAACCTGACGCCGGCCAACCTCGAGAACGACCTCAAGCAGACGCGCTGGGTCAGCCAGGCCGTCATGCACGGCGACCGCCGTCCGTTCCCGGTCATGCTGATCACGCTCGACGACGAGGAGATGGCACCGTGGGCCACGGCCCAGGGCATCGACGACACCTCGCCGGCCGCGCTGTCGGTGCACCCGCAGGTGATCGCGCTGATCCAGGCCGAGCTGGATCGCGCCAACGAGAAGTACGCGCAGGTCGAGCAGGTGAAGCGATTCTTCATCCTCGACCACGATCTCTCGCAGGAGACCGGCGAGCTCACGCCGACCCTGAAGGTCAAGCGCAACATCGTCAACGAGAAGTACGCCGAGCGCTTCGAAGCCCTCTACAAGGGCTGATCGGGAGGGTGGCGGGGCCAGAACCGGCCCCGCTGCTCGTACCCTTGTCAGACGTGCGGACGGATCCGACAGACAACGGTGGCCTTTTCGTAGCCCGCAGGCCGGGTACGAAGCCCGTGCACTACGCCGAGCCGCCGGTGCCCGGCAGCGCCACCGCGCGCCGTCGCGACAAGACGCTCGCGGTCGGGATCCTCGCCCTGATGACGTTCGTGAACCTGCTGTTCTGGGGCCCGATCCCGGTCGGCTGGCTCTGGATCGTCTCGCAGATCCCGATCCTCGTCGACCACATCTTCTTCGCGCTGATCGTCGCGTTCGTCGGCATCCTGCTGACGCTGATGGGCGCGCTGGTGATCCTCAAGCAGCTCGACCGCGCATGGGTCCTCGTCCGGCGCGCAGCCGGCATCGACCAGCGCAGCGGCGTGATCGGGCGGATCTTCATGTACACCGCGATCGTCGGCGCCACGCTCTTCGGGCTCTGGATGATCTTCGGCGGCGGCCTCGCCAACTCGCTGGATCCGCCTCCGACCAGCTGATGGGCCTGCTCGACCACTACAAGCAGTTCGAGGAGATGTCGGACGAGGAGGTCAGCGCCCGTCTGCGCGAGGACGCCGACGAGCGCCGGCGCACGGCGCTCGCACGCGTCGACGAGCTCGACCTCTCGCGCACCACGTGGCCCGAGTACCCGCCATCGGCGATCGTCAACGCGATCACGTTCGTCGCGCGCGCCGGGCTGCACCACTACACCGAGGGATCGACCGAGCTGCGGACCGAGCTCGCGCTGCGTCATGACGTCGAGCGCGAGCGCGTCGCGATCGGCGACGGCGCCTCGCAGCTGCTGGCGTCCGCCGCGCAGTCGCTGCTGGAGCCGGGTGACGAGCTCGTCACGCCGTGGCCGTCCTACCCGCTCTACCCGATCATGACCCGGCGCGCCCGCGGGTCGTTCGTCCCCGTGCACGGGTTCAGCGTCGACTCGCTGCTGCAGGCCGTCACCGAGCGCACCCGGATCATCGTCGTCTGCAACCCGAACGACCCGACCGGCGAGCTGCTCCCGGTCGCCGAGCTGCGCCGGCTGCTCGCCGCACTTCCCGAGCGCGTCGTCGTGCTGCTCGACGAGGCGCTGCGCGACTTCGTCGACGTCGAGGACCGCGACGCCGCGCTCGCCCTCGTCGAGGACCACCCGCGGCTGGTCGTCTTCCGCAGCTTCTCGAAGGCGTGGGGCCTTGCGGGCCTGCGTTGTGGCTACGCGATCGGCGGCCCCGGCGCCGAGCCGCTGATCGACGAGCTCGGCCCGCCGCTGGGCATCAGCGAGCTTGCCCAGGCGGGTGTGCTGGAGGCCGTGCGCCACGGCGCCCGCGCGATCGAGCGGCGCACGCGGCGAGTCGCAGCCGAGCGCGAGCGCCTGCTCGAGGGCCTGCGCGAGCTGCCGCTCGAGGTCACCCCCACGCAGGCGAACATCGTCTGGCTCGCATCGCCCTCGATGGACGGCGCCGAGCTGGCCGCGCGGCTGGGCCGCCAGCGCGTGCTGGTGCAGGCCGGCGGGCCGCTCGGGGACGCACGCCACGTGCGCGCCGCGATTCAGGACAAGCTCGCGACGGACCGGTTCCTGCGCGAACTCACGCGCGCGCTCGACTGAGCGACGCGGCAGGGCCTCAGTTCAGCTGGAGGCCTTCTTCGACGACGCCTCGGCGGGGCCGTCGTCGTCCTCGGAGTCCGACTGGCGCAGCAGCGTGCTCGTCGTCTGCTCGAGGATGCGCCGCCAGGCCCGCGTCTTCTCCTTCTCGCGGGTGACGTGCTTGACGACCTTGCGCACGCGCGTCGCGGAGATCTCGATGCCGTGGCGGCCGAGCACCTCGCGGTAGGTGTCGTAGTCCTCGGTCAGCTTCAGCGTGACCGACTGGAAGCCGTGCCGCGCGATCTCCACGCGCTTGGTGAAGTCCATGATCGACGTCTGGAACATCAGCTCGTCGTCGGGCTCGGGCTCGATCAGCAGGATGTCGACGTCGGGGTACTTCTGCTCCCACTGGCGTGCCATCTCATGCAGGCGCTGGTAGGCGAGCAGCTTGAACGTCTGGTAGCCGATCTGCGCGAGGCCCATGTCGCTGACGTGGCGCGGGCGCGTGCCGAACGGCGTCGAGACCTCCTGCGTGAAGTCGTTCACGTAGGGGACCAGCGGGTTGACGACGATCACGAGCTTGGCGCCCGCGTGCACGGCGATGTCGACGTTCGTCGTCGAGATGATGCCGCCGTCGACGAGCTCACGGTCGTGGACCTGGACGGGCTTGTAGACCATCGGCAGGGCGGTCGACGCGCGCACCGCGCGGGAGATCGGCACGTCGTCCCAGCCGTCGGCGCCGAAGACGATCCGCTCGCAGGTGTCGAGGTCCGTGGCAGCGAGGTAGAGCTCGTGGTCGAGCGCGCGGAAGTCGTCGGTGCGATCAGGGTCCGAGAGGACGGTCCGCACGTAGTTCTCGATGCCGGCGCCGGAGTAGATCCCGGACGGCAGGTCCTCGGCGAGCCCGAGGGCGATGTCCATCGCGCTGACGTTGCGCCACTGCGGGGCGAGCGTCTTGGCGAGCTTCGCCGCGCGCCACGGGAGCCGAACGCCGGTCTTGGCGAACTCGAGCAGGTTCAGCTGCATGACCGTGCTGACGTCGATGTCGCGGAACGGCGTCGGCACCTGCTGGTTGACGACGCGCATCATCTCCTCGGGCGTGATCCCGTTGGAGGCGAGCGCGGCGACGAACGACCCGGCGCTGGTCCCGACGTAGACGTCGAACTCGTTGACCGTGCGGTTCACCGACAGGAGGTCGAGCGCACGCAGGGCGCCGATCTCGTAGACGCCGCCGGTGAATCCGCCGCCGCCCAGGACGAGCGCGGTCTTGGAGCGTCGCGGGCCGCGGCGACGTGGACGTGCGGCGCTGCGCTTGGCAGCAGCACGTCCCTGCGCCTGGTCCAGGTTGACGACCTTCCCCATGCCGTACTGAAGTCTACGGGGGTCGGACGGCGTACGAGTCGGGAGTTCGCCGCAAACCGATCCCTGTTTGGGCGGATACCTGCGCCTGCCACGGCTGCCGCTCGCTACGGTCCCTCGCTGTGCGCGTTCCCCGACGCCTCGCAACGGTCGCGCTCTGCGCATTCGCAGCGCTCCTGGTGGCCGTTCCTGCAGCTTCTGCGCTCGATGCGAGCACGCTCCGCGTGTCGCTGGACCGCTCGATGGGCGGCGGCGGTCGTGTTGGCGCCCTTGCGCTCGACCTGACGACCGGGACGACGCTCTACTCCCGCAACGCGGACGCGGCGCGGATCCCCGCCTCGGTGGAGAAGCTCTTCACGACCGCCACTGCGCTGCGTCGCTTCGGCCCGGATGCCCGGCTGACGACCACGGTCGTCCACAGCGGGGAGATCGACGACGACGGCAGGCTCGACGGCGACCTGGTGCTCGTCGGCGGCGGCGATCCGACGCTCGACGAAGCCGATCTCGCCCGTCTGGCGCGACAGGTACGTGACGCCGGAGTGCGGCGCGTGAGCGGCTCGGTCGTCGGCGACGAATCGCTGCTCGACGCGCTGCGCGGCGGCCCCCGGACGGGCGGTGCCTACGACTCGGACATGGGCGGCGTGCTGGGCGCGCTGACCATCCGTCGCGGGTTTTCGAAGGGCAATGTCGGTCCGGCGCTCGCGGCTGCCCGCCGGTTCGTGCGCTCGCTGCGCGGGCGCAGCGTCCGCGTCGCGGGACGCACGCGCACCGGCACCGCGCCCGCCGGCGCACTGCCGCTCGCAGCCGTCAGCTCACCGACGATGGCGCGCCTGGTGCGGTCGATCAACGTCCCGTCAGACAACTTCGCCGCCGAGGTCCTGCTGAAGGACCTCGGCGCGTCGTTCGGCGACGGCGGGACGACGGCCGCCGGCGCCGCGGTGGTCCGGCGGACGATGGCGACGCTGGGCGTCGATCGCCGCGCGGTCGCCGACGGATCGGGCCTCGCGCGCGCCAATCGCGTCAGCGCCAAGCAGGTCGTCGGGCTGCTCGCCGCGATGCACCGCTCGGCCCACGCCGAGGCGTTCGAGGACTCGCTGGCCGTCGCGGGCCGCAGCGGGACCCTGCGCAAGCGCCTGCGCGGGACCGCCGCGGACGGCGCCTGCCGCGGGAAGACCGGCACGATCAACGGCGTCAGCGCACTGGCGGGCCTGTGCAGCACCCGTGAGGGCCACACGATCGCCTTCGCGATGCTGATGAACGGCGTCTCCGTCTGGCGGGCGCGCACGGAGCAGGACCACGCGGCCACGGTGTTCGCGCGCTACCTCAGCGTCGCACCGCGGCTCGGCCGCCTTGCGGGCCCCTGAGGGGTCTCACTCGTCGAGCAGCGCGAGCAGCCCCGGCTCGTCGAGCACCGCGACGCCGAGGCGCTCGGCCTTCTCGAGCTTCGACCCCGGGCTGTCCCCCGCGACGACGTAGTCGGTCTTCTTGGAGACCGATGACGTGACGCGGCCGCCGGCGGCCATGATCCGCTCGGTCGCCTGCTCACGCGTGAGGTCGGGGAGCGTCCCCGTCAGCACGAACGTCTTGCCGGAGAGCGAGCCCTCCTCGGGAGCCGGCCCCTCCTCCTCCAGGCGCAGCCCGGCGGCGCGCAGGCGCTCGATCAGCCCGCGCATCCGCTCGTCGGCGAGCTGGCCGGCGATCAGCTCGGCGACGATCGGCCCGATGCCGGGCGTCTCCTCGATCTGCTCCTGACTCGCCGCGAGCAGCGCGTCGATCGAGCGGAACCGCTGCGCGAGGCTGCGACCCGTGACCTCGCCGACGCCCTCGATCCCGAGCCCGAACAGCACGCGCGCAAACGGCCGCTCGCGCGAGGCGTCGATCCCGGCGACGAGGCGGTTCGCGGAGATCTCCGCCATCCCCTCCAGGTCGACGAGCTGCTCGGGGCGATCGCGTAGAAGTCGGCGGCGTCGGTGACCAGCCCGTTGTCCATCAGCAGCGAGACCTGCTTCTCGCCGAGGCCCTCGATGTCCATCGCCCCGCGCGAGGCGAAGTGCTTGAGCAGCTGCCAGCGGCGGCCCGGGCAGTCGCGGTTGGGGCACTTCGTGAAGACGCTGCCCTCGGGCTTGATCGTCGGGGTGTCGCAGACGGGGCAGTTGGCCGGCGGCTGCGGCGGATCGGCGCGGTCCTTGCGCTCGACGACGTGCGGCGCGGGCGAGATCACCTGCGGGATCACGTCGCCGGCGCGCAGCACGATCACCTCGTCGCCGATGCGCAGGTCCTTGCGCGCCAGGTCCTCCTCGTTGTGCAGCGTCGCGAGCTTCACCGTCACCCCGCCGACGTGCACCGGCTCGAGCACGGCGAACGGGTGCAGGTCGCCGTACTTGCCGGGGTTCCACTGGATGTCCAGCAGCGTCGTGATCTTCGTCGTCGGCGGGAACTTCCAGGCGATCGCCCAGCGCGGATCGCGGCCGACGACGCCCAGGCGCCGCTGCAGCTCGGCGTCATCGACCTTCACGACGACGCCGTCGATCTCGAAGTCCAGCGAGCCGCGGCGCTGCTGCCAGTCCAGGCAGCGCTCGACGACCTCGTCCTCGCTGTCGAGGCGCACGATGTCGCGGTTGACCGGGAAGCCGCGCTCGCGCAGCCACTCGAGCGTGTCCCACTGGGTCCCGAGCGTCAGTCCCTCGGCGGCGCCGACGCCGTAGGCCCAGAACGACAGCGGCCGCTCGGCGGTCAGCTTGGGGTCGAGCTGGCGGATCGTGCCCGCAGCCGAGTTGCGCGGGTTCATGAAGGTCGACTCGCCGGCCGCGGCGCGGCGCTCGTTGAGCGCGGCGAAGTCCGCGAGCGTCATGTAGACCTCGCCGCGCACCTCGACGAACGGCGGCGCGTCGTCGATCCGCAGCGGGATCGCGCCGATCGTGCGCAGGTTGTGCGTGACGTCCTCGCCGATCTCGCCGTTGCCGCGCGTCGCCCCGCGCTCGAGCACGCCGTCGCGGTAGATCAGCGACATCGCGAGGCCGTCGATCTTCGGCTCGCAGACGTAGTGGAACTCCGGGTCCTCGATGCCCTCGCGCGCGAGGTGGTTGCGCATCCGCAGCACCCAGGCGCGCAGCTCCTCCGCGCTGCGCGCGTTCGCCAGCGAGAACATCGGCTCGGGGTGCGTGCACCTTCGTCAGCCCCGAGATCGGCTCGCCGCCGGTGCGCTGCGTCGGCGAGTCCGGCGTCAGCAGCTCCGGGTGCTCGGCCTCGAGCGCGCGCAGCTCGTCGAGCAGCGCGTCGTACGCGTCGTCCTCGATCTCCGGGTCGTCGTCGACGTAGTAGCGCTGCGCGTGGTGGTGGAGCTGCTCGCGCAGCTCCGCAGCCCGCCTCACGAGCGTCTTCGCAGGCTTCGCGCTCACCGCAGTTCGCGGGCGGCCGGCGCGAGCAGCCGCGTCAGGTCATGTGCCTCGAGCGCGTCGAGGCTGTCGACGTCGGTCAGGTCGAAGTGCACCGGGGTCACCGAGATGCGCCCGCCGGCGACGGCCGCCAGGTCGGTCCCGGGATCCTCGTGCCAGCCGGGGTCGGCGCCGTAGATCCAGAACCGCGCGCCGGCCCGTCGCCGGCGTCCTCGGTCAGCTGCAGCTCGTCGTTGTAGATCCGCTTGCCCAGGCGCGTGACCTCGACGCCCGAGGGGTGCTCGCCCGGGGACGTTGATGTTCAGCAGCGTGCCGCGCGGCAGCGGGACGTCGTCGAGCTCGGCGACGATCCGCGCGGTGAAGTCCGCGGCGGCGTCGAAGCTGAACGCGCGGCCGAAGCGGAAGTCCATCTCGCGCTCGATCGACTGCTGCGAGACGGCGATCGCCGGGATCCCGAGGATGATGCCCTCGAAGGCCGCGGCGACCGTGCCGGAGTAGGTGACGTCGTCGCCCATGTTCGAGCCGTGGTTGATGCCGGAGACGATCAGCTCGATCTCGAAGTCCTCGACGAGCCCGAGCTGGCCGAAGCGCACGCAGTCGACCGGCGTGCCGTCGGTCGCGTAGCCGATCGACCCGTCGTCGAAGACGGTCTCCTGCACCCACAGCGGGCGCGCGGTGGTGATCATCCGCGCCATCGCCGAGCGGTTGCCGTCCGGCGCGATCACCAGCAGGCGGATCCCCGGCACCGCCGCGAGCGCGCGCCGCAGCGCGAGCAGCCCCTCGGCGTCGATGCCGTCGTCGTTGGTCAGCAGGACGTTCATACGCGCACATTCCATCCTACGAGCAGGGTCGGGCGCGGCGGTCACGATCTGACCCGCTCAGGGGTAGCGCACGCCCGTGAGGTAGAGCCCGTACGGCGGCGCGGTCGGGCCGGCGTCACGCCGGTGCGCGCCGTCGAGCAGCGAGGCGAAGCTCTCGAGCGTCGCGCCGCCCCTGGGCGACCTGCAGCATCGTGCCGACGAGCACGCGGTTCATGTGGCGCATGAACGAGTCGGCCTCGATCTCGAACGCCAGCTGCGGCCCGTCCTCGACCCAGCGCGCCAGCAGCAGATTGCGCGTGAAGCGCGTGTGGTAGGTCTCGGTCGGCGTGAACGCCGTGAACTCGTGCTTGCCGGGCAGCAGTGCAGCGCACGCGTGCAGCAGCTCCCGGTCCAGGCGGCGCGGCCAGAACAGCGCCCGCCCCGCCTCGAACGCCGACCGCTCGCGACTGGCGAACACGCGGTAGCGGTACGAGCGGCTGAGCGCGTCCCTGCGCGCGTCAAAGCCGTCCGGAGCCTCCACACACGTCCGCACCGCCACATCGGGCGGCAGCAGCGCGTTGAGGGCCTCAGCGCGCAGCGCAGGCCCCTCATACGAGGCGACCTGCCCCGTCGCATGAACACCCCGGTCCGTCCGCCCCGCAACCGTCAGCGGAACCTCACGCCCAAGGATCCGCCCAAGCGCCGCCTCAACCTCCGCCTGAACCGTCCGCTGGCCATCCTGACGAGCCCAGCCGTAGAAGCGCAGAGCCGTCGTACTCAGATCCAAGCGAGCAGTCACAGACGCCCCACGGAGCAAGACCTGCCACCAACGCCCTAGAGCGGAGGATGGTGGATGCATGACGCCGCACGGCCGAGGGGTGCTGTGCCAGAGGCACCGCCCCCGAAGGCGGGTGGCGTCAGGCGCCGCGAACCCGCGAAGCCCGAGGCTAGACCAGTTCGAGGTAGACCATCTCGGTCGAGTCCGAACGACGCGGGCCGAGCTTGAGGATGCGCGTGTACCCGCCGGGCCGCTCCGCGTAGCGCGGTGCGACCTCTTCGAACAGCTTGTGCACGGCGAACTTGTCCTGGCCGAGCGCGGAGAGCGCCTGCCGGCGTGCGTGCAGGTCGCCGCGCTTGGCGAGCGTGATCAGCTGCTCGATCTCCGGCTTGACGGCCTTGGCCTTGGCCTCGCTCGTCTTGATGCGCTCGTGCTCGATGACCTCCTTGCAGAGGTTGCGCAGCAGCGCCTTGCGATGCGAGGCGGTGCGGCTGAGCTTGTGGCGGGTCTTCTGGTGGCGCATGGCTCGTTAATCCTGACGGAGATCAAGACCGCGCGCGTGCAGCGTCTCGATGACTTCGTCGATCGACTTCTTGCCGAAGTTCGGAATCGCGTTGAGCTCGGCCTCGGACTTCGAGACCAGGTCGCCGATCGTCTGGATGCCGGCGCGCTTGAGGCAGTTGTACGAGCGCACGCCGAGCTCCAGCTCCTCGATCAGGATGTCGTCCATCGGGCCGCCGCCGACTGCAGCGGAGGCACCGTTGACGACACCGCCGACGCCCATGATCTGGGGCTCGAGCTGGCCGCCGGGACCGGCACGCAGCTCCTCGATGCGGTCCGCGTCGGTGAAGATCGCGAGCTGGGAGATCAGGATCTCCGAGGCCTCGCGCAGCGCCGCCTGCGGATCGATCGAGCTGTCCGTCTCGATGTCGAGCGTGAGCTTGTCGTAGTCGGTGCGCTGACCGACGCGGGCCTGCTCGACCGAGTAGGCGACGCGGCGGACCGGCGAGAAGATCGAGTCGATCGGGATGACGCCGATCGGCTGGTCGGGCGTCTTGTTCTCCTCAGCCGGGCGGTAGCCGCGGCCACGGCCGATCGTCAGGTACAGCTCGAGCTTGGTCTTCTTCTCGAGCGTCGCGATGTGCGACGTCCGGGTTGAGGATCTCGACGCCTGCGGGCAGGTCGATGTCCTTGGCCGTGATGTCACCGGGACCGGTGACGACGAGCGGGGCCTCGACCTCGCTGGCGTCGGAGTGCATCCGGCAGACGATGCCCTTGAGGTTCAGGACGATGTCGGTGACGTCCTCCTTGACGCCCTTGATCGTCGAGAACTCATGGGCGACGCCCTCGATACGGACGCTGGTGACGGCGGCACCGGCAAGCGAGCTGAGCAGCACTCGCCGAAGCGAGTTGCCGAACGTGTAGCCGAAGCCGCGGTCGAGCGGCTCAATGACGAACGAACCGCGGTTCTCGTCGACCTGCTCGTTACTGATGCGGGGAATCTGGAAGTCGAGCATCGGGCGTGTCTGTCCTTCGTCGTGATCGGTCCGGCGGCGGGGCGAGCCGCCGGCGTGGGCGCCGCGCTCCGCCGAAGATCGGCGTGCGCGGAGCGCCTGTGTTACTTGGAGTACAGCTCGACGATGAGCTGTTCCTGCACCGGCGTCGTGATCTCACGACGCTCGGGCTTGCGCAGGACCTTCGCGGTGAGCGAATCGTGGTCCGCCTGCAACCATGCGGGCACCTGCGCGGTGAGCTCAGTCGCCTCGCGAATCAGCGGCTCCGCCGGGCTACCGGACTTGAGCGCGACGATGTCGCCCTCACGCACCTGGTAGCTGGGGATGTCCACCCGGCGGCCGTTGATCGTCCAGTGGCCATGACGGACCATCTGACGAGCCTGACGGCGCGAGGCGGCGAAGCCGAGTCGCACGAGGACGTTGTCGAAGCGACGCTCGAGCAGGTTCAGCAGGTTCTCGCCCGTGATGCCGGACTGCCTGCTGGCCTTGTCGTAGTAGAGCCGGAACTGGCCCTCCAGGACGCCGTAGTAGCGGCGGGCCTTCTGCTTCTCGCGGAGCTGCACGCGGTACTCGCTCTGCTTCTGGCGGCCACGACCGTGGTCGCCCGGCGGGTACGCGCGGCGCTCGAAGCCGCACTTGTCGGTCAGGCAGCGCTCACCCTTGAGGAAGAGCTTCTGGCCTTCGCGGCGGCACTGCTTGCACTGGGGGCTGGTATCTCGAGCCATGTGAGTCCTAGACGCGACGCCGCTTGCGGGGGCGGCATCCGTTGTGGGCCTGCGGGGTGACGTCGCGGACGCTGGTGACCTCGAGGCCTGCGGCCTGGAGCGAGCGGATCGCGGTCTCGCGACCGGAGCCGGGGCCCTTGACGTAGACGTCGACCTTCTGGAGGCCCTGCTCGATGCCCTTGCGGGCGGCCGAGTCGGCGGTGACCTGCGCGGCGAAGGGCGTGGACTTGCGCGAGCCCTTGAAACCGGCGCCGCCGGCGGACTCCCACGCGATCACGTTGCCCTCACGATCGGTCAGCGACACGATCGTGTTGTTGAAGCTGGTCTTGATGTGGGCCTGGCCGAGCGGAATGTTCTTCTTCGGCTTGCGGCGGCCGCGCGCGGGGCGCTTGGGGGCGGGCATGCAGACTCCTCGTTACTTCTTGCCGGGCTTCTTCTTGCCGGCGATCTGCATGCGCTTGGGACCCTTGCGCGTGCGGGCGTTGGTCTTGGTCTTCTGCCCCCGGACCGGGAGGCCGCGACGATGGCGGATGCCGCGGTAGCAGCCGATCTCCATCAGGCGCTTGACGTTCTGTGAGCGTTCGCGGCGCAGGTCACCCTCGACGGTGAGGTCGCGTTCGACCAGGTCACGCAGCTTGACGACCTCGTCCTCGGTCAGGTCGCGGACGAGCGTGTCCGGACTGACCTTGGCCTCGGCGAGCAGCTTGTTCGACGTCGCACGGCCGATGCCGTAGACGTACGTGAGACCGATCTCAGCGCGCTTGTTGAGGGGCATGTTGACCCCGGCGATACGAGCCATCTAGCTGATCACCCCTGGCGCTGCTTGTGGCGCGGATTTGAGCAGATCACGAGCACGGCGCCATGGCGCCGGATGATCTTGCACTTTTCGCACATCGGCTTGACCGACGGTCGTACCTTCATCGCTTCTTCCTCGTCGAGTGACCGGCGATTGGCTCTGGCTGCCGCAGGGGGCCGCCGCTACCTTTCGCGGACGCGCGCACACCGCAGGACGCGGGCGCACGGAACGAACACACTAGCAAAGCACCGTTCACGGACGCTGCTCAGCGGCAACGGCGGCTCCGGGGGCCTCAGCGCCCTCCGGGAGGTGCCACGGATTCAGGATTCGAGGCCCGTCGGCGGTGACGGCGACGGTGAACTCGAAATGGGCCGCGAGCGACCCGTCCTGGGAGAATATCGCCCAGCCGTCGTCGCCCATGCGGACCATGTGGCGCCCCGCGTTGACCATCGGCTCGATCGCGAGCACCATGCCCTCCTCGAGCAGCGGGCCGCGGCCGGGCTCGCCGAAGTTGGGCACCTGCGGGTCCTCGTGCATCTCGCGCCCGATCCCGTGACCCACGAGCGAGCGGACGACGGACATCCCGGCCTCCTCGACGCGCGACTGGACCGCCCACGAGATGTCGCCGAGCCGGCCGCCGGGCTGCGTCGCCTGGACGGCGTCCATCAGCGACGCCTCGGTGACCTCGAGCAGCTTCTCCGCGACGGGGCTGATCGGCGCCGATCGCGAACGTCCTGGCGCCGTCGGCGACCCAGCCGTCGAGCGTGACGCCGATGTCGATCGAGATGATGTCGCCGCGCTGCAGCCGGTACGGCCCCGGGATGCCGTGCACGACCATCGAGTTCGGCGAGGCGCAGATCGAGCCGGGGAAGCCGCGGTAGCCCTTGAACGACGGGACCGCGCCCTGCGAGCGGATGTAGCGCTCGACGGCCTCGTCGAGCTCCTTCGTGCTGACGCCCTCGCGGACCTTCGACTCGACCAGGCGCATCGTGCGCGCGTGGACGGCGCCGGCGGCGGCCATCTTCTCGATCTCGGCGGGTGTCTTCTTGATGATCACCGTGCTGCTCCGCGAATCAGACGTCGGATTCGAGCTTGAGCGTGGAGATCGTGGCGCGAACGTGCTCGTGGACCTCGGACGGGCTCGCCGTGCCGTCGATCCGGTGCAGCAGCCCGCGGTCCTCGTAGTAGATGACCAGCGGCGCGGTCTGCGCGTGGTAGACGTCGAGGCGGTTGCGCACGGTGTCGGGCTTGTCGTCGTCGCGCTGGATCAGGTCCGCGCCGTCGACGTCGTCCTTGCCCTCGACCTTGGGCGGGTCGAACTCGACGTGGTACGACGCGGCCGGAGACCGGGCCGACGCGGCGGCCGGAGATGCGGCGCACGATCTCGTCGTCGGGCGCGTCGATCAGCAGCACGCCCGTGAGGTCGCGGCCGGCGGCCTCGAGCGCGGCGGCGAGCGCCTCGGCCTGCACGATCGTGCGCGGGAAGCCGTCGAGCAGGAAGCCGTCACGCGCGTCGTCGGAGTGCAGGCGCTCGACGATCACCGCGATGATCACGTCGTCGGGCACGAGCTCGCCCGCGTCCATGAACGACTTCGCCTGCACGCCGAGCGGCGTGCCCTCGGCGACGGCCTGGCGCAGCATGTCGCCCGTGGCGACGTACGCCAGGTCGAAGTCCTCGCGGATGCGCTCGGCCTGCGTGCCCTTCCCGGCACCCGGAGGGCCGAGCAGGATGAGGTTCAGCTCGGCCACGAGGCAGCTCGCAGACGGCTTTGGGCCGTCACTTCAGGAAGCCCTCGTAGTTGCGCATCATCAGCTGCGCTTCGAGCTGCTTCATCGTGTCGAGGGCGACGCCGACGACGATCAGCAGCGACGTGCCGCCGAAGAAGAAGTTCGCCGAGGTCTGGTTGATCAGCACCGTCGGCAGTGCGGCGACGGCGGCCAGGTACAGCGCACCGGGGAACGTCAGGCGAGCCAGGATCCGGTCCAGGAACTCGGCCGTCGGCCGTCCGGGTCTGACGCCCGGGATGAACCCGCCGTACTTCTTCAGGTTGTCCGCCTGATCGACCGGGTTGAACGTCACCGCGGTGTAGAAGTACGTGAACAGGATGATGAAGATCGTCTCGCCGATGATGTACGGCGCGTCCGAGGGGCTGAAGAAGTTCGACAGGTCCTGCGCCCACGGCTTCTGGATCAGCTGCCCGACCGTCGGCGGGAACGCCATGATCGAGGCGGCGAAGATGACCGGGATGACGCCCGCCATGTTCACGCGCAGCGGCAGGTAGGTCTGCCCGCCACCGCTCATGCGGCGGCCGATCACGCGCTTGGCGTACTGGACCGGGATCCGGCGCTGGCCCTCCTGGATGAAGACGACGGCCGCGATCACCGCGAGCGCCAGGAACGGCATCATGACCTTGAAGACCTGGTCGGGGTTCGTCCACCACGCCTGGATCCCGTGCGGCAGGCGCGAGACGATCGACGCGAAGATCATCAGCGAGATGCCGTTGCCGATGCCGTGCTGGGTGATCAGCTCGCCGAGCCACATCACCAGGACGCAGCCGGTCGTCAGCACCATGACGATCATGAAGAGCGAGCCGACGTTGAAGTTGTCGATGATCTCCTGGCCGGCCGCGGGCTGGAACGAGCGGAACAGGAAGACGTAGCCGATCGCCTGGGCGAACGCGAGGCCGACGGTCAGGTAGCGCGTGTACTGCGTGATCCGCGCCTGGCCGACCTCACCTTCCTTGGACAGCTTCTCCAGCGACGGCACGACGACGGTCAGCAGCTGCAGGATGATCGAGGCCGTGATGTACGGCATGATCCCGAGCGCGAAGACCGCGATGCGCGACAGGCCGCCACCGCTGAACGTGTTCAGCAGGTTGAGGATCCCGCCGCCGCCGAACTGCTGCTGGACCGACTCGACCGCGTCGATGTCGACGCCCGGAACCGGGATGTGGGCACCGATCCGGTAGATCGCGAGCAGCGCTGCGGTGAACAGCAGCTTCTTGCGGATCTCCGCGACGGTGAACGCGCTGAGGATCGTGGCGACCATGCTGCCCAGAGATCCTGACGGTTACGACTCGATGACGACGCAGGTTCCGCCGGCAGCCTCGATCGCCTCGCGGGCCTTACCGCTGAACGCGTGGGCCTGGACGGTGAGGGGCTTGGTGATCTCGCCCTTGGCGAGGATCTTCACGGGGATGCCCTTGCGCTTGGCGATGTTCGCCTTCGCGAGCAACTCGATCGTCACCTCGGCACCGGACTCGAAGCGCTCCTCCAGGTCCTTGAGGTTGACCGGCTGCGTGTGCGTGCGGAACGGCTCGAACGGCATCGACTTCTTCATGTGCGGGCCGCGCAGCTTGCGCATCCGCATGTGAATCGGCATCTGGCCGCCCTCGAACCGCGCACGGTCCTTGGCGCCCGAACGCGCGCCGGCGCCCTTGTGGCCGCGGCCGGACGTCTTGCCGTGGCCGGAGCCGTGACCGCGCCCGACGCGCTTGCGCGGGCGGCGGCTGCCCGGGGCGGGCTTGAGGTTGTGCAGGCCGATGATCTCCTCCGACTCGGAGGGCTCGGTGTTGGGGGTGGTGGCGGGAACGGAATTCTTCGCAGCGGGACTCACGACTGGTCCTCCTCGACGACCACCAGATGGCGGACGGTGTAGATCATTCCGCGCGACTGCGGCGTGTCGACCACTTCGACCGTCTGGCCGATGCGGCGCAGGCCGAGCGAGCGCAGCGTGTCGAGCTGGTTCTGCTTGGAACCGTTGCGCGACTTCACCTGTGTGACCTTCAGCGCCATCACGCGGTCACCTCCTGGGTCTCAGCGTCGGTCGCGTCGGCTGCCGGGCGCAGCCTCGTCGGCGGCGATGTGCTCGCCGTTCTCGCGGTGCGCGCTGAGGCCGAGGACCTCGTTGATCGAGAGGCCGCGGATCGCGGCGACCTCACGCGGCGTGCGCAGGGCCTCGAGGCCCTGGACGGTCGCCTTCACGAGGTTGATCGGGTTCTGTGAGCCGAGGCTCTTGCTGAGGATGTCGTGGATGCCGGCGAGCTCGAGCACCGCGCGCACGCCGCCGCCGGCGATGACGCCGGTACCGGGTGATGCGGGCTTCAGGAAGACGCGGCTGGATCCGAACACGCCGGTCACCTGGTGGGTGATCGTCTGGCCGTGCTTGGGCACGCGGATCAGGTTCTTCTTCGCCTGCTCGACGCCCTTCTGGATCGCGACGGGGACCTCGTTGGCCTTGCCGTAGCCGACCCCGACGACGTCCTTCTCATCGCCGACGACGACAAGTGCGGTGAAGGAGAAACGCCGGCCGCCCTTGACGACCTTGGCGACGCGGTTGATCTCGACGACCCGCTCCTGGAGATCCAGGCCTGCGGGGCTGACGGTGCGATCGATGGCCATGCTTGCTGCTCTCTCCCTAGACGGTGAGTCCGCCCTCGCGGACTCCCTCGGCGAACGCCTTGACGCGGCCGTGATAGCGGTAACCGCCGCGGTCGAAGACCGCGGTCTCGACGCCGGCTGCCTGTGCGCGCTCGGCGAGGCGCTTGCCGATCGCCGCGGCCTGCTCCATCGGAGCGAGCCCGCGAACGTCGGCTTCCGTCCACGACACGGCGGCGATCGTGTGGCCGGCGGTGTCGTCGACGAGCTGCGCGGCGATGCCGCGGTTGGAACGGAACACGGAGATCCGCGGACGCTGCGCGGTGCCGGTGATCTTCGCGCGGACGCGCCGGCGACGGCGCAGGCGCTGCTTGGGCTTCGTGGTGACGCTCATGCGCGCTTTCCGACCTTCCGGGCGACGTACTCGCCCTCGTAGCGAATGCCCTTGCCCTTGTAGGGCTCCGGCGGACGCTGCTTACGAATGTTTGCGGCGACCTCGCCGACGACCTGCTTGGAGATGCCCGCGGATGATCACGCGGGTCGGCTGGGGCACTTCGAACTCGATGCCCTCGGGCGCCTTGATCGAGCACCGGGTGCGAGTAGCCGAGCGCGAGCTCGAGGTCCTTGCCCTTGAGCACGGCGCGGTAACCGACGCCCTGGATCTCGAGCGTCTTGACGTACCCGTTGGTGACGCCCTCGACCATGTTGAAGACGAGTGAGCGCGTGAGCCCGTGCAACGCGCGGTGCTCACCGCGGTCGGTCGGGCGCTCGACGGTCAGCGTGTCGCCGTCCTGCTGGACGGTCATGTCGCGCGAGATGCGCTCGCTGAGCTCACCCTTGGGGCCCTTGACGGTGACGAGCTCCGGCTCGATCTTCACCTCGACGCCCGAGGGAACGGTGATGGGCTTGCGGCCGATACGAGACATGACGGCTACCAGACGAATGCGACGACTTCGCCGCCGACGCCCGCTGCGCGAGCCTCGTGACCGGTCATCACACCCTTGGAGGTGGACATGATCGTGGTCCCCATACCGCCCTGGACCTTCGGGAATCCCGCCGTTGTGCACGTAGTAGCGCTGGCCGGGGCGCGATGCGCGCTTCAGGCCGGCGATCGCGCTCGAGCGGTCCTCGCCGTACTTGAGCTCGACGCGCAGGACCTGACCGGGATGCTCGGTCGTCGGCTGCTCGACCTCGTAGCCCGTGATGTAGCCCTGCTCCTGGAGGATGCGGGCCATCTCGCGCTTGAGCCCCGATGCGGGGATCTCGACGATGTCGTGCTGCGCGGTGATGCCGTTGCGCACGCGGGTCAGGAAGTCGGCGATCGGATCAGTCATCGACATGTGATCACCAACTGCTCTTCGTCATGCCGGGGATGTACCCGTTGTGCGCGAGCTCGCGCAGGCAGATGCGGCAGATGCCGAACTTGCGGTACACGGCGCGCGAGCGGCCGCAGCGACGGCAGCGCGAGTACCCGCGGGTCTTGTACTTGGGGGGGCGCGCCTGCTTGACGCGCAACGAAGTCTTGGCCATCCGGTCTACTGCTCCTGAGCGGTCGTCTGCTGGCCCGGCCGGCCTTCGTGAACGAAGGGCATGCCGAACATCTCGAGCAGGGCGAAGCCCTCCTCGTCGGTCTTGGCGCTGGTGGTGATCGTCACGTCGAGGCCGCGGACGGCGTCCACTGCGTCGTAGTCGATCTCGGGGAAGATGATCTGCTCGCGAACGCCGATCGTGTAGTTCCCGCGGCCGTCGAACTTCGCCGGCAGGCCGCGGAAGTCGCGGATGCGCGGGATCGCGACGGACATCAGGCGATCGAGGAACTCGTAGGCGCGCTCGCCGCGCAGCGTGACGGCGACGCCGACGGGCATCCCCTCGCGCAGCTTGAACGCGGCGATCGACTTGCGGGCACGGCGGATGCTCGGCTTCTGGCCGGCGATCTGCGCGAGCTGCTCGGCGGCGGCGTCGAGGACCTTGGAGTCCTGCTTGCCGTCACCGACGCCCATGTTGACGGTGATCTTCTGGATCTTGGGCGCCTGCATCACGCTCGTGTAGCCGAACTTCTCGACCAGCGCGGGGCGGATCTCGTCGGCGTAGCGCTGCTTCAGGCGGGCTGGTGTCTTAGTGGTGGCCATGGTGATCAGTCGAGCTTGGTCCCGGACCGCTTGGTCACGCGGTTGCGGACGCCGTCCTCGCGAACGACGCTGACGCGTGTGTGGAGCTTGTCCTTGGGATCTACGAGCATGACGTTGCTGACGTGGATGGGGCCTTCCTTCTCGACCACGCCGCCAACCGTCTCGGCGCGGTCCGCTCCGGCCACCTGCGTCGGACGCTGGTGGCGCTTCACGATGTTCAGGCCCTCGACATACACCCGGGACTTCTTCGGGTCGACACGCAGGATGCGGCCGGTCTTGCCGCGATCCTTACCACTGATCACGACAACCTCGTCGCCGCTACGAACGCGCATACCCATGCTAGAGCACCTCCGGAGCAAGGCTGACGATCTTCATGAAGTTGCGGTCGCGCAGCTCGCGGGCGACCGGCCCGAAGATGCGCGTTCCGCGCGGGTTGTTCTGTGCGTCGATGATCACCGCGGCGTTCTCGTCGAAGGCGATGTAGGTGCCGTCCTCGCGCCCGAACTCCTTCTTCGTGCGCACGACGACGGCCTTGACGACCTCGCCCTTCTTGACCGTGCCCTGCGGGGCCGCGGCCTTGACGGTGGCGGTGATGACGTCGCCGACGCCGGCGTAGCGACGGCGCGAACCGCCCTGCACGCGAATGCAGAGGATCTCGCGGGCGCCCGTGTTGTCGGCGACCTTCAGACGCGTCTCGTTCTGAATCACTTGGCACGCTCCAGGATCTCGTCCAGGCGCCAGCGCTTGGTGCGCGACATCGGGCGGCACTCGATCGACGCGAACGGTGTCGCCCTCGCGAGCGTCATTGCGCTCGTCGTGGGCGTGCAGCGTCTTGCTCGAGCGCACGATCTTCTGGTAGCGCCGGTGGCGCTTGGCGTAGTCGATGCTGACGGTGACGGTCTTGTCGGCCTTCGCGGAGGTGACGATCCCCTGGCGCACCTGCGGCGTGCCCGGGACGTGCTCCGGAGTCGGCGTGCCCTCCTTCGGGCCGGCGGCGCGAGCCTTCTCGCGCTCCTGGCCACGACGGCGTGAGCGGGCGGCGATGGCGGCGCTGCGCGCGGCGCGACGCTCCTCGGTGCGCTCCTCGACGGTGCGGGTCGGGCGCACCTCGGTGTGCGTCGAGCGGTCGCGGCGACGACGCTCCTTCGAGGTCAGCTGCTCCTCCGGCTCGGCGGGCTCGGCAGGCGCCTCGGCGGCCGGCTCCTCAGCGGGTGCCTCGGCCTCCTCGGCGGGTGCCTCCTCGGCCACCGGCTCCTCAGCGGCGGGCTCCTCTGCGGCAGCGGGCTCCTCCGCGACGGGCGCGTCCTCGACCGGAGCCGCGGCGGGCTCGTCGGCAGCGGGCGCCTCGGCGGCGGGCTCCTGCGGGGTGTCCTGAATCTCTGTGGTCTCGTCGTCAGCCATGTCAGCCAGTGCTCTCGATGTCGATACCGCGCTCACGCGCGACTGTCAGCGCCCGGGCGAGCTCGCGCTTGGCGGCGCGCATCCCGGAGGTGTTCTCCAGCTCGCCCGTGGCGTGCTGGAAGCGAAGCCCGAAGATCTCCTTGCGGGCGGTGGCGATGTGATCGGTGAGCTCCTCGTTCTGGAGATCACGCAGTTCCTTGGCGGCGGGCATCAGAACGTGTCCTCACGCGTGACGAACTTCGTCTTGATCGGAAGCTTGCGGCCGGCGAGGCGCATCGCCTCACGGGCGAGGTCCTCCGGCACGCCGGAAAGCTCGAACATGACGCGGCCCGGCTTGACGACCGCGACCCAGCCTTCGGGGTTGCCCTTGCCGGAGCCCATGCGGGTCTCGGCGGGCTTCTTCGTGAAGGGCTTGTCCGGGAAGATGTTGATCCAGACCTTGCCACCGCGCTTGATCTTGCGGGTCATCGCGATACGCGCGGCCTCGATCTGGCGGTTGGTCAGGTGGCCGTGCTCGAGGGTCTTCAGGCCGTACTCACCGAACTGCACGCTCGTCTGAGCACGGGAGAACCCGCGGCTGCGCCCACGCATCACCTTGCGGTGCTTGACGCGCTTGGGGGACAGCATCAGCGACCACCCCCCGGACGACCGCCACCGCCGCCGCCACGACCGCCGCCACCGCGACCGCCGCCGAAGCCACCGCCGCCGCCTGCGCCGCCGCCGAAGCCGCCGCCACCGCCGCCGGGGCCACCTGCGCCCGGACCGCCGCCCTGGCCACCACGGCCACGGCCACCGCGTCCACGGCCACGGCCGTTGCGGTCACGTGCACCGGGACGACGATCGTCGTCGCGTGCCTGCTGGTTGGACGGGCCTTCAAGGTCGGTGAGGTCCACGCCGGTGAAGCCCTCGGGCATGATCTCGCCCTTGTTGATCCAGCACTTCACGCCGATGCGGCCGAACGTCGTGCGCGCCTCGGCGAAGCCGTAGTCGATGTCCGCGCGCAGCGTGTGCAGCGGCACGCGGCCGTCCGAGTAGCTCTCGGTACGGGCCATCTCAGCACCGCCGAGGCGGCCGCCGACCTGGATCTTGCAGCCCTTGGCGCCCGAGCGCATCGCGCTGGTGAGCGCGCGCTTCATCGCGCGGCGGAAGGCGACGCGGTTCTGCAACTGCTCGGCGACCGACTGGGCGACGAGCGTCGCGTCCAGCTCGGGGCGCTTGATCTCGAGGATGTTGACCTTCACCGACTTGTTCGTCAGGCGATGCAGGTCGCGACGCAGCGCGTCGACCTCGCTACCGGACTTGCCGATGACGATGCCCGGACGCGCCGTGTGGATGTTGACCTCCACCTCGTTGGCGTCCTTGCGGATCGTGATCTCCGAGATGCCGGCGTGCGAGAGCCGGTTCTCGATATGTGCGCGGATCCGAGTGTCCTCGTGCAGGTAGTCCGCGAAGTTCTTCTCCGTGAACCAGTGCGACTTCCAGTCGTGGATGTACCCCACGCGCATGGACTCGGGATGGACCTTCTGTCCCATGTCTCTTCCTTACTCCTTGGGCGTGAGCGTGATCGAAAGGTGGCTGGTGCGCTTGCGGATCCGCGAGGCGCGACCCATCGCGCGCGGGCGGAAGCGCTTGAGGGTCGGGCCCTCGTCAGCGCTGACGGCCTGGATGCGCAGCTCGTCGCCGATCAGCTCGTGGTTGTGCTCGGCGTTGGCGACGGCCGACTCGAGCAGCTTCTGCCAGTCCTGTGCGACGTGACGCGGTGTGTGCGCGAGGATCGCGCGGGCCTCGACGACGGACTTGCCGCGGATGTGATCGCAGACCAGGCGCGCCTTGCGGGCCGACGTGCGCACGTACTTGGCGTGTGCGCGGACGACCGGGCGCTCGCCGGGGGCGACCTTCGGAGCGGACTTGGCCTTCGGCTCTTCGGCCGGCTTCTCAGCGGCCTTCTTGCGCGTCCGTCGCGGCTTCGGCGCAGGGGCTTCCTCGGCCGCAGGGGCCTCGTCGGCAGCGGCCTCGGGCTCGACGGCCTCGGGCTCGGTCGCCTCGGGGGCGTCCGCTTCCACAGCCTGCTCCTCAGCAGCCTCGGCCGTCACCTCGACAGCCTCCTCGGCTGCGTCGTCGGCAGGGGTGTTCTTCTCGTCGGCCACGACTAGCGGACCTTCCCCGTGCCGGCGTGGCCACGGTAGGTGCGGGTCGGCGCGAACTCGCCGAGCTTGTGACCGACCATCGACTCACTGACGAAGACGGGGACGTGCTTACGCCCGTCGTGCACCGCGATCGTGTGGCCGACCATCTCCGGGAAGATCGTCGAGGTCCGCGACCAGGTGCGGATCATCGTCTTCGTGTTCTCCGCGTTCATCTTGACGATGCGCCCCATCAGGCGCTCCTCGACGAACGGGCCCTTCTTACTCGAGCGACTCATGACTGGTTAACGCTTGCCCTTCCCGCGACGGCGGCCGCGGACGATGTAGCGATCTGACGCCTTGTTCTTCTTGCGCGTGCGGTAGCCGAGCGTCGGCTTGCCCCACGGGGTGACGGGGTGACGGCCCGCGGTGGTGGAGCCCTCGCCGCCGCCGTGCGGGTGGTCGACCGGGTTCATCGCGGTGCCGCGCGTCTGCGGGCGGACGCCCATATGGCGCTTGCGGCCGGCCTTGCCGATCTTGACGTTCTGGTGATCGGCGTTGCCGATCGTGCCGACCGTGGCGCGGCACTCGGCGCGCACCATCCGCATCTCGCCGGACGGGAGGCGCAGCGTGGCCATCCCCTGGTCCTTGGCCATGAGCTGGATGCCGGTGCCGGCGGAGCGGCCCATCTGGCCACCGCGACCGGGCTGCAGCTCGACGTTGTGCACCACGGTGCCGACCGGCATGTTGGCCAGCGGCAGGCAGTTGCCGACGGTGATCTCGGCACCGGGGCCGGACATCACCATCGCGCCGACCTGCAGGCGCGCCGGGGCGAGGATGTAGGCCTTCTCGCCGTCGAGGTAGTGCAGCAGCGCGATGTATGCCGTGCGGTTGGGGTCGTACTCGATCGCTGCGACCTTCGCGGGGATCGCGTCCTTGCGGCGCTTGAAGTCCACACGGCGGTACAGGCGCTTGGCGCCGCCACCGCGGTGACGCGAGGTCTTGCGACCGTTCGAGTTGCGGCCACCGGACTTCTTGAGGCCCTCGACGAGCGTGCGCTCCGGCTCGGTCTTGGTGATCTCGGCGAAGTCGGGGTACGTCGAGAAACGACGTCCCGGGCTGGTCGGCTTGGGCTTGCGAATCGGCATCGGTTAACCCTCGAGGTCCTGAAGACCCTGGAAGACGGGGATCGAGTCACCGGCGCGCACCTGCACGATGGCCTTCTTCCAGCCCCGCGTGCGGCCCGAGGTGTGACCCCGGCGCTTGGGCTTGGAGCGGACCGTGATCGTGCGCACCGTGAGGACCTTGACCTCGAACAGTGCCTCGACGGCCTGGCGGATCTGCGTCTTGTGTGCGTCCGGGTGCACGCGGAACGTGTACTTGTCGTTGGCGGCGAGCACGTAGCTCTTCTCGCTGACGACCGGGCGGATGATGACCTGTGTGTGGTCCATGATCAGGCGTCCTCTTCCGTCTCGCTGCGCTCGCCCTTGGCGCGCGCGGCCAGCTCGGCCAGTGCGTCCTCGCTCACGAGCAGGCGCGCGGCTCCGATGACATCGGCGACCCCGGCCTCGCTTGCCGGCAGGACCGACACGCGCGGGAGGTTGCGGAACGACAGCGCGATCTTCGCCTGCTCCTCGGTGAGGATGACGAGCACCGTGCCGCCGCCCGACCAGTCGGCGAGCAGTGCGGCAGCGGCCTTTGTCGACGGCGTGTCGGCGAAGGGCGCGATGTCGAGCGCGGCGAGCGACCCGCGCTCGGCGTGCACCGAGAGCGCGCTGCGCATCGCGGCGCGGCGCTCCTTACGGTTGACCTTGAAGGTGTAGTGGCGCGGCTGCGGGCCGAAGATGACGCCGCCGCCCTTCCAGATCGGCGAGCGCGAGGAGCCGGCGCGTGCGCGACCGGTGCCCTTCTGACGCCAGGGCTTGGCGCCGCCGCCGCGGACGAGGCCGCGCGTCTTCGTCGACGCGGTGCCCTGCCGGCGCGCGTTGAGCTCGGCGCGAACCGACTCGTGGACGAGCTGGCCGTTGAAGCGCACGCCGAAGGCGGCGTCGTCGAGGCCGACCTTCTTCGAGCCGCCGAGGATCGGAGCG
>CAWGEW010000005.1:0-219496 GCA_963821685.1 uncultured Actinomycetes bacterium | reverse complement strand
CATCGCTCGTCGACGTCGCCCAGAATGACGTGCCGGCCCCGTTCGGCCGCGGCGGCTACGGCGTCGGGCGAGCCGTCGATCCCGTGTAGTTCGCGAAGTGCTCCGACAGCCAGGCGCTGCCGCAACCGACGTCGAGCAGCGCGCGGTTGGGGCGAAGTGACGCGTGACGTCGCGCCAGTAGCCCGGCTGCTCATGCCAGTCGAAGTACCCCATCGCCGCGTCACCGTAGCGGAGCCCTACGATCTGCGGCTGTGCCGGGTGCCCCGCGCATCGCGCTCAACGCGCTGTTCCTCGATCCCGGTGTTTCCGGAGGCCCCGAGACGTATCTGCGTGGGCTCGCGCCGGCACTGGCGCATGCACCGTCCAGAGGCGGAGATCGAGGTGCTCACGACGCGTCGCGGTGCCGCAGCGCTCGCCGACGACGGCTGGCCGGCAGCTGGATTGCGGGTGGTCGCGCTCCCGTGCGACGAGGGCGAGCGGGTCCGACGCCTTGTCGCCGAACAGGGGCTGCTCGCCCGGTCAGCGCGCCGACGCGGGGCGCGACCTGCTGCACAGCCTCGCGAGCGTCGGGCCGGTGCGCACCGGCAACGCTGCCGCATGTCATGACGGTGCATGACGCGACGTTCTACGGCACCGCACGTTCGGCGGTCTGACGACCCGCGCGTTCCTCGAGATCGTTCCCCGCGCGGCGCGCAACGCTGACGGGCTGCTCAGCGGTAGTGCGGCGGCGCGGGACGACGTGTGCGATGCGCTCGGTCTCGAGCCGCAGACTTTGCTGGTGGTCCCACACGGGGTGGATCCCCGCCAGGCGACGGTGCTACGCCCAGCCTGACGCCGAGGTGCGGCGCACATTCGGCCTCGAGGCGACGGCGTGTCGTGCTGTGTGTCGCCGCGAAGCGGCCGCACAAGAACCAGGAGCTGCTCATCCGTGCGCTCTGGGCTCCCCGGACGACGTGGTGCTCGTCGCTCGCAGGCCACCCGGAGGCCTACGACGCCGAGCTGCGCGAGCTCGCCGTTGGGAGGGCGTCGGCTGACCGTGTCGTGTTCGCCGACTACGTCCCGACGGATGAGCTCGAGGGTCTGTGGTCGGTGGCCAGACGTTGCCGCGTTCCCGACGCTCGGCGAAGGGTTCGGGATCCCCGTCATCGAGGCGATGGCGCGTGGCGTTCCTGTCGCGTGCTCAGACATCCCCGTGCTGCGGGAGGTCGGCGGGCGATGTCGCGGTCCGCTTCGACCCGCACGAGCCGGCCGACGCTGCCGCGCAGATCGCCGTGCTGCTGCAGACCCGCCGAGCCCGAGGTTGGACGCGCCTGGGCGGCGCACTTCACCTGGGCGGCGGCCGCCGCCGGGACCTGGGACGTCTACGACCGCGTGCTGGCCGAGGCTGTCGCGCTCGTGAAGGTCGCGCTGAACCTCGTCTTACCTCGTCCCGGCGAGGTCGGCGGCATGGAGGTCTACGCGCGCGAGCTGATCCCGCGGCTCGCAGCGATCGAGTCGCTGGATCTCGTGTGCCTGGTGAATCGGGAGGCGGCTGAGGCCGGCGGACGGGCCCTGGGGTGAGGTCTGCCCGATGGAGGTCGTGCCCGTCCGCGCGAGCAGCCGCGATCGAGTGGGTGCGCGGTGAGCAGCAGCACGTGCCGCGGATGGCCGCGCGCACCGGGCGCGGACCTCGTCCACTCGCTCGCCAGCACCGCGCCGCTCTGGGGGAGGGTGCCGCGCGTCACGACGATCCACGACCTGAACTATCTGCTCGTGCCCGAGGCGCATTTCGGCGTGCGCGCGCTTGGGATGCGGGTGCTCGTCCCGCGTCCGCGCGCCGTTCGCGCCGCGTGATCGTCGACGCCGCGTCAACGCCGCGACGATCTGCGCGAGCGGCTGCGGCGTCGATGCCGGCCAAGGTCGATGTCGTGCCGCTCGCGGCCGAGCCCCCGGCGGGCGTCGCGCCGACCGGGGAGGCGGAGCTGCGCGCGCGGCTCGGCCTCGGCGAGCGGGCCGTCGTCCTCAGCCCGGGCGCCAAGCGCCCCCACAAGAACCTCGTGCCGTGCTGCGTTCCGTCGCGCGGGTGGCGCTCCCGGACCGCCCGATGATCGTCGCGACCGGCTACGCGACGCCCTACGACGACGAGCTGCGCGCGCAGGCCGCGGCGCTCGGGCTGGCCGACGACGTCGTCTTCCCGCCGTGGCTCGATGCCGCCGACCTCGAAGGGCTCTACGCGCTCGCGACCGCCGTCGTCTTCCCGTCGCGCTACGAGGGCTTCGGGCTGCCGGTGCTCGAGGCGATGGCGCGCGGCGTGCCGGTCGTCACCTCGGACCGCTCGTCGCTTCCCGAGGTCGCCGGTGACGCTGCGCTGCTCGTCGATCCGGACGACGACGAAGCGATCGCCGCGGCGCTGCGCCGTGTGCTCGATGACGCCGGCCTGCGCGCGCAGCTGTCGGCGGCCGGGCGCGCTCGTGCAGCCACCTTCTCCTGGGAGCGCACCGCCGAACTGACGGCCGCCAGCTACGAGCGCGCTCTCACGGTCGGCGCCTGAGACTGTGACGTAGGGTCACCCCATGGAATCGACCGGGTCGGAATTCAACATCCTGCGGCGCGTGAGCGACCAGCAGTCGTCGGCGCGGAGTGCCCTCGCGCAGGAACTCACCGACTCGCCCATTCCGCGGGACGAAATTCTCGACCATCTCGGCGTCTACATGAGCCGGCACGCCGTCGGCCGCGTGCTGTTCCTCGCCGAGCTGTACCGACAGATCCTCGATGTACACGGGAGCGTGCTGCAGTTTGGGGTTGTGGGGCCGTGATCTCGCCATCCTCCAAGCGCTCCGCGCGACCCTCGAACCAGGCAACGGGGCGCGGTCGATCATTGGCTTCGACACGTTCGAAGGCTTCCCGTCTCTCGAGGCGCGGGACGGGTCCGAGGCGATCATGGAGCCCGGCGCCTACGCCGTCACCGACGATTACGACGCGGACCTGGACCGGATCCTCACGCTCAGAGATCAAGAGATGAGCAATCCGTACCCGCGACGCGAGCTCGTCCGAGGCGACGTGACAACGACTCTCTCAGCCTGGCCCTGAAGAGCACCCGAAACGATCGTGGCCCTCGCGTACCTCGACCTTGACTTGTACGAGCCCACACGCACGTGCCTTGAGGAGTTGCGACCGTTCCTCACGAAGGGGAGCATCGTTGCGTTCGACGAGTCCGCGCTCGCGGAGTCGCCCGGTGAGACCGTCGCTCTGCGTGAGACGTGGGGCCTCTCGAACTTGCGGCTTGTTCGGACCCCATACCTCGGGTTTCCGTCGTACGCCGTGATCGACTGAGCCTTCAACTCTGGCTGCCCGCCACGGTCTCGAAGGACCGAGCCAAACGCCTGGCCGCCGCGTCCTACACGCGAGCCTCAGGCAGTCCGCGTCGCAGTGACCTGCGGGCCGGAACGTTCCACGACCTCGCCCGGGACGAAGCGCTGGACGAGGAACGCGCCGTGGCGGCGGTCGAGCCTTGTCATGACGCGCGCGGCGCGGACGGGCAGCGGGTAGTAGCCGACGGTCAGGTCCTTGTCGAGACGTAGCCCGTGGTAGGCGGCGAGTTCGGCCAGCGCCCGCCCGGTGAAGATGCGCAGGTGCTGCTGCCCCTCGACCTCGCCTTCGCATGCCTGGCGCGTGTCGCCCGGGTTGCCGACGATCACCAGGTCACTCACGTGGCACGGCGGCGGCTGCCAGCCGAGCACGAGTGAGACGACGTTGTGCCAGCTCGAGAGGTTGTTCGTCGAGAGCACCGCGTTGCCGGTGGGCTTGAGCACGCGACGGATCTCGCGGAGGAACACATCGGTGCGGGGGAGGTGCTCGATCACCTGGTTGGAATGGACGACGTCGAAGCTCGCGTCGTCGTAGGGCAGACGGACGCCGAGGTCGGCGACGACACAGTCGACGCCGTTTGCGCGGGCGCGCTCCGCCCACGACTCGATGAACTCGACGCCGTGCACCTCGGCGACGCCGGCACGCGCCGCGACCTGCTTCGTGAACGCGCCGTCGGCGCAGCCGAGGTCGAGCAGCGAGCCGCCGGGGGCCGGCGTGATCGTCTTGAGGATCACGCGCCGATCCTCGTCGTCCGATTCGCGGAAGACTCGTTCGAGATAGGACATCGAGCCGCGGAGAATAGGCGCGCGATCGACGGCGGCGCCCTGTTGCCTATGCTGCGGCGCGTGGGCCTGCTCGCTGATCGGCCGCTCGGGTTCGTCGTTCGCAACGCGCTGCGCCCCGACAACTATCGCTCGCTGCGCGCGGGCGATGCGGCGCTATGAGCATCCTCGCGACGCGCTGCGTCGGTACTTCCTCGGTATCGGGCGACTACCCCGCGCTGATCGGCGTGCGCACCCCGATGGGGATCGTGCGCCCGCGCGTGTGGACGAAGCACGACGTCTTCACCGTCAACGAGGTCTTCTGCCGTCTCGGACTACGAGACGGGGCCCGACGCGCGCGTCGTCGTGGACATCGGCTCGAACGTCGGCATCTCGGCGCTGTACTTCCTCACCCGCGGGCCGGACGTGCGCTGCATCCTGTTCGAGCCGGTGCCGTCGAACATCGAGCAGCTGCGCGAGAACCTGGCGGCGTTCGAAGGCCGCTGGGAGCTGCACGAGGCCGCCGTCGCAGATCGCGCCGGGAACGCTCCCGTTCGTCACCGAGCCGACCGGCCGCTACGGCGGGCTCGACCGCTCCGGGTCCTCGTCCGACACGATCGACGTCACGGTCGAGCACGTGAACGACGCACTCGAGCGCGTGCTCGCGCAGCACGGCCGGATCGACGTGCTGAAGCTCGACACCGAGGGCAGCGAGGCGGCGACGGTCCGTGCGATCCGCCCGGACCTGCTCGCGCGGATCGGGCGGATCTACTGCGAGGACGAGACCGGTGAGATCGCGCTCCCCGGGTGGCGGCGCCACGTGTCGTGCGACACGACGCGCCTCGACAACCCCGTTCAGCCGCCGGCGTAGCTCTCGGCCACGACGTCGAGCGAGCGCGCCAGCGACAGCCGCTCCGCGTTCTCGCCGAACCACGCGCAGGTGCGCTCGCGCAGCGCCAGCCCGCCTCGCTGACCGCGACGAGCGCGTCCGCGAGGGCGTCGGCGTCGGCCGACGCCGCGACGAAGCCGTTGACGCCCGGCTCGACCAGCTCGACCGCGGCGTTGTCCGGGCCCGCGACGACGACCGCCGGCGTCCCGTGCGCCGACGCCTCGACGACGACGAGCCCGTAGCCCTCGCGCGACGACGGGTGCAGCAGGCAGAGCGCGCGGCGCAGCGCGTCGTCGACGACCTCGCTGTCGACGAACCCGGGCGCCTCGACGATGCCGTCCAGGCCGAGCGCGGCGATCTCCGCCAGCACGAGCCGGCCGCTCCGGGCCGTCGCCGAGGATCAGCCCGCGCACGTCGAGGCCGCGCGCCCGTGCCGCGGGCGATCGCGCGCGACGACCGCCGGCACCCGCTTCTCCGCGATGTGCCGGCCCGGCGAACACGACGAGCGGGTCGGCCTCGCGCGGCGTGGGCTGCTCGAGCGAGCCCGCGTACTCGCCCTCGAGCACGGTCGCCGGCTCGCGCAGGCCCTCCTCGCGCAGCCGCGCCTGGAACAGGCGCGAGAAGCAGAACGCGCGCTGGCGCACGCGCACGCAGCGCCGCTGGACCGCGTAGCCGACGCGCCGCCGATCGGCGCCCAGGTAGTCGCGCCAGTACTCGCGGCTCCAGACCTCGTGCCAGTCGACGACGAGCCGGTAGCCGCCGCGCCGCCGCGCGGCCGCGGCGGCGAGCACCGAGAAGTACGGGAACGACGCCATGTGGACGACGTCGTACTGCCGTCCATGGCGCAGCAGATGCCGCAGCACGCCCCAGCCGAAGCGCAGCGGCGGCCCGATCGCGCGGTTGCCGTCCGGCCCGTAGAGCTGCGTCCGTGCCGCGACACGGCGACGACCCGCACGCCCGGGATCTGCGGCGGATCGCCCGGGTCCCACTGCAGCCGCGTCAGGTACGTGACCTCGTGACCGTCGGCGGCGAGCCGCTCCGCCAGGTTGCGGTACCAGCGCTCGGCGCCCGCCGACGGTCCAGGGGAAGAGGCAGTCATAGGCGATGCAGACGTGCACGAGGCGCAGTATCACCTGCGCCACGGTCGGCCGTCCCGCAGGTATCCTCGATGGCGAGGGGAACCACTGAAGGGTCAGCGATGAGCACCATCGAGCAGACGACGCAGCAGGCGGTCACGCCTGCCCCGGTTGACGAGTGTCTCGTCAGCGTCGTCATCCCCTGCCTCAACGAGGAAGGGAACATCGAGGCCTGCGTGCGCTCCGCGATCGAGGCGATGGAGGCAGCGGGAATCGACGGCGAGGTGATCGTCGCCGACAACGCGTCCGAGGACCGCAGCGCCGAGCTCGCCACCGCCGCCGGCGCGCGCGTCGTGCGCGAGGAGCGCCGCGGCTACGGCAGCGCCTACCTCGCCGGCTTCGCCGCCGCGCGCGGCACCTACATCGTCATGGGCGACGCCGACCTCACCTACGACTTCGGCGAGATCCCGCGCTTCCTCGCCGAGCTCGAGGACGGCGCCGACCTCGTGATGGGCAACCGGATGGACAACATCCAGCCCGGCGCGATGCCGTGGCTGCACCAGTACGTCGGCAACCCGGTCCTCTCGCGCTTCCTCAACGTGCTCTACCGCACCGGTGTGCGCGACGCGCACTGCGGCATGCGCGCGGTGCGCCGCGACAAGCTGCCGGTGCTCGACCTGCGCACGCCCGGCATGGAGTTCGCCAGCGAGATGGTCATCCGCGCCGCGCGCCGCGGCCTCGTGATCCGCCAGTTCCCGATCGAGTACCACCCGCGCGGCGGCGAGTCCAAGCTCGACACGTGGAGCGACGGCTGGCGCCACCTGCGCTTCCTGCTCGTCCACAGCCCGACGCATCTGTTCCTGATCCCCGGGCTCGTGATGACGGTGCTCGGCGGGCTCGTCGATGCTCGATCGTCGCTCGCGCAGATCGACATCCTCGGCCGCACGTGGGACTTCCACGCCGAGATCGCCGGCTCGCTGCTCATCATCATCGGCATCGCAGGTCGTCGCGCTCGGCCTCTGCGCGCCACGCCTACGGCATGTACTACATGGGTGAGCGCGACCCGTGGTTCGACCGCATGCGCGCGCGCTTCCGCCTCGAGCACGGCCTCGCGCTCGGCGGCGTCACGACGCTCGTCGGTATCCTGATCGCGGCGATCATCGTGGGCCAGCTGGATCGACCGCGGCTTCGGCGCAGCTCGGCGAGGAGCGCCTGGCGATCCTCGCCGCGACGCTCATCATCGTCGGCATCCAGATGTTCTTCTCGTCGTTCCTGCTGAGCATCATCGGGCTGCGGCGCGAGCGGTGAGCCGCTGCTTCCCGGGGGGCCGTGGGCTTTGAGCCTCGTCGTTTCCTGGGTGCTCTTCCCGGTCATTGCGCTGCTCGTCCTCTGGGGCTGCGGGCTGCTGGTCCAGTGGGCCACGGGCACCGCGCTTCCGCTGGGGCTGCTGCTCGGGCTCGGCCTGTGCCTGGTGATCGTGGTCGCCGTGCATCGGCGTGCAGAACGCGACGACGGCGCGGCTCGTCGTTCCGGTCGTGGTCGTCGCGGCCGTCGCCGGCATCGTGCTCTCGCGCCGCAGCCTGCGGCGGAGCGGTCGACCCGTGGGCCGTCGCGGCGCTCGCGGGCGTGTTCGCGGTCTACGCGGCGCCGGTCGTCCTCTCGGGGCACGCGACGTTCGCGGGCTACACGATTCTCGGCGACACCGCGGCGCAGTTCGTCGGCATCGACCAGCTGCTGCACCACGGGTTCGACGTGTCGAGCGCTGACGCCGTCCGCATTCAGCTCGACGTTCGACGCGTACTTCGGCATCCGGCGGCTATCCGGCCGGGGCGCAGCTCGGCGCGGGAGTTCTGCGTGCGCTCGTCGGGACCGACATCGCCTGGGTCTACCAGCCGTATCTCGCGTTGCTCGGAGCGCTGACTGCCGGCGCGATGTGGGCGCTGATCGCGGACTGGGTGCCCTCGCGGCCGATGCGGGCGCTCGTCGTGTTCGTGGCCGCACAGCCGGCGCTGTTCTACGCCTACGCGCTGCAGGGCTCGATCAAGGAGGTCGCCACCACGTGGATCATCGTCCTCTTCGCCGGCGCTGCTGCCGTGGTGGGGGCGGGCCTGTCGTGGCGGCGTGCGCCGCGTCATCCCGCTGGCACTCGCGGCGGCGACCTCGATCGGGATCCTCGGGCTTGTCGATCGCACCCTGGCTCGCGCCACTCGTGCTGCTCGCGTTCCTGGTCGCGCTGACCACCGGGCGGCTGCGCGGCTGGGCGTTGCTCGCATCCTCGCGGCGCGTTCGTCGCGCTCACGGCAGTGCTCGCCGCCCCCGTGCTGCGGTCTGCGTCGGCATTCGTCAGCGTGACGACCGAGGTCGTCACGGGACAGAAGGAGTACGGCAACCTGCTCGGCGACCTGAACCCGCTCCAGGTCTTCGGCGTCTGGCTCACCGGCGACTACCGCGTGATCCCCAAGCAGCACGAGCTCGTCTGGAGCCACCTGCTGATCGGGGTCGTCGTCGTCGGCCTCGTGATCGCCGCCGGATGGGTGATCCGCGAGCGGCGCTGGCTGGTGCTGGGGCTCGCGGGCGACCGTGGCCGTCGCATGCGTGTACGTCGTCTCGAAGGGCTCGCCCGTGGGCTGACGGGAAGGCACTCGCGATCACCGCGCCGCTCGTGCTGCTCGGCGCGATGCTCGGTGTCGCGGCGCTCGCCCGTCCGATGCCCGGGGCCGGCTGGGTGCTGGGGCTCGTGCTCGCGGGTGGTGTGCTCGCGTCGAACGCGCTCGCCTACCACCAGGTCGTGCTGGCGCCGCGCGACCGGCTCGAGGAGCTGGCCAAGATCGGGCAGCAGTTCGACGGCCGTGGGCCGGCGCTCGCGCCCGACCAGGACGACTTCTCCAAGCACTTCCTGCGCGACGCCGCGCCGTCGACCGCGGACGGCCAGAAGGACCTCGACGAGCTCGAGCTGTCCGACGTCGAGCGGTTCCCGTTGATCGTCGCGCCGCGGCGGTCCGCTCGCCTCGCGGCCGCCGGCGAACTACCGGCTCGCCTGGCGCGGGCGCTGGTACGAGGTGTGGGAGCGCAATCCAGCGGGTCCGACGGTCATCGCCCACCAGGCGCTCGGCACGCCCGACAGCGCTGCCGGCATCGCGTCGTGTGCCGACGTTCGCCGGCTGGCGGACGTGGCACGCGACCAGGGCGGTGAGCTCGCCGCAGCGCCACGCGCGCCGGGCGGTCGTGTTTCGACACGGCCGAGCAGGATCCGCTGCCGGTCTCCTGGGTCGTCGATCCGGATGAGCCGAACGTCGTGCAGACGCGGGCTCCCGGCCACCTCACCGGCGCCGTGGAGTCCCGCGTGCCGGGAGCTACCGCGTCTCGCTCGAAGGATCCTTCGGACGGCCCGTCCAGGTCTGGATCGACGGCAAGAAGGTCGGCACGGTGAGCGACGAGGCCAACTACCGCAAGCAGTCGCAGCCGCTCGGGTCGGTGCAGCTCCCGGCCGGCCGGCACACCGTCGAGATCGTGCGGGTCGGCGGACGCGGCGTGCGGACCCGGGACGGGTGGCATGAGCGCGCGCGTCGGTCGGCTCTGGCTCGACCCGTCGCCCGTCGCGACGCCGGTCGTTCGCGTTCCGGTCGCGAAGGCCGCGCAGCTGTGCGGCCAGTCGCTCGACTGGATCGAAGTCGTGAAGAACTAGGCCGTCAAGCCGACGGCGGCCTGCCCGGAATCGTCTTGGTCGGCGCCCACCCGCCCAGCGGCGTGCGCATCCGCAGCAGCGTGGCGACCGACGGACCGCGTTTGAGGATGCGGCCGCGCTTGATGCGCAGAGCCTGTGCCGTGAGGCGGTAGTCGGCCCCGGCGATCACCGGCCCGGACGCGAACGCGCGCCGGTGGCGGCAGGAGAGCCGGCGCGAGCGGCGGCCGTGGATCGCGATCCGGACGTGCGTCGCGCGGCCGGCGCACCTCAGGTTGTCGACCATGAAGTAGTAGGTGTAGACCGCGCCGCGGCTGATGCGCAGCTCGAGCCAGTCGAACGATGCGTAGGGCCCCGACTTGCGCGGCAGGGTCTGATGGCCGCCGGTCGGGGGCGTCACCGGCGCGTTGGGGCCGAAACCGGGGGTGATCGGCGTGGTCGTGGGCGGCGAGACCGTCGCGGAGGTCGAGGTGAACGTCGCGTCCCCGACGCATTCGTCGGGACCCAGTCCGACATCGGGGGCCGCGACCTGGAAGCGCGCCGTCAGGGTGTTGCCGGTGAGCTGCCCGGTGATCGTGAGGATGCGCGCGTCGGTGTATTCGTCCAGGACATAGAGGGTCAGGGAGAACGTCCCGGTCGACGACAGCGGGATGTCGGCGATCGTGTAGGCACGGGTGTCGAAGTCCACCGCATTGACCGACTTGCCGCAGGCGAACGGCACGTTGAGGGCCAGGCGCGTGATGTGGCCGGGGACGGCGTCGGCCATGAGCCGTCCTATGGAGAACGACCACTGGTGCTCGGGGTCGGGCGGGACGGTGGCGGGCTTGGGGATCGCCACGAACTTCCGCGTGGTCGCTGGACAGCCGTCATCGAAGGGCGTGTGCAGGCCGGAGAGCGTGATCGTTCCGGAGATGACGCGGCGGTCGGCACTGGCGGTGCCGTCCAGGACCACGTGCACCGTGCTGCCCGGATAGCCCTGGACCTCGCTGTCGGTCGCGATGTGCAGCGCGTTCCCGCTGAGTGAGACGGCCGTCGCAGGCAGGCCGGTGTGCGCGGACTCGGTCGAGTTGACCGAGCAGGACTCGAAGATCGTGGTGAGCGACAGCCCGGTCAGCTGATCGCCGTCCAGCGTGAGGGTGCTGTTCTGGGTGTTCCCGAGCGAGACCACATACGTGACGGGGGCGGCGAGGGCCGGGGCCGCACCGGCGAACAGCGCGCAGCAGGTCACGGCAAGGAGCAACAGCGCTGGACGGGCTCGCATCGGTTCAGCATCGACCGGCGCATTCACCGACTTGAGCAGAGTGCCGAAGCACTCACCAATTTGGGTGAACGACGGTCAGTCGAGAAAACGTGAGCCGACGACTCAGTCGTCAGACGCCTGCTCGCGCAGGCGCAGCGCCTCGCGCAGCCCGGCCTCGACCTCACGCGCAGCGGCCTGCCACGTGTGCGCGGCGACGAACGCGCGGCCCGCTGTCCGAGCGGCGCTGCCACAGCTCCTCGTCGTCCATCAGCCGCTCGATGTGGTCGGCGAGCGCGACGCACGCTGAACTCGCTCAGCTCGACCGGGCCGTCCTCGCCGAAGACGCTCTCGGCCGAGTAGCCGGCGAGGTCGACGCACGGCAGCCCGCAGGCCATCATCTCCTGCGGCACGCGCGAGTAGTTCGTCATCGACAGGCACAGGCCCGACGGTCGCCTCGGAGTAGAGCCACGCGAGCTGCTCCTGCGAGGCGACGCCGGCGTGCTCGTAGGGGAACGACGTCTCGAGCGGGTTCGGGTCGCCGTAGATCACGATGCGCGCGTCGCGGCCGGCGGCGGCTGCAGCTCGGCGAGCGCGAGCAGCCCGAGCGGCACGGCGCGGCGCGGCGTGACCGAGCGGCCGTAGAAGACGACCATGTCGCGGCGGCGCGGCGACGTCGCGCGGGTGGTAGACGGCGGGGTCCGCGCCGAGCTGGAAGACCGACGCGGTGCCGCCGTAGCGCTCGCGCACGAGGTCCGCGCAGCCACGGGCTCGCGCAGATCGCGTGCAGGCCCTTGCGTGTACGTCTCCTGCGGCCCAGCGGTGCTCGGCGGCGGTCGCGTAGAACTCGGGCTCGTGGTCCTGGACGAAGTAGGCGCGCGCCCGCGTCGCCGTCGAGCTGCAGCACGGGGAAGACGGTCTGCCAGCCGGTCGCGAGCGCGACGTCGGCGCCGTACCAGTCGTCGAAGCCGCTTGAAGACCGGCGCGCTCGAGCGGCGCGAACTCGCTCGCGGATCTCGCTCGCGGAGCACCGCCGGCCACTCGCCGCGCATGTAGCCGAGCGGGTCGTCGATCCAGACCGAGCAGGTGTGGCCGAGCCGCTCGATCTCGCGGAAGACGCGGAAGATCGTGTCGTGGCCGCCGCTGCCGCGTGCGGAACGGCGGGATCACGATCGCGATGTGCAGCGGCGTCGCGCTCGCTGCTGCCCGGGACGGGCGTCGAGCAGCGGCGACGGCGCCGTGCGGCCTCGAAGTCGAGGATCTCGGCGAACAGCTCACGCGCGCGCGGCGCGGTGCGACGTGCTCGGAACGTCTGCGGGCCCGCGCCTCGGCGGCGCCGTCGCCGCGTCGCCGCGGCCTTCGAGCGACAGCGCGCGCGCGCGCGCCGGCGGGCAGCCGGTCGGCGCGCGAGCCGAGCGCGGAGAAGACGCGCCGCCCGCCGTGGTGGGCGGCCGAGCGCGCCGGTCCAGGCGCGCGCGCTCGGCGCCGGCCGACGCCCTGCGCCGCGAGGAACGCGCGGTCGCGCGCGACCTCCGTCGCGCACCGTCCCGCGCCGTCGAGCGCACGCCGATCTGCTCGACGTGCCCGGTCGTCTCGCGCAGCCCGCGGTACTCGTCGAAGTAGCGGCGCATGAACTCGCTCCAGGGATAGTCGTGGGCGTGCAGGACGGCGGCGCCGGGGTGGTAGGCCTTCAGCCGGCCGGCGGCGAACAGGTCGCGCGCGAACGCCTGGTCCTCGGCGTAGGCGCACGTCGCGGAAGCGGATCGCCTCGCAGGTCGCTGCGCCGGTAGGCGGCGTTCGCGTTCGACAGGAACCCCGGGTGCCAGCGAGCCGTCGTCCGCGGCGCGCTGGATCGCCGGCGCGCCGTCCGGGCTGAAGCCGGCGAAGAACTCGGTCAGCTCGCGCGCGATCATCGGGCTCGTGTCCGGGCGCGGCAGATGCGGGCCGAACGCGGCCGCGACGCGCTCGTCGAGCGCGAACGCCTCGCGGTAGGCGCGCGAGCCAGCCGGGCACCGGCGTCGCGTCCTGCGTGAGGAAGGCGATCAGATCTCGCCGCTCGTGTGCTCGAGCGCGAGGTTGCGCGTGCGGCCGTGGCCGAACTCGGCCGGCGGGATCTCGAGCACGCGTCGACGCCGGCGCGCGCGCGCGATCGCGACCGAGTCGTCGGTCGAGCCGGAGTCGATGACGAGCAGCTCGTCGGGCCGCTCGCGCGCGACCGCGGCCAGCACGCTCGGCGAGCCAGCGCGCCCCGTCCTTGACGGGGATGACGACCGAGGTCGACGCGCATCAGCCGAGCAGGCGCCGCTTGAGCAGCCGCACCGCGCGCACCGGGGCCCGCACGCGCGCGCATCAGCCAGCGGAGCTGGGCGGCGCCGGGCCGGCGCATCAGCGCGTTGAGGTCGAGGTGCCAGCGGTCGAGCCAGTAGGTGCGCTCCTGCGCCTCGCGCGATCAGCGCGTTCGTGCGCGCGGCCTGCTCGGCGAGCTCGCCCTCGAGCTGCCGCGACGCGCTCGCGCAGCTGCGCGTTCTCGGCGGCGAGGCGCCTCGCGCGGTTGCGCTCACGTGACGTCCACGTCCACAGGGCACAGGGTAGAGCGCGCGCCCCAGGCCGCACCAGGTCACTAGGCTCGGCGCCGCATGCCGATCGAAGCCCACCAGACCACGCTGCCCGGCGCGCTGCTGCTGCAGCCGCGCGTCTTCCCCGACGATCGCGGCTTCTTCTGCGAGACCTACCGCGCGAACGAGCTCGCGCGCGCTGGGGATCGACGAGGCGTTCGTGCAGGACAACCACTCGCGCTCGACGCGCGGCGTGCTGCGCGGCCTGCACTTCGCGATCGGCGAGGGCTCCTCGAAGCTCGTGCGCTGCGGGCGCGGGCGGATCTGGGACGTCATCGTCGACCTGCGCGCCGGCTCGCCGACCTACGGGCGCTGGGAGGGCTTCGAGCTGACCGACGAGAACATGCACGTGCTCTACGTGCCGGTCGGCTTCGGCCACGGCTTCTGCGTGCTGAGCGACGTCGCCGACGTGCTCTACAAGCAGTCGGCCTACTACGACGCCGCGGTCGAGCGCGGGATCGCCTGGAACGACCCGGAGGTCGCCGTCGGCTGGCCGCTGCCGGCCGAGGAGATCGTCGTCTCCGAGCGCGACACGACGGCGCCGCTGCTGTCGGAGATCGCCGACGACCTGCCGTTCCGCTACTCCGCCTGATCGGGCTCGCGGCGCAGGACGATCACGTCCTGGGTGTTGTCGACCCGGCCCGGTGAGAAGCCGCGGATCGACCACTGCGGGCAGGCGCGCTCAGCGAGCCAGTCGAGCGTCATGAAGGCGTTGCCCCAGTCCTCCTGTGGCACGCCGCCGTCGCCGTCGGGGCCGAACACCGCGCGATAGGCGAAGCCCTCGGCGTAGAGCTCGCTGCGCAGCGCCTCGAGGTCGTCCCACGTCCCAGAGCGCCGCGCTGGTCCCAGGTCGTGCAGCGTCGGCGTGCCGTGCGTCGTGAGCACGAGATGGCCGCCGGGCTCGATCAGCCGGTGCATCTCGTCCGAGCCATGCGATCGCGGGCTCGCGACCGAAGTGGGTCCAGATCGACCAGCCGAAGGCGACGTCGAACGACGCGTCCGGATGGGGGAGCGGCGGACGCAGCGGCGAGACCTCGAACGCGATCCCGTCGATGTTGTCCTGCGCCCACGTGATCGCTCCCGGGATCGGGTCGCACCCGCTCCACGCGGTCTCGGGGTAGGCGGCGGCGAGGACGCGCACGACGCGCGCCGACGAGCAGCCGAAGTCCAGGCCGCGCTGGCCGTCCTGCAGCGGCGCGCCGGCGGCGCTCAGCGCCTCCGCCACGTTGTCGGCCGAGTAGTAGTCGCCGCCGGAGGCGAGCGGGCCGCGCCCGAGCGCGTGGACGTCCTCGGGCGGGGTCGCACGCGAGAGCCCGAGCTTGGCGACGACGTCGTCCGGGCCCTCGAACACCGCGAACGCGATCAGCAGCCGCCGGTGCGTGAGCGGGTCGGTCGTGACCAGCGAGTCGTAGAGGGCGCGTCGCTCGTCGCTCATCGCCGCTTCGACGGCCGCGATGTCGGCGTCGTCCAGGCGCGCGAACAGCCGGTCGGTCGCGGGCGAGGCCTGCAGCGGGTGCACGGCGGCCGTGCGCGTCAGCCCTGGCGCCGGCGCCGTGGAACCGGGGACGATCGGCGGCGGCGCGGCACCGTGGAGCATGACCCCGAGGCGCCAGCTGCGCGGACGCCGTTTCAGGCTGTTGAGCATCGGCGCATCGTAGGCGCCGCCGGGCACGCGGCCTCTGCTCGCTCTACCCTCGCCCGGACATGCGCGTCCTGATCACCGGCGGGGCCGGATTCATCGGATCGTCGATTGCGCTGGCGCTGGCCGAGCGCCATCCGGACCTCGAGGTCCTCGCCGCCGACAACCTCTACCGCCGCGGCTCCGAGCTGAACCTGCCGCGGCTGCGCGAGGCGGGCGTCGCCTTCCATCACGCCGACGTGCGCCACCTCGCCGACCTCGAGGCGATCGGGCAGTTCGACGCGCTCGTCGAGTGCTCGGCCGAGCCGTCGGTGATGGCCTCGGTCGACGGCGGCGGCGACTACGTCGTGCAGGCGAACCTGATCGGCGCCTACCACTGCCTCGAGGCCGCCGCCCGTCAGAACGCGCAGCTGATCTTCCTCTCGACGAGCCGCGTCTACCCCGTCGCCGCGCAGGAGGCGCTCGTGATCGAGGAGGGCGCGACGCGGTTGGAGCTGGCCCCCGTGCAGCACGCTCGCGGGCGCGTCCGCCGCGGGCATCAGCGAGGCGTTCCCGCTCGCCGGCGCGCGCACGCTCTACGGCGCGACGAAGCTCGCGGCCGAGCTGCTGATCGAGGAGTACCGCGCCGAGCGCGGCCTGCGCGCGGTCGTCAATCGCTGCGGCGTCGTCGCCGGGCCGTGGCAGATGGGCAAGGTCGACCAGGGCGTCTTCACGCACTGGATGCTGAGCTTCACGTCTTCGATCGCCCGCTCAGCTACATCGGCTACGGCGGCACCGGGCAAGCAGGTCCGCGACCTGCTGCACGTCGCCGACCTCGTCGATCTCGTCGACGAGCAGCTCGCCGATCCCGGGCACTGGGACGGCTGCACGTTCAACGTCGGCGGTGGCCGCGACGTCAGCCTCTCGCTGCAGGAGACGACGGCGATCTGCCGCGAGCTGACCGGCCGCGACCTGCCGATCGGCAGCGTTCGCCGAGACGCGCCAGGGCGACGTGCCGGTCTACCTCAGCGACTGCACGGCGCTGTTCTCACACACCGCCTGGCGTCCCCGCCGTGGGGCGCGCGACATCCTCGGCGACATCCACGGGTGGGTCCTCGCCAACGACGCCCTCGTCCGCGCTGCGCTCGGCTGAGCGCAGCATCGCGAACCCGCCGTAGCGGGTCAGCAGCAGGATCAGCCCGAGGATCGTGATCGGGACGAACAGGACGAAGCGGTACATCAGCAGCACGCTGAGCGCCGCCGAGCCGGTCACGTCCGCGGCCTTCAGCCCGAAGATGACGGCCGCGTCGAACGTGCCGACGAAGCCGGGGGCCGCGGGGATCAGCGAGAAGAAGCTCGCCAGCACGACGGTCGCAAACGCCTCCGGCCAGCTGAGCGAGACGTCGAGCGCCTGAGCGCAGAGCGTCAGCGACAGGCCCTCGGCGATCCAGATGCCGCAGGTCAGCAGCAGCAGGCTCGCGCCCCACGGCGTCACGAGCAGCCGCGACCCGCGCGCGACGGGGCGGATGCGCTCGGCGAAGTGCTCGAAGTGGCCGGCCTGGCGCAGCCGGTGGTAGACGTAGAGCGCGATCGCGCCGCCGACGGCCACGACCGCCGCAGCGATCGCCACGGCGGGCCCGATCGACGTCTCCTGGGCGCCGAGCACGGTGATCAGCGCGAACAACAGCGCGAGCGCGGCCGCGTCGAGCAGGCGCTCGGGAACGATCGTGCCGAGCACCTCGCGCCGGCGGGCCCCGGTCCGCTCGCCCATGATCAGGATGCGCAGCACCTCGCCGCCGCGGGCGGGGAGCACGGTGTTGCCCATGTAGCCGACGACCGTCACGCCCATCGCGTCACGGCGCTGGTGCTCGATCCGCGCGTGGCGCAGGATCACGTGCCAGCGCCAGCCGCGCGCGAGCGTCTCGCAGCTGTAGACGAGGACGGCGGCGCCGATCAGCGCCCACCCGCCCGTGTCGCCGGGGAAGGTCGGCGCCTGCTGCTTCAAGGCCCAGTAGACGACGCCGGCGAGCGCGGTGAGCGAGATGACGATGCCGACGGCACGCTCGGCGTGACGTCGCTGGCGCGCAGACAGGGCCACTCCGACGAGAGTCTAGGCGCGAGGCTCGGCGCAGAGTCTCTACCCTGCGGCGGGCATGGGCATCGCCATCGTCACGGGCTCCGGAGGCCTGATCGGCTCCGAGACCGTCCGCCATTTCAGCGCCGACGGCTACGACGTCATCGGCATCGACAACGACATGCGGGCGCAGTTCTTCGGCCCCGACGCGTCGACCCGGCACACGAGCGAGCAGCTCACGCGGGACTTCGACACGTTCCGCGCGCTGGACATCGACATCCGTGACCGCGAGGGCGTCGAGCGCCTGTTCGCCGAGCACGCCAAGGACGTCGAGCTGATCGTCCACACCGCCGCGCAGCCCTCGCACGACTGGGCCGCATCGGACCCGCACACGGACTTCACGGTAAACGCCAACGGCACGCTGAACCTGCTGCAGGCGGCGCGCGAGCACACGCCCGACGCGACGTTCATCTTCACCAGCACGAACAAGGTCTACGGCGACCGTCCCAACCAGCTCCCGCTCGTCGAGCTCGAGACCCGCCTGGAGCTGCCGGAGGACCATCGCTGGTACGGCGGCATCGACCTGGAGATGCCGATCGACCTCTGCACGCACAGCCTGTTCGGCGTGTCGAAGGCGGCCGCCGATCTGCTCGTGCAGGAGTACGGGCGCTACTTCGACATGCCGACCGTCTGCTTTCGCGGCGGCTGCCTGACCGGCCCCCAGCACGCCGGCGCCCAGCTGCACGGCTTCCTCGCCTACCTGATGCGCTGCACCGTCACCGGCGACGCCGTACACGATCTTCGGCTACGGCGGCAAGCAGGTGCGCGACAACATCCACGCCGTCGACGTGACGCGCGCGTTCGCCGCGTTCCACGCCGATCCGCGCCCGGCGGCCGTCTACAACCTCGGCGGCGGGCGGCAGAGCAACATCTCGATGCTCGAGGCGATCGAGCAGTGCCAGCGCATCGCCGGCCGCGAGCTGCGACTACACGCTCTCCGACCAGGCGCGGATCGGTGACCACCGCTGGTGGATCAGCGACCTCGGCGACTTCAAGCGCGACTATCCCGGCTGGGACATCACGTTCGGGATCGAGGACGTGCTCCAGGAGATCCACGACCACAACGTCGACCAGTGGCTGGCACCGGCGCGCTGAACGACCGCGAGTCGCTGCGCCTGTCGGTCGTCATTCCCGCGCACAACGAGGAGGGATCGATCGCGGAGACCGTGACGGCGTTCGCCGAACGCCTGACGGCCGAGCAGATCGACCACGAGATCGTCGTCGTCGACGACGGCTCGCAGCGACCGCACCGGCGAGATCGTCGCGCGGCTGGCCGAGGCCGACCCGTGCATCCGCTGCGTGCGCAACGACGGTCAGCACGGCTTCGGCTTCGCCGTGCGCTGCGGGCTCGACGCGTTCACCGGCGACGCGGTCGCGATCGTCATGGCCGACCTGTCGGACTCGCCCGAGGACCTCGTCGCCTACCACCGGCTGCTCGAAGCGGGCTACGACTGCGCGTTCGGGTCGCGCTTCATCCGCGGCTCGCACGTGTACGACTACCCGCGCCCGAAGCTGCTGATGAACCGCGGCGTCAACGTGTTCATCCGCCTGCTCTTCGGGCATGGCTACAACGACACGACGAACGCGTTCAAGGCCTACCGGCGCGAGGTCATCGAGACGGTGCAGCCGCTCGTCTCCAATCACTTCAACCTGACCGTCGAGCTGCCGCTGAAGGCGGTCGTGCGCGGCAACTCCTACGCGATCGTCCCGATCTCGTGGACGAACCGCACCAGCGGCGAGAGCAAGCTGCGGCTGCAGGAGATGGGCAGCCGCTACCTCTTCATCGTCCTGATGGTGCTGCTGGAGCACCGCCTCAGCCGTGGCGACTATCGCCGTCAGGACCTGCCCGCGCGCCGTCACCGCCTGGGGCGCCGGCTCTCCGGCCCCGACCTCGTCTCCGCCAAGCCCGACAAGAGGAAGAAATGAACTACGAGCGCCTCTACGAGTACCGCTTCCACGACATCGATCAGGACGCGCGCACCGCGGTCTGGGGCGAGATCGCGCCGTTCATCCACGAGGCGCTCGGGCGTCCGCGCGTCGTCCTCGATCCCGCGGCCGGTCGCGGCGAGTTCATCAACGCGGTCCCCGCCGAGGAGCGCTGGGCGGTCGACATGGTCGACTACCCCGAGGGCACACACGCGCCGGGCACCAAGGTCGTCGTCTCCGACATCTTCGACGCCGACCTTCCGGAGAACCACTTCGACGGCGTCTGGGTGTCGAACTTCCTCGAGCACCTGCTCAGCCAGGAGGACTGCGCGCGCTTTCTGGAGAAGATGCACAGCGTGCTGAAGCCGGGCGGGCGGATCGCGATCATGGGCCCGAACTTCCGCTACTGCGCGAAGGACTACTTCGACTGCGCGGACCACACGCTCGTCTTCACGCACGGGGCGATCGCCGAGCACGTCTACGCGGCCGGCTTCGAGGTCGAGCGCGTCGTCCCGCGCTTCCTGCCCTACTCGTTCCGCAGCAAGCTGCCCCCGTCGGTCGCGGGCACGCGCCGCTACCTGCGCACGCCGCTGGCCTGGCGCCTGCTCGGCAAGCAGTTCCTGGTGATCGGTCGCGCGTGAGCGCTGAGGTCGTGCCCGCCGCGCGCCGTCGCGTGCCCGGCTGGCTCGGGTGGGTTGCAGGCACGGCGCTGCTCGTCGTCCTCACCTGGCCGCCGTCGGTCCAGCTGCCGAGTGTCGGGCTGGACCCGTCGTGGGTCGCCGGCCTCGGGATGGCCTGGCGCGATCACCTCGACTTCGGCAGTCAGCTCCTCTTCACCTACGGGCCGCTCGGGTTCCTCGAGCATCCCGCGCTGTACGACACCAGCGCGTACCGGCTGGCCACGCTCTACGAGCTGGTCATCGGGTTCGCGGAGGCGTTCGTCATCTGGCGCGCGGCGTCCGTCACCTGGGGGCGCGGCTGGGCCTGGCTGATCGCGCTGCTGGTGATGTGCGTCGCCGCGACGGTCGAGGGACGCGTCGTGATCGCCGTCGGCGTCTGCGTCCTGCTGCTGACCGATCAGCGGCTGCGGCCGCGGATGTGGTGGGTGGTGGTGCTCGGCGCATGGGCGGGCTTCGAGCTGCTGGGCAAGCAGGGCACGGCGCTGATCGTCCCCGGCGTGCTGTTCGTCGCGCTCGCATTCATGACCACGCCGGGGACGCGCGCACGGCGCCTGGGCGTCTTCATCGCCGCCAGCGCGGCCGGCTTCCTGGGCGGATGGTTCCTGGCCGGGCAGAGCGGCGGGGCGCTGCCCGAGTTCATCCACAGCGCGATCCAGTTCCTGCAGGGCTACAGCGCCTCGATGAGCACCGACGACCCGACCGCCCACCGGACCTACTGGGGCGCTTTGGTCGTCGTGATCGCGCTGGTGATCGGCCTGCGGACGATCGGCCGCGACAGTGTGCGGCGTGGCATCGGCGGGCTGGCGGCGGTGTCCGCACTGGCGACCTTCCTGATGTTCAAACAGGGGTTCGTGCGGATGGACGCGGGGCACCTGACGCTGTTCTTCGGCTTCATCGTCGCGCTCGTCGTGCTGCTCCCGTGGGGCCCCGCGCGGCGCATGCAGGCATTCCTGACACTGCTGCTCGCGCTCGCCGTCCTCTTCGGTTCCAACGGCGTGGATCCCGCGAGCGTCGTGAACCCGCGCAGCAGCCCCTCGGACTTCCGGCAGTCGATCCGCCTGACGTTCCGCGGCGCCGAGCGTCAGACGCTCGCCGAAGCCGGCCGTCGCACGATGCTCGACACGTACAAGATCCAGCCCAGCGTGTTCGCGGCGCTGAGCGGCCACGGCGTGCACGTCGTCCCGTGGGAGGCCGGCGTCGTCTGGGCGGAGCGGCTGCGCTGGGACCCGCTCCCCGTGTTCCAGAATTACGCGGCGTACACGACCTGGCTCGACGACCGCAACGCCGACGAGATCGCCGCGGGCCGCGGGCCCGACCGCATCCTTCAGGCTCCCGCCCAGGCGATCGACGGGCGCCTGCCCGGCTGGGACCCGCCGAGCCAGAACGTCGAGCAGCTGTGCAGCTACCGGCCGATCGTGCAGCAGCCGGAGTGGCGCGTGCTCGCTCGCGGCCCGCAGCGCTGCGGGCCGGCACGCAAGGTCGCGACGGTCACGGCGAAGCTCGGCGAGGCCATCAAGGTTCCGGCTGTGGCGCGCGACGAGCTGCTCGTCGTGCACGTCAACGGGCTCGAGGTCAGCGGCCTGGAGAAGATCCGCGCGCTGGCCTTCAAGCCACGCGACCGCTGGTCGATCGTGGACGGCCGGATCGTGCGCGTGATGCCGGGGACGGCGCAGGACGGCCTGCTGCTGCGCGCACCCGTCACGGTCGATCCGCCCGGCCCCTTCCAGCTGTCCCCGCAGGCGCGGACGTTGTCGTTCTGGGTCGGGAAGGCCGGCAGCGGCCAGTCCGGTCGCGAGCTGCAGCTGGACTTCGAGGCGCGCCGGGTGAGCTGAGCCGGCCTACTGCTTGCGGGGACGCCGCGCGCGCAAGCTCGCTGCGACGCGTCTGGGTGCGCCGCCGAGTCGCCAGGTTCGTGAGGCGTAGACGGTCCCGAGCTGATCGTCGAGCGCTGCGGCTCGGGCACGCTCGCTCTCGAGCAGGACGTGGAGCGCGTCGATGTCGGCGAGTCGCGTGTCGCGCTCGGCATGCAGCTCGTCGACGTACTCCTGGGTCTCGGTCAGCCGGCGCTCCGCCCGCGCTCGGAGCTCGTGCTCCTGGTAGCTCGTCGCCTGCAGCGCGGCGCGCAGCTCCGGGTCGCGAACACCGAGCTGTGTCTCCGTGAGCGGGCGGGCGAGCAGCGCGTGAATCGCGGCCTCGCATGCGGCTGCCGCGGAGCTCTGCCACGCGTGCCCGGGCGGGACGCCGGCGACGAGCGCCTGGACCACCGCCTCGCGTCCGGCCAGCGCGTCGAAGTCGATCGCCGGCAGGCCTGCCGCTTCGCCCAGCCCGGCGACGAGCTCGCCGATCGTCGCTCGCGGCGCCCACGTCGCCGGCGGACATCGGTCCGCCAGCGCCGCGCCGAGGCTCAGCAGGCAGCGCTCGAGGATGAACGACAGATCCGCCTCGGCGTGGCGCCACTCGTCATCGATCAACCGGAGCCCGTCGGGCGTGATGATCAGGTTGTCCGGTTGCGGGTCGAGCACCGCCGGCCCGTCCTGCGCGGTGAGCAGCTCCACATGTGCGCGCCACTCGTGCAGCAGGCGGGCGCGCTCGTCCTCGTCGGCATCGACGAGTGCGTCGGTCAAGGTCGGACCGGGGATGAACGGCGCGTCGCTGCACGAGTGCGTGAGCGGGCCCGAGGCGTGGCTGCTCGTATCCGGGAATGAGTGGACTGCGCCGCACGAGGATCTGCCCGTCCGCCTGGCGCTCGACCGTGGAATGCGTCATGAACGCGGCGGCGCGGTCGGAGGCCCAGTAGACGGCGAGCCGGTCCTGCGGCCAGACGTCCACCGGGTCGTGCGAGCCGATGACGATGAACGAGTTCGCGCATTCGCCGCCGAGGCCCGCGTCGACGATCCCGCGCCACAGCGGCCCCTCGGCTGCGAGCCGGCCACGCGGGCCGGGTGAGTCGCGGCTCGGGAACCGCGGCAGGTTCCACGCCAGCGAGCGCGCATCGCTTTCGAGCAGCGCGTCCGAGAAGACCACGCGCGGCATCTTGTAGTCCGGGAACGCGTGCAGCATGCGGGTCTGCAGGCCCGCGCTCTGGAACAGCAGTTCGAGCTCACGCCGCGCGAAGGTCCGGTAGGGCCCGTTGTGCGGGTAGCCCTCGAGGCCCTCGAACGGCAGGCCGGCGTGGTCCTCCGGTGCGCCGGCGAGGTACTTGACGCCGAGCCGGTTCTCGATCGCACAGACGATCGAGCCGCCGGGGCGCAGCAGCTGTGCCGCGCCACGCAGGAACGCGATCCGCTCCTCGTCGTCACCGCCGCCGCCAACGTGCTCGAGGACGCCGATCACGACCACGAGGTCGTACGTGGCCTCGACCGGGACGGCCTCGAGATCGCCGCAGAAGACCTCGACGCCTGGCAGGTCACGCGTGCGCAGCGCCGCACATCGCGCCCGTGAAGGGGTCGCCTCGAGCGCATCGACCACTCGTGCACGCTCGCCCAGGCAGCGCGTCACGCCGCCGCAGCCGGCGCCGATCTCCAGCACGACCGCTCCGTCGAGATCCAGGCCGCGCACCACGTTGCCCCGCTCCGGTGCGAAGTGGTAGCGCTCGACCCACGTCTCGCGGTGGGCTGCGAGCTCGTCACTCGTCGAGGACAGATCGCGGGCGCCGGTCAGGATCCGCGCGATCCCGTCCTCACCGCCGTCGGCCCAGTTCAGGTCGCTGTCCGACAGTGTTCTGTAGCCATCCGCGATCGGAAGCTCGAGTGCGCGAAGTGGTGTCGGACCCGCCACCTTGCTAGTTCTAGCTCACTTGTTGCCGCGAAAGAGACCGGACCTGTCGTTCGTGGTCGTTGCCCATGGCATGGGTCGCGAGGCGCCGCGAACGCTGCAGACGCTCGCTCGCGGCTATCAGCAAGGGCTCAGCGGGCTCGACTACGAGGTGCTGGTCGTCGACAACGGGTCGCCGGATCCGCTGCCCGCGTCAGCGCTCGAGGGCCTCGACGGCCGCTTCCGGCTACACCGGATCGACGCGGCGCCGGCATCACCGGCATATGCGGCGAACCTCGGGGTCTCGATGACCCGCGGCCGGCACGTCGGGCTGATTCTCGACGGCGCGCGGATGGTGACACCTGGCGTCATCTCGCTGGGCATGCGCGCCATGCGGCTGCACCCGCGGGCGATCGTCACGACGATGGCCTGGCACCTCGGCGACGAGCATCAGTCGCTGTCGATCGCGAAGGGCTACGGACCGCAGGCCGAGGATGCCCTGCTGGAGGGCATCGGGTGGCCGGCCGACGGATACCGGCTGTTCGAGGTCGCCTCGCTCGCCGGTGCAAACCCCGGCGGGTTCTTCGGCCCGGTCAACGAGTCCTGCTGCCTGCTGCTGCCACGTGCGCTGTGGGACGAGGCCGGTGGCCTCGACGAGCGGTTCGACCTGCCCGGGGGAGGCCTGGTCAGCCTCGACCTGTTCGACCGGCTGCTCGAACTGCCGGACTCGCAACTCGTCGTCCTGCTCGGTGAAGGCTCGTTTCACCAGGTCCACGGAGGCGCGTCGACCACGCCGGGCGCCGACCACGCCGCATGGAATGCGCAGTACGAGGCGCTGCGCGGCCGTCCATACGTGCACCCGTACGAGCGCCTTACGGTGACGCCGCTCTACTGCGGATCCTTGCGGGAGCCTGCGCGGCGCTGGCTCCCCGCCGGCTGACGTCGTGGCGCTCAGCCTGGGGCGGGCGCGCGCCAGAGCACGCTGCCGTCCTGCCGGGTCACCGGCGTGAAGCCCAGTGAGCGCAGGAACGCGGGCACGCGTCGCGAGGCGCTCGGCCAGACGACGACCCAGCCGACGCGCATCTCGGCGATGTTCTTGCGCAGCGCGGCGAGGTCGCCCGCCGGCAGCGGCGCAGCGTCGTCCGGGCCGCTGCCCTGCTGCGCCATCACCGCCGCGTAGAACGGGTGGGTCATCAGATGGCTGATCTGCGCGGGCGTGAGCCGGCCGATGAATCCGAACGCCATCCGGTGGCCGTGCTCGGTGGCACGCAACATCGGCTCGACCTTGTCCGGCGCGCGGCCCGCGCCGTACGTCGAGCCGACGAACGCCAGCGGGATGTCGACGACGATGCTGTCGCTCTTGTCCGCACGGACCGGTGCGTACAGGTGGGCGCGCGAGCCGGGCACCCAGGTGGCGCCGACACCGCCGTCCGGGTAGCCGGCCTCGACGGCGGCGAACAGCAGCGCGGCGACCGCGAGCCCGCGCGCAGCGATCCCGCGGCGCCAGAGCGCCGCGAAGCCGAAGCCCGCCAGCAGCGACAGGCCGAGCATCCCGAGCATCACGAAGCGCGCCGGCACGCGCACGTCCTGCATCAGCGGCAGCTGCACGAGCCACGTGTACGGCATCAGCGCCGAGAGCTGCTGGCCGTGCTGCGTGACGGCGAGCGGACGGTGCGCGGTGTCGGAGAGCGTCAGCACGGGGCCGAGCGCGAGCACGGTGCCGGCGACGAGGACGACGAGGCCCCACACCATCGCGCGGCGCCCGAGCCGCGCAGGCGGCCCGCGACGGGCGAAGAGCAGCACAACGATCCCGACCAGCCCGAGCAGCAGCGCCCCCCAGCCGTACGTCGGCGTCGCCTCGCCGCGGGCGTGGCGGTAGGCCCACGACTCGAGGTCGCTCGGGAACCACGGAGCGACGTCGGCCGGGCTGGCCATGGTGCGCAGGCTCGTCGCGCCCGCGACCCAGGTCGCCGCCAGCACCTCCTTGTTGGGCGCGTAGGCGCCGCGGTCGGCGGCGCGCACCATCATCGCGAGCTGCGGCGAGGCGACGACGATCGTCGCGAGCGCGACGAAGCCGACGCCGTGCAGCCACAGGCGCCGGCGCTCGGCGTCCCAGATCGCGACGAGGATCCACAGGCCGAGGGCGATCGCTGCGAACACGGCCATCGTCGGGTCGACGAGCACGACGGCGCCGAGCAGCGCGCCCGTGAGCAGCGCGTCGCGGCGGCGGCGCTCACGCTCGTAGCGCACCGCCGCCCAGATCACGAGCGGCAGCAGCGGCAGCGCACCACCGAGATTCAGGTGAAAATCGCTGCGCCAGATCGTGATCGTCGAGAACCCGTAGAGCCCGCCGGTCACCCAGGCGGCCGGGCGCGAGAGGCCGACGCTGCGGCCCATCAGGTAGGCGGTCGCGGCGGCGATCGGACCGATGATCAGCTTCAGCAGGTTGTACGACGTCAGCGGGCCGAACAGCAGCGTCACCGGTGCGGCGAGCACCCCGAGCAGCGGGGTCAGGCTGTGGAACGCGAGGTACGAGCCGTCCGGCGCGAGCAGGTAGGACGAGAACCACGGGTTGTCCAGGTGCACGATGCTGCGCGCGACCCACCACAGGTCCCACATATAGGTGAACGGGTCGTCCTCCTTGACGGCGTCGCCCATGTGGCGGGCGAGCGGCCAGGTCGCGTAGACCGAGAAGGCGAGCAGCGCCGCGGCGATCGCGAGCCAGCGCAGCACCCGCGTCGCGCGACGCGGGGGCGGCGCGCCAACGTTGTCGGCCACGGTTAGTGGCCCACCGCTACAGGTCCTCGGCGACGCGCGGGGCTTCGCGCATGAACACGATCGTCCCGGCGATGAACGTCGCGAAGGCGACGCCGACCGGGATCAGCACGCCGGCGGGGGTCGCGAAGACCTGTCCGGCGCTCTCGTAGGAGCTGTCGATCATCGCGTGGCGCATCTGCTGGATCACCGTCGCGATCGGGCTGACGAGCATCAGCCGCGCGACGTTGATGCCGGCCTTCTCGATCACCAGCGACAGCGAGTAGAGGATCGGCGTCGCGTAGAACAGCGCCTGCAGGACGACGTCCCAGATCGGCTCGATGTCGCGGTAGCGCACGAACAGCGCCGAGAGCAGCATCGAGAGGCCCGCGCGTGAAGATGATCAGCAGCAGCAGGATCAGCGGGATCTCGAGCCAGGTCAGGCTGAGGTGGCCGCCCGAGATGAACAGGAACAGCGTCACCGGGATCAGGTTCAGCGCCAGGTTCAGCATCGACTGCAGGACGCAGGACAACGGCACGGCGATGCGCGGGAACTCGATCTTGCGCACGAGGTTCTCGCGCAGGATCAGCGAGCGCACGGCGGCGCCGGTCGCGTCGGTGAAGAACTGGAACAGGACGATGCCGAGCAGCAGCGCGACGCCGAAGAACGGCTGGTCGCCGCCGACCTTCAGCACCTCGGCGAAGACCAGGTAGATGACGCCGAACAGCATCAGCGGCCGCATGAACTGCCAGACGTAGCCGAGGAACGAGCCGAAGAAGCGCAGCTTGAAGTCGGTCGCCGCGAGCGTCCATGCGAGCCGCCACAGGCGACGCGGATCGTCGCCGAACGCGGTCGGGCCCTTGATCGCGTGCCCGTAGTCGACCGGGCCGGTCACCTCGACGGCTTCGACCTCCGGGGCCGTCTCGGTCGTCATCGCGCCACCTCGCTGCGCGGCCCGCTCGCCGAGGCGCTCGATCTCCTGGTCGAAGGGGATGTCGACGAGGCCGCCGTACGGCGCGCTGCGCGTGACGACGACGCCGAACATGCGCTCGCGCAGCGCGAGCATCGCCCCGCCGGCGAGCATCACCGAGATCGAAGCCATGTAGCGGTCCGGGCCGAGCGAGACGTCGAACGAGACGCGCCAGACGACGCGCTCGCCCGCCTCGAACGAGCCCAGGTGCTCGTCATGCCAGGCCGACGATGCCGTGAACAGCGGCACCCGCGAGCTGCTCTGCAGGACCGCGTTGAGCACGGGGTCGGTGACCGCCTCGGCGAACTGCACCTGCACGCAGAGCGTGACGCGGTCGCCGCTGCGCAGCATCTCGGTGCGGCGGCCCGTGCCGTCCTCGAACCAGGCGTCCTCGATCCCGGCGTCGCCCTCACCGAAGACGACGTCCTCCTCGCCGGCGTGATGCTGGGTCGGCTCGCCGACGGGCTGATCGTCATCGACCTCCGCCCGCGCAGACGCCGGAGAAGTTCATCTCGAGATAGCGGTTGCCGACCGTCTCCGGGTCGCCGATCGAGACGAGGTGCCCGTGCTCGAGCAGCATCGCGCGGTTGCAGAAGCGCTGCACCGCCGTCATGTCGTGCGTGACGAGCAGGACGGTCTTGCCGCTCGCGCGGATCGTCTCGAACTCGTCGAAGCACTTCTGCTGGAAGGCGGCGTCGCCGACGGCCAGCACCTCGTCGATCAGCATCACCTCGGCGTCGACCTGGATCATCACGGCGAAGGCGAGCCGCACCATCATTCCCGACGAGTAGTTCTTCAGCTTCAGGTCGGTGAAGTCGTGCAGCTCGGCGAAGTCGATGATCGAGTCGAAGCGCCGGCGCGCCTCGCGGCGGCTGAGCCCGAGCATCGCCGCGTTGATGTCGACGTTGTCGCGCGCCGCGAGGTCCGGGTTGAAGCCGACGCCGAGCTCGATGAAGGTCGACGTGCGCCCGTTCACATAGATCTTGCCGGAGTCGACGGTGTAGATCCCGGCGAGCGTCTTGAGCAGCGTGGACTTGCCGGACCCGTTGCGGCCGACGATCCCGAAGAACTCGCCGGGCTGCACGCTGAACGACACGTCACGCAGCGCACGGAACTCGTTGAAGCCACCGCGCCGCAGCGGGTGGAGAGCCCGCTCCTTGAGCGTGCTCACCTGCTCCTTCGGGATCCGGAACGCCTTCGAGACGCCGTCGACGTGAACCGCCGGCGTTGAGGTTGCTGCGTCCATCGCGCTGTAGCACTCTACGATGGCGCGGCTGCCGGGGACGCCGGGCGGCTCTCCAATGGCCCTGCACATCTGCACCATCATCGCGCGCAACTACCTGGCCCATGCGCGCGTCCTCGCCCGCTCCTTTCAGGAGAACCAGCCCGGCGGCACGCTGTCACGTGCTCGTCATCGACGATCTCGAGGGCTACGTCGACGCGCCGAGGAGCCGTTCGAGCTGGTCCCGCTCGCGGCGACTCGGAGCTCGACGAGTTCGACGAGATGCGCGGCGCCTACGACGTGCTGGAGCTCTCGACGGCGGTGAAGCCGTGGCTGCTGCGCCACATGCTGCGCGACGCACGACGACGGCGACGGGATCGCCTACCTCGACCCGGACATCCTCGTCGTCAGCCGGATGACCGAGCTGGAGGAGGCGCTGCGCGAGCACCCCTCGTGCTGACGCCGCACCTGACCGAGGCGATGCCGCGCGACGGCAAGCAAGCCGAGCGAGACGGACATCCTGATCGCCGGCGTCTACAACCTCGGCTTCATCGGGCTGAGCGAACCGTCCGACGACGCCGACCATCTGCTCGACTGGTGGTCCGAGCGCCTGCTGACGCGACTGCCGCGTCGCGCCCGCACCGCGGGCTGTTCGTCGACCAGCGCTGGGTCGACTTCGTCCCCGGGCTCGTCGCCGACCTCAAGATCCTGCGCGACCCGGGCTACAACATCGCCTACTGGAACCTGCCCGACCGCGACCTGCGCGATGACGGCGGGCACGCTGACCGTCGACGGCGAGCCGCTGCGCTTCTTCCACTTCAGCGGCTACGACCCCGACAAGCCGTACCGAGCTCAGCAAGCACCAGAACCGCGTGCTGCTCGCCGACGATGCCGGTCGTGCGCGAGATCTGCGACGACTACGGCGACGCGCTGCTGCGCCGCGGGCTACGAGGAGGTGCGCAAGGCTCCCGTACGAGCACGACCTGCTGCCGTCGGGCATGCGCGCTGCGACCGACGCTGCGCGACGCTCTACCGCGAGGGCGTCGAGGACGAGGAGCTGCCGGACTCGATCTTCACGCCGGCGGGCGAGGCGGACTTCGTCGCCTGGCTGAACGAGCCGACGCCGGTCGAGGTCGCCGGGATCTCGCGCTACCTCTACGGCGTCTGGACGGGCCGCGAGGACCTGCAGCGCGCCTACCCGGACCTCGACGAGCGCCGACGTCACGAGGGCTTCATCGGCTGGTGCTGGCGTCTACGGCGAGCGTGAGATCGCGCATCCCGAGCCGAGCTGCTGCCGCCGTCCGAAGAGCAGGGACGCAAGCCGGCCGATCTCGTCGCGCCCGCGGCGTGCCGGCCGCGACGCCGCGCGGGCTGCTGCCGCCGCCGCGCACGCTGCAGCTGCCGTTCGGCGTCAACGTCGCCGGCTACCTGCGCGCCGAGCTGGGCGTCGGCGAGGTCGGCGCGCCAGATGGTCGACGGCGCTCGACGCGGTCGGCGTGCCGGCGCTGCCGGTCGCCGCGATCGCGCCGAACAGCCGCCAGGGCCACGACTTCGCCGGCTCGCTGCACGAGCGCAACCCCGTTCTCGGTGAACCTGATCTGCGTCAACGCGGACGGTCTGCCCGCCTTCGCGGAGGAGGTCGGCGCCGGAGTTCTTCGCCGACCGCTACTACGATCGGCGTGTGGTGGTGGGAGCTGGCGCGACCTCCCCGAGCGCTTCGACGACGTCGTTCGAGCTACGTCGACGAGGTGTGGGTCGGCATCGCGCTTCGTCGCCGAGGCGCTCGCGCCGCGCTCGACCGATCCCGTCGTGCGCGTCCCGATGCCGGTCGACGCTCGCGCCGCCGCCGCCGCTGGCGGCCGGCGAGCTCGGCTGGCCCGACGGCTTCACGTTCCTCTACTCGTTCGACTACAACAGCGTCTTCGAGCGCAAGAACCCGCTCGCGACCGTCGCGGCCTACACGCAGGCGTTCGGGCCGGACGACGGCGCCGCGCTCGTGCTGAAGTGCGATCAACGACGAGCGCGACCCGCGCGACCACGCGCGCCTGGTGGAGGCGATCGCCGGCCGCCCCGACATCGTCGCTGATCGATCGCTACGTCTCGCGCCGAGCGCAAGGACCGCCTCACCGCCTCGCTGCGACTGCTACGTCTCGCTGCACCGCTCCGAGGGCTTCGGCCTGACGCTGGCCGAGGCGATGAGCCTCGGCAAGCCGGTGATCGCCACGGGCTACTCGGGGAACCTCGACTTCATGGACGAGCAGAACAGCTATCTCGTCCGCTCGACCGATCGTGCCGGTCGGCCCCGACGCCGTGGCCCTACCCGCCCGACGGCGTCTGGGCCGAGCCCGACGTGGACCACGCGGCCGAGCTGATGCGCGCGCGTGTTCGACGATCGCGCAGGCGCCGCCGAGCTCGGGCGCCGCGGCGCACACGACCTCGCCGAGCGGCATTCGCCGCTGGCGGCCGGACAGGTGCTCGAGCGCCGCCTGGAGCGCGTGCGCGCGCGGATGGCGGCGAACGCGGTCGGAACGATCGACGTCGGCGACGTGCCGCGAGAGGCGGTCGAGCGCTCGAGCGAGATCGTCGCGCGCGGCGTTGGCGCGTCGGAGCGCGGCGGCATGGGCGGCTTCGCGCGGCGGGTCGTACTCCGTCTGATGCGCCCGTACACCGCCTACCAGGGCGAGGTCAACGAGACCGTCACCCGTGCGCTCAGCCAGATCGAGGCCGAGGCCGAGCGGCGCGCCGCCGCCCGCGCCGAGGCGGCCGAGCTCGCCGCGGCGAGCGTGCAGGCCTCGCTGCTCGCCGAGCTGCGCCGCCAGCGCCGGCTCGTCGAGCGCCTCGCGGACGAGGGCACCACGGCGCAGCTCGCCGCGCTGCAGGGCGCTTCGGACTCCCGCATCGACGATCTCTCCGGACAGGTCGACCTGCTGCGACGCGACACGCAGGTGACCGCGCGCATCATCGAGGGCTTCGACGTCGGCCGCGACGGGCTCGGCCTGGTGCTCGGCGAGGCGAACGACTGGCCCGAGGGCCCCGAGCAGCCGTGGACGAGCGAGTACCGCGACCAGCACCGCGCCTTCGTCGTGCGTGCGCTCGAGAACCCGTCACTGCTGCTGACGCTGCGCAGCGGGCGCCCGCTGCCGGAGCGCTACGGGATCGGCTTCGACGAGCGCGTCGTCGAGTTCCCGTGGCTCGCCACGCGTGAGCTCAGCGGACGCGTGCTCGACGCCGGCTCGACGCTCAACCACGCGCACGTGCTCGCGCGGCTGCGCCCACGGGTCGAGTCGCTCGACATCGTCACGCTGACGCCCGAGGACCAGGCGTTCCCGCAGCTCGACATCTCCTACCAGTACGCGGATCTGCGCGACCTGCCGTTCCGCGACGCGATCTACGACACGGTCGTCTGCGTCTCCACGCTCGAGCACGTCGGGATGGACAACGCGCAGTACGGTGACGCCGCGCCCCGCTCCGAGGATGGGCCCGACGCGCTGCGGCGTGCCGTGCAGGAGCTGCGGCGGGTGCTGCGCCCGGGCGGGCGGATGCTCGTGACCGTGCCGTTCGGCGTCGCCGCCGACCTCGGCTGGCAGCGGGTGTTCGACGCCGCCGGTCTCGAGGCGCTGCTCGCCGAGCTCGCGCCCAGCTCGAGCACCGTCGAGATCTTCCGCTACCTGCCGTCAGGGTGGGTGCGCTCGACCGTGGACGAGGCCGCCGACGCCGTCTACCGCGACCACTTCGCCGATCCGACCCCGGCCGCCGACCGCGCCCCCGCCGCTCGTGCGGTGGCGTGCGTCGACCTGCGCTACTGATGCGCCGCCGGCTGAGCACGAGCCCCCGCCGCTACCACCAGGTCGCCACGGCGGCACTGATCCTGCTCACGCTGATCGTCTTCAGCGGCGCCGCCGTGCGGCTGACGGGCTCCGGGCTGGGCTGCTCGGGCTGGCCGGCCTGTGAGAAGGGACAGGTCGTCGCGCCGCTGCAGACGCACGCGGTGATCGAGTTCACCAACCGCGCCTTCTCCGGCATCGTCGCGCTCGGCACGATCGCCGCAGGGTTCCTGGCGTTCTTCCGCGTGCCGCCGCGGCGCGACCTGAAGATCCTCGGCGTGCTGCTGCCGCTGGGCGTCGTCGCGCAGGCGGTGCTCGGCGGGCTCAGCGTGATCTACGACCTCAAGCCGGGCTTCGTGATGGCGCACTACTCGCTCTCGCTGATCCTGCTGGTCGCCGCGTGGGCGCTGTACTGGCGCTCGAAGCCGGAGTTCGAGGCGGGGCAGATCGAGCCCGGTGCACACGACCGGCTGACGATGTGGTCCACGCGCCTGCTGCTGCCGCTCGGCGCGCTGATGGTCGTCGCCGGGACCGCTGCCACGGCTGCCGGCCCGCATGCCGGCGGCGCCGGAACCAACGATCTCGTCGAGCGTCTCTACGTCAAGGGCAACGACACGCTCAGCTGGGCGGTCGGCAACCACACGACGATCGGGATCATCTTCGGGATCGCCGCGCTCGCGGCGCTCGGGATCGCCTGGTACCGGCACGCCTCGCGCGCACTGATGCGCGCGCTGATCACCGTCGTCGCGCTGCTCGGCATCCAGGGCACCGTCGGCGCGATCCAGTACCAGGCGCAGCTGCCGTCCGAGCTCGTCTGGGTGCACGTCTGCCTGGCAACCGTCACCTGGGTGGCGCTGCTGTGGGCGTGGAGCGCCGCCGGCACGCCGGTGGCGGAGCGGGACGTGGTCGCTGCGGCAGCCCGCCGGTCCGCGACCCCGGCGTGAGCTCGGCCGGCAGCGCCGGTCCACTGCCGCGCTACGGCGTCGCCACGATCTGCGCCGGTGCGCGCCTGCCGATGGCGCGCGTCATCGCCCGCTCGCTGCGGCGCTGGAACCCGGACGTGCCGTGCTTCGTCCTGCTCGCCGACGAGCCCGGGGACGACATCGATCCCGCCGAGGGCCGTTCGAGCTGCTCGTCGCCGCGGACCTCGGGATCCCCGGCTTCGAGCGCCTTGCCTTCCGCAGCGAGCGCGAGGAGCTCAGCTACGCGCTGACCCCGCACCTGCTGCGGCACCTGCTGCGGCGTGATGAGCTCGACGCCGTCGTGTTCCTCAAGCAGGAGTCGCTCGTCGTCGGCGACCTCGCGCCGATCGTGGGACCGCTGGCGTCGTCGGCGGTGGTGCTCACGCCGCACCTGCTCGAGCCGCTCGACGGCCCGGACGCGGTCGACCGCGAGCTGCTCGTCTCGTGTGCGGGCATCTACAACGGCGGCGTCGTCGGCGTCGCGGCGCGCGAGCCGGGGCCGGCGTTCCTGGACTGGTGGGCCGCGCGCATCGGCGAGAACTGCGTCCACGACCTCGCCGCCGGGCTGCACTACGAGCAGCGCTGGCTCGACCACGTTCCGGCGCTGTTCGATCCCGTCCACGTGCTGCGCGACCCGGCCGCGCACGTCGGGCACTGGAACATGCGCGAGCGCCGCGTCGAGCTCGTCGGCGACGAGGTCTTCGTCGACGACACGCGAGGGAGCGTCGTGCGGTTCAGCGGGTACGAGCCCGAGCACCCCGGGCGCGTGACGAAGTACAGCGAGCAACCGACGCCCGCGCAGATCGGTGGCGCCGCACAGGTGCTGTGGCAGTACCACGGCGAGCTGCTCGCGGCCGGGCCACGCCGCGGCGGCGACCGCGCCCTACGCGTACGACCACTTCGCGGACGGCGTCGCGATCCCGCCGCTCGCGCGTGAGCTGTACCGCGACCTCGGTGACGAGGCGGCGGCGTTCGGCGACCCGTTCGCCTCGGCCCGGGCACGTTCCGTGCGTGGCTGGAGGAGCCGATGGGAGCCGGGGAGCCGGTGATCACGCGGCTCTGGGACGTCATCTGGCGCATGCGCGCCGACGTCCAGTCGGCGATGCCCGATCACCTCGGCGCGGACCGCGCGGCATACGCCAACTGGCACGTCACGTCGGGCCGGCGCGAGCACGGAGTGCCTGATGAGCTCTGAGAGCGCGCCGCCCGAGCTGATCGTCGCGACGATCGCGGGGAACAATCATCTCCCGCGGGCGCGGGTGCTGGCGGCCTCGCTCGCCCGCGTCCACCCGGGGCTGCCGTTCGCGATTCTGCTGATGGACGAGCCGGACGGCCGGTTCGATCCCGCCGGCGAGCCCTTCGAGGTCATCGCCATGGACGACATCCCCGAGGCGGGGCTGAGGACCCGCGCGTTCCGCTACGAGCGCCGCGCCGCCTGCGCATCCGCAAAGCCCGAGCTGATCCGGCACCTGTTCGCTCGTGGCCACCAGCGGGTGCTGCTGCTCGACCCCGACATCGTCGTCGTGGACGATCTCGAGCCGCTGCTGAGCGCGCTCGACGAGGCGTCGATCGCGCTGACGCCGCACCTCGTCACGCCGGCCACAGGGCCGGACGCACGCGCGCACGAGCTGACGATCGGGCTTGCCGGCGTCGTCAACACCGGGGTCATGGGTATTCGCGCCGACGCGACCGGCGAGCGCTTCGTGGAGTGGTGGAGGAGCCGCCTGTCGACGCACTGCATCGCGAACGTCGCCGCCGGCCTGCACCTGGACCAGCGCTGGGTGGACCTCGTGCCGGGGCTCTTCGACGGCGTGCAGCTCGTCCGCGACCCGGGCGTGAACGTCGCGTACTGGAACCTCGCCGAGCGCCCGCTGCGGATCGACGGGGGACGGATCACCGCCGCCGGACACCCGTGCCGGCTGCTGCACGCCAGCGGCTATGACGTGCGGCATCCCGAGCGTCTCAGCATCTACGCGCCGTCCATGACCCTGGAAGGCATGGGCGACGTGCGCCGCCTCGCGGACCGCTACCGCCGCGCGCTGCTGGACGCCGGGGAGGCCGAGGCGCTGTCGTGGCAGTGGGCGTTCGACCGCTACGCGGACGGCGCTGCGATCGACGAGGCCGCGCGCATCGCCCACCTCGAGCTCGGTGCGGACGCCGACCGCTTCGGCGATCCGTTCGCCGTCGGGAGTGGCAGCTTCCGCGAGTGGCTCGGCTCGACCTGATGCCGGCACGCCCACGGCTGCTGCTCGCCGCCACGATCCTCGGGAGCGCGATGGTCTTCATCGACTCGACCGTCGTGAACGTCGCGCTGCCCGCGCTGGCACGGGACCTGGACGCGTCGCTGGCCGCGCAGCAGTGGGTCGTCGAGGCCTACCTGCTGACGCTCGGCTCGCTCGTCCTCGTCGGCGGCTCGCTCGGCGACCTGCTCGGCCGCCGGCGCGTGTTCGCCTGGGGTGTCGCGGGCTTCGGCCTGACGAGCGTGCTGTGCGCCGTCGCGCCGAGCATCGAGGCGCTGATCGCCTTCCGCGCGCTGCAGGGCGTCGCGGGCGCGCTGCTCGTGCCGAGCTCGCTGGCGATCATCACGGCGTCGTTCCACGGGACCGCTGCGCGTGGTGCCGCGATCGGCTCATGGACGGCGTGGACGAGCGCGGCGATCGCGCTCGGCCCGCCGCTCGGCGGCCTGTTCGTCGACAGCGTCTCGTGGCGGCTCGTGTTCGCGCTCAACGTCCCGGTCGCGATCGCCGCGCTGTGGATGACACGGCGCGGCGTGCCGGCGTTCCCGCGCCAGCCGGGGACGAGCGTCGACATCGTCGGCGGCGCGCTCTGCGTCTTCGGCCTCGCCGGGCCGGTGTTCGCACTGATCGAGCAGTCCGAGCGTGGCTGGAGCGACCCGCTGATCCTGACCGCGCTGATCGGCGGGCTCGCGACGCTCGCGCTGTTCCTGCTCTGGGAGGCGCGCTGGGCGCGCGCGCCGATGCTGCCGCTCGGCCTGTTCCGCTCGCGCAACTTCGCCGTCGGCAACGGCGCGACGTTCGCGGTCTACGCGGGCCTCGGCGCGGCGACCTTCTTCGTCGCGCTGTTCCTCCAGGAGGTCGCCGGCTACAACGCGCTGCAGGGCGGGTTCGCGCTGCTGCCGCTGACGCTGATGATCCTCACGTTCGCACGGCGCTTCGGCGCGCTCTCAGGGCGCTACGGCCCGCGGCTGTTCATGGGCCTCGGCCCGCTCGTCTGCGCGGCCGGCCTGCTGCTGTGGCTGTCCCTCGACGAGCAGGTGAACTACGTGACGCAGGTGCTCCCGGGCGCCGTCGTCTTCGGGCTCGGTCTCGCGATGACGGTCGCGCCGCTGACGTCGACCGTCCTCGGCGCCGTGCCGACCGAGCGCGCCGGCGTCGCCAGCGGCGTCAACAACGCGATCGCCCGGATCGCCTCACTGCTGGCGATCGCGATCGTCGGCGCCGTCGTCACGAACGTGCTGCGCGACCGCGGCGGGCCGGACCTCAGCCGCCTCGGCGACGGGTCGGACGCCGCCTCGGTCGCGGCATTCCACGCCGGGCTGGTGTGCGCGGCGGTGCTCGTGGCGCTCGGGGGCGTGGTGTCGCTGGTGGGGATCCGGAATGCGGCGGCGGGGGAGCCGGAGGCGGCGTAGAGGCCCCGCTCGTGACATTCCGCACGGTTCCGTCCGGAAACACCGGGATCGTTCTGCCTGTGACGGTTGCGCGCTGAAGCGTGCCGCTGTTCGATCAGGGAGAGGGAGAGGGATGGATCGCCCGATCATCTATGCCAGCAGCGTCACCCGGCGGCAGGCCCGTCTGCGTCGCGCACGGCGCCGCAGCGTCCTGCTGGGGCCGCGTCTGGCCATGCTCGTACTCGCCGCATCGGCGTGCGCATTCGCGATCACGGTGATGGAGCGCCTTACGTAGACGGCGTGCGCGGTGCGAGAGCGCTGCGCGACCCCCCCGTCGTCCACACGCAGGTACGGCGGCCGCCTTCCCAGGCGGCCGCCGTGTCGGCGATCGTGGCAGGTCCGCGCCGGCCCGTCCGCGATCGGCTGCATTTCGCGCCACGGGGTGACGTCGATTTGCAGCCGATCGCCTGCTGGGCCCGATCGGCTGCATTTCGCGCCGTGCCACGGCGCTTTTTGCAGCCGATCATGAAAACGGCCCCCGCACGCCTGTCTCGTGCGGGGGCCGTGGGAACGGGTGCTTCGTGGTGCTTGAGGCGCTACGCGGTGGTGCGATCCGCCGGTGCGCTTGCCGGCTCGAGCGCGAGCTCGAGCACCTCGCCGATCGTCATGACGGGGTGGAAGCTCATCGCTTCGCGAACCTCGTCCGGCACGTCGTCGAGATCGCCGCGGTTGCGCTCGGGGAGGATCACGTCGGTGAGCCCCGCGGCGTGCGCGGCGAGCACCTTCTGCTTGAGCCCGCCGATCGGCAGCACGCGCCCCTGCAGCGTGACCTCGCCGGTCATGCCGACGGTGTGCTTGACCGCGCGGCCGGTGAGCAGCGACGCGAGCGCCGTGGTCATCGTGATGCCCGCGCTCGGCCCGTCCTTCGGGATCGCTCCCGCCGGAACGTGGACGTGGAACTCGCGGTTCTCGAAGGCCGCCGGCTCGAGGCCGAGCTCATCGCCGTGCGCTCGCACGTAGGTGAGCGCGATCCGTGCCGACTCCTTCATCACGTCACCGAGCTGGCCGGTCAGCGTGAGGCCGCCCGATCCCTTGCCCGGCATGACGTTCGCCTCGACGAACAGCACGTCGCCGCCGGTGCCCGTCACGGCGAGACCGGTTGCCACTCCCGGAACCGCGGTGCGTGCCGCCGACTCCTGGAAGACCTTCTGGCGACCGAGCGCGTCGCGGATCAGCTCGAGGTCGACGACGACCGGGGCCTCCACCTCAGCCGAGGCGATCTTCGTCGCCGTCTTGCGCAGCAGCGTCCCGAGCTCACGCTCGAGGTTTCGCACGCCCGCCTCGCGGGTGTACTCGCTGACGATCGTGCGCAGCATGTCCTCGCTGACCGTGACCTCGTCGTCACGCAGGCCGTTGCGCTCGAGCTGCCGCTTCCACAGGTAGTCCCGCGCGATGGCGACCTTCTCCTCGACGGTGTAGCCGTCGAAGCGAATGACCTCCATGCGGTCGAGCAGCGGCCCCGGGATCGTCTCGGCCTGGTTGGCCGTCGCGATGAAGATGACATCGCTGAGGTCGATCTCGAGGTCGAGGTAGTGATCGCGGAACGTCGAGTTCTGCGCGGGGTCGAGGACCTCGAGCAGGGCACTCGACGGGTCGCCGCGCCAGTCGGCGCCGACCTTGTCGACCTCGTCGAGCAGGATCACCGGGTTCATCGTGCCGGCGTCGCGCAGCGCGCGGACCAGGCGGCCCGGAAGCGCGCCGATGTAGGTGCGGCGGTGGCCGCGGATCTCGGCCTCGTCACGCACGCCGCCGAGCGACATGCGCACGAACTCGCGGCCCATCGCGCGGGCGATCGACTCGCCGATCGAGGTCTTGCCGGTGCCGGGCGGGCCGATCAGCGTGAGGATCGCTCCACCGCGCGCGGCGTCGCGAGCGCGGGTCTTGTCACCCGACGCGTCGCCCATCCCGCGCTCGGTGCGCAGCTTGCGCACGGCGACGTACTCGACGATGCGGTCCTTGACGTCGTCCAGGCCGGCGTGGTCCTCGTCCAGGATCGTGCGCGTGTGCACGGGGTCCAGGCGCTCCTCGGAGCGCTCGCCCCACGGCACGGCGGTCAGCCAGTCGAGGTAGTTGCGGATCATCTGGCCTTCGCCGGAGCCGCCCTCGCCCATGCGCTCGAGGCGCGCGAGCTCCTTCTCGGCCTGCTCGCGCACGTGGTCCGGCATGCCGGACTCCTCGATCTTCGTGCGGTACTCGTCGGCGACGGTGCCGTCGTCCTCACCGAGCTCGCGGCGGATCGACTCCATCTGCTTGCGCAGGACGTACTCGCGCTGCTGCTTGTTGGTGCCCTCCTCGACGTCGTCGCGGATCTTGCGGCGCACCTGCAGCTCGGCGAGCCGCTCGCGCTGCATCGCGAGCGCGAGCACGAGCCGCTCGGTCACGTCGGTCGCCTCGAGGATCTCGACCTTCTGGGCGAAGGTCAGGTCCGGCGCGTAGCCGGAGGTGTCGGCGAGCGGGCCGGGGTCGACGATCGCGCGGACCCATGCCGCGACGCGGCCGTCATCGCCGCGCAGCTCGAGGATCTCCTCGACGGTCGCGCGGTACTCACGCGCGAGGTCGCGGGTGCGGCCGTCGACGGGGGAGTCGTCGGGCGACTCGGTGACCTCGACGCGCAGCCGGCCGCTCGGGTCGGTGTGGGCCGCTCCGGCGATGCCGCGGGCGACGCCCTCGAGCGATGCGCCGTGGGCGCCGCCGGGCAGGCGGACGCGCTCGGCGACGCGGGCGATCGTGCCGACGGCGGCGTACTCGCCCTCGTGCCGGGGCACGAGCAGGACGCGCTCGTCGTCACCGACATCGATCGGCAGGGTGACGTCCATCGTCGGGAAGACGACGGTGTCGTCAAGAGGGATGAGCAGGAGGTTCAAGGTGTCGGGCACGGGGCGCTCCAGTTCGACAGGTGAAGTTGCTTGCGCAACTGTAGCACGGGATCTCAGTGGGCTGGGCTGAGATCTTCTCCATCGAGGCTGCGAGATGGCGCCCGGTCCGGCAAGCTCTCAGACCTGCGCTGCGAGCACCGGAAGACGCGTCGGCTGCTGCGATCCGCCGGCCGGCTCGGAGCTCACGAGCACCTGGTCGACCCCGTCCATCGAGCCCGGAACGGCGGCCTCGCCGTTGCCGGACTGGTCGACGGCGAAGAGCGTGCCGGCCGGGCGCGTGGCGCCGCCGCTGCTCAGCCACACCTGGTAGACGCGGCCGCGGCCGGGCGACGGCAGGCCCTGAACGACGCAGTCGTGAGCCGCCGTCGTCGCTGACGACGAGCCGGGCGCTCGCTCCGGGCGCCTGCGTGCCGTTGACCTGCGCGGAGACCGTGCGCGTCGCAGCGGAGCCGCCGTCGTCGCTGACGAGCGCCGCGCCGAGGACGCCCGCGCCGACGGCGAGGACGGCGGCGCAGGCGGCGGCGGCGGCGAGTGGCACCGGCGCGCGCAGCCAGCCAAAGCGCCGGTCCCCCCGGGGCCGGCGAGGCGCGCGCGCCGGTGTCTCTCGGTTGCCCGCCTCGCGCTCACGCGCTGCGGCGAACAGCTCGGCGTCGGCCCGCACCTGGGTCATCACGCGCGACTTCAGCTCGGGCGGGGAGGACGCCCGCGGAACGGTTGTGAGCAGCGCCTCGCGGGCCGCGCCGAGCTCGAGCAGCTCGGCCGTGCACGTCGGGCAGTGGCTGCAGGTGCTCGCGCATGCCCTCCTGCTCGGCGGGCGCGCACGAGCCGAGCGCGTAGGCGCCCAGCAGCTCGTTCCAGCGTGGTTCGGTGCACTCACTCATCGCCCGGCTCCTTCCAGATGGTGGCGAAGCTTCTCCAGCCCTGCGCGCATACGTCCCTTCACGGTCCCGAGCGGCAGCTCGAGCATCTCCGCGATCTCGCTGTGCGAGTAGCCGGAGTAGAAGGCGAGCTCGACGACCGCGCGCTGGTCGTCGCTGAGCTCGTTGCAGCAGCTTCGAGGTCGGTGTCGCGCTCGTTGCGGGCGAGCGCGATCTCCTCGGTGTCGTCGGTCCCCGCGACGCGCTCGGCGGCGGCGTCGTCGGCGACCGTCCGGTCGCGCAGCCGCGTCATCCGCCGCACGTGGTCGATCGAGCGGTTGTGCACGATCGTCAGCAGCCACGAGCGCACGCTGCCGAGCCGCGGGTCGTAGCGCGACGCCGAGCGCCAGGCCGCCATCCAGGCGTCCTGGCACGCGTCGTCGGCGGCGGCGGGGCTGCCGAGGATCCGGTGCGCGAGCGCGAACGCGGCGTCGGCATGCCGGTCGTAGACGACCTCGTAGGCGTCCGCGTCCGCGTCGGCGACGAGGGCCATCAGGTCCTCGTCGGCGAGACGGGCGAGGGTGTCGCTGCGTGAGGCCATGCGCGTGACTGGTTCTACTCCTCGCGCCTATGCGGCGCGGGCGGGCTCCTCGTCGCGGGCCGGGACGGCAACCGTCGCGGGCGTCGCCGCGGGCGCGGGGAGCTCGGCGCGGTCGTTGTCGTGATCGCCGGTGATCGAGCCCTTGAACTGACGGATGCCGTCACCGAGCGCGCGGCCGGCGTCGGGAAGCTTCTTCGGGCCCAGGACGACGAGGGCGATGATCAGGACGACGACGAGTTCGAGCGGTCCGATTCTGGGCACTTGGGGACTCCTTGGTCGAGTGCGGTCATGTCTGGAACGACGTGACCGGCGCGATCGGATCAAACGCGTCCGCGCAGCGCCCGGTCCGGCACGCTCGACAGCAGGTCGATCGTGCGCGGGTTGCGGCCGGGCTCGAGCAGCACCGCGCCGCCCGGCCGGTAGGGGCGCTCGGAGCTGGGGCGCGACGGCGCCCCGGTGAGCGCGCTGTCGAACACCCAGCAGCCGCTGTTGAGCAGTCGCGGGCCGTCCGGCGCCGCGCGGGCGCCACAGCGCCGGCGGGTCGCCGGGCAGCGGGCCGCGGCGGTGGATGTGCCCGAAGACGATCCAGCGCGCGCGCAGGCGCAGGCGCCGCGCGACCTCGTCGATCGCCGGGATCGCGGCGCGCCGGTGCAGCCCCTGCTCCATCACGAGCGCGGCGAGCGAGACCGCCTCGCGCATGCCGGGGATCGTCGCCAGCGCCGGCAGGCCCGCGAGCAGCGCGCGGCGCGCCTGGCCGACCGCCGCCTCGACGCTCTCGCCCATGCCGTCGGGCAGCAGCGTCGCGAGCGTCCCGCCGGCGTCCGAGCCGGGCGCGCGCTCGAAGTCGTCGACGGACGAGCGCGCGTCGCCGTCGTGCGAGCGCAGCCGTCCGCGCAGCGCGGCGGGCAGCAGCCGGTCGAGGTAGTGGCCGTGCATCGCGTAGACGTCCGGCGCGAGCCAGACGCCGGGATAGCGGACCTCGACGCGCGCCGGGCGCAGCCACGAGCACAGCTCGGCGAGCAGCTCGCTGGCGCTCTTCGGCACCTGCGTCGCCGGGCGCAGCGGCCGGCCGGCGTCGATCCGGGTCGCCAGCCAGGAGCGGATCAGCGCGTGGTCGTGGTTGCCCGGGACGACGACGACCTCGGCGCCCTCCGGCAGCGCGGCGGCGAGCGCGCGCAGGACCGGCTCGGCCGCGGCGGCCGCCTCGTCGGGCCGTCCCTCGAGCAGCTCGATCGTGTCGCCGAGCAGGATCAGGCGGTCGACGCGGGCGACGGCGGCGGTCAGCGCGTCGAGCGCGACGGGCCGCTGGAGGACGTCGCGCTTGAGCGCTGAGCCGAGATGCAGGTCCGAGATGACGAGGGTGCGCACGCGATGCGTCACCATACGAGCATGGAGTCGCTCAGGGGCAAGCTGCTCATCGCCTCACCGGCCGTGCTGGACCCGGAGTTCCGCCAGACGGTCGTGCTGCTCGCCGAGCACACCGAGGAGGGCGCGATGGGCGTCGTGCTCAACCGCGAGGCCGACGTGACCGTCGGCGAGGCCGTGCCGACGCTCGCCTACCTCGCCGGCGGCGACGACGTCGTCGTGCACGTCGGCGGTCCCGTGTCGGCGAACGCCGTGACCGTGCTGGCGCAGTTCACCGACCCCGGGCGCGCCGCGCTGCTGATCGACGCGGACGTCGGGTTCGTCCCCGCCGAGGCGGCCGACGGCGAGGACCTCTCCGGACGCGGTGCTGCGCTCACGCGTGTTCGCCGGGCACGCCGGCTGGGGCGCCGGGCAGCTCGAGGCCGAGATGGAGGAGGAGTCCTGGATCATCGAGGACCCGCTCCGCGACGACCTCTTCACGCAGGACCCCGACGGGCTGTGGTCGACGGTGCTGCGCCGCAAGGGCGGCACGTACGCGCTGATCGCGACGATGCCGGTCGACCCGACGCTGAACTAGTGTCGCGGAACTCCTCAGCTCGCCCGCAGCACCCGCAGCGCGTTGAGGATCACCGCGGTGTCGATGACCTCCTGCAGCAGCGCGCCGGCGACCGGCTGCAGGTAGCCGAGCGCGGCGATCACCATGCCGGCGGTGCTCAGGCCGATGCCCCAGAGCACGCTCTGGCGGGCGATCTGCAGCGTGCGGCGCCCGAGCCGCACGGCGGTCGCGACGCGATCGACGCGATCGACGGTGATCACGCAGTCCGCGGTCTCGGCGGAGATCGTCGAGCCGGCCGCGCCCATCGCGATGCCGACGTCGGCCAGCGCGAGCGCCGGCGCGTCGTTGACGCCGTCGCCGACCATCACGACCGGCGCCATCCCCGGCGTCGTCGCGGATCGTGTGGACGATCTCGAGCTTCTGCTCGGGCGTGCAGTCGGCGTAGACGCGGTCCACGCCGACGCGCTCGGCGATCGCGCTGCGCGACGGACTCGCGGTCGCCGGTGACGATCGCGACCTGGACGATCCCGAGGCGGCGCAGCTCGGTGACCATCGCCGGCGCGTCGTCGCGCAGGTGGTCGGCCATCACGATCGCGCCGGCCACGTGCCCGTCGACGCCGACGGTGACCCGCGCCATGCCGGCGCTGTCGTCGTGCGCTTCGAGCCGGCCGGCCGGATCGTCGGCGGCGTATCCGCGCTCGCCCACGAACGCGGCGCTGCCGACGCAGATCGTGCGTCCGCCGACCTGGCCTTCGATGCCGCCGCCGGGCGCCTCGACCACGTGGTCCGGGGGGTCCAGGTGCAGCCCGCGCGTCGTCGCCTCGCGCACGAGCGCGCTCGCGAGCACGTGCGGTGAGAGCTGATCAAGCGACGCGGCGAGCCGCAGCAGCTCGTCCTCGCCGACGCCGTTCAGCGTGATGACCTCGTGCAGCTGCGGATGGCCGACCGTCAGCGTGCCGGTCTTGTCGAGCAGCACGGTGCGCGCGCCGCCGAGGCCCTCGATCGCCGTCCCGCCCTTGATGATCACGCCGGCGCGCGCGGCACGCGAGAGGCCGGCGACGAGTGCGATCGGGGCGGCCAGGATCAGCGGGCACGGCGTCGCGATCACGAGCACGGCGACCGCGCGGACAGGGTCGCCGCTCGCCGCCCACGCGCCGATCGCCAGCACGAGCGTGACGCCGAGGAACCAGACGGCGTAGCGGTCGGCCATGCGCACGAACGGGGCGCGCTCGGACTCCGCCGCCTCGACCAGGCGCACGAGCGCCGCGTACGAGCTCTCGTCGGCGCGGCGTGTCGCGAGCACCTCGAACGGCTCGCCCGCATTCGAGATGCCGCTGCGCACGTTGCCGCCCGCGGCGATCGTGACGGGCAGCGACTCGCCGGTCATCGCCGACTCGTCGACGACGGCCTCGTGGGTCTGCACCGTGCCGTCGACCGCGACGACCTCGCCGGTGCGAACGAGCACCACGTCGCCGGGGACGAGCGTGTCGACCGCGACCTCCTCCCAGGTGTCGCCGACGCGCCGCTGGGCCACGTGCGGTGCGCGCTCGAGCAGCGCGGTCAGGTCGCGCCGCGCGCGGCCGGCCGCGTAGTCCTCGAGCGCGTTGCCGCCCGAGAGCATCAGCGCGACGATCGCGCCCGCCAGCTGCTCGCCCGCCGCCAGCGCGCTCGCCATCGCCAGCAGCGCGATCACGTCGACGCCGATGTCGCCGCGCAGCAGCGCCCGCGCGACCTCCCAGGTCAGCGGGACCAGCATCACGACGATCGTGGCCGACCACGCGACGTCGGCCGCGTGCGCGTTGCCGGTCAGCGCGAGGATGCCGCCGGCGACGATGCCGGTCAGGCTCGCGAGCGCGAGCAGGCGCGAGCGCCGCTCGGCCGACATGCCCACTACTCGTACAGCGGCGCGAACGTCGGCCAGGTCACGTGGTCGTGCCCGGGGATCACGACCGTCTCGGGATGCAGCTGCGTATAGCGCTGGAGCGCCTCGAGCGAGGCCATGAAGTCCGAGCGGCTCCACATGACGCCGGTCGGCTACGGGCTTGTCGACCATGCTGCGCAGGTCGGCCGCGTCGCCGGTCAGCAGGACCTCTCCGCCGCTGCCCAGGCGCACCAGCACGGACTGGTGTCCGGGCGCGTGGCCCGGCGTCGAGCAGAGCACGACGCTGCCGTCGCCGAACAGGTCGATCGTGGCGTTGAACGGGCCGAGCGGCTTCGCGCGCGGACCCGTGAAGTCGAGCATCTCGCGGCGCTTGATCGTCTTGATGATCCCGGGGATGTAGCCACCCTTGCGGATGCCCAGGCCGCCGCGATCACCGATCTCCCACTCGCGATGGTCGGCGATGAACGTCGCGTCCGGGAACCGCTCGGCGCCGCTCGCGTGGTCGGAGTGCAGGTGCGTCATCACGACCGTCGAGATGTCCGACGGCTTGACCCCTGCGCGCTCGAGCAGCACGTTGACGTCGTAGGAGCGATGCGGGAACAGCCACGCCGTCGAGCCGAGCGTGCGCTTGGGGTTGACCGCAGAGTCGGCCGCGTAGCCGGTGTCGACGAGCAGCGCGCCGTGCTGTGGGTGCTCGAGCAGGAACACGGGGACCGGCGCCCAGTCCATGTCGTGCCGGCGTGCCTGATCGACCATCGCGCGCACGGGACCGAGCGGGCCGGACGGGCAGGTCGGGAACGACGACGACAGCTGGACCTCACCGGCGAGCAGGGGGCGTTACACGCATGCTGCGCACCGTATCCCGTAGTGGTGGGCGGGGACGGCCTTCCTACGAGCAGGTCGGCTGGACCGACGCGGTGACGGCGCGCAGCGTCGGCGACCAGCGCAGCAGTTCGCTCGGCTTCGTGGCGCCGTAGACCGCGACGCTCGTGCCGCACTGGTTCAGGTACCAGCTCAGGCGCGCCTGGCCGTCGACGCCGTAGGCCCAGCGCCACGCTTCGCCGCCGTTCAGGTCGATCGCGCCGAACGCGAGCTCGCTGTACGTGCGCTGGCTCGCCATGCTCCCGCGTGCCCGCGCGGCGACCGCCTCGGGCCGCGCGTCGGAGTTCAGGCGATAGGTGATGACGAGCAGCGCGTGGTAGGGCGCCGGCGCGCGCCAGCGGCTCTCGTTGAACGTGCCGCGGTCGACGTCGTCGGCGAGCAGGGTCCAGTGGAGCGGCACCTGCGCCTTGTACCCGGGCGTGGAGTACGGCTTCAGCGCGACGGGGGCCGGTGCGCGCGGGACCGGGCCGCGCGTGGTGCGCGTCGGCGCCGGGTCGTCGTGCAGCGCCTGGTCGGCGGCGACGCCGATCCCGACGCCGGCGAGCAGGGCCAGCGCGCCGAGGGCGACCGTGACGATGGTGCGGGGCCGGCGGCGGCGCTTTGCCTGAGGCGGCTCGGGGGTGGCGCCGGCGGGCGGCCGCGGCGGCATCAGGCGCGTGCGGTCGCCGCCCGCGATGGCCGTCGCAGCATCCTCGTCCTGGCTCGGCCGGCCGAACGTCTCGAACGCGCCGGGGGCCGCTGCGGCCGGCGCGCTGGTGAGCGCGCGGCGCGCGTCGTCGGCGAGCGCGCCCGCGGTGGGGTAGCGGTCGGCGGGGTCCTTCGCGAGCGCGCGGGCGATGACCGCGTCGAGGCCGGCCGGAACGCCCTCGGTGGCCGACGGCCGCGGCGCGGCGTCGTGCAGGTGCGCCGTGATCGTGGCGGCGTCGCTGTCGCGCGCGAACGGGACGGTCCCGGTGAGCATCCGGTGCAGCACGCAGCCGAGCGCGTAGACGTCCGCGCGCCCGTCGACGGCGTCGTCGCGCAGCGCCTCCGGTGCGACGAACGCGATCGTCCCGAGCCAGGCACCGCTGCGGGTCGCGCCCGCCGTGTCGAGGTGCTTGACGAGCCCGAAGTCGGTCAGCGCCGCGCGCTCGCCGGAGCCGTTCCCGCTGAGCAGGATGTTCGACGGCGTGACGTCACGGTGGATCAGCCCGGCCTCGTGCGCCGCGTCGAGTGCCGCTGCGACCTGGCTCGTGATCGCGACTGCGCGCTCGGGGTCGAGCCGCACGCCGCCGCGCAGCAGCGTGCGCAGGTCGGTGCCGTCGACGTAGCGCATGACGAGGTAGAGCACTTCGTCCTGCTCGCCGGCGTCGTAGACATCGACGATGTTGGGGTGGTGGACCGAGGCGGCGACGCGCGCCTCGCGCGTGAAGCGCTCGCGGAACTCGGGGTCGTGCGCGAGCTCCGTCGAGATCACCTTGACCGCGACGCGCCGGTCGAGCGCGAGCTGCGTGGCCTCGTACACGACGCCCATGCCGCCGCGCGCCTCGAGCCGGTCGAGACGACAGCCGCCGAGAATGTCACCGACGCCGGGCACCTGCAGGAAGATAGGCCCGCAGCGCCTCTGGGGTTACAGGTTCAAGCCGGGGTCAGGCCGGCGGGAACGCGCGCTCGAGCCTCGTGGCGAGACGCGCGACCTGTGCGGGACCGAGCGTGCCGGGCCGCGAGGCGAAGAATGCGACGGTCTGGGGACCGTCGATCAGGACGTCGTGCAGGCGCAGTTCGGCGAACGCGATCAGTGCGAGTCCTTCCGGGACGCAGAGCGCGCCGCGCACTGCGGGAAGCTCATGCGCATGCCCGTGCCCGGACAGCGCGTGGCTGACCGCGAGCACCTCGCGCTCGACGGCGCGCACGGCGCCGGTGTGGTCATGTGTGCCGGCCAGCAGGCGCTCGCCGCGTGGCTGCGGCGAAGCCGCCGCCGGTCTGCGCAAGGCGCGGCGAGCGATCCAGCAGCAGGCTGTCGACGACGGTCACGCCGGCGGGGCCGGCGACGAGCAGGTCGATGATGCCGCGGCTCTGGGGCATCAGCCGCCGCTGCAGGGCGACGACGCCGGGGCGCTCGGTCAGTTCCGCGACGCGCTCGGCGAGCAGCGCGCGGCTGCTCGGACGTGCACGCCAGCGGCGCGCGCCGGCAGCCGGCCCGCGCGTCCGCGCTCCTGCCGAAGCGGCCGGGTGAGCGGTGCGAGCGGGAAGGCTCATGCTGCGCGCATCGGATCTGCGCGGCCCGGGCTTGAACGCGGCACCGCCGTTCCCACATCGCTGCGCGGATCTGAGAGGCTCGCCAGGAGCACCGTTCACCTGAGAGGAGCCGGCATGCCCGACATCGACGAGTACGCACCAGGGACGCCATCGTGGGTCGATGTGACCGCTCCCGACACCGACGCAGCAGCCGCGTTCTACGGCGGCCTGTTCGGCTGGGAGGCCGCCGACGCCGAGCGACGACGAGGCCGCCGGCGGCTACCGGATGTTCACGCTGCGCGGACGCAGCGTCGCGGGGCTCAGCCCGCTGCGAGACGGCGGGCCGCCGCCTATGTGGACGACCTACATCACCGTCGCGGACGCCGACGCGACGTGCGGCGCGGTGGCCGGCGCCGGCGGCACGGTCTTCATGGACGCGTTCGACGTGCTCGACGCCGGCCGGATGGCGGTGATCGCCGACCCGCAGGGCGCGATCTTCTGCATCTGGCAGCCGAAGCTGCATCCGGGGAGCCAGATCGTCAACGAGCCGGGCACGCTGACCTGGAACGAGCTCGCCGCGCATGACATCGCGCCCGAGCCGGCGTTCTATGGCGCGCTGTTCGGCTGGACGCCCGACGCCGCCCAGATCGGTGGGGTGCAGTACACGACCTGGAGGCTCGGCGGCGACCCGATGGGCGGGATGGTCCAGATGGACGACCAGTGGCCCGAAGGGCATGCCGTCGCACTGGCTGCCGTACTTCGCCGTCGCGGACACCGATGCCACGTGCACGCGCGTGCTCGAGCTCGGCGGGATCGTCCAGGTGCCGCCGAAGGACATCGAGGTCGGGCGCTTCGCGGTCATCACCGACCCGCACGGCGCGGCGTTCGCCGTGATGGCGCTGAACCCCGACTGGCCGGGCGGCGCTGCCTGACGGACGCTAGATCGTCGGCGACAGCGGGGACTCGGGCCCGCCCGCGGGGCGGCGGCCCGGCCGTGAGCGCAGCAGCGTCCAGGCGAGTGCGCCGAGCCCGAACATCGAGGTCACGATGAAGACGAGGGCGCCGACGAACGGGATCAGCCCGACGACGCGCAGGATCGCCCACCCGGCGATGAACGCGAGCATCTGGCGGTCCGGCGGGCCGACCATCGAACGGCCGATCACCCAGGCCCCGGTGACGTAGCCGATCGCGGCGAGCGGCACGAGCGCCAGCAGCAGGCCGATCGCGAACGGGATGCCGACGAACGTCACGAGCGCGAGCAGCGCCAGCAGCGGCAGGCCGATCGCGAGCGCGAAGCCGACGCCGAGCGCCGGTCCCCAGCCGCCGTCGTGCATCAGCTCGAAGGTCGCATCCGCCGCCCGCGGCCCGAGCACCAGCAGCAACAGGCCGAGCAGCAGCGTCGACACGCTCATCGCGATCCACCACAGCAGCGCGGGGACCAGCGGTCGAGCCGCGGCCGAAGCTCAGGTCGACCTTGCTGACACCACCGCTCACGCGTGCACCGGGCGCGATGCGCGGCGCGTCCGAGCCGTAGCGGATCCCGTCGCCGACGACGCCGGTCGAGGTCACCGTCGCGCGGCCGCTGAGCGTCACGATCCGCCCGCGCACGGTGCCGGCGACGAGCACGTCCCCGTCGGCGACGAACAGGTCGTCGGTGATCGTCGCCCCCTTGCTGCACGGTCACCGGCCCGTCGGCGACGACGACGGAGCGGGCGACCTCGCCGGGGCGCAGGTCGACGGGGCCCTTGATGACGTAGCGGTCACCGCTGCGGCCGATGTTCAGGTTGATGTCGAGATCGGCCGCGCTGGCGCCCGCAACGGGACCGGCCAGCGCGCCGCCGAGCAGGAGGACGGCGACGATCAGCCAGATTCCTCGGCGCATCGGCGAAAGGTACCCTGCGGGACATGCGCCAGCCCTCCCACGTCGCGGTCGGTTCATGGTCGGGGGGCCACTTCATGCACTACGGCGAGGCGCTCGACGAGGACCGCCTCGAGACCCTGCTGCGGCCGGGCGGCGGCATCGACACGATCATCACGGCGGACGTCTACGGCCAGGGCGCCGCCGACCTCGCCGTCGGCCGCGCGATCGCCGGGATCCCGCGCGACGACTACTGCCTCGTCGGCGCGATCGGCCACGACTTCTACGAGGGCGAGCGCCAGGGCGCGAAGGGCTACCCGCGCCTGACCGACCCGGCGCTGCGCGGCCCCGACGCCTACGCGGACTACATCCGGATGGCGACCGAGCGCAGCCTCGAGCGCTGCGGCGTCGACCGCTTCGACGTCCTGCTGCTGCACAACCCCGACCGGATCGGCTTCACGAGCGACGCCGTCTGGGAGGGCATGCGCGCGATGCGCGACGAGGGCCTCGCCGGCGCGGTCGGCGTCGCGCCCGGGCCGGCGAACGGCTTCGTGCTCGACGTGATCGGCTGCTTCGAGCGCTTCGCCGACGATCGTCGACTGGGGGATGGTGATCCTCAACCCGTTCGAGCCGTGGCCGGTCGAGCTGGCGCTGCCGGCCGCCGCGCGCCACGACGTGCAGCTGATCACGCGCGTCGTCGACTACGGCGGCATCTTCCACGGCGACGTCAGCCCGGGCACGAGTTCGCCAAGCACGATCACCGCGGCTTCCGCCCGGACGGCTGGGTCGAGCTGGGGACGGCGAAGCTCGAGCAGATCCGACCGATCGCCGAGCGCCACGGGCTGACGACGCTGCAGCTCGCGTGCGCGTGGAACCTTGCGCAGCCCGCCGTCGCGTGCGTCGCGCCGACGCTGATCCAGGAGATCGGCGACGGTGCGCGGCCGATCGAGGAGAAGCGCGCCGAGCTCGCGGCGACGCCCGATCGGCGACGTGCTGAGCGCCGAGGAGATCGCCGAGATCCGCGCGCATCGGCGACAACACCGGCTGCATGGTGCTGAAGGGCGGCGTGCCCGACCACGAGGGCGACGACCTGCCCGATCGCTGGTCGCTGAACCCGGGCCTCGAGGAGATCGCCGGGCCGCTGGGAGATCGACCCGGACGCCGCGCTCCAGATGACGATGGCCGGATGAGTGATTCCACGACCACGCGGCGCAGGGTCACGATCCCGCGCCCCCGCATCCACGCGGCCACGGAATCAATCATCTAGTCGTGGCCGACCTCGACCCCGACGACCTCTCCGGCGCGCCGCTCCCGCTGCTGCGCACCTGGCTCGACCAGGCCGCCGCGACCGGCATGGCCGACCCGAACGCGATGACGCTCGCGACCGCCGGGGCCGACGGGCGGCCGAGCGCGCGCACCGTGCTGCTGCGCGGGATCGGCGAGGACGGCCTGCGCTGGTACACCAACCGCGAGAGCCTGAAGGGCCGCCAGCTGGCCGAGAACCCGCGCGCGCAGCTGCTGTTCTTCTGGCGCGAGCTCGGCCGTCAGGTGTTCGTCCACGGCCCGGTGCGCGAGACCACGGACGCCGACTCCGACGCCTACTTCGCCGGCCGCCCGCGTGAGTCGCAGCTCGGTGCCTGGGCCTCGCACCAGGGCACCGTCATCTCCGGCCGGCAGGAACTGCTCGGCCGCGTCCAGGCCGCGAGCGACGCGCATCCCGGGCCGGACGTCCCGCGCCCGCCGTACTGGGGCGGCTACGTGCTCGAGCCCGAGGCCGTCGAGTTCTGGCAGGCCGGGGAGTCGCGCCTGCACGACCGCTTCGTCTACGTCCGCGATGCGAGCGTCAGCGCCGGCTGGCGCGTGGAGCGCCTTTCGCCATAGGGTCTGTCCCATGGCCGAACAGAACCGCCGTTTCCTGCTGCGCGAGCGCCCCACGGGCCGCATCGACGACACGACGTTCGAACTCGAAGCGCAGGCCGTGCCGGAGATCGGGGAGGGCGAGGCGCTCGTGCGACTGGAGTTCATCTCCATCGATCCGACCAACCGCGCGTGGATCGGCGAGGCGCCGACCTACCTTCCGCCGGTCGGCATCGGTGAGGTGATGCGCGCCGGTGGGATCGGCCGGGTCGTCGCATCGCAGCATCCGGGCTACCCGGAGGGCACGCTCGTCCAGGGGCTGTTCGGGTGGCAGGACTACGCCGTGCTCTCCGACGCCGCGCCGGCGTTTGTGATGCCCGAGGTCGCGGGCGTCTCACCGAGCGCCTTCCTCGGGGTGCTCGGCATGACGGGCCTCACCGCGTACGTCGGGATGCACGACATCGGCAAGCCCCAGGAGGGGGAGACCGTCGTGGTCTCCGCCGCGGCCGGCGCGGTCGGCTCCATCGCTGCGCAGATCGCGAAGATCGCGGGCGCCCGCGTCGTCGGCATCGCCGGAGGCCCGGAGAAGTGCGCGATGCTGACCGGCGAGCTCGGCCTCGACGCGGCGGTGGACTACAAGGCGCCCGACTGGCGCGCGCAGCTCAAGGCGGCGACGCCTGACGGCATCGACGTCGACTTCGAGAACGTCGGCGGCGAGATCATGGACGCGGTCTTCGCACGGCTGAACATCCGCGCCCGCGTTCCGCTCTGCGGCCTGATCTCGGGCTACAACGACGCCGAGCCGCCGCCCGGCCCTCGCGCATTCGGACGCATCCTGACGCAGCGCGTGCTGATCCAGGGCTTCATCGTGCTCGACCACTTCGGCGAGGCCCAGGAGGTCGCGCAGATCCTCGGCGGGTGGATGGCCGAGGGCCGGCTCAAGGCGCAGGAGACGGTCGTGGACGGCTTCGAGGACCTTCCGCGCGCGCTGAACATGCTGTTCGACGGTGAGAATGTCGGGAAACTGGTGGTAAGAGTCTGAGCGTCGTCTCAGTCTTCTCAGAGCGCTCTCAGAGATCGTCCCGATGCTCCGGCAACGTGACGATCACTGACAGACCCACAGGAGGGACCCGATGAAGCGCGCACTAGTTGCCGCATTGCTTTCGGCGCTCGCCACCGGCGCGGTACTCGCGACGGTCGGTTTCGGCGCCAATTCGACTGCCACGACCTCGAAGAAGAAGTCTTCGAAGGCCGCGCAGACGACCCAGTCCGGACCGCCGAAGACGCTCGGCGAGGTCTACAAGGACATGGAGACCCAGCGCGCTGCACAGGAGAAGAAGTTCGCCGACGCGCTCGGCGTCACCGTCGACCAGCTGACGACGGCTCAGGACAAGATCTTCAAGGACCGGCTCGACGCGCAGGTGAAGGCGAACGAGCTGACACAGGCGCAGGCCGACGCGATTCTCGCCTGCAAGGCCAAGCCGCTCACGTGCGACCGCACGAACCTGCCGGCCGGTGGCCCGGGCGGCCGGCGTGGCCCGCACGGCAAGAACGAGTCGACCTACGCGGCCGATCTCGCCAAGGCGCTCGGCATCGACAAGTCGAAGGTCGAGAGCGCGCTGAAGGCCACACGCCCGGCACGTCCGGCATGGCCCAAGGGCGCACGCCCGACCGGCGGTGGCATGCCCACCAGCGGCGGGATGCCCGGTGGCCCGGGTGGCCCCGGTGGCCATCACGGTCACGGCGGCCCGGGTGGCCCCGGCGGTCCGGGTGGTCCGGGCGGCCCGGGCGGCGGTCCCGGCTTCGGCTACGGCTACGGCGCATCGGACGCGGCTCCGGCAGCCCCGGTCACCACTGCCTGAGCCGACCACCGGGAGAGCGATGATGTGTCCGGAGTGACCGACACATCACCGCTCGTCCTGGTCGTCGACGACGACGACGCAATCCGCGAAGCCCTCGAACGCGCCCTGCGCCTCGAGGGCTTCGCCGTGGAGACGGCCGCCGGCGGGCGCGCCGCGCTCGAGGCGGTGGCGCGCCGCGTGCCCGCCGCCGTCGTCCTCGACGTGACGATGCCCGACCTCAACGGTCGTACCGTCTGCGCCCGCCTGCGAGCCGACGGGATCCGACACGCCGATCCTGCATCCTGTCCGCACGCGATGAGGTGGAGGACCGGATCGCGGGCCTGCAGGCGGGCGCCGACGACTACCTCGTCAAGCCGTTCGCCGTCGAGGAGCTGATCGCGCGGCTGTGGGCGCTGCTGCGTCGCGCCGGCGACGACGCGGCGGCCACGGGCGAGCCTGCGCGCGACATCCTCGTCGGCGACCTGCTCGTCGATCCGGCGGCGCGGCATGGTCACGCGCGGCGGCCGCGCCGTCGAGCTCACGCGGCGCGAGTTCGAGCTGCTCGACGTCTTCGCGCGCAACCCGGGCATCGTGCTCAGCCGCGACCGGCTGCTCGAGCTCGTCTGGGGCTACGACTGGGCGGCCGACGGCAACGTCGTCGACGTCTTCGTCAGCTACCTGCGCCGCAAGCTCGAAGCCGACGGTGAGCCGCGCATGATCCAGACGGTGCGCGGGATCGGCTTCGTGCTGCGCGTGCCCGGGGAGCCGTCGTGAGGGCGCCGCGGTCACTCGCCGGCCGCGTGACGCTCGCCGCCGTCGCGGCCGTCGGCGCGCGCGCTGCTGGTCGCGAGCATCGCCGTCGTCGTGATCAGCTCGCGGGCCGATCGCGGTGCGCTGGACCGCGACCTGCGGCAGCTCGTCGAGCGCGCGGCCGGCCCGGCCGGGCGCCTCGGCCCGCCGCCGGGCGGCGGCATCGGCGGCGGTGGCGGCGGTCGCCCGCCGGCGGGGGTCGGCCCCGGCGCCGGCACGACCAGGACGCCGACGGCCGCGGGCCGCTGGGCCCCGGTGACGAGCGCTTCACGCGGCTCGTCTTCGCCAACGGCTACATCCGCACCGGCGGCGCCGACGTGCCCGCCGGCTTCCCGGTCCCGGCCTCGAACTACGAACCCGACGACGGTCCACGTCGACGGCAAGGCCTGGCGCACCGTCGTGCGTGACCTGCCCGACGGCGCACGGCTGCAGGTCGCGGCGAAGCTCGCTCCGCTCGAGGATCGCGAGCGGCGCCTGCGGCTCGTCGTCCTGGCGGCGCTGATCGGCGCCCTGCTCGCGACCGCGTTCATCACGCGCGCGCTCGCGCAACTCGCGCTCGCGCCGCTGCAGCGCCTGCGCGGCACGGCCGGCGAGGTCGCCGAGACCGCCGACCTGTCACGGCGCGTCGCGGTCGGCGACGGGCCGGTCGAGGTCGACGCGCTCGCGGGCGACCTCAACGCGATGCTCGAGCGCCTGCAGGGGACGGCCGAGGGCCGCGAGGCGGCGCTCGCCAGCGCGCGGCGCTTCGCCGCCGACGCCGGCCACGAGCTGCGCACGCCGCTGACGAGCCTCGAGGCGAACCTGTCGACCGGGTCGATCGACGCCGCCCGCCGCGACGCCGACCGGCTCGGCGGCGCTCGTCGAACAGCTCCAGGCGCTCGCGCGCGGCGAGGCCGGCCCGCCCGCGCAGGCCGAGGACGTCGACCTCGGCGAGCTCGCCGACCAGGTCGTGCTCGGCGCCCGCGGGCGCTACCCGGAGCTGCTGCTGCGCCTCGAGGCGCCCGAGCAGGGGCCGGTCGTCCGCGGTGAGGCCGAGAGCCTGCGGATGCTGCTCGACAACCTCGTCCAGAACGCGGCGCTGCACGGCCGTCCGGCGGGCGAGGTCGTCGTGACGGCGGCGTCGCTCCCCGGCGGCGGCGCGGAGCTGCTCGTCGACGACGACGGCCCGGGGATCGCGCGCGCCGACCGCGCGCGTGTGCTCGAGCGCTTCGCCCGCGGCGCGGACGCCCACGGTCCCGGGACGGGCCTCGGGCTGTCGATCGCCTCCGCGCAGGCGGTGCGTCACGGCGGCGCGCTGACGCTCGAGGACGGCCCGCTCGGCGGCCTGCGCGTGCGCGTGCAGCTCCCGGGCCTGCCCGCGACCGGCTGAGCGTCGGCGCGCCAGGAGGCGCTCAACCGCGGCACGTTCGCCAACCGCCGGCGCTGCTCGTCGCGTAGTGCACAGCGACGGCAACCAACCTTCCAGGAGGAATCCCGTGACCCGTGCACTACGACTTCCCCGCCGCCTGCTCGTGGCGTTCGCCGCGCTGCTCGCGGTCGTCGCGATCGCGCCCGCGGCAGCATCGGCCGGCGGCTTCGGCTACACCGAGCTCGCCCCCAAAGCTGAGACGGTCAGTGCGCTCGTCGGTCTCGGCGTGACGCCCTCGCCGGCCCCGGGCAACGTGCCCGCCGACTCGTTCCGCTTCCCGATCACGAACGGGTTCTTCAGCGCGCTGTTCCAGCGCCAGATCCGCCACAGCGGCGGCATCAACCTGACTGCCGGCGCGGGCCCTGCGGCGAAGGTCGTGACGCTGCGCAACTTCAACATCAACACCGGCCGGCAGCCGCAACGTCAGCGGTCAGGTCCTGCTGAACGGGACGTTCCCGTTCGGGACCGATCCCGGTGAAGCTGCTGAACCTGGACTACGCGGGCGCGCGGATCTCGATCCGCGGCGGCTACCTGCGCATCGGGCCGGTCACCGGCACGCTCAGCGCGGAGGCCGCCGGCGCACTGTCGCTCCCCGCGGTGTTCGGCGCCCCGGACCTCACCGGCGTCGAGCTCGGCAAGCTGACGATCAACCGCAGGCTGTAGGCGTTCCCCCACCTACGGCAGACACGCGACGGGGCGGCCCTGCGGCCGCCCCGTCGTCGTTCCCGGCGGCCTGAGTTCGCGCTGGGCGTTAGCCGAGCACTGCTCGTGCCAGCGGCAGGTAGCCGCTGGAGTGCCCGAGCTTGTTCGGGTGGTAGCTCTCCGACGTCGGGTTCGAGAGCCCGTTGAGCCACTCGGTCGAGTCGCACACCGCGTGACCGGTGAACGACGGGATCGGGTCCTTGAACGTGAATCCGTACGCCGCCGCGCGCGCCTTGATCGTGTCGCGCATCAGGTCGGCGGTCGCGTTCAGCTTCGTCTCGTCGTCGGGGCTGAACCACGTCCCAGCGTTGCAGTCCTCGCCGTTGAAGATCCGCGGGTAACCGAGGACCGCGACCTTCGCGGTCGCCGCCGCCTGGTTCTTGATCGCCGAGTAGACCGTGTTCAGACGGCCCGGCAGCGTGTTGCGGATGAACGTCTGCGCCGTCGAGACCTTGCCTGCGCAGTCACTGATCAGCGCCGGCTTGGCGCACTCGAGGATCACGTCGCTGAAGCCGGCGTCATTACCGCCGATCGTCACCGACACCAGCGCCGTGGTCGACGTGACCGACGAGATCTGCGCTGCTCATCAGCGCTGACGTCGTCGCCCCGCTGCAGGCGACGAATGTGAGTGCCGTGTTCGCCCGCGCCTGTGCGAGCAGGTACGGGTATGCGTAGATGCCGCGCTGGCACCCCGAGTTCAGGGTGTAGCTGCGCGTACCGACGCCCGACGAATAACTGTCGCCGAGTGCCACGTAGCGGTCTGCCGCCATTGCGGGCGCGGCAACGGCGAACATCGCCGCGAGTACGGCGATACACGCGAGCAGGCTCGCGCGGATGGTGCTGGACATTGGACGTCTCCTCCCAGAGCGTTCAGTGCACCCGGCGACGGGCGCCGAGCTGGACCCGAGCGAACCTAACCGACCGGCGAGTCAGTCTGCAAGTCCAGATGCACGGCCGTTCGATAGGGGGTCGAGGGACGGCGCGAATCTGCCGATGAACGGTGCCAGGACCCCCTCCCCGCACCCCCACCGGAGCACCATGACCAGCTCGCTGATCACCGACACCGACCTGCCGAAGGGCATCGTTCCCTCGGGCCGCCGCGTGGGCCGCTCGCGCCTGATCGGCGAGATCGTCGTCGATCTCGGCCTCGCCTCGCGTGAGGACGTCGAGGCGTCGGTCCAGCAGGCGCGTGCCGAAGGCCGCTCGACCGGTGAGATGCTCGTCTCCCGTGGCACGCTGACCAGCGACGAGCTTGCGCGCGTCCTGGCCGAGCGCTTCGGCGTGGACTACGTCGACCTCGGCGTGTTCTCCGTCGACATGAACGCCGCCCACCTGATCGCGGCGGACGCGGCGCGGCGCTACGAGGCGATCCCGATCGGCTACCTCGACGAGCGCACGCTGCTGCTCGCGACCGCCGACCCGGGCAACATCGTCGCCTTCGACGACATCACGATGAAGACGGGGCTGGACGTGCGTCCGGTCGTCGCCTCGCGTGAGGACCTCGGCACCCTGATCGCGAAGCTGACGCGCCTCGGCGACGTCGCCGAAGCGGAGGCCGGCCTCGAGGACGACGTCGATCTCGAGATCGAGCTGCGCAGCGGCGACTCCGACGACGAGGCGCCGGTCATCAAGCTCGTCCACGCGCTGATCGCCGAGGCCGTCGAGCTGGGCGCCAGCGACATCCACTTCGCCCCCGAGGGCGAGGGGATGCAGATCTACTACCGCGTCGACGGCGTGCTCGCCCGCGCGAGCGTCGTGCCGCGCGGCATGGCCCGCGGCGTCATCTCGCGCATCAAGATCATGTCGAACCTCGACATCTCCGAGCGGCGCATCCCGCAGGACGGCCGGCTCGCGCTGACCGTCATCGGCCGCCAGGTCGACGTGCGCGTCGTGACGCTCCCGCTGGTCGCCGGCGAGTCCGTCGTCATGCGCATCCTGGACCACGGCGGCGGCGTCATCGAGCTCGACAAGCTCGGCCTGCGCGACGGCGAGATCGACAAGCTGCGCCACGCGATCGCACAGCCGTACGGCGCGATCCTCGTGACCGGCCCGACCGGCTCCGGCAAGACGACCACGCTCTACGGCGCGCTGACCGAGCTCAACCAGGGCGACCGCTCGATCCTGACGATCGAGGACCCGGTCGAGTACCGCGTCGACGGCATCAAGCAGCTGCAGGTGAACACGAAGGCCGGCATGCACTTCGCGAGCGGCCTGCGCTCGATGATGCGCGCCGACCCCGACGTGATCATGGTCGGCGAGATTCGCGACCGCGAGACGGCGCAGATCGCCGTCGAGGCCGCGCTCACCGGCCACCTCGTGCTCTCCACGCTGCACACGCGCAACGCTCCGACGGCGCTCGTGCGGCTCGACGACATGGGCATCGAGCCGTTCCTCGTCGCGTCCGCGATCGACTGCGTGATCGCCCAGCGCCTTGCGCGCACGCTCTGCGTGAACTGCAAGGAGGAGACCGTGCTCGACGCCGAGATGCTGAAGGCCGCGGGCTTCGCCGACGTCACCGATGACATCCCGTCGTTCAACGCGGTCGGCTGCACGCGCTGCGGCGGCACCGGCTACCGCGGGCGCGTCGGCCTCTACGAGGTCATGACCGTCAACGAGGAGATCCGCTCGCTCGTCATGCGCGAGGCCTCCGGCGACGCGATCACCGCGGCTGCGATCGGCTCCGGCATGCGCACGATGCGCGACGACGGCCTGGCGAAGGTGCGCACCGGCGTCACGTCGCTCGCCGAGATCGCGCGCGTCGCCGGTTCCTGACGCGCCAGGGTCCTTGCGGACTCCACGCCCCGAGGAGTAGCTTCCGGCGCGTGAGCCCGGCCAAGCAGCTCACGGTTGCGGTCACGGGCCCGACCGGTGAGATCGGCATCCCCTTCGTCACGGCGCTCGACGGCCTTCAGGAGGTCGGGCGGATCGTCGCGATGGCCCGCCGGCCGTTCGATCCGCAGGCACTCGGCTGGAGCAAGGTCGAGTACCACCGCGGTGACGTGCTCGATCGCGCGGCCGTCGACGCGCTCGTCGACGGCGCCGATGTCGTCGTCCACCTGGCGTTCGTGATCGTCGCCGGCAAGGACAGTCATGCCGCGAACGTCGACGGCTCGCGCAACGTGTTCCAGGCGGCGGCCGCCGCGGGGGCCAAGCGCATGGTCTACACCTCGTCGGTCGCCGCGTACGGGTTCGACGGCGAGCACGGCGGGGAGGACTCGCTGCTGACGGAGGACACGCCGGTGCGCGGTGGGGACCGGCATCCGTACTCCGCGCAGAAGGCCGAGGTCGAGGCCGTGCTGGACGAGGCGCTCGCCAAGTCCAAGACGGCGGCGTATGTCTTCAGGCCGTGCATCGTCGCCGGGCCGCAGGCCCAGATGCTGATCGATGCACTGCCGACCGTCGACCTGCGCGGCAGGATCCCGGGCGCGATCCGCTACCTCTTCGACCAGGTGCCGGTGCTGAAGCCGGTCCTGCCCGACCCGGGCGTGGCCGCTCCAGCTCGTGCATCACGACGACGTCGCCGACGCGCTCTGCGGCGCCGTGCTCGGGCGCGGCGAGCCCGGCATCTACAACCTCGCCGGCGAGGGCACGATCACCGTCGCCGACCTGGCGCGCGAGATCGGCTGGTACTCGGTCCCGGTCCCCGACCTCGCCGTCGATGCGACCGCCGAGATCGTCGCGCGGCTGCCGTTCCTGCCCGACACGGCGAGCTGGGTCGAGGCGCTGCGGCGGCCGGTCCTGATGGACACGAGCCGGGCACGCAGCGATCTGCAGTGGGAGCCGGCCCACGACGCCGCCGACACGCTGCGCGCGACGGTCGCCGCACACCGCGACGACCTCGAAGCCGCCACGCTGCGCGGCGAGTGACGCTGCTCGGCGCCTACCGCGCGACGGGTGCGGACCTGCCGTGGGGCGACCCGCTGCCGGCGCACAGCGGCGTGCGGATGGAGGGCTACTTCTGGCGCTTCACCGATCCGGTCGGCGGCCGCGTCGTGATCGCGCTCTGCGGCGTCAATCGGGCACGCGACGGGTTCTGGTCGACGCTCGGGCTCGCGAGTCACCCGAACGGGTTCCTGAGGACGGTCGCGCATCCCGAGGGGTGGGCCGATCCCGCGGCGCTCGGCGCGCGTGCGGGCGGCGCGTTCAACGGCACCGCCGACCGCCTCGCCGTCGATCTCGGTGACGACGCGCGGCTCGACGTGCGCGTCAGCGATCCGCTGCCGTGGTCGCGACGCTCGCTCGGTGGCTCGAGCATCTTCCAGGCCGTTCCCGCGCTGAACCAGTACTGGCATCCGTGGCTGCTCGGCGGCCGCGCGCACGGCAGCGCCGTCGTCGGTGGCGAGCGCTGGGACCTCGACGGCTGGCAGGTCTATGCGGAGAAGAACTGGGGCGCCGGTGGCTTCCCCAGCGCCTGGTGGTGGGGCCAGGCGCAGGGCTTCGAGGAATCCGTCGTGGCGTCGCCCGACACCGCCTGCGTCGCCTTCGCCGGCGGCAAGATCCACTCCGGCCCGCTGCGCACCGAGGTGACGGCCGTCGTCGTGCGCCTGCCCGGCGGCCGCCTGCTGCGGCTCGGCGACCCGCTCGTCTCACCGACGACGGCGACGGTCACCGACGAGTCATGGTCGCTGCGCGCGCGCGGCGTGCGCTACAGCGTCGAGATCGAGGGGACCTCACCGCTCGGGAGCGCGCACGTCCTGCCGGTGCCGCTGCCGCTCGAGCGGCGCAACGTCCCCGGGGCGATCGAGCACCTCGGCGGGCGGATGGACGTGATCGTGCGAGACCGCGGGCGCGAGCTCTGGCGCGGCACCTCGACCCTCGCGGCGCTCGAGCACGGGGGCATCGAGCGGGCCGTCGCAGAGACACGCAGACGCGGCGCGGCGGCGCTCGCCGCGGACGCCGCCCCGCTGTAAACCGGGGCTTTGGAGCGGACGACCCTGGACGTTCGTCCGAGTCCCTGCGCCGAACGGCGCCCCGGGCGCGACGAGCGGGCCACCGGGCGCTCGCAGGCCGCCGCACGGCTCAAGCGCCACGCCGCCGCTGGCCGAAAAGATCAGCATGGCCGACGCGCCCGTCCAGCCGGCCTCCGCGCTGCCCGACGTCCGTTTCCGCGGGCTCGTGGAGGACCTCCCCGCAATCACCTATATCGCTGACTTCGTCGGGGCGTTCACGCTGCGCTACGTGAGCCCGCAGATCGAGGCCGTGCTCGGGTACTCCCCCGAGCAATGGCTCGAGGACGAGGACGCCTGGGTGAGCGCGCTGCACCCCGACGACCGTGACCGGATCCTGGCCGAGGCCGAGGAGTGCATCGCCGCCGCCAGGCCGTTCGACTTCGAGTACCGGATGTTCGCCGCCGACGGCACGCCTGCTGTGGATCTGGGAGAAGACTGCGATCCAGCGCGACGAGGACGGCCTGCCACTGGCGGTCAACGGCGTGATGCTCGACGTGACCGAACTGCGGCGCACCCAGGAGGCGCTGTTGCAGGAGGCCGAGAGCCGCGCGAACGAGCGCGAGGCGTTCGAAGCGGCGCTGCGGCTCCAGGCCGACGAGCACCTCCACCGCTCGCTGCACGACGAGCTGACCGGGCTTCCCAACCGCCGCCACCTCTACATGAGCCTGCAGGACCAGATGGACGGCGCCACCGCTGCCGATGGCTTCGCGCTGCTGCTCGTCGACCTCGACCGCTTCAAGGAGGTCAACGACGTCCTCGGGCACCAGAGCGGCGACGAGCTGCTGTGCCAGGTCGCCAAGCGCTTTGGGCGCGAGGTCCGCGACACGGATCTGCTCGCACGCCTCGGCGGTGACGAGTTCGCCGTCCTCGTCAGCGGCCGCAACGGCGCCGAGGCGGGCCTCGAGATCGCCCGTCGCCTCAGCAGCGCGCTGGACCGCGAGTTCCTGCTGAGCGGCGTCCCGGTGCACGTCGAGGCATCGATCGGCATCGCCCGCTACCCGCACGACGGTCGCGACGCCACCGCGCTGCTGCGCTGCGCCGACTCGGCGATGTATGCGGCAAAGGATCTGAGCACCGAGCTCGAGCTGTTCGACGGCGAGCGCGACCACCACAGCCCGACGCGCCTCAAGCGCCTCGGCGAGCTGCGGCAGGCACTCGCGCGCGACGAGCTGCTGCTGCACTACCAGCCGAAGCTGCGGCTCGACACGGGCGCCGTCATCGGCGTCGAGGCGCTGGTGCGCTGGCAGCATCCGGTGCACGGACTGATGCCGCCCGGCGAGTTCGTTCCGCTCGCCGAGCAGACCGGGCTGATCAAGCCGCTCACGAGCTTCGTCCTGCGGACGTCGCTGCGGCAGCTCAGTGTCTGGCAGCGTGCCGGCCACGACCTCTCGGTCGCGGTCAACATCTCCGCCCGCAGCCTGCTCGAGCCGGACTTCCCGGCCGAGGTGGCGCGCGCGCTCAGCACGTCCGGCATCGCCTCCGACCGGCTCGAGCTGGAGATCACCGAAGGGCACGATCATGGCCGACCCCGAGCGCGCCGCGGGCGTGCTTCGGCGGCTCGACGCGCTCGGCGTGTCGCTCTCGCTGGACGACTTCGGGACGGGCTACTCGTCACTCAGCCGGCTGCGCGAGCTGCCGATCGACGAGATCAAGATCGACCGCTCGTTCGCCGCGCGGATCGAGGCCGACGATCGCGATCTCGCGATCATGCGCTCGACGATCGAGCTCGGCCACAACCTCGGCTGCGTCGTCGTCGCCGAAGGCCTCGAGACGGCCGGCGCGATGGACTGCGTCACTTCACTCGGCTGCGACACCGGCCAGGGCTTCCACATCGCCCGGCCGCTCGACGCGCTCGCGCTGACGGACTGGCTGACGGACCGCGCCGAGGCGTAGCCGCCGGGTTCGAGGATCCCCAAGCGTCTGGGGGGAGTAAGGGAGCGAAACATTCCTTGGCTCTGGCTAGGTTCCCGATTGGATGCCGAGGAACGAGAGGACGGCGAGGACGCGCCTGTTGCGGGAATCGGTTGCGGGTAAGTCGAGCTTGGTGAAGATCGCAGAGATGTCCCGCTCGACGGCGCGTTCACTGAGGTGGACTGCTGTTCCGATCGCAGCGTTCGAGAGGCCTTCTGCCATCAGCGACAGGACCTGGAGTTCTCGCTCGGTCAGACGTTCGCTGGCCGTATGTCCCTTGCCGGCAACGAGCGCAGCGATGACTTGTGGGTCGAAGACCGTTTCGCCGGCGACGACCCGTCTGACCGCGTCGATGAACGTGTCGCCATCACGGACGCGTTCCTTCAGGAGGTAGCCGACCCCTTGCGCGTTGTCGGCGACCAGTCGAGCGGCCTGGTCGGGCGCGATGTGCGACGACAGGACGAGGACCGACGTCTCGGGATATTGGGCGCGGATTTCGGTGGCTGCTCGTAGCCCTTCGTCGGTGTACGTGGGCGGCATGCGGATGTCGACGATCGCTACGTCGGGGCGGTAGGAGCGGACCTTGAGGAGAAGGTCGGCCGCGTCGGGACAGCGACCCACCACCGTGAAGCCGCTGAGCTCAAGGAGCGATGCGACGGCGTCTCTCAGGAGCGGCTGGTCCTCCGCGATGACGACACGGATAGTTGGAGCGGCCTCAGCCATGGCTTAGATTCTCGCGGTCATGGACGAAGTCGGCGCGCCTCGGGTCGCGGCCCTATTGGAAGCGATGCTGGCTTCGTCGTTAGACGGGGTCGTGACGATTGACGCGTCCGGGCGGGTGCTGACGTTCAACGCCGCGGCGGAACGAATCTTCGGGTATCGGGCGGCGGACGCGCTCGGACGAGACATCGCGGAGCTGATCATCCCGCCTTCGCTGCGCGGCCGGCACTACGGCTCGCTGGCTCGATATCTCGACACCGGGGAGCCGACCATCTTGAACCGCCACGTCGAGTTGACCGGCATGAGAGCGGACGGGAGCGAGTTTCCCGTCGAGCTCACGGTGACGCGAGTCCCGCTCGATGGGCCGGCGACGTTTACGGCCTACCTGCGCGACATCACCGACCGCAAGCGCGCTGAGATCGAACTACTCGCCTCGCGGGTACGGGTCGTCGAATCGGCGGATCGGGAGCGGCGTCGGATCGAGCGGAACCTGCACGACGGTGCCCAGCAGCACCTCCTTTCGATCGGCGTCATGTTGCGTCGGATCGCGATGGACGGGAATACTCCCGCGTCGCTACTCGAGCTCGTCGATCTCGCACAGCAGGAGACGGGCGCCGCCATCGAGGAGCTCCGGGCGCTCGCCCAGGGAATTCATCCCGCATCACTGACCGAGGGTGGGCTGTCGTCAGCGTTGCGCGGTCTCGCGCTGCGAGTTCCCCTCGACGTGACCGTCGAGCTGGACGAGAAGCGCCTGCCGGACTCCGTCGAGATCGCCCTCTACTACGTCGCAACGGAAGCCCTGGCGAACGTCGTCAAGTACGCGAACGTCGATACAGCATCGCTGTCGCTCACGAACGCCGAAGATGTTGCGACGCTGCAAGTGGTCGACAACGGCGTCGGTGGTGCTGATGCTGCCCGCGGCAGCGGACTGGCAGGCTTGGTCGATCGCCTCGAAGCGATCGGTGGGAGCCTGACGATGGTCAGCCCGCGAGGGTCGGGCACAACCGTTACCGCCGTCGCTTCAGCACGCTGAAGGTTGGCGGTTTCCCGACATCCTGTTGGCGGCTGGGCCCCTTCTCGTCGCTGTCCCTGAGCAGCAAGCTTGCCGTGAGACAACCACGAGCAAGGAGGAACGCATGTTCCGCCCAGGCGACACCATCGAAAACCCTGTCACAGGCGAGCGCGTCGTCTTCGCCAAGACTTCAGCGGAGACGAACGGCGAACTCGTGGTCATCGAGACGTTCGTCCAGCCCGGAGGCTTCGTTGCCACAGCGCACATGCATCCCCACCAGGAGGAGCGCTTCCGCGTCGTCCGGGGAACGATCGGCTTTCGTGCCGGCGGTGACACGCTGAACGTCGGACCGGGTGGTCAGCTCACCGTTCCCGAAGGCACGCCGCACCGGTTCTGGAACGCGGGCCCGGACGAAGCCAATCTCGTGTGCGAGGTGCGGCCCGCACTTCACTTCGAGCAGCTGCTCGAGACGATGTTCGCGCTGGCGGCCGAAGGCAAGACGAACGAGAAGGGCCTCCCGAACGTCCTGCAACTCGCCGTCATCGCTCAGGCATACGCAGACACGATCCGCCTTCCGTTCCCGCCGGCGTGGCTCCAACGAGTCGGTCTGAGCATCGCTGCCCCTACAGGCAGATTGCTCGGTTACCGCGCGGCCCACACCGGCCCCGGCGCGCTTGGGCATGAGCTCGGCAGCGCGGCAGGCGGCCCGGTCGACCCTCCGAGGCGCCGAAAGCCAACACCACCCCGTCGCCTCGCCCGAGTCGCTGGTCATCACGTCAATCCCATTCAAGGAGCATGAAATGAGCGTCACCACCCAGCAGCAGCTGATCTTCCCCGATGACAGCCGCTACGACGATGCACGCCGGTCTTGGAACGTGACCGCTGACCTGCGGCCGGATGTGGTCGTGCTTGCCCGGTCGATCGAGGATGTCGTCGCAGCGGTCGGATATGCATCCGAGCGCGACCTCCGCGTCGTCGTGCAGGGCACAGGCCACGGAGCATCCGTTCACGGGTCGCTTGCCGGAGCGCTGCTGCTCAACATGCGTGAGCTGCGCAGCGTTGAGATCGACGCGGAGAATCGCTACGCGAAGGTCGAAGCCGGTGCACTGTGGGAGGACGTCGTCACGCCAGCCGCAGTGCACGGCCTTGCGGCGCTGCACGGCTCGTCGCCGAACGTCGGCGTCGTCGGCTACAGCCTCGGCGGCGGGATCGGCTGGATGGCCCGGATGCACGGGCTCGCATCGGAAAGCATTCTCGCAGCAGAGATCGTGACCGCTGACGGAACGCTGGTCCGGGCCGACAGGTCCGAGAACGCTGACATCTTCTGGGCGATTCGCGGCGGCGGTGGTGGGCTCGGCGTCATCGTTTCGCTCAAGTTCGCTCTGTACCCGGTATCCGAGCTTGTCGCCGGAATGCTCGTCTGGCCGTGGGAGCGGTCGGCCGAGGTGCTGACCCGCTATGTCGAGTGGGCAGAGACTGCGCCGGACTCCGTCACCACGTCGGGTCGGCTTCTGCAGATCCCGCCGCTGCCCGACATTCCCGAGGCTTTCCGTGGCCGCCAGCTCGTTGTCATCGATGGTGCCATCCTTGGTACCGAGGACGAGGCGAACGAGATCCTCGCCTCGCTGCGCGAACTCGAACCCGAGCTCGATACCTTCGCGACGGTTCCGGCAGCGTCGCTTGTCCGGCTGCACATGGATCCCGAACCCCCGATGCCCGCGATCGGCGACGGCGTCATGCTCGACGCGCTCGACGCGGACGCGATCGATGCGATCGTCGCCGTTGCAGGCCCGGGGACCGACTCGCCGATGATCGTCGTCGAGCTCCGTCAGCTCGGGGGCACGCTACTGGAGCACAAGCCGGACGCAGGTGCCCTCGGCGCACTCGATGGCTCGTTCGCCTTCTTCACGGTCGGCGCGCCCATGGGTCCCGGTCTCGCCGAAGCGATCGAGTCGCGAATCACCGCGCTCAAGGACGCTCTTGCTCCGTGGTCTCGAGCGAAGCCGTATCTCAACCTCGCCGAGACGCGCGTCGCGATCGGCGACGCCATCGGAGCCGACGCATTTGCTCGGCTCGAGCAGGTCAAGGCAGCGATCGACCCCAACGGCCTGTTCCGCTCGGGGCACGCGTTCGAAGCCCCAACCCACAGTGACCTGACACCAACGGCCAGCTGAACGACCCCTCGACTAGCTAGATCGGTGCAACACCCAGTCCGCGCCCAGGAGACCTGCAGCCGGCCCGACTCGTGATGCGGACCGTGCCCGCTATGCGGGCAGGATCCGCATCGAGTCGTCTCTAGCGTCCGCGGCGGCTGCGCGACGGGCGTGCCGAGGCGACGGTCTTGCCGCCGCTGCTCGCGCTGCTGCCGCGCTTGGTGCTGCCGGAGCGGGGCGTGCCGGCCGGCTCGCCGCCGCGGCCGCCGCCGTTCGTGCTGCCCTGGCGACCGCCCTGACGGCCGCCGCCCGAGCCATTCGGCCGGCCGGAGTTGCGTCCGCGCTGGCCCTGCTGCTGGCGGCGCTGGCCGCCACCGCCGCCACCGGCGGCGACGAGCTCATGGCCCGATGCGGTGTACTCGCGCTCGAGCTCCAGCTCGCGCACGATCTTCGACATGTCGGCGACGTGCTCGCCCCCGACGAAGGTGATGCCGACGCCGGTGCTGCCCGCGCGGCCGGTGCGGCCGATGCGGTGGACGTAGCCCTCGCGATCCTCCGGCGGATCGAAGTTGATCACGTGCGAGATCCCGTTGACATGGATGCCGCGCGCGGCGACGTCGGTCGCGACGAGCGTGTCGACGCGGCCGGACTCGAACTGCGCGAGCGCCTTCTCGCGCTGGCGCTGGCTCTTGTCACCGTGCATCGCGAGTGCCTCGTGGCCCTCGTTGCCCAGGCGCTTGACGAGCCGGTCGGCGCCGCGCTTGGTGCGCACGAACACGAGCGCGAGCTCGTGCTCGGCGCTGCGCAGCTGCGTCAGCAGCGCGTCGATGCGCTCCGTGCCCTCGACGCGCAGGAAGCGGTGCTCGATGTCGGCGGTCTTGTCGACCGCGGGCACGTGCTCGTGCGTGACGGCGTCGCTCGTGTACTCACGGGCGATCTCGCCGGCCTCGCCGTCGAGCGTGGCGGAGAAGAAGAGGGTCTGGCGATCACGCGGGCAGAGCGCGACGATGCGGTCGACCGGCGGGCGGAAGCCCATGTCGAGCATGCGGTCGGCCTCGTCGAGGACGAGGATCTTCACGTGGCTGAGCGACAGGTCGCCGCGGCGGATCAGGTCCTCGAGCCGGCCGGGGGTGGCGACGATGATGTGGGCGCTGCGCGCCTCACGGGCCTGCTTCTCGATGCCGACGCCGCCGTAGACGGCGCGGACCTTGAGGGCGCGGGCGTGGGCGATCGGGTAGCTGGCCTCGACGATCTGGGTGGCGAGCTCACGCGTGGGGGCGAGGATCAGCGCTGCAGGGCGACGGTCGGTCGCCTCGATGCGGTCGGTGATCGGCACCATGAACGCGAGCGTCTTGCCCGATCCGGTCGGGGACTTGGCGAGCACGTCGCGGCCGGCGAGCACGTCGCCGATGACCTTCTTCTGAATTGCGAAGGGCTCGTTGAAGCCGCGCTTGGCCAACGTGGCGCACACGGCTTTGGACACGCCGAGGTCGGCGAAAGAGGTTTGTGACATTGGGAAACTCCTGAGTGCGGCGTCGTGCCGCGCTGGTTCGGGGGAGACTGCTGACCCGAACCGCTTCAGTGAGCGGGACCCAAGCGAGCTGCCTCGCGTGCGACAAGATCGTCACAACGCAGTCTCAAGAGTAGCGCCAGGCGCGCGGCGTCCGAGGGCGAACCGTTGCAGTTCCCTGCAAATCGCCGGTTTCTGAACCGCTGGGCCGCTAGTCGCAGCAGTCGTCGGCGCAGCTCGCGCCGGGCGCATCGAACCCGACCGGCGCGCAGTCGGCACAGGCGTCGCCGCCCCATGCCTTGAAGCCCTCGCGGATCGCGACGGCCGCGATGAACAGCCCGGCGAGCGGGTCGAGCCACCAGGCGCCCAGCAGCGACTGGCCGAGCAGCCCGATCAGCGTCGCGCCCGCAAGCAGCGCGCAGAGGATGTTCTGCGTTCCCTCGCCGGCGGTCGCGGACGATCCGAGACGCGCACCGAGGCGCAGCTTCGCGCGCCCGAGCAGCGGCATGCCGATCATGCTCGTGGTCACCACGATGATGCCGACGACGCTCGTGCTCGCCTCGTCGCCGTTGATCAGGTGCATGACCGACTCGACCGCGACGTACGGCGCGAGCAGCCAGAACGAGATCGCGACCGCCTTCTGCGCGGACGCTTCGGATGTCTCGGAATGTGTGCGCGATCCCGTGAAGCGCCAGATCACGATGACCGACGCGAGACCCTCGACGACCGATGACAGCCCGAACGCGGTCAGCGCGACCGACCCGGCGACGATCCCCGCTGTGATGCCGATGACGCCTTCGAGCGTGATCCAGCCGAGCGAGATCCACGACAGCAGCCGGGCGCGCGCGGCGTCGCGCAGCCACTGCTCATCGCGGACCGGCGCGGGACGTGGGGCCGGGGCCGCGTGGGCGTGCGCGACGGGAAGCTCGGCCAGGCTCACGCGACCACCGGCTCGCCGACGGCGCTGACGAGCACCCGGCCCGCCGGTGTCAGCGCGTAGAGGACCATCTTGCCGTCGCGGCGCGAGCTGGCCAGGCCGGCGGCGCGCAGCGTGCGCAGGTGGTGTGAGACGAGGTTCTCGGCACGGCCGATCACCCACGAGACATCGCAGACGCAGAGCTCGTCGGTCCCGGCGAGCGCCGAGGCGATCAGGAAGCGTGTCGGGTCGGCCAGCGCGCGGGCGCTCGCGGCTGCTCGAGTGGCCGCTGCATCAGTCGGCTGCTGTGCGCGAAGCGCTTCGGCCTTCTCGAGGTCGAGGCACAGGAGGTCACAGCGATCATCGGCCATCCCAACAATCTAACGCACATTGCGATGACCGTCCAGGTGTCAGTGACGGTGCTCTCTGCCGGGACTGCCCCACACGTCTGCGCGCACCGTCAGCCACGAGGCCCACGTGATCCGCAGGATCGCCGCCGTGATCAGCAGTCCGATGATCGGGTCCAGCACCGGCACGCCGAGCGCGACCGCGGCCGCGGCAGCGACCACGGCGAGTGAGACGTAGGCATCGGCGCGCGCGTGATTGCCGTCAGCGATCAGCGCCGGGGAGTCGAGCCGGCGGCCGGCACGCGTGCGGATCTGCGCGGCGATCCAGTTGCCGAGGTAGCCGACGCCCCCGGCGGCCGCGAGGACCAAGAGGTCGGTCGGCGGGCTCGGGTCGATCAGGCGGCGGATCGATTCGACGCCGGCGACGAGCGCGGAGATGAAGATTGCGGCGACGACCGCGAGTCCCGCGTAGCCCTCGGCGCGCCGCGAGCGGATCGCGAAGGCGATCCCCAGCGGAATCGCGGTCAGCGCGTCGCCGCCGTTATGGATCAGGTCCGCCAGGAGCGCGACGCTCCCGGTCGTGACGAACACGACGGCCTGCACGATCGCCGTGGTGGCGAGCACCGCGAGCGACAGCGCGACGGCGCGTACGCCCGCATGTGAGCGCTTGATCGAGTCGGGAACGAGACCGTGGCTGTGGCCGTGCTCACCGTGGCCATGATCGTGCGCGTGGGGGTGCGCTGCCGACGAGCGCCGCCAGCCGCGCAGCACGTGACGGTGCGTTCCCGTGTACGGATGACTGTGTTCCAGCCTGCCGTGCCGATGCAGCGTCGCCTGGTGCACTGCTCAGACGATACGTGGGGATGAGACCCCCGGGGGCGAACCGTTGCAGGCCCCCGGGAATCACCTCCTCCTGGTACTGCGAACTGCGGTGCTACGAGTTCTTGACGGCGCCCTTGAACTTCGCGCCGGCGCTGAACTTCGGGGCCTTGCTGGCCGCGATCTGAATCTTCTGGCCTGTCGCGGGGTTGACGCCCTGGCGGGCACCGCGATGGGCGACGGAGAACTTCCCGAACCCTGTGATGGCGACCTCGCCGCCACCGGCCAGTTCCTTCTCGATGCTCTCAAGCACTGCGTCGAGAGCGTCAGACGCGGCGCTCTGCGAGAGCCCGGTCTTGTCGGCAACTGAGCGCGCTAGATCTGCCTTATTCACCTGCGGAACCCTCCTCGTGGGATCGGGGAAAGCGCGAGCGTATGGGGTCTCTCGGTCGGAAAGCCCGATGGAATGGGGAAAACCCCCGAAAGTGCGCCCACGACAGGCCCCGGAACGCCGCTTTCGAGGCCTGCAGACGCCCGTTTGGGGGGTCCGGGAGCCCCGACGGACCGTCCTTCAGCGCCCGTACATACACTCACCGCCATGTCCACGGCGACGATCACGGCCCCCCCGACCCCCGGTCCCGATGACGTCCAGCCGGTCGCCAACGAGACCCGTGACCGCATCATCACGGGGACCATCACCGTCGTGCCGTTCGTGGTTCTGGTGATCGGCGTCTGGCTCGCCTGGCAGAGCGTGTTCTTCTGGAGCGACCTGATCGTCTTCCTGATCCTCTACACGCTGACGGCACTCGGGATCACCGTCGGCTTCCACCGCCTGTTCACGCATCGCAGCTTCGCGACGACCACCTGGCTGCGTGCGACCTTCGCGATCCTCGGATCGGCCGCGATCGAGGGCCCGGTGATCAGCTGGGTCTCCGACCACCGCAAGCACCACGCGTTCTCCGACCAGCCGGGCGATCCGCACAGCCCGCACGTCGACCACGGGCACGGCTGGGGCGGCGCGATCCGCGGCCTGCTGCACGCACACGTCGGCTGGCTCTTCATCCACACCCAGCGCGGCGCCAAGGCGCGCTACGCGCCGGATCTGATCGCCGACCCGGTGATCAAGAAGATCGACCGCCTGTTCGTGGTCTGGGCCGTCGGCGGGCTGCTCGCCGCGTTCTGGCTCGGCTTCCTTATCGGCGGCACCTGGAGCGCCGCGCTGACCGGCCTGCTGTGGGGCGGCGTGATCCGGATGATGGTGCTCCACCACGTGACCTACAGCATCAACTCGCTGTGCCACTTCTTCGGCCGTCAGCCGTTCGACAGCGACGACCACTCGCGCAACCTCGCCTGGCTGGCGATCCCGTCGCTCGGTGAGGCCTGGCACAACAACCACCACGCGTTCCCGACGTCCGCGGCGCACGGCCTGCGGCGTCGCCAGATCGACGTCTCCGCGCTCGTGATCGACGGCCTCGAGAAGGTCGGCCTGGCGTGGGACGTCGTGCGCGTCAGCGACGAGCGTCAGGCGCGCAAGGCCGCCGCGCCCGCCTGAGCCTGCGCCGGGTACTCGCGCACGCGCAGCGGCAGGTTGCGCACGCCGCCGATCGGCGTCGTCAGCACCTGGTGCACGGACAGCCGGCCGCGCTCGAACCCGAGCGCCGCGCCGACGTTGTGCAGGCGCCAGACGCGCTCACGCTGCTCGCCGATCTCTGAGATCGCAAGCTCGCGGTGCTCGTCGTGGTTGATCGCCCAGCGGCGCAGCGTCTCGGCGTAGTGGGGGCGCAGCGACTCGTCGTCGAGCACCTCGAAGCCGGCCTCCTCGAGCGTGTTCAGCACGAGCGCCCTGCGTGTGCAGCTCGCCGTCCGGGAACACGTAGCGCTCGGAGAACGAGCCGATGCTCGGCGTCGCGACCGGGCGCACGATCCCGTGGTTGAGGAACAGCCCGTCGGTGTCGAGCAGCTCGTGGGCGTGCTTGAAGTACGTCGGCAGGTTCGCGCGGCCGACGTGCTCGAACATGCCGATGCTGGCGATCTTGTCGTAGGGCCCGTCGGCGACCTCGCGGTAGTCCTGCAGGCGCACCTCGAGCTGGTCTGACAGCCCGGCCGCGGCGATGCGCTCGCGCGCGAGCGCCGCCTGCTCCTGCGAGACGGTCACGCCGACGCCGCGGACGCCGTACTCGCTCGCGGCGTGGATCAGCAGCGAGCCCCAGCCGCAGCCGATGTCGAGCAGCCGCTCGCCGGGCTCGAGCTCGAGCTTGCGGCAGATCAGGTCGAGCTTGCGCGTCTGCGCCTCGTCGAGCGTGTCCTCGGGCGAGCCGAAGTAGGCGCACGAATAGACCATCGTCGGCCCGAGCATTCGCCGGTAGAACTCGTTCGAGACGTCGTAGTGATGGCTGATCGCCTGCTTGTCGCGCTCGGCGCTGTGCGCGTCGCCGTCCAGGCGCGCCTCGACCGCGGGCGGCTCGGGCTCGGGCCGGCGCAGCAGGCCGAGCCGGCGCACGGCGCGCAGCGCCGGCAGCGCGTCGCCGGCGCGCAGCGGCGCGTGGCGCCAGTCCTCGGTCAGTCCCATCGCCAGCTCGAGGTCGCCGTCGACGTCGAGCTCGCCGCTCACCCACGCGCGTGCCATCCCCAGCTCGCCGGGTGCGCGCAGCATTCGCACGAGCGCGTCGGGATGACGCAGCACCAGTGCGACCGGCGCGGAGCCGTTGCGCGAGGGGACCGACGGGGGAAGTTCGCTGCCGTCCCAGAAGCGGATCGCGAACGCGCGTCCATCCGGGGCTCGTCCGTCGAGCCGTTCGACCAGGGGGCGCAGAACCGAAGCGACCGTGTCCATGCCCCGATCCTAAAGGGTCGCGATGCTCGGCTCAGGGCAAAAAAAAGGTGCGCACGCGATCGCTCGCGCGCGCACCCGCAATCCGTGCGTCAGACAGTGCTGACGTTGACGGCCTTGGGACCCTTGTCCCCGGCCTGCGACTCGAAGGTGACCTTCGCGCCCTCGGCGAGCGTCTTGAAGCCCTCGCCGTTGATCTCGCTGTGGTGGACGAAGAGGTCCTTACCACCGTCGTCCGGCGTGATGAAGCCGAAGCCCTTCTCGTCACTGAACCACTTCACGGTGCCACTTGCCATCTGATGCTTCCTCCTACGTTGCGAGTACTGCGAACGCGGAGGTGCTGCGAAGCGACGACTGCGGGCGCTGACTCTGTAATCACCGGGGCTCGCCCCGGTCCTTGAAGCTGTAGAAGGTACCGTCGGAAGCGATGCCGCGCCAGCACCCCTCACGAGATCGTCGTGGAAGGCGTCGCGCGGCGGGGCCGGACCAGACCGTCGAGAACGTCGAGCGGACCCTTGCGGCGGAGCGTCAGCGGCGCGAGAACTGCGCTCGCAAGGACCGCTTCGAGACCGAGGCCGAGGCGCGCTCGTTCGCGATCATGCACAACCCCGGACGCGGGCCGCGGCAGCAGCCCTACGCGTGCGAGGTCTGCGGCGGCTGGCACCTCACGTCGAGGACGTGAGTCAGGAGTTCCAGCTCAGCGTGCCGGCCTTGGCCTGCGGCGCGGGAACGCTGTCGCGCATGCGCTGCTCGCCATAGGCGAGCCCGCCGATCGCGGCGAACAGGACCACGGCGAATGCCGGGCTGTCGAAGCCGGTGACGAGCGACACGACGAGCGCCGTGGAGAGAATCGCGGCGAGCCCGACGATGTCGTTCAGGCGACGGCGGACAAAACCCTGGTCCGAAGCGGAGGGGGTGGTGCCGGTCAGCTGGGGGTATGTGCGGTTCAGCGACATAGAACTACCTTTCGGCGCAGCCCGACGGTGAGTTGAGCGGACTGGACGATCGGCCGAGTGGCCGGAGTGCGTCGCTGAACGGCGGCGCTACTGCGCCGGATGGCTGGGCGGGCCGTCCACAGCGTCATCGATCTGGTCGAAGACGTGGTCCGGCCCGATCGCGGCCAGCAGCCCGTCGTGGCGCAATTGCCGCCGAACGGGGTCCTGCAGGCGGCAGAGCTCGAGCGTGACGCCGAGCTCCATCAGCCGTTCGCGGGTCTCCGCCAGCTGTGCGGAGCCGGTGAAGTCGATGTCGGAGATCGCTCCGGCCTCGATCACGATCCGCTGCGGGCGCGGATCGCTCATTGCGAGATCCAGGAGATCCTCGTCGAGGCGCCCGGCGTTCGCGTAGTACAGGTCGCCGCCGAAGCGGTAGACGATCACGCCGGGCGCGGCGAGCGCGCCGCTGACGACCGAGTGCGGGCGCCACTGGCCCAGGCCGTCGCGCGCGAGCAGCAGGTTCGCGGGGCGGTAGCTGTGCCGCAGGTGGACCACGACCGACAGCGCCACCGCCAGCAGGATGCCCTGCTGGACGCCGACGAAGACGACGGTCGCGGCGGTCACGAACGCGACCCAGAACTCGATCCGCCGGCGCTGCCAGAGCTGGCGGAAGCCGGCGACGTCGACCAGCCGCGCGGCGATCAGGAAGACGACCGCGGCGAGCACCGCGTTCGGCAGGTCCGACAGCGGGCCGGTCAGGAACAGCAGCACCATCAGCACGACGAACGCGGCGACGAGCTGCGCGAGCTGCGAGCTGCCGCGCGCGTCGACGACCATTGCCGTCTTCGTCGGGCTGCCATTGACGACGAACGTGCTCGACAGCCCGGCGGAGAAGTTCGCGACCGCGAGCCCGACGAGGTCCGGGTCCTCCTCGAAGTGCTCGCTGAAGCGGGCGGCGTAGGCGCGCGAGGTCGCGGCGCTCTGGGCGAGGATCACGACGAACAGCGAGACGGAGGTGCCGAGCAGGTCGAGCGTCTGATGCGCCGTGACATCCGGGAATCCGAAGCTCGGCAGGCCGCTCGGGATCGTGCCGACGGTCGTCACGCCGTGCGCGGTCAGGTCGAACGCCGAGGTCGCGACGATCGAGCCGACGACGGTCAGCAGCGCCCACGGAACCTTCGGGGCGACGTGATGACCGATCAGGATGATCGCGATGACGGTGGCCGACAGCGCGACCGCCGTGAGGTCGGCGGCGCCGAGGTCATCGACGACGCCGGCGATCTCACGCAGCGCTCCGCCCTCGGGCTTGGGCAGCCCGAACAGGCCGGCGAGCTGCGCGCAGGCGACCTCGATGCCGACCCCGGTGAGGAATCCGATCAGGACCGTGCGCGAGAGGAAGTCGGCCAGGAACCCCAGGCCCAGCAGCCGGGCGGCGAGCAGCAGCGCGCCCGCGAGCAGCGCGAGCATGCCGGCCAGTGCGACGTATTCGGGTGAGCCGGCCGCGGCCATCCCGGCGAGCCCGGCCGCGACGATCGCCGCCGTCGCGGAGTCCGCGCCGACGACGAGGTGCCGCGAGGACGCGAACATCGCGAACGCGACCAGCGGCAGCAGGATCGTGTAGAGGCCCGTGACGACGGGCATCCCCGCGATCCGCGCGTATCCCATGACGGCGGGGATCGCGAGTGCGGCGAGCGTGACGCCGGCGAGGATCTCGGTCGGGAGGGTGCTGCGGTCGATCGGCAGCAGGCTTGCGAACAGCGGCAGTCGCCGCCGCGGCTGCGGTCGGTCCGCACCCGCGACGGCGTCCTGCGTCACAGCGACTTCAGATCAGGCGTTGAGGACCTTGGCCTTCTCTGCAGCGAACTCCTCGTCGGTGAGGATGCCCTGGTCGTGGAGCGCGCCGAGCTTCTTCAGCTGCTCGATCGGGTCCGGCGCCTCGGGCGCCGCCTCGACGGGAGCGGGGGCGTACTGCTGCGGCGGCGGCGCCTGCTCCTGGTACTGCTGCGCGTCCTGCTCGGCCCACTTGTTGCCCTGGCGGCGCTGCACGCGGCCCGAGACGGCGGTGGCGGTGCCGGCCACGACCGCGGTGCGGGTGGCCATGCGAAGGAGTCCTGGCATGTCGTGTCCTTTCGTGTTCGGTTGAGTTGGTTTAGCCGCGCGCGTCGGCGGCGTCGAGCGCTGCCTCGAGGTCGGCGATCGGGATGCGCCCGCTGGCGACGAGCTGCGCGCCCGAGTTCAGCAGTGCGTGAGCGAACGGAGCCGCCCAGCTGTTCTCCCAGACGAGCAGCGCTGCGCTCGTGCCGGGCTCCAGGACGCTGGCGGCCTCTTCGAGGTCCTCGTCGCTGAACAGGCCGGAGCTGACGCCGTCGAACTCCGCGAACGCGTCCGGCAGTTCACCGAGCTCCATCGCGGCGATCGAGCCGTCCTCGGCCTTGGTGAGAAAGACGAGGTCGAGGATGCGGACCAGGCCGCGGTCGACGAGATCGAGCAAGAGCGGCGCGGCCTCACCGGTCGGCTGGCCGTCGGCCCATTCGATGACGATGTAGTCGACAGGACCCAGGGCGAGTTCAGTCACAGAGTCTCCTTCCGAAGTTGCGCGCCGAGTTCGGCGCTGTGTCGGAGCCGTGGCAGGCGCCGAAGGGGATGTTGTAGATCCCACTCTCTCACGACATCGCCCCAAACGGGTGACCACGGGTCTGCCGGGTGTCGTAGGTTTGCGCGATGCGGTTGCGAAGGACTCCGCGCGGCGAGGCTCCTCAGGCGCCGGCCGACGGTGGTGACGAGGTGCTCGAGATCCGGGCGGAGGACCTGTCCGGACTGTTCGCCGCGCCGCGCTGGCTGCGCGACCTCGGCGTCATGTCATGGCTGGTCGTCGGGGCGTTCCTGGTCGTCGTCGGGGGCGTCTGGCTGTTCGCGCTGACCTCGACGATCACCGTCCCGGTGATCGTCGGCACGATCATCGGCGCGGTCGCCGGCCCGCTCGTCGGCAAGCTCCAGCGGCGGGGCATCGGGCGTGCCGGCGGCGCCGTGATCGTGATGCTGCTGGTGATCGTGATCGCCCTCGCGATCCTGCTGCTCGTCCTCGGCGGCCTGCTCAGCCAGTCGTCGAACATCAGCGGCGCCATGAACGAGACGCTCGACAAGATCGACGGCTGGCTGAAGGATCTCGGGATCGACGACAGCGGCGCGACGTCCGAGCTGAAGAAGTCGGTTCCGACGGCGGGTGGCGCGTTGATCGGCGGCATCGTCGGCGGCATCAAGGAGTTGTCGTCGGTCGTGCTGCTGATCACGTTCTCGGCCTTCAGCGCGTTCTTCATGCTCAAGGACGGGCCCTCGATGCGCGCGTGGGTCAACCGCCACATGGGCGTGCCGCAGGCGGTCGCGGCGATCATCACGCGCGACACGCTGCGCGCGCTGCGCCAGTACTTCCTTGGCGTGACGATCGTCGCCGCGTTCAACGGGGTCGTCGTCGGGCTCGGCGCCTGGGTCCTGGGCGTCCCGCTGGCCGGCACGATCGCGGTCGTGACATTCGTCGCCGCGTACGTGCCGTTCATCGGCGCGTGGGTGGCGGGCGCGTTCGCCGTCGCGCTCGCGTTCGCGGGTGCCGGTGAGACCGAGGCGCTGATCATGATCGTGATCGTGCTGCTCGCCAACGGGCTGCTGCAGCAGATCGTCCAGCCGATCGCTTTCGGCGCGACGCTCAGCCTGAGCCCGCTCGTCGTCCTGATCGCGACGATCGGCGGCGGCTGCCTGTTCGGCATGGTCGGCCTGATCATCAGCGCGCCGCTGGTGTCCGCCGCGGTCAAGATCAGCGAGGACCTCGCCGTTGCGCGGGCGGACGAGGCCGAGAAGGAGGCCGCTGCGGCCACGCCGTCACCACCTCCGCTCGGCGGTCCACAGGCCGCCGCGGCCACCTGACTTTCGCCTTTCCACTCACCTACGGGAGAACCGAGAACCGCCATGCCGATTCACAAGCAGACCAAGCCCTCACGGGAGGCCGTCGAGGAGCAGCTGTCCGCGAGCGTGCTCGCCTCGATGCAGCTCGCACTGGGCCAGCCGGCCCCGCGACATCACTTCCCGCTCGTGCCGATCGATCCCGATGTCGCCGCCGCCGTGATCCGCGACGAGCTGATGCTGGACGGCAATGCGCGCCTGAACCTCGCGACGTTCGTGACGACGTGGATGGAGCCGCAGGCCGAGCAGCTGATGGCCGAGTGCTTCGACAAGAACATGATCGACAAGGACGAGTACCCGCAGACGGCCGAGCTCGAGAACCGCTGCGTGAACATGCTCGCCGACCTCTGGAACGCGCCCGGCAAGCAGGGCGTCGGCTGCTCGACGACCGGCTCCAGCGAGGCCTGCATGCTCGGCGGCCTGGCGCTCAAGCGCCGCTGGCAGCACGACCGCAAGAAGGCCGGCAAGTCGACCGACAAGCCGAACCTCGTGATCGGCATCAACGCCCAGATCTGCTGGGACAAGTTCGCCAACTTCTTCGAGGTCGAGCCGCGCTTCGTCCCGATGGACGGCGAGCGCTTCACGCTCGGCGTCCCCGAGGCGGTCGCGCTCTGCGACGAGAACACGATCGGCGTCGTCGCGATCCTCGGCTCGACGTTCGACGGCGCCTACGAGCCCGTCGGCGAGCTGTCCGACGCGCTCGACGTGCTGCAGAAGGAGACCGGGCTCGACATCAAGATCCACGTCGACGGCGCCTCGGGCGCGATGATCGCCCCGTTCATCGACACGCACCTGGAGTGGGACTTCCGCCTGCCGCGCGTGGCCTCGATCAACACCTCCGGCCACAAGTACGGGAAGGTCTACCCGGGCGTCGGCTGGATCATCTGGCGCGACGAGGAGGGCCTGCCGGAGGACCTCGTCTTCAAGGTCAACTACCTCGGCGGCGAGATGGCGACGTTCGCGCTGAACTTCTCACGCCCGGGCGCGCAGGTCGTCGCGCAGTACTACGAGTTCATCCGGCTCGGCCGCGAGGGCTTCACCGCGGTCCAGCAGGCCTCGCGCGACGCCGCCATGGGTCTCGCCGCGAAGATCGACACGCTGCCCGAGTTCAAGCTGATCACCGACGGCAGCGCGCTGCCGGTGTTCGCCTTCACGACGGCGGACGACGTCGAGAACTTCGACGTCTACGACGTCTCGCGCCGGCTGCGTGAGCGCGGCTGGCTCGTCCCGGCGTATGCGTTCCCGAAGAACCGCGAGGACCTCAACGTGCTGCGCGTCGTCGTGCGCGACGGCAACGTCGACCTGCTCGACCTGCTCTATGACGACCTCGTCCGGCTCGTCCCCGAGCTGCAGTCGCAGACGAGCCCGCTCGATTCCCAACACCAGTCCTTCCACCACTGACACGCTTCTCCGAACAACGCTGGGAGGCCCGGCTCTTCGCGATCGGGTCGGCCTGCTTTGCGATCGCGGCGCTGCCCGGCTTTGCCGGGCTCGTCGGGGTCGACGTCGACAACGCGACCTACTTCATCGGGTCGCTGTGCTTCACGGCGGCCTCGTTCACGCAGTGGTTCCTCAGCGGGCGCCACGCGCAGGGCCGCTGGAAGAGCCCTGCGTGGAGCGACTGGTGGGCGGCGGCGATCCAGTTCCCCGGCACGCTGTTCTTCAACATCAGCACGCTGGCGGCGCTGATCGGCTCGGGCGACGTCTGGCGCCCGGACGCGCTCGGCTCGATCTGCTTCCTCGTCGCGAGCCTGCTCGCGATGCAGGCGACCGTGATCCGCGACCGCCTCTGGGACCCGACCTCGCGCACGTGGGAGACCGCGTGGCTGAACCTGCTCGGGTCGGTCGCGTTCGGCGTGTCGGCCGTCGCCTCGTATGTCGCCCCCGACTCCGGCGAGGTGCGCAACGCCGCACTCGTCAACCTCGGGACGTTCCTCGGGGCCGTGTGCTTCTTCGCCGGCGCGCTGCTGATGACACCCGACCCGCAGCCTGCCCCGGCCGTCAGCGCAGAGTCGGCGTAAGCCCGAGGATCAGGTCGCGGACCGCGGCCGGCTGCGAGAGGAAGGGGTGGTGGCCGGCGTCGAGCTCCACGACGCGCGTCGCGCGGCCGGCGAACTCACGCTGCAACTCGGCCGGCGGTGCCGCGGTCCTGCGCGCAGACGAGGTAGGTCGACGGCACGTGCTGCCAGGCCGCCGACTGCACCGGCTGCTCGAGCACCGCCAGGCTCTGCCGTGCCGTCCTGCTCGTGGCCTCGCGCTGGATCTGCGGATCGCAGTCCTGCAGGAACGTCTCGGCCAGTGCCTCCGGCCGGACGCTGAACGTGCCGCCCTCGGGATCGATGTCGAGAAACGGGGCGGGCTCCTCGCCGCCGAACGAGGAGAGGCTCTGGCCGGCCTCGGGCAGGTAGCTGGCCACGAGCAGCAGGTGGTGCACGGCGTCGACGCCCGCCGCGGCCTCCGCGGTGACGATGCCGCCGTAGCTGTGCGCGACCACGACGGCCGGTTCGTCGCTCGCGGTCAGAACGTCCCGGACCGCGGCGACATCGTCGGCCAGCCCGGGTCCCTGCGCGCTCACCGGCGCGCCCGTCTCGCCGCAGCTGGGCAGCGCGGGCGCCGCGCTGGCGACGCCGCGTTCGGCCAGCAGCTCAGCGGCTCGGTGCCACCACCACGCTCCGTCCCTGACGCATGCCCCATGTACGAAAACGACCCTCATCGTGACCTCTTCGTCGTGTGCCGATCTGCTGGAGCGATGGTAGACGTAGCGTGCGTTACGTGAAAAGCTGGGCGCATGGGGAGGCAGCGCCAACCGCAGATCAGGCAGCGGCTGCTCGACGCGTGCACCGACTACGCGCTCGAGCACGGGCTGCCCGATCGGCTTGGGCCGTTCGCGGCTGCCGCGGGCACCTCGAGCCGGATGCTGATCTACCACTTCGAGACCCGTGACGGACTGCGCCGCGAGGTCCTGGGGCAGGCGCGCGAGCGCCAGGTCGAGGCCTTCACCGAGTTGCTGCGTCTGCGGCACGACGAGCCCTACACGGTGACGCTGGCACGCGCATGGCCGGCGATCTCCGGGCCGCAGGGCGAGCCCTACCTGCGCATGTTCAGCCGGCTGCACGACAGCGCGGGAGGACCGCTCTGGCCGGGCTTCCGGCGCACCGCGACGACCGACTGGCTCGCGCCGCTCGAGCGCGGCATGCGCAGCCTCGGCCGCGCCGAGCTTGCGACCGTCGTGCTCGCCGTCATCCGCGGTCTGCTGATGGATCTCGACGCGACCGGCGACAGCGAACGCACGCAGCGGGCCTTCACCGACTTCCTCACCACGATCGAGAGCGCCTGACCGCTACGTCCTCGCATGGCGCTCGTCCGCGTACAGGCGCGCGGCGAACCGTCCGGCCGGGTGCTCGCGCAGACGCTCGACCTCGCCGGCCATCGCAGCGGGGAGGACGTCGAGCGGCGGCAGCGGCGACCCGTACGTCGCCGGCATCAGGACCGCGGCGCTGAGCGCGCCGAACGCGAGGTCGGCCGCGGTGAAGCGCTCGCCGGTGAGGAAGGCGCGCCCGTCGCCGAGCATGCCGGCGACCTCGTCGAAGACCGCGTTGACGTTCTGCATCGCCGTCGTGGCGGCCGCGTCGTCGACGCCGAGATAGCGCCGGATGGCCGGCTCGACGATCCACCCCAGCGCGCGGAACGCGCGGCGCTCCCAGCGCGGCGTTCCGGCGAGCGCCCACGGCGCCATGTCGCGCACGACCGGCAGCGTGCCGTGGTACATCCACAGGCGCCCGTCGGGTCCCAGGCCCTCATCGAGCCAGGCCTCGATCCGTGCGGCCTCGACGCCTGCCTCGCCGGAGGGGTAGAGGCGCCGTCCTTCAGCGACCTGCTGATCGGTCCAGCGGAGGATCGCGGTCGGAGTCGCCGATCGTCGCGCCGTCGCCGGTGACGAGCACCGGCACGGTGCGCCCGCCGCCGGCCCGCCGTGCCGCCGCGATGTGGATCAGCTGGATGTGCGGCTGCTCGCGGTAGGCGATGCCGGCGCGGTCGAGCGCCCAGCGCGCCTTCTCGCAGTAGTGGCTGATCGGGATCGTGACGAGGAGAGGGGCCATGCTCAATCCGTGAGCATGACCCCTCTCTGGGTCCCCCGTTTGTGGAGTCGGTGCTCAGATGGCTACTTGGCGATCAGCGGCGTCACGGCGTCGAGCACCTGCTGCTTGGTCAGCGCCGGGTCGAACGCGTTCGGCGCGGGCTTCTGGCCGCGCAGCAGACGGATCACCGCTGCGTGACGCGCCTCGATCTGCACGATCGAGCCGGCTGCCGCGAGCACGTCCTTGCTCTTGATCGACGGTGCCGCGCCGTTGTAGGCGCTGACGCCGGTGTCCTCGAGCGTCTGGGCGAGCTTCAGGAAGCTGCGCTCGCCGGTCATCGGGAACTTGAACATCGGCGACGCGACGGGCTTGCCGCCGAGCTTCTTGATCGTCCCGGCGAGTGCCTCGACGTGCTGCTGCTCGCTGTTGCCGAAGTCCTTCGCGATCTGGCGTGGCCTCCGAGGACAGCTTGAGCTTCCGCGCCTGGCGGTAGAAGTCCGCCTCGAGGTACTCGAGCGTGAGCGCGAAGTTGAGGATGTCGACGTCGCCCATGTCGGTCTGCGCGAACGCGTTGCGCAGGAACGGCGAGACCATGCCCGCTCCGTAGACGGCTCCGGCGGCGAGCACGCCCTTGACGAGGAACGCCTCGCGGCTGACGCCCTCGACGCTGACGCCGGCCAGCTCGGGGGTCGCTTCGATCGTGGTGATGGTGTTGGGATTCATGGCGCTGGTCTCCTAGCTGACGATGAAGGGCTGGACCGCGGCGAGAACCTGCTTCTCGGTCGCGGGCTGGGCGAACGCCCCGTTCGGGGTCGGGCTCTTGCCGAGCAGCCGGTTCAGCGCCGCCGCGTGACGGGCCTCGACCGAGTGGATCGCGAGCGCTGCGGCGAGCACGTCCGGGTTCGTGATCTCGGGCGCCTTGCCGAGGTAGGCGGCGGCGCCGAGGTTCTCGACGACCGCGGCGAGCTCCAGCACCGGCCTTGCGGCTCTCCAGCGGGAACTTCGTCATCGGGGCCGCGACGGGCGTGCCGCCGAGCTTCTTGATCGTTCCCGAGAGCGCTGCGACGTGCTGGCGCTCGGTCTCGCCGACGTGCTTGGCGAACTCGAGCTCGGAGCCCTTCAGCAGGCCGGAGTCGATCACCTTCGCGTAGAAGTCGGTCTCGAGGTACTCGAGCGTCAGCGCGTAGTTGAGGATCGCGATGTCGCCCGCGGCGCCGGCAGTGGCGCTCTTGTTCGTCGCGGCGGCGGTCGTCGCCTTCGACATGCTGTCGCCGCCGCACGCGGCGAGGAACGCAGCTGCCGCGGCTGCGCCGCCGCCTCCGGCCAGCTGCAGGAAGCGGCGGCGGGAGCTGGCGTCACTGGTCGCCGGGGTGGTCTGGACGGTCTCGGGCACGGGGCGGTCCTTTCGATCGGTCGCCTGGAAGCGTTGTGCCCCCTTGAACGCCGGCGAGGACCGACTGGATGTGTCGTGCTCGCGCGGCGGGCCGCTCAGGCCGGCGTGAGCGTCCAGCGCAGCGCGGTCCAGGGCGCTGCGTCGAGTGCCGCGTGCAGCGCGGCTTCGTCGTCGAAACGCTCGGTCATCCGCCGTGCGCTGAGGCCGACGGTGAGCTGCTCGACGGCGAGCGGCCACGGGTCGAGCGTGGCGTGCGTCTCGGAGACCGGCGTGTAGGCGATCGACGTGCCGTCGACCGCGGGCAGGTCGCCGGCGGGCCAGCCGTGGCAGAGCCGCAGCGACAGCGCGTCGACGCAGAGGACGAGCGCTGCGGCGCGCTCAACTTCGTCGCGCTCGACGCCGAGCAGCGTCCGCAGCCGCCGCTGGAGCGCGTCCTGGCCTTCCAGGTAGGCGGTCACGGCCGCGCTCTGCTCCGGCTGCAGGAAGTCGGCGTTGAGGTAGATCGTGTGCACGTTGCGCCCGTGCATCGAGACGAGCAGCGCGGCATACGGATCCTGGGCGAGCAGGCGCTCCGGCGCGCCATCCCAGATCGCCAGGCGCTCGTCGAACGGCGCCTCGAGGAAGCTCGCCGCGCGGCGCGCCTCCGCGTTCAGCGGCGGCCGCAGGTCCCAGTCGGCCCAGGCGATGTCGTGCTGCTCGGCGCCGAGGCAGACCGCCTCGAACGGGTCGGGCGCCGCGAAGCGCTCGTTCCCCCACGCGCGCGCGACCTGGCCCGAGATCAGCGCATGCGCCGGCTGGGGAATCGCGAGCCAGCTGTCACCGTCGTCGCGGATCAGCATCCGCGAATCCTCCCCGGTCGGCCGCGGGTGCTGCGTCCCGAAGCCCGCTGGCGGCTCCGGGACGAGGAACCCTTGCCGTCAGCCCTTGACGGCGCTCTTGAGCTTCGCGCCGGCGGTGAACTTCGGTGCCGTCGTCGCGGGGATCGAGATCCGCTCGCCGGTCGCCGGGTTCACCCCCTGCCGTGCGCTGCGCTGCGTCACCGAGAACCGGCCGAAGCCGGAGATCGCGACTTCTCCGCCGGCAGCGAGCTCAGCTTCGATGCTCTCCAGCACCGCTCCGAGCGCCACCGACGCCGTCGTCTGCGGCAGGCCGGTCTTGCCTGCGACCACCTTCGCCAGGTCGTTCTTCGTCATCGACGACCACCTCCTGGATTGGGGACGGAATGACGCTAGGCGCTGGTGCGGTCGGAATCACCGCACCAGCGCTTGAGCAATGTGAGTGCAGGCCCTAGGTGCAGGCCGGCGGCGCACCGAACGGGTAGAACGTCGTCTTGTAGATGTTCCCCGAGATGCAGCTGCCGTTCGTGGGGTTGTCCAGGTAGACGAGGTCGCCCGAGCCCGACGAGCGCGGGTCCGGGTTCTTGCCGTTGTTCACGGCCACGTTCTTCGTGATGACGCGTGTTGTCCGACGAGCCGAAGCCGAACGGGTTCTCCACGACCCCGATGCCGACGGTGTCGTTCCCGGTCACGACGTTCTTGCGAATCGTGATGTCGTTGCCGCCGATGTTCAGGATCCCGCTGCCGGACGGCAGGAGCTGCAGGTCGTCCTCCAGTGGGATGCATCCCGGCGCACCGGTCTGGTAGTCGGGTGGGTCGCAGGTCGGGGCCGGCAACAGGTTCGGCAGGTTGTTGCGGACGACCACGTTGTTCTCGATCAGCGCCCGGTTGGTCGACGTCGTCGGCAGACCCGGAAGGACGATCACGAAGACGCCGACGGTGTTGCCGTTCAGGACGTTGTTGCGCACGAGCGTGTCGTCGGTGTCCTCGAGCTCGATACCGAGCACGCCGTTCGTCAGCACGTTGTTCTCGACGCGGATGTACTTGTCGACGCCGACGTAGATCGTCGCGTCGGCGCCGCCGCCGCCGGAGTTGTGATCGACGAGCCCGTCGCGCGAGCAGCGCGGGAAGATCCCGTACTCGCCGTTGTTCAGGTAGCTGCCTCCGGTCACGCGGAACCGGTTGACACCCATCAGGAAGATCCCGGTGTCCTCGGCGTTGCGGATCGTGAGGCCGTCGATCGTGAAGTCGCTGACGCCGTACCCGCTGCCGCAGTCGGGCGGGATGTTCGGCGCGGGGCCGACGGTCAGGCCGAAGTCATGGCCGGATGCGTCGATGACGGCGCCACGGCTGCCACGGATCGTCAGGCGACTGGTGTTCACGCGGACGGTGTCGCCGGCGTAGACGCCGGGCCGCACGCTGATCGTGTCGCCCGGCTTGGCCGCGTCGACCGCGGCCTGGATCGCGGCCGTGCTGCCGGTCGGCCAGACCGTGATGGTGTTCGATGCATGCGCCAGGGCGGCGCTCGGGAGGAGCAGGAGCGCTGCGCCGGCAAGCGCCTGCGCGAGTGCACCTCGGTGAAGAAGACCCATAGGGATCGACTCCTTTCAAAGGAGCGAAATTTCGCAAGCCGGAGGGCTTGCGGGGGACACATCGAACCTACTCCCGTGCCGCCATTGCGCGCAAGCGCTCATCCATTCGTCCAGCACCGCCGATAGGCAGTTCGTGATGCTCCATAAGACCCTGCGGCGCCGCTCCCCGGCGGCTGCCGCGCTCATTGCCGTGCTCAGCCTCGTCGGCGTGCTCGCGTTCCCCGCGGGCGCGTTTGCCGCGGGCACGCCGAACCTCAGCGCCACGACCTCCAGTTCGTCGGTGCTGTTCGGCTCCCCGACGACGGTCACGGTCACCGCTTCGAACCCGGCCGGCGAGCCGTACGGCTACAACCTCGCGTTCCGCGCGGTGATCCCGGCGAACGTGACGTACGTCGCCGGCTCCGGTTCCCCGGCGCCGACGAGCGTGCTCGCCAACCAGCCGGCCGCGGGCCAGACGACGCTGCTGTGGGCGAACGTCTCGGACCTCTCACCGAACTCGTCGAACGCCGTCAGCTTCCAGGTCAACCACTCGCAGGTCGCGTTCACGATCGGCAACTCGTTCTCGATCACCGGCGAGGCGACGATCAACACCGACCCGCGCAACACGACGCAGTTCAACGCGACCACGGGCGTGCCGGTCCCGGCCTCGTACACCGGGTCTGCGACCTCGACGGGCGTCCAGAGCATCTCCGCGATCAAGGTGACGAAGACCGGCGGCGGCTCACTGCTGCGCGGCGTCCACGACCACCAGACGACCTACACGACGACTGCGACCAACAACCTCGTCAACTCGACGACGGGCGTCGTGCTGACCGACTACCTGCCGGCCGGCATCGAGTACCTCGGCTGTGGCGGCGCGGGCGCCGACCACACGACCAACGCGCCGACGAACCCCGGCTCCACGCAGGAGTACCCGGGCTCCGGGCCGATCGTCGTGCCCGTCGTCGCCGGCTGCGTCGCGCCGAGCAGCGTCGACACCGTCACGCTCGACCCCGACGGCGCCGGGCCGCTGCCCAACGCGGTCTACACGCGCCTGCAGTGGAGCCTCGGCACGCTCGCCGCGGGCCAGGTCGTCAACCGTCCCTACCGCGTCGCGATCCCGCTGCGCGAGAACACCGACACGTGGACCGGCACGCGCCCGACCGCGGCGTCCGGAAACCAGGCGACGAACCTCGACAACAACGCCGGCGCCGAGACCGATGACGAGCAGGCGCTGACCAGCCGCGCCGACGCCACCGGCAACTACAACGGCGTCACGCCGGTCAGCGACGCGGCGACGCTGACGACGATCGCCGAAGACCTGCTGATGGGCAAGTCGGCGTCCTCGGGCGTCGCTCGCCCAGGGTGCGACGACGACGTGGACGGTCACGTTCTCGACCGGTGAGTACCGCTACTCCGAGGGCGTCACCGTCACGGACACGCTGCCGAACGCGTACTGCCCGCTGGGCCCCGTCAACTACTCGACCCAGAACAGCGTCTCCGACAGCCAGTGCGATCCGACCGGCGCGCAGCCGTCGGTTCCGTACTCGTCGGTGACCGAGAACAGCAACGGCACGTACACGATCACCTGGACCCCGGCCTCGATGGCGAAGCTCACGCACGCGACCGTCAACGACACCTGGACGATCACGTTCCCGACGCAGGACGCGCACGAACTACCAGAACAACTTCAACGACTCCGGCCCGATCCTCGCGAACGACAAGGCGAGCAACGCCGTCTCGCTGGCCGGCGTCGCGCTGCCGCGCTGCACCGCCCCCGGCGCGCCGGACTGCAACCCGACCGGGCCGCGGATCGACCACGACAACCCGCTCGCCCGCACCGTCACCGACGCGGCGAGCGCCGGCCAGGTCGCACCGAACCCGAACATCGACAAGCAGATCGCGCAGTCGGGCACGAACTGCGCGACCGCCACCTACACGAACGGCACGCCGAGCTACGTCCCCGGCGACCGCGTCTGCTGGCTGCTGCACGTCAACTTCCCCGGCGGTGTCGACACCGCCTCCCAGCGCGTGACCGACTTCCTCCCGCCGACGGCCGCGTATGAGGCCGGCTCCGACACGGCGACGCCGGCGAACACCGTCAGCTCGACGCTCGACTCGACCTTCGGCGCCCAGGGCGTGCTGTTCTGGAACCTCACCGGCGGCGACGTGCCGACCGGCGGCCAGGTCTTCGAGCACACGATCTCCAGCGTCGTCACGCCGAGCGGGCAGCTGGCGCCCGGGCAGATCCCCGGCAACCTGATGAAGTTCTCCTCGTCCGACACGCCGGGCGCGTCGTTCCCGCTGCGCGATCAGGTCGACTTCAACCTCGCGATCCCGGTGATCGGCCTGACCAAGGGCGTCCGGCAGGTCAACTCGGGCACGCTCAACGGCCCCGACGTCGACGGCGTCACGGTCAAGGGCGGCGACACGGTCACCTACCGCGTCGACGTCACCAACACGGGCACGGCCGACGCGGTCAACACCGTCGTCTGGGACCTGCTGCCGACCGAGTACGACTGCGCCTCGCTCGGCCAGATCACCGCGATCAGCGACGGCGGCACCTGCGTCGACGCGCCGTTCCCGGCGCAGGACCGGATCCAGTGGAGCATCCCGCTGGCGAAGGCCGCGACGAAGATGCTCACGTACAAGGTCCTGGTCCCGACGACCGTCGGCCCGTTCCGCACGCTGACCAACCACGCGGGCGTGCGCTCGTTCCAGACGCTGTCGAACCTCGGCACGCTGTTCACGTACACGCCGGCGAGCAACATCGACGCGACCAACGCGACGCCGTCGAACGTCCCGGCCGCCGACAACTTCTCCAACGTCGTCACGCGCAACGTGACGATCACCAAGGCGGCGACGACGCCCGTCGACGGTGCGAGCAACACAGCCGCGCAGGCGACGATCGGCGAGAACATCACGTACACGGTCACGACCGTGATCCCCGACGGGACCAGTGTCCCGGCCAACTTCAAGATCGCCGATGTCGTCTCGGCGCGGCAGGTCTACCAGGCCGGCTCGGTCGCGGCGACGCTGAACGGCAGCCCGCTCCCGGGCACCTGGAGCATCGACCGAGGCCGCGTCGACGCCGACGGTCACCGCTCCCGCGGCCGGCTACACGGCCTCCGGCGGTGACACGACGATCGTGATGACGTTCATCGCGCGCGTCGCGGACCTCGCGACGAACACGCGCACCTCGGGCAACATCACGAACACGGGCGACCGCCACCTGGACCGACCCGGTCAGCGGCGCGCAGACGCGCACCTCGACCGCGACGAGCATCCAGGTCGTCGAGCCGCTGATCACGCAGACGAAGACCGACAGCGTGAACCCGGCCCGCGCGATCCCCGACCAGATCGTCACGTACACGCTGACGACGACCAACTCGAACGCGACGCGCGTCTCGATCGCGCACGACACGACCGTCGTCGACGTCGTGCCGGCCGGCCTGACCCCGATCGACGTCGCGCCGGGCAACGCTGCCGCTCGCCGACGGCGCAGTCGTGCCGGGCACCGGCGGCGCGACCTGGGACTCGACCGCGCGCACGATCACGCGCAGCGGCGTTCGACATCAACCCGAACAGCAGCGTCGTGATGACCTACCGGGTCAAGGTCGACAACCCGGCGGTCGCCGGCAACACGCTGACCAACACCGTGACCGCGACGGACGACGAGCATGGCCGGCGCCGTCACCGGCGAGCGCACGTCGCTCTCGGCATCGAACACCGGGCTACCTCTCGTCGGTCAGCGACACGTCCGCATCGGCGGCGCGACCGTCGCCAAGACCGCTGACCGCACGACCGCGACGGTCGGCGACCCGGTCACGTACACGGCGCTCGTCACGTCCCGGCGAACATCAACCTCTACGACGTGACGCTGCGCGACACGCTGCCCGACTCGCTCGACTACGACGGCCTCGTCTCCGCGACGTGCACGAGCGGCTGCCCCCCGAACATCACCGTCCAGACCTACACGCCGACGATCACGGCCGGGCTGACGAACCTCGCCTGGGACCTCGGCGACCTGACCGCGGCGCCGCACCGACCGCGTCGTCACGATCGTCTACAAGGCGCACGTCCGCGCGACGCACCGCAACGGCGGCGCGAACGTCGTCAACGCGCAGACGATCGTCAACTCGCGCGAAGGTCTCCTCGGACCTGACGAACACGAAGACCGTTCAACCCCGCGGTGATCCCGACGGTGTTCGACGACACGTCGGCGATCAGCACCGCGACGGTCACCGTGATCGAGCCGACGATCACGGTGAACAAGAAGGTCTCGGTCTCCGGCGGCGCGTACGTCGACAACGCGTTCGCGCAGGCGAACGACACGCTTCAGCTACCAGATCGTCGTGACCAACACGGGCACCGCGCCCGCGTATGACGTGCAGGTGACCGACACGCCCGACGCCGAGCTGACGGGCGTCACGCTCGCCGCCGGCGTCTCGACGACGACCAACACCGATCCGTGGACCGCCGGCAACCCGGCGATGGCGTGGACGATCCCCGGCCCGATCCCGGCCGGCGGCAGCGTGACGCTGACCTACACGGCCAACCTGATCCCGGTCGTCCTCGCTCAACGACGGTCAGACGATCGTCAACACGGCGGCCATCCCGCACTACTTCGGCGTCCCCGCCGCGACACGCGCCGCCAACCCGACGTGGGTCTTCCGCGACTACACCAACGGCGGCTCGGACTCGGTCACCGTGACGCTCGACTTCCCGACGCTCACGATCGCCAAGACGACCGGCGGCGCGGGCTTCCCAGAGACCGCGAACGTGCGAGTGGGGGCAGTCGTTCCCCTGGCGCGTCGTCGTCACGAACACGTCCGCGACCGCGATCGCGAAGACCGTCAACGTCCACGACCTGCTGCCGCCGAACTGGAGCTACAACGCCGGCTCGGCGAGCTTCAGCGCCGGGCGGCGCGATCGAGCCGGTCATCACCCCGCACGCAGCGGGCGACGACCTCGACTGGGCGACCGGGCAGGACCTCGCCCCGGGCGCGAGCATCACGCTGACGTTCAGCGCGACTCCGTCGCTGCAGGCGCTGCTCGTCTCGCCCGGCCCGGGCCCGAACGTCAACAAGGCCGACACGACCGCCAAGGACGAGGCCGGCAACAGCGGCAACGCCGGCGGCCCGTACGCGGCCGGCCCGGACCCGGCGACCGCGACGATGCTCGCCCCGGCGCTGAGCATCGCCAAGACGCCCGACGCCGGCACCGCGACCGCCGGCTCGCCGACCACCTGGTCGATCGCCGTCACCAACACCGGTTCCGGCGTGGCGCACAACCTCACCGTCACCGACGTGCTGCCCGCCGGCACGACCTACACCCCCGGCGCGGCGAGCATCGCCCCGACCGGCGGGTTCGCCGAGACGTCGGTGCAGACCAACACCCCGGGCCTCGGCCAGACGACGATCACCTGGACGGTCACGAGCATCGCTGCGCGCGCGACAAAGACGATCACCGTGCCCGTTGCGACCGACCCGTCGCTCGCCTCCGGCACGACGCTGACGAACAGCTCCTCGACCTCCGCACAGGACGTGCCGACACTCAGGTCCGACCCCGGCTCGCGGATCGTCTCGACGTCGGCCGACCTCGAGGCGACGAAGACCGGCACCGCCAGCGGCATCCCCGGCGGCCCCGACCTCACCTACACGATCGGCGTCATCAACCACGGCCCGTCGGTCGCGCGCAACGTGACGCTCAGCGATCCGCTGCCGGCGAACGCGACGTTCGTCAGCGCGACCAACGGCTGCACGCAGTCGGCCGGCACCGTCTCCTGCGCCGTCGGTGACCTGGCGGTCGCCGGCACGTTCAGCGCCGACGTCGTCATCTCCTACCCGGCGAGCGCCACCGGCTCACGCACGAACACCGTGACCGCCGCGTCGCCGACGCCCGACCCGGGCCCGAGCCCGAACACCGCGTCGGTCACGACGACGCTCGACCCGTCCGCCGACATGCAGATCGCCAAGACCGCGTCCGCGCTGACGGTGAACAACGGCGAGAACTTCACCTACACGCTCGTCGTCAAGAACAACGGCATCTCCGACGCCGCGAACGTGTCGGTCAGCGATCCGCTGCCGGCCGGGACGAGCTTCGTCTCCGCCGACGCGTCCATGCACCGAGTCCGCCGGCACCGTCACGTGCCCGCTCGGCCTGATGGCCGCGGGCGCCGGCACCACGCTGCACGTCACCGTCAAGGCGACGAGCATCGGGACGAAGGTCAACACGGCGACGGTCTCGACCACGACGCCCGACCCGATCAGCACGAACGACAGCGACACCGCGTCGGTCACGGTCGACCCGACCGCCGACCTGAAGGCGACGAAGGTCGCTCCGGCAACCGCCGAACGTCGGCGACACGATCACCTACACGATCGGCGCCACGAACCACGGTCCCGACGACGCGGCGAACGTCACGCTCAGCGACGTCCTGCCCGCGGGCGTGCAGTTCGTCTCCGCAGACGCACCGTGCACCGAGACGGCGGGCACCGTCACCTGCGCCGTCGGCGCGCTCGCGACCGGCGACTCCGTCACGCGCGACATCCGCGTCACCGTGCTGCTGAGCGCGGCGAACTCGCACCGTCTCGAACACCTCCACGACCGCGTCGCCGACGAACGACCCCGACCCGTCCAACAACGACGCGACCGACACCACCGACGTCAACCCGTCGGCGGACATGCAGATCACCAAGACCGCCTCGGCCGCCGTCGGTGAACAACGGCGAGAACTTCACCTACACGCTCGTCGTCAAGAACAACGGCGTCAACGACGCGGCCAACGTGTCGGTCAGCGATCCGCTGCCGGCCGGGACGAGCTTCGTCTCGGCCGACGCTCCGTGCACCGAGTCCGCCGGCACCGTCACCTGCGCGCTCGGCACGATGGTTCCGGACGACCCCACCACGCTGCACATCACCGTCACCGCGACGAGCACCGGGACGAAGGTCAACACGGCGACCGTGTCCACGACGACGTTCGATCCGAACAGCCTGAACGACAGCGACTCCGCGTCGGTCACCGTCGACCCGACCGCCGACCTGGAGGCGACGAAGACCGCGACGGCGACCGCGAACGTCGGCGACACGATCACGTACACGATCGGCGCGACAACCTCGGACCCGACGACGCGGCAACCGTCACGCTCAGCGATGTCCTTCCGGCGGGCGTGCAGTTCGTCTCCGCGGACGCGCCGTGCACCGAGGCCGCGGGGACCGTCACCTGCTCGGTCGGCGGGCTCCCGAGCGGCGACTCCGTGACCCGCGACATCCAGGCGACCGTGCTCGTCGGCGCTGCCGACTCGACCGTCTCCAACACCTCGACGACGGCGTCGCCGACGAACGATCCGGACCCGTCGAACAACGACGCGACCGACACCACCGACGTCGCCCAGGACGCCGACCTGCAGCTGACCAAGACCGTCGCGCCCGCCGCGATCATGCGCAACGGCACGACGACCTTCACGCTGACCGCGACCAACAACGGTCCGTCGACCGCCGTCAACGCCACGATCGTCGACACGCTGCCCGCGGAGCCTGCAGTTCGTCTCCGCCGACGCCGGCTGCGCCGAGGCCGCGGGAGTCGTGACCTGCGACCTCGGCGACATCAGCAACGGCGCCGTCGTCGCGCGGCAGATCGTCGTCAAGGGCACCACGAACGGCACCTGGACGAACACCGCGCACGGTGTCGACCGACACGCACGACCGCGATCCGTCGAACGACAGCGCGTCGGCCGACGTCGTCGTCGGCCCGCGCTCGGAGCTGAGCATCACGAAGACCGCCACGGCGACCGTGCCGGCGGGCGGCGAGCGTGACCTGGACGCTGAAGGTCACCAACGACGGCCCGGACGACGCGACCGGCGTGACGCATCAGCGATCCGCTCCCGGCGGGCGTCGTGTTCGTCAGCGCCGACAGCCCGTGCGCGCAGGCGTCCGGAACCGTCACGTGCGCGATCGGCGCGCTCGCCATCGGGCGCCTCGACGACGCTGCGTCATCAAGGCGACCGCGCCGGTCGCGCTCGCCGACAAGACGCTCGTCAACACCGCGACCGTCACCGGCGACCAGGGCGACGCCGACCCGACCGACAACAGCGCGACGGCCTCGACGCTCGTCGGCCCGTCCGCCGACCTGCATGGTCACCAAGACCGGGCCCGGCGACGGCCGTCGCCGGCGGGACGATCACCTGGCAGGTCGTCGTGACGAACAAGGGCCCGTCGATCGCGTCGAACGTCACGGTCACCGACACGCTTCCCGACGGGCCTGACGCTCGTCAGCGCGACGCCCGACCAGGGCACGTGCGCGAGCGCCGCGGCGATCGTCTGCAACGTCGGCACGCTGCCGATCGGCGCGAGCACGCAGGTCGCGATCGTCGCGCGCACCGCGGCGAGCGACGTCGGCCGCGCGGTCACCAACAGCGCGTCCGTCACCGGCGATCAGCCCGACCCGGACACGCACGAACAACAGCGCGACCGCGACCGCGACGACGCTGACGCAGGACGGTCGCCGGCGGCGGCGACGGCGGCGGCACTCCCGCGCCGACGCCGACGACGACCGCACGACGCTGACGATCCGCAAGACGGCCTCGGCCAAGCGCGTCGCCTCCGGGCAGCGCGTGATCTACTGGGTGACCGTGAAGAACACCGGCAAGGTCGACGCGCGTCAACGTGCGGATCTGCGACCAGCTGCCCGGCGCGCCTGACCTACCTGAAGCACGCCGGCGCGCGCTTCATCAAGGGCAACGCCTGCTGGACGCGCGCGAAGCTCGCGCACGGGCAAGTCGACGACGGTGCGCTTCGAGGCGCGCGTCGTGCGTGACGCGCCCGGCGGCGTGCAGATCACGAACGTCGCGGTCGTCGACGGCGGACAACGCCACCGGCCATCGCGCGCAGGTCAGCGTGACGGTGCGCGGCGGCCGCAACCTCGCCCGGCGTCCTCGGCGGAGTCACCGGTTGAGCGCCGGCGCTGCGCGCGGCCGGCGCCGGCGCGCTGGCCCTGACGCTCGCGGCGCCGGCGACGGCCGCCGCGGCGCAGCGCGATCCGCTCGCGCCGACGCAGCGCTCGTCGCTGATCGCCCGCATCGTCCGGCCGACGCTCGCCCACGCGCAGCGCCAGCGGTCACTCACCGCGTGCGCGTGCGGCTGCGCACGACCGCGGCCTGGGCCGGCGGCCCGGTCGGCCTGCTGGTGCTCGGCTCGCGCACGTCCGCCGAGCGGCACGCTGTGGCTGCGCGTCGCGCTGCCGACGCGGCCGAACGGCTCGAGCGCCTGGATCGATCGCGACGGCGTGCAGCTCGCGCGCACGCAGTGGCGCGTGCGGATCAGCCGCGCCACGCGCCGGCTGCGCGTCCTGCACGCCGGCCGCGTCGTGCGCTCCTCGACGGTCGTCGTCGGCGCGCCGGCGACGCCGACGCCGCGCGGGCACTTCGCGATCTACGAGCGCGTGCCGCAGCCGCGCGGAGCCGTGATCGGCCCGTGGGCGCTGCACCTCACGGCGTACTCGCAGCGTGCTGCACTCCTACGACGGCGGGCCGGGCCGGATCGCGCTGCACGGACGCGCCGGCGGCCTGCTGCTCGACCCGCTCGGCACGCGCGCGCTCGCACGGCTGCGTGCGCATGCCCAGCACGCTCGTCGCGTGGCTCGCCGGCGCCTGCGGCCCGGCACGCCGGTCGACATTCGCTGAACGCCGAAGCCCGCAAATTGCGGCGAGCGGTCGACGACGCGCGCCGAGCGGCGCGCGCGCTGGAACGTCTGTCCGTCAGCCGTCCAGAGACGTCCGATGCACGTCACGCTGCCAGGTGGAACGCGATGCTGAAGACCGCAACCACGCACCACCTGCCCGTCGACCGTCGCCTGACCCTGATGGGCAGCGACGTGCGCATCGTCGTCGGCCCGCCGATCGGCCGATGACGTCGCCGAGCCCTCGCGCGCGGCGGACGCGGTCGAGGCGCTGCTGCGCCAGTACGACGCGGCGCTGTCGCGCTTTCGCCCCGACTCCGAGCTCAGCCGGCTCAACGCCGACCCGCGCGAGACCGTGCCCGCGTCCGGGCTGCTGCGCTCGGCCGTCCACGCGGCGCTCGAGGCCGCCGAGCTGTCCGGCGGGCTCGTCGACCCGGCGCTGCTCGACGGCGTCGAGGCCGCGGGCTACCGCGTGTCGTTCAAGCCCGCGCGGCGGCTGGACCTGCGGCGCGCGCTGCGCGAGGCGACGCCGTCCCGCCGCGTCGCGCACCCCGATCCGCGCGCGCGCTGGCGCTTCATCTCCGTCGACGATGCACGCCGGCACGATCACGCGCCCGCTCGGCCTGCGGCTCGACACCGGCGGCACCGGCAAGGGCCACGCCGCCGACCTCGCGGCCGACCTGCTCGGCGGCTACGCCTACTGGATGGTCGACTGCGGCGGCGACGTGCGCGTCGGCGGCGACGGGCGCTCGACGCCGCACGCGTCGAGATCGAGCATCCGTTCACCGGCGAGTCGCGTCGACGCGCTCGCGGTCGGCGAGCGGCGCCGTCGCGACGTCCGGGCTGCGCGCGCGGATCTGGCGCGGGCCGACCGGCGAGATCGCCCACCACCTGATCGACCCGTCGATCGGCCGGCCGATCCTGACCGGGCTGATCGCCGTCACCGCGCTCGCCCCGACCGCCGTCCGCGCAGAGGCGCTGGCGATGGCCGCGATGCTGTCCGGCCCGCCGCAGGCCGCGCGCCTGCTGGAGCGCCACGGCGGCATCGCGTTCGACGACGCCGGTCACGAGCACCGCTTCGGCCGGCTCGCACGCGCGTCGTATGCGCGCTTCGCCGTCGGGCTCTGAGACCACTCGGAGCGGTACCGGCTGTGTCGTCTGAGAGGGTTCGCCGCATGCCCCGGACTCTGTCTGTGCTGCTGGCGGTCGTCGTGCTCGCGCTCGCCGCGGCTGCGCCGGCGTCGGCGGTGGATCCGCCGAACGCCGTCTCGCCCTCGGTCGGGTTCGACGGCGAGGTCGCCGACGTCGCGACCAGCGGGTCGACGGCGTTTCTGGCCGGCAATTTCACGAGCGCGGGCGACAACGTCGGCGGGCTGATGCTGAGCGACGCGGCGTCCGGCGCGCGGCTTCCCGGGCTGCCCCCGGTCGCCGGTCACGTCAACGCGATCCTGCCCGACGGATCGGGCGGCTGGTTCATCGGCGGCGAGTGGAGCCAGATCGGCGCGCAGCGCGTGCCCGGGAATCTCGCGCACCTGCTGGCCGACGGGTCGCTGGACGCCGCGTTCACGGCACCGAAATTCAACGACGAGGTGCTCGCGCTCGCGCTGTTCGGCAGTCCCGCACGGCTGGTCGCGGGCGGGCGCTTCACGTGCCTCGGCGGCGACGGGGACAACACCTGCGGCGGCATCACCGAGCCCGCCGGCGAGGTCAGCCAGCACGACCTCACCGCGGTCAGCCCCGCGACCGGCGCACTCGACCAGGCGTTCTTCGGGGACACCGGGCTGAACGGCCGCGTCGAGGCGCTCGCGACGACGGCCACACGGCTCATCGCCGGTGGCGCGTTCACCTGTTCCGGCGGCGACGGCGACGTCACCTGCGGCGGTGGCAGCGAGCCGGTGGGGGAGGTTGCGCGCCGCGGACTCGCCGCCTATTCCACGGCCGGCGTGCTGGACGCGACCTGGAGCCCGGACGTCTACCGCCCGAGCATCCCCAGCGCGGGCACCGTCTACGCGCTGGCGGTCACGGCGAGCCAGGTGATCGTCGGCGGGACCTTCGACTGCGCTGCGTCCGCCATGACCGCGGACGCCGACTGCACCGACGCGACGGAGGCTGTGCGCCGCAACGTTGCGGCGTTCGCGCTCCCGGGCGCCGGTGAAGCGCTCCAGGCCTATGCCCCGGACACGACCGGCACCGTCCTGGTGCTCGCCGCGACACCCAGCCGGATCTATCTCGGCGGCACGATCAAGTGCCTGAAGAGCGACGGCGACCTGGCCTGCGGTGGCGTCGGCGAACCCGCCGCCGAGGTCGTCCGCGACGGCCTGGCGGCGACGTCCCTGGCCGGGGCGCCGGACGCCTGGAACCCGAAGCTCGGCAGCGAGTCGTCCGTCTACGCGATCCTGCCGGCGGCCGACGGCGTCTACGTCAGCGGCTACTTCCAGTGCACGCAGGCCGACGCGCTGCCGCGCTGCGATGACCCCGGCGAGACGGTTCGCCGTAACGCCGCCGCGTTCGATCCGGTGAGCGGCGCGACGCTCCCCTGGAACCCGTCATTCGGCGGGGGGCCGAACGACATGGCCCGTGTCGGCACGGGCCCGATCGCGATCGCAGGCGACATGCGCGTCGCCGCCGCCACCCCGCGGGCCGGCCTGGCCGCGGTCGACCTGCACAGCGGGCAGCTGCTCCCGTGGGATCCGATGGCCGGGCAGGAGGTCGACAAGAGCAGCGTCGACACGGTCGCCGTCTCACCGGACGGGCGCACCGTCTACGCCGGCGGGTCGACGAACTACTGCCGCGGCTACGACGGCGACGGCGATTGCACCGATGCGGCGGAGACGAACATCGGCACGTTCTTCGCGATCGACGCCGCGAGCGGCATCGTCGACCCCGGCTTCACCCCGCGCCCCGACGAAGGGCCCTACCGAGCTGACCGTCGCGCCGGGCGGCACGATCTACGGCGCGGGCATGGCATGCCTCGCCGACACCGATGGCGACTGCGCCGATGCGACCGACGTTCAGCGCCCCGGTCGCCTGGCGGCGTTCACCGCGGCCGGCACGCTGTTGCCCTGGGCACCGCGGCTGACCGACGACGCCAACGACATCGCGTTCGCCGACGACGCGATCTACGCGGTCGGGCACTTCAGCTGCATCGGCGGAATCGACGACATCTGCGGCAACGACTCCGAGGAGCAGGTGCGCCTGCACGCCGCGGCGTTCGACGCGGTCACCGGAACGCTGCTGCCGTGGAACCCGGGCGCCAGCGTCGGGCTCGGCTCGCCGGCGTCGAGCGCCGTCGACACGGTCGTGCCCGACCTCGAGCGCGGACACGTCCTGCTGGCCGGGAACTTCACCTGCCTGCAGACGGCGATGCCGGCCGACGCCGACTGCTCGGATGCCGGCGAGGTCGCACGTCGCGGCGTCGCGAGCGTCGATCCCGCGACGGGCGCCGCACAGGCGTGGGGGCCGGGATCGATCACCGGCCTGCCGGCGTCACCGGGCGAGCAGGTTCCGGCGCGCAATCTCGCGCTCACCGCCGATCGCCAGAACGTGCTGTTCAGCGGCGCGCCGGCGACGCTCGAGGGTCAGGGCCGTGAGCTGCTGGGCTCGCTCGCAGCCGACTCGGGCGCGGCGGCCGGCTGGAACCCCGGCGGTGTCGGGCCGGTCTTCGGCCTGGCGACCGCACCCGGGGTCGCCATCGCCCACGGCAGCTTCGAGGTCGCGGGCGGGAGTGTCCGCGAGGGCCTGGCGCTGTTCGGCAGCTACATCGACACCTCGGTCGCGGTGCCGATCTCCGGGCGCGACACGACCAGGCCGGTGATCTCGAAGCTCAGCATCGGCCGCCGCTTCCGGCTCGGCAAGGGCCTCGTCAAGGCGGCAGCGAAGAAGCCGAAGGTTCCGGTCGGCACCACTGTCCGGTTCACGCTCAGCGAAGCGGCGACGGTGCGGCTGACGGTCGGGCGCAAGCTCGCCGGCCGCCGCTCGGGCAAGCGCTGCGTCGCGCCGACGAAGAAGCGCCGCAAGGCGAAGCGCTGCACGCGCACGGTGGCGGTCAAGGGCTCGGCGAGCGTCGCCGGGCGCGCAGGCGCCAACCGTGTCGCGTTTGCGGGCCGGCTGTCGAAGAAGATCGTGCTGAAGCCGGGCGAGTACCTGCTCAGCGCGGTCGCGACCGACGTGGCGGGCAACCGGTCGGTAGCGCGGACCGCGAAGTTCACGCTCGTCAAGACGCCAAAGGCTAAAAAGCGATCGTGAAGCGCGCCGTCGCCGGCGTGGACCTGTTGCCGGCGGGGTCCACCGCCTTGACGGTCACGCGGTAGGAGCCCGCGGGCAGCGTCCGCTTGCCGCTGCGCACCGCGATCGTCAGGCGTGCCGCGCCGGCCGGGACCGCGCGCGTCAGCTGCGAGACCTGCGTGGCCTTCGTGCACGCAGTCCGCTTCGGCGCCTTCTTCTTCGCCGGCAGGCAGCGCCCGCGGACGCGGCGGCCCTGCCGCAGCCGCTCGACCGTGACGGTGACGGTCGCAGCCTCCGACAGCTTCCAGGTCGCGGTCGGCGCGCGCAGGCGGGTGAGCTTCAGCTTTGACGGCGCGACGCGCAGCGTGCTGACGACCGGGCTCGTGCGATCCGGGGTCGCGGCCGGTGGGGGCGTGCCGCCGCCGGCGGGAGCGGGCGTCACCGGCGCGGCCTGCACGGTGATCGGCACCGTCCGCGTGGCGCTGTCGCCGGCGGCGTTGCTCGCGCGGAACGTCAGGCTGTCGGCGCCGGGCGTGCCGCCCGCTGTGTAGGTGACGGTGCCGGCGGCCTGATCGATCGCGCCGAGCGTGCCGCGCGCGGGCGCGCCGGCGATCGCTCGCTGCGCGCGCCAGCCGCTGCACGTGAGCGACAGCGTCGTGGTCGTCCCGACCTCAACGCTGACCGGCGCGCCGTCACTGCACGACGGCGCGGCGTCGACGAGGCGCGCGAGCTGCACGACGTACGGGGAGTTCGTCGCCCACGTGGCGGCGAGGCCGTTGCTCGCACTGGCCGGCGCGGTCGGAACGCGGCACCCGCTCGGCAGTGTGTCGATCCCGGCGAGCCCGCCGGCGGTCGTCAGCCGGGCGGCGGTGCAGGTCGCGACGCTTCCGGAGAACGCGTACGAGAAGACGGTCGAGATGCCGTTCGGTCCGGGCAATGCCGCTGCGGGACTGCCGCCTTCAGGCGGCGGTCCGTCGAGCTGCCTGCGCGGGCCGATCGCGCCCGGTGCCGAGAGCGACCCAGCGGCGAGCCCGCGGGCGATCACGTCGTTGGACGTCGTGTTCGAGTCGGTCTCGGTCCAGGCCGCGATCGCCGAGCCGCCGGGATCGACGGCGAGCAGCGGCCCGTACTGCACGAACCCCGCGGCAAGGCCCTCGTCCAGCGGCGTGACCGGGGCTCCACCAGTCGTCATCGGCGTCGTCGTCGTGTCGAGCCGGCCGACCTCGGCGATGTTCGAGCCCGGCGAGAAGAGGTGCCAGCCGACGGTCGCGATGCCTGCGGCATCGATCCCGATCGCGGGTGACTGGGCCCCCGTGCCCGGGCCTGACACGGGCAGGACGTCGGCCAGTGTCCCGACGGATCCGTTCGGCGCGACCGAGTTCGCCATGACATGCGCCTGGGTGGCCGTGACCATCGCGACGATCAGCCGGCCGGATCCGTCGACGGCTCCCGCCGACTCGTAGATCTCGTATGCGCCGGATGGGCGGGCCAGCGGGCCAACTGTGTCGCCTGCCGAGATCTGGCGCGCCTCGGCGACGGGGCTGGTGCTGAAGGGGCCGTTGTAGCGCTCGAACAGCGCCCACGTCGCGCCCCCCGGCGCCGGAAGCAACCGCTGGGCCAAGACCTGCTCGTTCTGCCCGATGTCCCCATCGTCGGTGGTCGCGGCGTCGTAGAGCACGCTCTCGGGGCCTGTCGCAGTCGGCGTCAGCCGGCGAACGGCGAGGACCTTCGAGGCCGCCCCGAGGTAGGAGACCCGGACGTCCCCGCCCGGGACCGCGACCAGCGACACCGATGCCGAGTTCGTCGGAGCGCCACCGGTCGTCAACGTGCGGATCTGTCCCGGCACGCCGTCCGCGCTGACGCGCCGCGCGAACACGCTGACGTTCCCGCCGGCGCCGCTCGGGTCGACCGCCCACGCGACCCAGACGGCGCCGTCATCGGTCGGCGCGACGCCAACGGCGTTCACGCTGCCGGTGTACGCGGGCGAGAGGTCCAGCGCGGTCGTGTCCCAGGTCGCCGCGCCGGCTGCTGCCGGCAGGACGAGCGCGAATGCGGCGACGACGGCGACGAGCAGGCGGGACATCGTCGGGACGGTACCTGGGCCGGCAAGCCTGTGAGCCGAATGACGGAGGGCGTGCGGATGCGAGGATCAGCGCGTGGACCGCACGGATCTGCGCGCGCTCTGGCGCCGCGCCCAGCACGGCTGGCCCGCGCGCTTCCCGGTCGTGCAGTTCCCGAACGCCCCGTTGCTGGTGGCGCTCGCGGCGGCGGTCGTCGGCCGGCTGTCGAGCGGGACCCTCCATGACGTGGCGCGCACGGTCTCCGGTCTGGCGCTCGCCGTCTGGGCCGCGCTCGAGCTCGCGCGCGGCACGAACTGGCTGCGGCGGCTGCTCGGCGCCGGGTTCCTCGTCTACCTCGCCGTCAAGGCCCTCTGACTCTGGCGTAGGCTGCGCGCCTATGACCCAGACGCCCGCCCTCACCGGCTCGTCAGTCGCGGGATCCACCGCGCCGACCGCCCTCTTCAACCCGCGCACGTTCGACGCCTCCGGTTTCGACGAGGAGACGCGCCGCGTCCTGCTCGCGACGATCGAGTGGTTCGAGGAGCGCGGCAAGGTCACGCTCAAGCAGGACCACCACGAGCGCACCTGGTACGCCGACTTCGTCGACTTCATCGCGCGCGAGCGGATCTTCGCGACGCTGCTGACGCCGGCGACGGAGGGCGGGGGTGAGGCCGACAAGCGCTGGGACACCGCGCGGATCTGCGCGTTCAACGAGATCACCGCGTTCTACGGGCTCGCCTACTGGTACATGTGGCAGGTCACGATCCTCGGCCTCGGGCCGATCTGGCAGAGCGCGAACCCGGCCCCGCGCGCCCGCGCCGCCGGCCTGCTCGATGACGGCGCGATCTTCGCCTTCGGCCTGTCCGAGCAGGCGCACGGCGCCGACATCTACTCGACCGACATGATCCTCACGCCCGACGGCGAGGGCGGCTTTCGCGCAAACGGCGGCAAGTACTACATCGGCAACGGCAACCTCGCGGGCATGGTCTCGGTGTTCGGCCGCCGCGACGACGTCGAAGGGCCCGAGGGCTACGTCTTCTTCGCCGTCGACAGCCAGGCGCCGACGTACGAGCTCGTCAAGAACGTCGTCAACTCGCAGATGTTCGTCAGCGCATTCGAGTTGCACGATCACCCGGTCAGCGCCGACGACGTCCTGCACACCGGCAAGGAGGCATTCCACGCCGCGCTGAACACCGTCAACGTCGGCAAGTTCAACCTCGGGTTCGCGTCGATCGGCATCTGCGAGCACGCGTTCTACGAGGCGATCACGCACGCGCACGCACGCGTCCTCTACGGCCGCAAGGTGACCGACTTCCCGCACGTGCAGCAGATGCTCACCGACGCCTACGCGCGCCTGCTCGCGATGAAGCTGTTCGGCGAGCGCTCGATCGACTACTTCCGCTCGGCGACCGCCGAGGACCGGCGCTACCTGCTCTACAACCCGATCACGAAGATGAAGGTGACGACCGAGGGCGAGCGCGTCATCGACCTGCTGTGGGACGTGATCGCCGCGCGCGGCTTCGAGCAGGACACGTACTTCGAGATGGCCGCGACCGACATCCGCGCGCTGCCGAAGCTCGAGGGCACCGTGCACGTGAACATGGCGCTCGTCCTGAAGTTCATGGCCGCGTACTTCTTCGCGCCCGAGGAGCTGGCGCCGGTGCCCCAGCGCCGCGAGCCCGTCGACGATCCGTTCCTGTTCGCCCAGGGTCCCGCGCGCGGGCTGTCGAAGATCCGCTTCCACGACTGGCGCACCGTCTACGAGCGCTGGTCGGACCTGCCGAACGTCGCCCGCTTCACCGAGCAGGCGGCGAGCCTGCCGGCGCTGCTGCAGAGCGCCCCGCCGGACGAGGACCAGCAGCGCGACCTGGGCTTCATGCTCACCCTCGGCGAGCTCTTCACGCTCGTCGTCTACGGGCAGCTGATCCTCGAGCAGGCCGAGCTGACCGGCCAGGACCGCGACGTGATCGACCACATCTTCGACGTCATGGTGCGTGACTTCTCGGGCTTCGTCACCGACCTGCACGGGAAGCCGAGCGCGACGCCGGAGCAGCAGGCATGGGCGATCGCGCAGGTGCGCGGCCCGGTCGTCGACCAGGAGCGCTTCGCGCGCGTGTTCGCCCAGGTCACCGGGCTGGCGGGCGCCTACGAGATGCGCGCTTGACCCGGGCGACCGCCCGCAACGTATACGGAACATCTTCAGCTCACTGATCGACAAGCTGCTCGACGTCACGGTCGCGCCCGGATACACGAGCGTCGGATACCGCGTCCGCCGGCACGCGTGGGACGCGGACCTGCCGCGGATGGACGGGAAGGTCGTCCTCGTCACGGGGGCGACCGCCGGCCTCGGGTTCGCGGCCGCCGAGGGCTTCGCGCGGCTCGGCGCGACCGTGCAGATGCTCGCCCGCGACGCGGGGCGCGGCGAGCGGGCGCGCGCCGCGGTGGCGCAGGCGACCGGCAACGACGACGTGCACGTTCAGCTCTGCGACGTCAGCGACCTCGGCGCCGTGCGGCAGTTCGCGGGCGAGTTCGTTGCGGCGGAGCCGCGCCTCGACGTGCTCGTCAACAACGCGGGCGTCCTGCCGGGCACGCGCACGCTGTCGCCGGACGGCATCGAGCTGACCTTCGCGACGAACGTGCTCGGCCCGTTCCTGCTGACCCAGTTGCTGCTCCCGCTGCTGCGTCAGAGCACGCCCGCGAGGATCATCAACGTCTCCTCCGGCGGGATGTACTCGCGCCGGATCGACGTCACCGACCTGCAGTCCGAGCACGGCGAGTTCGACGGGCCGGCGGTCTACGCGCGCACGAAGCGCGCGCAGGTGATCCTCACGGAGATGGAGGCGCAGCGGCTCGCCGGGACCGGCGTCGTCGTGCACTCGATGCATCCCGGCTGGGCCGACACGCCGGGCGTCGAGTCCTCGCTCCCGCGCTTCCACTCGCTGACGAAGCCGCTGCTGCGCAGCCCCGAGCAGGGCGCCGACACGATCGTCTGGCTCGGTGCCGCCGACGAGCCCGCGCGCAGCTCCGGCCACTTCTGGCACGACCGCCGCGTGCGCCCGACGCACCGCGTTCCGTGGACGCGCGAGAGCGCGGCGGACCGCACCGCGCTGTGGGCCGCATGCGAGCGGCTCAGCGGCCTCGCCGCGACCGGGACCCCGCACCAAGGAGCAGACTGACCATGGCCCACTACCTCGCCACCGTTGACACGCCGAAGTCGCAAGCCGACCTCTTCGCGTACCTCAGCGACTTCTCGACGACGCAGGAATGGGACCCGGGAGTCGCACAGGCCGAGCGCCTGGACGACGGGCCGGTCGCCGTCGGCAGCCGCTTCCGGATCGTGGCGGACTTCATGGGCCGCAAGACGCCGCTGACCTACGAGGTCACAGCGATCGACGCGCCGCGCTCGATCACCCTGCTCGGGGAGAACACGACCGTGATCTCGCTCGACACGATGACCTTCGAGCCGGCCGCCGGCGGCGGCTCGCGCCTGACCTACGACGCGGACCTGAAGCTGAAAGGCCCGCTGCGGCTCGCCGACCCGGTTCTGAGACTCGTCTTCAACCGCATCGGCGACCGCGCCGTCGACGGGCTGCGCGAGACGCTTGCGTCGCGGTCCTGACGGCCCTCAGGCCGGCGGCGGCGCGGCCCGGACGGGATCCCACAGCAGCCCGGGGTAGTAGTCGTAGACCGGCTGCTCGAGCAGCCCGAAGCGCACGCCGACACGCGCCATGCGGATCGCCAGGAACAGGTCGCCGGGAACGTCGAGGACCGCCGCGACGTGCTGCCGGACGAAGAACTGCAGACCGCGATGCCAGAGCGCCGCGGTGCACCCGCGGCCGCTCCAGTCGTCGCGAAGCCCGCTCCAGCCGGGAATCAGCGACGGCGGGAATCCGGCGATCAGCTCGGGCTCGCTCCCGTCCGGATCGTGTCGCGCGATCAGGCCGTTGGTCACTTCGGCCCGCGTGCTGCGCGCGTGGTCCAGCAGGCCCTGGACGGCGTCGGGGCGCAGGGCGTCATCGTCGTCGAGGTCGGTGATCCAGAGCCCGCGGGCAAGCCGGTGCGACTCCTGGCGCGGCAGCGTCGCGCCGGCCAGCCAACGCCGGCCGGGATCGCTGTTCTCGATCCGATGCGTCACGTCGCCGAATCTGATCCGTGGATCATCGAGGGCCGCGAGGTCGGGGTCGGTGAGCGGGTCGAACCCGTCGCCGACGATCACGACCTCGAGGTGCTCGTACGTCTGGGCGAGCGCCGACGGGAGCGCGCGCTCGAGCAACAGCGCGGCGCGGTCCGCGCGCGTCGCCACGCAGATCGAGACGAGCGGATCGGGATCGACGAACGGGCGCTCGTAGGCCGGATCTGCGCGCAGCGCCTCGAGCAGCCGGCGGTTCCCCGCATCGTCGACGACGAGCGATCGCAGCAGCTCCACGACCTGGTCGTCGACGCGCGCGTGCAGCCGCGCAAGTGCACCGGAGGTCTCGAAGACATCGGCATGGACCCGGTTGATCGCAGGCCCGATGTCGGCGACGGCCCGGTGCAGCTCCGCGATCTCATAGCGCACGTCGGCCAGTTCGGTGCGGCTCTCCTGGACCGCCGTCTGCAGCTCGGCGACGCGGTCGTCGATCGCCCCGAAGCGGCGGTCGAGCGCGTGAGCCAGACGTGCGCGGAGCCGCCGCGTCACGACGCCGCCTGCCCGTAGGGTCGCGCGGGGACCCCCTGAACCCGCGTGTCCGCGGGAACGTCGCGCACGACGACGGCGCCGGCGGCGATCACCGCGTTCTCGCCGATCGTCCGGCGATCGGCGATCGCGGCGCCCATGCCGACGCGGGCGCTGCGGCCCAGCGTCACGAGCCCCGCGACGTTGGCGCCGGGGTTCAGCACCGCGCCCTCACCGATGTCGGCGTGATGCCCGACGAGCGCTCCGCGGCCCAGGAGCGCATGGTCGTGCACCGTCGTCTCGGCACCGACGACCACGAGTGGGCCGATCACGACGCCGTCACCGATCCGCGCGCTCGGGCTGATGACCGCCGAGGGATGGATCACGGTCGCAGCGCTCCAACCCGCCGCTGCCAGGACCGCGCCGACGCGGGCGCGGTCGGCGCCGATGCCGATCGTGATCGCAGCCCCCGGCGCGGGCGGCGCGTCAGGCGAGAGCACACGCAACCCGTAGGCCTCCGTCCCGATCCGTGCTGGGTCGATCGGCTCGACGAGCGCCACGACGCCGTAGCCCGCAGCGGTCGCGAACTCGATCACCTCGGCCGCGAACGTCCCGGTTCCCGCGACGTGAAGCGGGCCGCGCGTCACGGAGCCGCCGCCGCCAGCGCCGGGCGGGCCGGAGCCAGGCGCAGCAGCTCGCGCGCCTGGGCCGCGGTTGCGACCGCGCGCCCGGCGGCATGCGCCTGGGCGACGGCTCGCGCGACGAGCCCGGAATTGGTGGCCGGCGTGCGTGCGACATGGTCGAGGTACGGGTTGTCCTCGAGGCCGGTGCGGACATTGCCGCCCATCGCGGCGGCCAGCGCACCCGCCGGCTGCTGGTAGGCGCCGTAGCCGGCCGCCGCCCAGCTTCCGACGGCTGCCGGAAGCCCTTCGATCAGCGCGACCAGCGACCGCGCATCCGCCGGAGCGCTGTTCGGGAAGCCGAGCAGCAGGTTCGCCGGGCATCCGGCGGGGAGCAGGCCGTCGCGCTCGAGGCGATGTGCGAGATGGGCCATGCCGACGTCGAAGATCTCAAGCTCCGGCACGACGCCGTGCTCGGCCATCCGGCGCGCGAGCTCCTCGACCGTCGCGATCTCGTTGACGCTCGCGGCGGCCGCGAAGTTCAGCGACCCGAGCGTCAGGCTCGCGAGGTCGGGCCGCTCGGCCCCGCCGAGGCCGAGCACGTCGGCGCGCTCCTCGACGCTGCCGCCGGCCCGCCCGCTCGTCGTCGCGCAGACGACGATGGCGGGGCACCGGCGGCGGATCTCCCCGATCACCTCGGCGTAGGCGGCGCGGCGCCACGCAGGCCGCTCGTCCGCGTCGCGGACGTGCACGTGGACGACGGCGGCGCCGGCCGCGAAGCAGCGCTCGGCGTCGGCGACGATCTCCTCGGCACTCAGCGGAACGTGCGGAACGCGCGCTCGCGTCGGAGCGATTCCGGTGAGCGCCGCCGTGACGATCATCGGCGCGTAGGGCGTCAGCGGGTGCGCCGGGTACGGGAAGCGCGTCATCGACGCGCAAGGGTACGCACCTGCACTCGTCGTCTCGGGCAGAATGGCGCGCGTGCCCGTCCCCGCCCGTACGACAGACAACGCCGAGCTGAAGGAGGCGCGTGGCCGTGGCATGTTCGGTCGCGGCCTGCTGACGCTCGTCTCCACGATCGCCGCGCTGTTCCTCTCGGCCTGGATCCTTCCCGGCGTCTCGATCACCGACGGGCCTGACGGCGTGATCGGCGCGGCGATCGTGATCGCACTGCTGAACGCGATCATCTGGCCGCTGCTGATCCGCTTCGCGCTGCCGTTCACGGTGCTGACGTTCGGCATCGGCGTGTTGATCCTCAACGCCGGGATCGTGCTGCTCGCCGGCCAGCTCGACAACGGGATCACGATCAACGGCTTCTGGGGCGCGTTCTTCACCGCGCTGATCCTCAGCCTCGTCACGACGACGCTGATGGGCATCCTCTCGATCGACGACGACGCGCCGTGGCAGCGCAACGTCGTCGGCCGGCAGGCGCGGCGTGCCGCCGGCGTCGAGCCGACCGACGTGCCGGGACTGTTCTTCCTCGAGATCGACGGGCTCGCCCACGCGGTCGTCCAGCGCGCGATCCGCGACGGCGACATGCCGACGGTCGCCTCGTGGCTGCGCGCCGGGACGCACGAGCTGGTGAGCTGGGAGACCGACTGGTCCTCCCAGACCGGCGCCTGCCAGGCCGGGCTGCTGCACGGCAACAACGACAACATGCCCGCGTTCCGCTGGTGGGAGAAGGACACCCAGCGCGCGATCGTCACCAACCACGTCAAGGACGCCGCCGAGCTGGAGCGACGTGTGTCGAACGGTCGCGGGCTGCTCTACGAGGACGGCGCGAGCCGCGCGAACATCCTCTCCGGCGATGCGCCGCACTCGCTGCTGACGATGAGCACCGTTCGCGACCGCGAGCGGACCGGCCGCTTCGGCCAGGACTACTACGGGTACTTCGCGCGCCCGTACGCCGTGCTGCACACCTTCTTCGGGATCTTCGTCGAGATCTTCCTCGAGCGCCGCTACGCGACCCAGCAGGTGCGCCGCGACGTCCAGCCGCGCATCCACCGCAGCTGGTTCTACGCGCTCGCGCGCGCGTGGGCGACGGTGATCCAGCTCGACCTGCAGGTCGCCGCCGTCATCTCCGACCTCTACGCGGGCCGGCCGGTCGCGTACACGACGTTCCTCGCCTACGACGAGGTCGCGCACCACTCCGGCGTCGAGCGCCAGGACACGATGGCGGTGCTGCGCAAGGTCGACCGCCAGCTCGGGCGGATCACGCGTGCCGCAGCCGGGGCGCCGCGGCCCGTACAAGTTCATCGTCCTCGCCGACCATGGCCAGTCGCAGGGCGCGACGTTCCTGCAGCGCTACGACGAGTCGCTCGAGCAGCTCGTGGTGCGGCTCTGCGAGCCGGGCTCGACGCTCGCGCTGACCGAGGCCGCCGACACGAGCGCCGACTTCCTCGAGGCCGAGCTCGCAGGGCTCGCGACACGCAAGGGCACGGCCGGTCGCACCGTCAACGCGCTGACCCGCTCGCGGACCGACTCCGAGGGCGAGGTCGCGCTGAGCGAACGGCGCCGCGACGAGGACAAGCTCGCGCGCAAGGCCGAGGACGAGCCGCCCGAGATCGTCGTGATGGCGTCCGGCAACCTCGGCCACGTGACGTTCCCGCGTGAGCCGGGCCGCGTCACGATCGAGCGCCTCGAGGAGCTGCACCCGGCGCTGCTGCACGGGCTGCGCACGCATCCGGGCATCGCGTTCGTGTTGATGCGCTCCGAGGCGCGCGGCGCCGTCGTCGTCGGTGCGCACGGCGCGAACTGGCTCGACGAGGGCGTGATCGACGGGGAGGACCCGCTCGCGGCGTTCGGCCCCAACGCCGCCGACCACGTGCGCAGGACCGATCGCTTCAGCACCTGCCCGGACATCGTCATGAACTCGACGTACTGGGCGGAGACCGATGAGGTCGCCGCGTTCGAGGAGCTCGTCGGCTCGCACGGCGGCATGGGCGGCGAGCAGTCGCACCCGTTCCTCGTCGCGCCGGTCGAGTTCGCGTTGCCCGATGAGCCGCTCGTCGGCGCCGAGCACGTGCACCGGGTGTTCCGCACCTGGCTCGCCCAGCTCGGCCACGACGCGTACGCAGACCCGCCCGCCGGCTGACCCCACCACTCGCCGCAGCGCCCAGCGGCGGCCTCCGCGGGCCTGCCGGTGACCCGATGATTCGCCAGTGTTGATGGGGGATTTCGCGGATCGGACACGGTCAGACGAATGACCGATGCGACACCTCGTCGCAGTGCAGCGAATCCCGCCGCGAACGTGAACAAACGGTCGCGACCCCGTGGGAAATCACGGACGAACGCCGACTGTGGCCGCGCCGTACGAGTGGCATGGCGCAACCGCCGCTCTTCACCACCCCCCAGCGCCGGACGGTCGGTCCGGCACAGGTCCATCACGAACTGCCAGGTGACCATGACACCGGACGTCCTCACCCACGACGCGGCCCCCGCCAAGACGCCGCCCGCACCTGCTCGAACTCGCACTCCGCGGCCGGGCGAGCAGCAGCAGCCCACGACCGACCAGCGAGCCGCGGCTCGCGATCCTCGGCCTCGGCTACGTCGGCCTGCCGACCGCACTCGCCGCCGCGACCGCCGGCCTGCCCGTCATCGGGATCGACACGAGCCGCGTGCGCCTGCGCCGCATTCGCGCCGGCACGGTCGACCTCGTCGAGCGTGACCACGAGCGCCTGCGCGACGCGCTCGAGGCGGGCTCGCTGCGGATGACCGACAACGCCCGCGCGCTCGTGCTCGCCGACGTCGTGCTGATCTGCGTCCCCACGCCGGTGCACGAGGACCACAGCCCCGACCTGCGCGCGCTGCGCGGGGCGTGCGAGACGGCCGTCAAGCATGCGCGCGCCGGCCAGACGCTGATCCTGACGTCGACGAGCTACGTCGGCACGACCGCCGATCTGCTCGCAGGCCCGCTGGCCGAGCGCGGCTTCACCGTCGGCGAGGACATCCACGTCGCGTTCAGCCCCGAGCGGATCGACCCGGGCAACGTCACGCACACGCAGGAGGACACGCCGCGCGTCATCGGCGGCGCCACCACGGCGTGCACCGAGAGCGCCGCCGACGTGCTCGGCCGCCTCACGCGCCGCGTGCATCGCGTCACGAGCATGGAGGCCGCGGAGCTCGACGAAGCTCTACGAGAACACGTTCCGCGCGGTCAACATCGCGTTCGCCTACGAGATGGCCGACGCGGCGGCGCACTACGGCCTCGACCCGATCGAGGTGACCGAGGCCGCAGCGACCAAGCCCTACGGCTTCATGGCCTTCTACCCGGGCGCCGGGGTCGGCGGCCACTGCATTCCCTGCGATCCGCACTACCTGCTCGATCCGCTCAGCACCGCCGGCCGCGCGGCGCCGCTGATCAAGCAGGCGATGGGCGCGATCGCCGATCGTCCGTCACGCGTCGTGCGCCGTGCGACCGAGCTCTTGGGGGAGCCGCGCGGCAAGCGCGTGCTGATGGTCGGCGTGGCATACAAGCCCGGCGTGCAGGACGTGCGCGAGTCTCCCTCGCTGGAGATCCTCGCCGCGCTCGAGCGCGCCGGGTGCCGCGTCGCCTACCACGACCCGCTCATCCCGACGCTGCAGCTCGGCGAGCGCACGCTGCACAACGAGTCCGCTCCGCACGGGCGTGACTGGGACCTCGCCGTCGTCGGCACCGTCCACGCCGGCAGCGACTACGCGTTCCTCGACGACTGCCCGCTGCTGCTGGACGGCACGTATCGCGTCGGGGCCGGCGCGCAGCGCCACACGGTCTGACATCGATGAGCGTTCCCGTTCCCGAGCGGCAGCCACGGCTGCTTGACCATGTCGCGCGCGTCAGCGCGGCGGTCTACCTGGTCGTGCTGCTGATCGCGGTCGTCGCCTTCAAGGCGATCTTCGCGGACATCGTCATGGTCGACCCGCTGTTCGGGATCTACGGGATCGTCGTCTGCGTCTACATCGTCTCGCGGTTCGTGTTCTCGACGCTGTACCGGCCGAGCAAGGATCACGGCCTGCGTCCGCCCGTCGCGATCATCATGCCGGCGTTCAACGAGGAGGAGGCGATCGAGGCGTCGCTGACCTCGCTGCTGCAGCTCGACTACCCGCCGGAGCTGCTCGAGATCGTCGCGGTCAACGACGGCTCGACCGACGAGACGCTCGCGCGGATGACCCGCGTGGCCGACGCGGCCGGCGGGCGCGTGCAGGTGATCGACCTCGGCCGCAACCGCGGCAAGCGCGCCGCGATGGCGGCCGGGATCCGCGCGACGGACGCCGAGATCATCGCGTTCGTCGACTCCGACAGCGTGGTCGAGCCGGACGCGATGTCGAAGCTGCTGCAGGGCTTCCACGACCCGCGCGTCGGAGCGATCTGCGGGCACGCCGACGTGCTCAACGTGCACGACACCTGGCTGACGAAGATGCAGGCCGTCCGCTACTTCGTCGCGTTCAAGGTCGTGAAGGCGGCGGAGTCGCTGTTCAACGCCGTCACCTGCTGCTCGGGCTGCTTCTCGGCCTACCGGCGCGTCGCCGTCATGCCGCACCTGGAGTGGTGGGAGAACCAGACGTTCCTCGGCGTCGAGTCGACGTTCGGCGACGACCGCTCGCTCACCAATTGCGTGCTGCGCACGTGGAAGGTGATCTACGAGTCCGAGGCCGTCTCGCACACGATCGTGCCGGACAACTTCAAGCAGTTCATGACCCAGCAGGTGCGCTGGAAGCGCTCGTGGACGCGTGAGAGCCTGATCGTCGGCTCGTTCATCTACCGCAAGAACCCGATCGCCGCGCTGTCGGCCTACGTCGGGATGCTGCTGCCGCTGATCGCGCCGATCGTCGCGCTGCGCGCCGTCATCTTCATGCCGGTGATCGAGGGCGCACCGGCGCCCGTCATCTACGCGCTCGGCGTCTACGCGATGGCGGTCGCCTACGGCCTCTACTACGTCGTGCGCCGCAAGACGTACTCGTCGACCTGGGTCTACGGGATCGTCTTCTGCTTCTTCTACCTCGTCTTCCTGCTGTGGCAGACCTACTACGCGATCCTCACCGCGCGCACGTCGGCGTGGGGGACGCGCCCGGCGACCGCGGGGCAGGCGCAGCCGGCTGAGCTGACGCCGCTGACGACGACGACCCAACTCGACCTGTCGTGATCGCACGCATCCGCTCGATGATCGGGGGCGTAGGTGCGCTCGCGCTGCTGCCGCTGTCGGCCGTCCCGCTGCTGCTCGTGGGCCCGTCGCTGGTCAACTCGCACGCGCGCTTCGACCGCAAGTACCACTCGCAGCCATACGCGGCGCCGCAGGTGGCGTTCAGCGCGGCGACGACCGCGCGCTACGCACCGGCCGCACCGTTCACGGGCGCAGTGCCGGTGCTCGTCTACCACGGGATCAACGAGAACAACGACCAGTACTCGGTCAGCCGCGAGGAGTTCGCGCGGCAGATGGCGATGCTCGATCTGGCCGGCTACAAGACGATCACGATCAAGCAGTACCTGCGCTTCCGTGAGGGCGACAGCACGGGGCTCCCGGAGCGGCCGATCCTGATCACGTTCGACGACGGTCGCCTGGACTCGTATCGCGGCGCGGACGCCGTGCTCGAGCAGCACGACATGACCGCGGTCATGTACGTGATCACGGCGCCGGTGAAGGCCGGGAACGCGTTCCATCTGTCGTGGAGCGAGCTGCACCGGATGCAGCGGTCCGGCCGCTGGGACATCCAGCCGCACGCCCACGCCGGGCACCGCACGGTCGTCACCGATCCGGCCGGCGACAGCGGGCCGTTCTACGCCAACCGCCGCTACACGAAGACCGACGGCATCGAGACCTTCCCGGCCTACACGCAGCGGGTCGCGACGGACATCTACGACGTCAAGGACGACTTCAAGAACCAGGGCCTCGACTCGGACACGTTCGCCGTGCCGTTCGGGGATCACGGGCAGAGCGCGACCGACCCGCGCGTCGAGCCGTTCCTGGACCAGCTGCTCGCGACGCAGTTCCGCGTCGTCTTCGTGCAGGCCGACTCGAACGACCCGCGCTACACGCGGCCGACCGGCCCGGCCTCGCGCTACGAGCTGTTCACCGCGACGACGACCGACATGCTGCATCGCTGGCTGGTTCGTCACAACCCCGCCGAGCAGCGCGCCGAGCGCGAGCAGGAGCCGGGCGCATGATCGCGCGCGCACTGACCGCACTCGCGCTCGCCGCGGCGCTCGCCGTGCCCGCGCAGGCCGTCGCGAAGCCGAAGGCCAAGCCGCTGCGCTGCTCGACGCTGACACCACTCGCACTGAAGTTCGACCGGCCGACCGGTGCCACGTCGGGCGTGCTGCGCTGGAAGCCGGCGGCGAAGCGCGCCCCGAAGCCCAAGCACGGGCGCCGCAAGCCGGCGGCCTACCGCGTCTATCGCGGCGGTCTCGTCGTCGGGCAGACGACGCTGCGGATGATGCGCATCCGCGTGCGCGTCGGGCGCACCTACACGCTGACGATCGCCGGCGTCGACGCGCGCGGCAAGGCGACCCGCTGCCGTGCGCGGATCGTCGTCGCCGACAGCTACCGCCCGCCGTCCGCCCCGCGGATGGTCACGGTCGGCGCGACCGACGGCGCGAGCACGACGATCTCGTGGGAGCCCTCGCAGCAGGGCGACACGCTGATCAAGGCCTACCGGGTGCTGCGCGAGGGCAAGGTCTTCAAGCAGACGCTCGGGACGTCGGTGCCGGTGCCGCTGTCGTCGAACCGCACGGCGAGCTTCACGGTGCTGGCGATCGACCGCCGCGGCGTGCTGTCGGCGCCGTCCGAGGCGGTGCGGATCTCGACGAGCCACACGCCGCCGCCGACGCCGGCCGGCGTGCGCGTCACCGAGACGACGGACTCGGCGATCGCCCTGCAGTGGACGCCGTCGGTGCCCAAGCGCGGGCGCGTGTCGGGCTACCGCGTGCTGCGCGACGGCAAACCGCTGTTCCAGGTCGCGGCCAACGCCGCCCGCGCGACGAACCTCTACGCCAGCCGCGAGTACAGCTTCACCGTGCAGGCGATCGACACGCTCGGCACCGCGTCGGCGGCGTCCGCGCCGCTGGTCGCACGGACCGCCGCCCCCGACCCGACGGAGGGACGGCTGAACGCGTTCCTGCTGGCGAGCACCGATCAGAGCTTCGAGGACTTCAAGGCGCACTACCGGCAGATCGGGACCGTCTACCCGACCTACTTCGACTGCACGCCGTCCGCCGTGATGACCGGCAAGGACGATCCGCTGATCACGCGCTACGCGCAGGCACGGCGCGTCGAGGTGCTGTCGCGGTTCAACTGCCAGCGCACAGCGGTGCTGAACCGGATCCTCAACGACCCGGTGATGCGCGCCTCATGGATCGACCAGATCGCGACCCAGGTCAGCAACAGCGGCGCCGACGGCGCGTCGCTCGACTTCGAGGCGGGCCTCGCCGCGGACCGCAACGCGTACTCGTCGTTCGTCGCCGACCTCGCCGCGCGCCTGCATGCGCAGGGCCAGCGGCTGACCGTGATCGCCTCGGCGAAGATCGCCGACGTGATGAACCATCCGCGCTCGACGTTCTTCGACTACAAGGCGCTGTCAGCGGTCGCCGACCACATCTTCGTGATGGCGTGGGGAATCAAGTGGGCGACGTCGGGGCCGGGCGCCCAGGACGACATCACCTGGGTGACGAAGGTCGCCAACTACGTGAAGACGATGCCGGACCCCTCGAAGTTCATCATGGGGACGCAGCTCTACGCGATGGACTGGGCCAACGGCGGCGGGCCGTCGCACCCGGCGGACGCCTACGAGTACCAGGACGCTGCGGCGATGGCCGCAAACCTCGGGGTGACGCCGACGCTCGACACCAAGACGGACGCGATGACGTTCAGCTACATGGCGTCCGGCAACGTGCCGCGCGCTGTCTGGTACTCCGACGCGACGACGGTCGAGAACCGCTTCGAGCTCGCGACCGAGCGCGGCATGGGGATCGGCGTCTGGCGCCTGGGCCGCGAGGACCAGCGGCTCTGGAACAGCCCGCTGCTCGCCGCGGCGCCGTCGGATCCCGCGCCGTAGCGCGGTTTCACGGAAATCCCTCGTGAGCGGGGAAAATTACGGTGGCTCCGCCTGCGCGCCGGCGTACAATCATGGGTGACCTCAGCGTGAAAAAGGAGGGCGTCATGGAACCCGGAGTCGACGACAAGACCGGTGTGGACTGGTCGCTCTACGCAATGGGTGCAGCGATCGTCGTGGCGGTCGCGTTCATGCTGGCGCACCTGCTCTGAGCTGACGTAGGGTTGGCCGATGGCCGACACCGCCGAGACGGCGCGCGTGCTGCGCGCCTACGCAGATGCATGGCTGGCCGCTGACGTCGAAGGGATCGTCGGCGCCTACCACGACGACATCGTCATCCACTACATGGGCGAGAGCCCGCTGGCGGGGACGCACACGGGGAAGGACGCCGCGTTCGCCGCGCTCGGTCAGGCGAGTGTGCGGTCGGCCCGCAAGCTGATCGAGATCGAGGACGTGCTCGCGGGCACCGGGCTCGGCGCGATCCTTGCGATCGAGGAGCTCGGAGATCCGCCGCTGCGCGTGCGCAGGGTGCTCGTCTATCGCGTCCTCGACGGTCAGCTGCGCGAGTGCTGGCTCTACGACGAGGACCAGCGCTTCATCGACGTGCTGTGGTCTGCGGAATGACCGTCGCGCCACCTCACGTTCTGCGGCGCGCCGGCGTTTCACCATCATGAGCACGCGCACCGCCGTCACCCTGACCACTCCGATCGGCGAGCTGCTGCTCGTCAGCGACGGCGAGTCGCTGACGGCGCTGCGGTTCGACGACGCGCGCCGCGGGTCGCCGACGCCCGGGGCCGTCCCCGACGCGGTGCTCGAGCGCACCGCCGCGCAGCTCGGCGAGTACTTCGCCGGCGAGCGCACGAGCTTCGACATCCCGTTGCGCGCGGCCGGGACGCCGTTCGAGCAACGGGTCTGGGACGAGCTGCGCGCGATCCCGTACGGGGAGACGACGAGCTACGGCGAGATCGCCGTGCGCGTCGGTGAGCCGGGCGCAGCCCGTGCGGTCGGGCGCGCGAACGGGCGCAACCCGATCCCGGTGATCGTTCCCTGCCACCGCGTGATCGGCGCCGACGGCTCGCTCACGGGGTTCGGCGGCGGCCTGGAGTGCAAGCGCGCGCTGCTCGATCTCGAGGGCGGCACGCTGTCGTTCAGCCTCGCCTGATGGCGTTCACGCTCGTCGACGCGGACGGGCAGCCCTACGCAAGTGCGACGCCGGGCACGCTCGGCGGTCACCGGCGCACGAAGGTCTACGGGCGCCTGGACTGCCGGACCGCGCTCAGCTGGATCGCGCGCGGGCACTACGTCCGCCAGCGCGTCTTCTTCGCCGATGCCGCGACCGCACGCGCCGCCGGGTACCGCCCGTGCAAGGTCTGCCGGCCGGACGCCTAGCGGACTCTGGACGCGACCGCCGCCTCACCGATACTGCCCGGGTGCGCGCCGAGCTCGTCCACCCACGCGATCTGGGTCCCGGCGATCTGGACCGCTGGCGCGCGCTGCAGCAGGCCGACCCGCTGGTCGGCAGTCCGTTCCTCGGCCCGTCGTTCGCGCGGATCATGGGTGCGGTGCGCGAGGACGCGCGTGTCGCCGTGCTCGACGAGAGCAGCGGATTCTTCGCCTTCCACCGCGAGCGCGGCGGGGTCGCTGCACCGCTGGGCCGCACGCTGGCGGACTACCAGGGCGTCGTCGCCGATGCCGGCCTCGACTGGACGCCACGCGAGCTCCTGCGCGCGTCCGGACTGCGCTCGTACGCCTTCGACCACATGGTCGCCGCTCAGCAGCAGTGGGGGCCGGCGATCCGCGCGCGGACCCCGTCCCCGTTCGTCGACCTCACGCGGTTCGACCCGGAGAAGGACATGCCGCGCGAGTCACGGCAGAAGGCGCGGCGCCTGGCGCGCGACGGTGACCCGCGGTTCGTCTGGCACGACCCCGACCCTGCGGTGCTCGCACAGCTGGTCGGCTGGAAGCGCGAGCAGTACGCACGCACCGGCGTCTACGACATCTTCGACCACGACTGGGTCCCGCGGCTCGTCGCGCGCGTCCACGCCGCCGCCGAGGAGGACCTCACGGGTGTGCTCGCGTGTCTCTACGACGGGGACGACCTGATCGCCGCCCAGCTCGCGCTCCAGGCCGGGCCGGTGATGCACCTCTGGATGCCGGCCTACGACCCCGCGCGCGCCGACGAGTCGCCCGGGCTCATATTGCAGCGCGAGATCCTGCTCGCGGCGCCCGCGAACGGCGCCGAGATCCTCGACTTCGGGAAGGGCACCGACAGCTACAAGGGTCGCTTCGCGAATGGCGAGATCGAGGTCGGCGACGGGTCCGTTCAGGCGGGCCGCGCCGCGGCTGCGGTCGCCGGCTCGGTGCGCAGCGTTTCGGGCCTCGTGGACCGCACGCGCCTGCAGGGCCGCGCCTACCGTGCCCGCCGGCGCTCGCAGGTGGGGTAGAGCCGGCCGCACCGGCGCTGGGTCGTTCGTCCGCGGCCCTTATGAATGCACGGATTTCGGCCGATCAACGCTGCATGCACGGACGCTTCGGCGCGCTGGCGATCGCGCTCGCGCTCTTGCTGGTCCTTGCGCCATCGGCGATGGCGACGGATCTGCACGCCGTTCCGACCGGTGGCAGCGCCTCCGGTTCGTGCGCGCTGGGCAGTCCGTGCACGCTCACGCGGGCGTTCGCGGTCGCCGTGGATGCCGACGACATCCGGCTTGCCTCGGGCACGTATGACGTTCCGTCACAGCTGACGCTGAACGCCGCCGGGGCGTACGTCCAGCCCGAGGCCGGGGCGCCGACGCGGCCCGTCCTGCACGACTCGAACCCGACGAGCGCCACCGCGCTGCTGATCAACGCCGACGGCGTGACGCTGCGCGGCCTGCGGGTCGAGGGGTCCTCGTCCGGCCTGCCCGACGACCTCGTCGCGTTCGCCGGGACCCACTACGGCGGTCAGGTCGAGAGCATGGACATCAGCCAGACCGGCGCCGCCGCGGCGCTGAGCGGGATCGGGCTGACCGTGCGCGACTCGGTGGTCGCCAACCAGAACGCCGCCGGCGTCGCTGGGCTGATGAGCGGGATGGTGATCGGCAGCACCTTCATCGCGGACAGCGGGACCGGCGTCGCGCTGGAGATCAGCTCGGCACGATTCCCCTCGACCGACACGCTGGTGATCCGCAACACGATTCTGCGGGGAGGCCCGAACAGCGCCGGTCGCGACCTGCGGATCACCGACAGCGACGGGTTTCGGGCCCAAGGGCGCCGCCGCTGACATCGACTTCTCGAACTTCCGCACCGGCAAGGTTTCGGCGCCGTCCGTCAGCGCGTTCACCAAAGGCCCCAACAACCAGACCACCGTGGACCCGCTGCTCGTCAACCTTCCCGGCGGCGCCGACATCCACCAGCAGGACGCCTCGCCGACGATCGGGGCGGCGTCGATCGCCGACGCCTCGACGAGCGTGTTCGACTTCGAGGGCAACCCGCGGATCATCGGCGGCGTCCCCGACATCGGCGCCGACGAGGCGGTGCTTGCACCCGAGGTCGCGGGCAGCTCGGTCGGCTCGATCACCGCGACGGGCGCGACGGTCTCGGGCGACGTGACGCCCAACGGTGCGCCGACGAGCTACCGCGTGCAATACGGCCTGACCACGAGCTACGGATCGACGACGACGCCGGTCGGGGCGGGTGCAGGAGCCGGCGCGGTGACCGTCGACGTCCCGATCACGGGCCTGACGGCGTCGACGACCTACCACGCGCGCCTGGTCGCGCAGAATGGCAAGGGGACGGCGAACGGGCCCGATCTCATCTTCACGACGGGCGCGCCGGTGCAGCCGCCGACGGTCTCCGGAACGTCCGTCGGGTCGATCACGACCGGCGGCTCGACGATCTCCGGGAACGTCAACCCGAACGGCTCGGCGACGACCTACAAGGTCGAGTTCGGGCCGACCGTCTCGTACGGCTCGTCGACCTCCTCGACGTCCGCCGGGTCCGGGTCCTCGGCCGTCGCGGCGAGCGTCCCGCTCACCGGCATGGTCTCGTCCACGACCTACCACGCGCGCCTCGTCGCGCAGAGCGGCGGGCGGGACGACGAACGGCCCCGACCTCGTCTTCACCACCGCGGACCTCCCGCCGTCGGTCGGCGGCACGGCAGTCGGGTCGATCACGGCCGGCGGCGCGACGGTCACCGGCGACGTGAACCCCAACCGCGTCGCCACGACCTACCGCGTGGAGTACGGGCTGACGGCGTCGTACGGGTCGGTGACGTCCTCGACGCCCGCAGGCTCCGGGTCGGCGCCGGTCGGCGCGAGCGTTCCGCTCACGGGCCTGACGTCCTCGACGACCTACCACGCCCGCCTGGTCGCCCAGAGCGCCGGCGGGACGACCAACGGTCCCGACCTGACCTTTACGACGGGCGATCTGCCGCCGACGGTCACCGGCACGTCCGTCGGCCTGATCACGACGACCGGCGCGACCGTCTCCGGCAACGTGAACCCGAACCGCGTGGCGACGACCTACCGGGTCGAGTACGGGCTGACGACGTCGTACGGATCGCTGACGTCCGCGACGGCCGCGGGCGCCGGCTCGAGCGCTATTGCCGTGAACGTCGGCTTTGCGGGACTCGCCGCGTCGACCACCTACCACGCGCGCCTGGTCGCGACGAGCGCCGGCGGGACGACGAACGGTCCCGACCTCAGCTTCACCACATCCGACCTCCCGCCGTCCGTCACGGGAACGTTCGTCGGCTCGATCACGACGACCGGCGCGACCGTGTCGGGCAGCGTGAATCCGAACTCGGTCGCGACGACCTACAAGGTCGAGTCGGGGGCGACGGCGTCGTATGGGTCGAGCACGTCGTCGACGTCCGCCGGTTCGGGCACAAGCGCGATAGCGGCCGGCGTGCCCGTGTCCGCGCTGACGCCGTCCACCACCTACCACGCGCGACTCGTCGCCACGAGCGCGGCCGGCACCACGAATGGGCCCGATCTCGTCTTCACCACGGCTGATCTGCCGCCGTCGGTCACGGGCACGTCGGTCGGCTCCGTCACGACGAGCGGCGCAACGGTGTCCGGCAACGTGAATCCGAACTCCGCTGCGACGACCTACAAGGTCGAGTACGGGCTGACGGCGTCGTATGGGTCGAGCACCTCGTCAGCGTCTGCCGGGTCTGGTTCGAGCGCCGTCGCGGTCAGTGTCCCGCTCAGCGCGCTGACGCCGTCCACCACGTATCACGCGCGCCTCGTCGCGACGAGCGCCGGCGGGACGACGAGTGGACCGGATCTCGTGTTCACGACAGGCGACCTCCCGCCGTCGGTCTCCAGCACGTCGGTCGGCTCGATCACCACGAGCGGCGCGTCCGTCTCCGGCAGCGTGAATCCGAACTCCGTGGCGACGACCTACAAGGTCGAGTACGGGTTGACGGCGTCGTATGGGTCGAGCAGCTCGTCAGCGTCTGCCGGGTCTGGTTCGAGCGCCGTCGCGGTCAGTGTCCCGATCACCGCACTGACGCCGTCGACGACCTACCACGTGCGCTTGGTCGCCACGAGCGCGGCAGGCACCACGAACGGCCCGGATCTCGTGTTCACCACGGCTGATCTGCCGCCGTCGGTCACGGGCTCGTCGGTCGGCTCCATCACGACGACCGGCGCGACGGTGTCCGGGCAATGTCAATCCGAACTCGGTCGCGACGACCTACAAGGTCGAGTGGGGGCTGACGGCGTCGTATGGGTCGAGCACGTCGTCGACGTCCGCCGGTTCGGGTTCCATCGCGATCGCAGCGAGCGTCCCGATCAGCGCGCTGACGCCGTCCACCACGTATCACGCGCGACTCGTCGCGACGAGCGCGGCAGGCACCACGAACGGCCCGGATCTCGTCTTCACGACGGCTGATCTGCCGCCGTCGGTCTCGGGCTCGTCGGTCGGCTCCGTCACGACGAGCGGCGCAACGGTGTCCGGCAACGTGAATCCGAACTCCGCTGCGACGACCTACAAGGTCGAGTACGGGCCGACGGCCGCCTACGGCTCGGCGACCACGCCCGTCTCCGCCGGCTCCGGCGCGATCAACGTCGCGGCGAGCGTTCCGCTGTCCGGCCTGAACGCGTCGACGGTCTACCACGCGCGCCTCGTCGCGACGAACGCCGGCGGGACCACGAACGGGCCGGACCTCGTGTTCGGCACGGCGGACCTGCCGCCGTCCGTGTCCAGCACCTCCGTCGGGTCGATCACCGCCAGTGGCGCGACGGTTTCGGGCAACGTCAACCCGAACGCGGTCGCGACGACCTACAAGGTCGAGTACGGAACGACGCTCGCGTACGGGTCGGTGACGGCGCCCGTCTCCGCGGGCTCCGGCGCGGTCAACGTCGCGGCAGCCGTTCCGCTCACCGGCCTGACGTCATCGACGCTCTACCACGCACGCCTGGTCGCGACGAACTCCGGCGGCACGACCAGCGGCCCGGACCTCACCTTCACGACGAGCGACCTGCCGCCGTCGGTGTCGAGCACCTCCGTCGGCTCGGTCACGACGACGGGCGCGACGATCTCGGGCAACGTGAACCCGAACCGGCTTGCGACGACCTACAAGGTCGAATACGGGACGACGGTCGCGTACGGATCGGCGACCTCCACGGTGTCGGCGGGCTCGGGCTCCGCCAACGTCGCGGTCAGCGTTCCGCTCATCGGCCTGAACACGTCCACGACCTACCACGCGCGGCTCGTCGCCACGAGCGCGGGCGGGACGACGAACGGGCCGGACCTCGTGTTCGGCACCGGCGACATTCCGCCGTCCGTGTCCGGCACGTCGGTCGGGTCGGTCACGACCACCGGCGCGACGGTCTCCGGAAACGTGAACCCGAACGCGGTCGCGACGACCTACAAGGTCGAATACGGGACGACGGTCGCATATGGATCGAGCACTGCGTCAACGTCCGCCGGGTCGGGCTCCAGCGCCGTCGCGGCGAGCGTTCCGCTGTCCGGCCTGACCTCGTCGACGACCTACCACGCGCGCCTGGTGGCGACGAGCAGCGGCGGGACGACGAACGGCCCGGATCTCGACTTTCACGACGGCCGATCTCCCGCCGTCCGTGTCCGGCACGTCCGTCGGGTCGGTCACGACGACGGGCGCGACGGTCTCGGGGAACGTCAACCCGAACCGCGTCGCCACGACCTACAAGGTCGAGTTCGGGACGACGACGTCGTATGGGTCGAGCACCTCGTCGACGTCGGCCGGCTCGGGCTCCAGCGCCGTCGCGGTCAGCGTCCCGATCTCGGCCCTGGCGTTCTCGACGACCTACCACGCGCGCCTGGTCGCCACGAGCGCCGGCGGCACCACGAATGGCCCGGACCTGACCTTCACGACGAACACGCCCGCCCCGTCCGTGGCGAACACGTCGATCGGCTCGATCACCGCGGGCGGCGCCACCGTCTCCGGCGATGTGAATCCCAACGGCGGCGCGACGACCTACAGGGTCGAATACGGGCTGACCGCGGCCTACGGGTCGGTGACGTCATCGACGTCCGCCGGGTCCGGCCTCGGCACGGTGCCGGCCGCGGTGCCGATCACCGGCCTGACCGCGTCGACGGCGTATCACGCGCGCCTCGTCGCACAGAGCTCCGCCGGCACGACGAACGGCCCGGACCTGACCTTCACGACCGGAGCCGGACCGCCGGCCCCGTCCGTCACCAGCACGAGCGTCGGCACGATCACGACCACCGGCGCAACGGTTTCCGGGAACGTCAACCCGAACGCGACCGCGACGACCTACAAGGTCGAGTACGGATCGACGACGGCGTACGGCTCGTCGACCTCCTCGACGTCCGCCGGGTCCGGGTCCTCCGCGGTCGCGGCAAGCGTCCCGCTCACCGGCCTGACCTCGTCGACGACCTATCACGCGCGCCTGGTCGCGCAGAGCGCCGCCGGGACGACGAACGGCCCCGACCTCGTCTTCACGACCGCTGACGTTCCGCCGTCGGTCGCGAACGCCACGACGGGCGGGATCACCACGAGCGCCGCGACGGTCACCGGCGACGTCAACCCGAACCGCGTCGCGACGACCTACCGCGTCGAGTACGGCACGACCGTCGCGTACGGGTCGATGACCTCGCCGGTGTCGGCCGGCTCCGGCTCGAGCGCCGTTGCGGCGAGCGTCCCGTTGTCCGGGTTGACGGCGGCCACGCTCTACCACGCACGCCTTGTCGCGACGAGCGCAGGCGGGACGACGAACGGGCCCGACCTCAACTTCACCACGGACACGCCGCCGCCACCGTCGGCGCCTTCGCTGGCGAACACGGCCGTCGCATCGATCACGGCGACCGGCGCGACCGTGACCGGCGACGTGAACCCGAATGGCGTCGCGACGACCTACAAGGTCGAGTACGGCACGACGACCGCCTACGGGTCGGCGACCTCGCCGGTCCCGGCGGGGTCCGGTTCGAGTGCGTTCGCGGCCAGCGTCCCCGTCGCGGGCCTGACCGCGTCGACGGCCTACCACGCGCGGCTCGTCGCCGAGAGCTCCGCCGGAACGACCAACGGCCCCGACGTCGTCTTCACCACCGCCGGTGTCCCGCCGGCGGGAACGGGCGGCGGCGACCCGCCCGCGCAGCCGGTCACCCCGGTCCCCGCCGGTCCGGGAACACCACCGCCGGGTCCCGGCCCGGCCGAGACACCCGTCGACCGCGCCGCTCCACGGATCGCCGCGTCGCTGAGCCGCAGGTCGATCCGCCGCGGCAGGCGTACGATGGTCCGCGTCCTGGCGTCCGAGGACGTGACCGTCGTCCTGCGGGTCCGGGGCCGGAAGGCACGCCTGATGCTGACGACCCGCGCCGTGAAGGTGAGTGCCGGAAAGCGCGTCTCGCTGAAGCTCTCGACGCGCGTGCGCCGCAAGTCGCTGCGACGCGGCCTCTACAAGGTCATCGTCACCGCGCGCGACGCCGCCGGGAACACCGCGACGCGCACCGTGCGCCTGCGCCTGCGCTGAGTGCGGCGAGCGACTAGCGTTCGCCGTGTGAGCGCTGCACCACCGGACACGAACACTGATGCTGCGGCGTTCCGTGGTCCTGGTCGGCGCGTGTGCGCTGCTGGCCGGCTGCGGGAGCGACGACAAGGCGGCGTCGACCGCCGCCGCGCCGGCCCAGTCACCGGAGCAGCAGGTCGAGTCGACGTGGCGGACTGCCGCGATCAACGCCTCGAAGGGCAACGGAACGGCGTTCTGCGCCAAGGTCGCGCCGGAGGGCAAGGCGAAGCTGACGCAGCAGACGAGCCTGCCCTGCGAGGACGCGGTCCGGCTGCTCGCCGGTCAGCTCACGCCCGCCGACCGCGCCGCGGTCGACAGCGCGAAGGTGACGAGCGTCACCGTAACGGGCGACACCGCGGTGATCCGCTACGAGACGACCCCGAAGCTCGCGCGCTACGGGTTCACCGGGCAGACATCACTGAAGAAGTCCGGCAACGGCTGGCTGCTGCTCGGGATCTGAGGTCCATCAGGTGACATCAGCGTGTGCGTCGCATACGGCGCGCGCTCAGGTGCTGGAGTCGGAAGCCCGCGCGCTCAAGAGCGCTGCCGCGAGCAGGGGCGAGACCGACCTGCCGTGCACGTTCCTGGATGTCCCAGAAGATCTGGTGACGCGAGACCAGGCCGTCGCGCAGCTCGCTGCGGTCCATGCCCATCGAGTTCAGCGGCCGGCCGGTCGGCGCGATCCCCGGAGGATCGATCGGGCCAGTCAGGGTCGCGGTGAAACGGAAGTAGCTGCTGATCACCGCGCCGCCGGGTGAGACCCACTCTTCGAGCTTCTCGAGGTGCATGTCCGGCACGCCACGGAAGGCGGTTCGCGCCCACGCCTCGGTCGCTGCCCGCCCGTGCATCAGTGGTTCGGTGGCGCCGGGATCCTCATAGACGACGTCGTCGGTGACGAGCGCCGCGACGGCAGCTGCGTCATGCGCGTTCCACGCTGCGTACCAGCGCTCGAGCACCCTCCGCGCGCGATCGTCGGCAGTGGGCTCGATGGATGCCACCGCGCGAAGCTATCGGATCATCGCGACGCAAGCGGGTGCGCTACCACTGGCAGGCGCGGTGGTCGTCGCTCGGCTACGTTTGCGCCGTGGACATGACGCCTCGTGAGCACTTTGACCGGTTTGTCGCGGTCATCAACACCGGTGACTGGGACACGGTGCGCGAACTTTTCGCAGCGGACATGCGCGTCGTCGATCATCGCCCGATCGGCTGGGAGGAGAGCGTGGGCGCCGACGCCTCGATGGCGATCTACGAGGGCTGGACAACGCTCAGCCCGCAGTTCCAAGTCTCTGCACAGCTGCTTGCCGCCGGGCCTCGCGCCAACGTCGGCCGCTATCTCTACGAGGGTGTCGCCGAGCACGGCGTGAAGTGGGAGATCGAGGTGGTCATCTTCGCGGTCGTCGAGGGCGGGCAGACCACGCTCTCCGAGATCTTCCCCGGCGATGACGCAGAATCGGCGCTCGCGCGGTTTGAGGAGTTCAGCGCACAGACCGCGTGAGGACGGCCCGCTCGCCCGTCACTCTGGGCCTATTGCACTGCGGCGCGCGTTCGTGGTTCGCGGTCGCCACGGCTCGTGCTCGTGCGTGAGCCAGACGAGCTCCGGGTCGAGTGCGAGCACCCGCAGCTGGCCTTCGGTCTCGGGCTCTTCGAGCTCGCCGAACCAGACGGCCACGTCGCCGCCGACGACGACCGGACGCCCGCCGGTTTCGACGACGACGACCTGCATGCCGCGTGTGTGGCCCGGCGCCGGGATGAGCCGCAGCCCGGGCAGCAGCTCGAGCTCACCGTCGACCGGCACGTACTGCACGCCGGGCGCATCGACCCACTCGCGGATCGTGTAGTCGTCCTCGCCGCGCGCGTCGTCGAGCTCCTGGCGCTGGACGTAGATCGGCTTGCCGGCGAAGAGGTGGTTGCCGCCGCAGTGGTCGAAGTGCAGGTGCGTGTTGACGACGATGTCGATGCCGGCGAGGTCGAAGTCCTGCTCGCTCAGCGGACGCAGCCGGGGATCGAGGTCGGCCGCCGCCGGGTGCAGCTCCGTCATGCCGGTGTCGACCAGCACGCGCGCATCGGGATGGTCGATGACGTGCACGTAGACCGGCATCCGCGCGTCCTCGGCGAGCAGGTCGGCGACGAACAACGGCGTGATCGTGGGCTGTGCTTTCACCATGCGGGTACGACTCCCGCGGCGAGCAGAAGTCATCGCTTCGCGGCGAGCGCCGCGAGCAGCGCTGCCGAGTCGGTCACCCATCCGAACAGCAGCTCGATGACGAGCAGCGACGCATCGTGATTGCTCGGTGACGACTGGCCGCCGATCGGCTCGGCCGTGCAGTCGCTCAGCAGCAGGCAGCGGTAGTCGCGGAAGAACGCGTCGCGGAGCGTCGATTCCACGCAGACGCTCGTCGTCGCGCCGGTGAAGATCAGCGTTTCGATCTGCCCGTCACGCAGGCGGCGATCGAGGTCCGTTTCGAAGAATCCGCTGTAGCGGCGCTTGGACACGACCAGGTCTTCTGTCCTCGGGGTGAGATCGGGAACGATCTGCGTGTTCCACGTGTCCTCGACGAGGATGCCGCCGGGAGTCCCGTCGGGTGCGTCCGCCGGCTGCCCGATCCGCAGTGGCGCATGCTTGAGCCGGTTCGGCCCCTCGGGCGGTCCTGCGTCGGAGAGGTCTGCCGCGAACTGCATCTTGAGGAACACGATCCGCATCCCCGCGGCGCGTGCGGCGTCGAGCGTGCGACCGATCGGCCCGACGATCGCCTGGATGCCGTCGATCGGGATCCCGGCTCGATCGAACATCCCGCCGGGGGCAGCGAAGTCGTTCTGCATGTCGACGACGATCACCGCCGTGGTCGCTGGATCGACCATCAGCGGTTCCGGCTTCGCGCGGACGTTCAACTCGCCCATCGGACACCTCCCGGTAGGTATGAGGCCCAGCCCGGCGAGCCTAGTCCACGCGTCGCGGAAGCTGTCAGGGACTGACGGTCAGCGTCAGCGGCTGCGTGACCTTCGGGCCGCCGGCCGGCGGGTGTGAACACCAGGGTGAGCTTCACCTTGCCGGCCTTCGGCAGGCGAACCTTGAACGCGGCGACGCCGCCCTTGACCTTGGCCGGACCGGCAAGCCGGCGCTTCCCCTGCCGCAGTTCGAGCTTGCCGGCGGCGGACACCTTGATCTTCAGCGTCGCCTGGCGCCCGGCGCGCAGCTTCGCCTTCACCGCGGCGAGGACGACCTTCTTGGTCGCAGCGGGCGGCGCGGCGACCGTTGCGGGCGGGAGTCCGCCGGCGACCGTCACGCCCCCGACCGCAGCGAGTGGGACGGTCACGCATCCCGAGCGGGCCGAGCGCTTGCCGCCGAGCGACGAGTACCCGAAGACCGCCTCGCCGGCCGTGGGCGCCGGGCTCGCGCTCCCCGACGCGTCGCCGGCGCCGTTCCCGTCCGTTGTGACCGGGACGGTCGCGACCAGCCTGGACGTTGCGTCCGTCGCATCGCAGGACGGTGCCGCGTACCACGTGATGCTGTAGGTCGTGAGCGGCTGGTCGGCGACGGTCCCGGTCACCCGCGCCGTGCTTGCGGAACTCGGGATCGGCGGCTTCGGCACGCCGTCGCCGCCGCCACCGGTGGGCGGGGGCGGGACGGCATCCTTGACGACCGTGACGGTGACCGGCGGCGCATCGACGAAGAGGTCACGCGAGACGGACGTCGCGCTGCGCCAGCGCACCCGCGAGGTGAAGCTCGTCGCCGGCACGGCCGGGACGTAGGACGGCGCGGTCATCTTGCCGGTGGCGACGACGCTCTCGCCCGCAAGCAGGGTCTTGGCCTCATCGTTGACATACGCGAGCGAGAGGGCGCTGCCGGCCGTATAGGTGAAGAGCGACGCCTCCCAGCCGGCGTTCTCGACGAAGCCGCCGGTGGCGGTCCCGGTGATCGTCACGAGCCGGTTGGTGCCGATCTGAATCGTCGGCCCGCCGGTGTCGATGACCGCGGTGATCGTGCCGCGGGGCCTCGGGGTGACGGTCTGCGTGACGTCACTCTGGCCGACGGCGACGTTCGCGCTGTACCACCGCTCCTGCGCGGCCGAGACGCCCGCCGGGCCCGCTTCCGCGCGCACGATCGGGTTGAAGACGACCTTCCAGGAACTGCCGGCCGGCAGCGGGAACTTCCACGTCGGGCTTTGTCCCGACGTCGTTGACCCAGAACTCTTCAGGCAGTCATAGGCCGTCGTCGAGGTCGTCGCGAAGACGCTGTTGGCGTCGAAGCATGAGGCGTACGACGGGTTCGTGCCCGACCGCACCGCGTAGGCCGTTCCGGCGGTGTAGTTCGTCGCTCCGGTCGCGTTGAGATGGACCCAGCGCCAGTGCGGCCGCGCGTAGATCGCGTATCCGAGCTTCTCCTTGATCTGCGTGCTGCCGATCTGGTGCGCCGCGACCAGTGTCTGCCAGACGTCGCCGTCGTCGCCGATCGCGCGTGGCGAGAACTTGAACTTGCAGCTGAGACTCGACCCGGTGCAGCCATCCAGAACCGTCAGCGGCGGCGTGAAGTTGAACCCGGGCTCCTTCGAGAACAGCCACGCGACGTTGGAGTACACGCAGGTGCCGAGCGAGCCGGGGTCCAGGCACGAGGGGTTCGCCGGCGTGCCGAATGGCGGGTCCGGGCTGAACCCCGTCGAGAGCGTCACCTCGCTGTCGACCTCGACGGTCTTCAGGCTCGACGAGCCCGGCGTGCCGTACGTCGCGTTGCACCCCGCGACGTAGTAGAAGCACGTCGGCGCGGGCGGCGTGTCGGCCTGGGCCACTCCGGACAGAGCCCCCAGCATCAGCGCGCACACGACCGCGATCCAGCACAAACCCCCCCGGGCAACCATCGCGGAAACATAGACCAGCGCATCGCTGTGTGCGAGAGGGCAGTCCGAAGAGCGTGGCGCGATGCGCCAAGAGGCGAGCACGTTGACCCGCCGCGGTTGGTCAGCTGGCGCCGGCCTGGGGCCGAGCGACGTGGGCGGCCGCAGCCGTCCGATTCACCACGCCGAGCTTCGAGTAGATCCTGTCGAGGTGCTTCTTGACCGTTCCAGGCGAGATCCACAGGCGCTCGGCGATCGCCGCGTTCGTGAGTCCCGCGGCGACCAGTTCAAGGATTTCGGCCTCGCGGGTGGTCAGGCGGTCGAGGTTCCCGCCAGCCGCGCCACCCGCGGACCGCCGCAACTCCGCCGACTCGTGGATGCGAGCCAGGTGCGGCGCGAGAAGGTCGAGCATTGCGAGGTCTCTCGACGAGAAGTTTCCGGTCACGCGGCTGAAGACGAAGTTGCGCGTCCGCGTGCGGGAGCGTAGGAGGCCCGTCTCCAGTTCGGCGACGATCCCGTCAGGGCGAAACCACTCGGCGTAGACCCGCGTGCGTGTGAGCCTCTGCCAAGAGATCACGTCGGAGAGCCGCTTTGCCGAGAAGTCCGCATAGGCCTGCTGATGACGGCAGAGCGGATGCTCGTCTGCGATCGACCAGAAGCGCGAATCGTCGTAGTCATCGTCAGCGCCATCGCATCCGACGAACTCCACAACCTGTCGGCTCACCCGGTCGAGCTCACAGTAACCCACGTCGTCGCACGCGATCACCTCTGCCAGGGCCGTGAGCGTCTCCGATGTGAAGGCTCGCGGGCCCGCGAGACCCCATGCGACCTCAAGGAACTCCAGGGCTGCCCGGAGGTCGCGTGAGGACAGGTTCTCCATGGCCCCGTGAACGCTACCGCGGGGTCATCACTCGTGTACGACCTGCCATGGCGAGCCCAGCGGTGATCAGCGCGACGAGGACCAGGACTCCGCCGCCGCCGATCGCGGCCGATCCCCAATCAAAGCTCCTGCTGCTCGTCTGGGCGGTGGTGCTCGACGAAGCGACGTGAAGCGCTGCGATCGGGGCGGTGTTGTGCACCGGTGCGTCGGTGATGGGCGTGGCGTGGGCTGCCGGAGCGGCGAGCGCGAGCGCGAGTGTGACGGCGACGGGACCGAGAACGCGGACAACTGGCTTGGGCATGACGATCTCCTTTGTGCCGACAGCGTGAGCGCCGTCGATGGGCTCGAACGTACGCGCGGCTCCCACGCACGTCCATACCCCGAACGGCGTAACGCACAGTCCCTGCGCGAGGATCGACGTCTTGCCCGGGGCCCCGTTCGCGATTAGTGTCAACAGGCACAACAGGAAGGAACGCGATGCGCGAAAACGCTGAGACTGCGGTCCTCGCGGGTGGTTGCTACTGGATCATGCAGCAGCTCCTCTACGACCGCGACGGAGTCATTTCGACTCGCGCCGGATGGACCGGCGGCGAGAACGACAATCCGACCGAGGAGAACAACTCAGGCCACGCCGAGGCTGTCGAGGTGGTCTTCGATACGGAGCGGATCTCGTATCGGGACCTGCTCGAGTTCTTCATCCAGATCCACCGTGCCGACCTCGGCGAAGACGTCGTCGGCACCGGCTATCGATCGGAGATCTTCTATACGAGCGAGGCGCAGCGCCGGGTGGCCGAGGAGACGATCCGTGACGTGAACGCCGTCGGCCATTGGCCCGGCGACGTCGTGACCGCGGTCAGTCAGGCCGGCCGATTCTGGGCGGCCGAGGACGACGATCAGGGCTACTTCCAGCGCTATCCGGATGGCATCGCATCGCCGTTTCCTCGGCGGAGCGACGTCGCGAGCCAGGTCGCGGAGTCCTAGGCGGTTTCCGTTACTGCTTCACGTTCGGCGGATCGCGTGGCCGGGATCAGCAGCCAGGCCGTCGCGATCGCGCCGACGGCCGCCACCACGGCGCTGGCGATCAGCGCGTGGTGCAGCCCGTCGACGTATGCCTGTGGGTCGCCGCCGAGGGCGGCGCTCGCCGGTACCAGCGTTCCCAGCGCCGCGATCCCGACCGCGACGCCGGTCTGACGGAAGGTGTCGTTGGCGCCGGCGGCCAGCCCGCTCTGCTCGTCGGGCAGCGCGTCGAGCGCGAGCGCGCTCCCGGTCGGGTTGAAGAGGCCGGTGCCGACGCTGGTCACGAGCAGGCCGGGCAACAGGATCGGTCCACGACGGAGCCGACCTCGGCGAAGAGCAACATCGCGAGCCCCGCGGCCACGAGCGCGAGCCCGAGGCTCGCGATCTTCGCCGGTGAGTAGCTCGCCCCGAGCTGCGCGGTCATCCCCGAGACGACGAACACCAGGAACGTGCCCGGGGAGGTAGACGAGGCCGGTCTGGATCGGCGACATGCCGAGCACCGTCTGCAGGTAGAGCGTGAGGTAGAGGAACACCGCGAAGAACGAGGCCGCGATCGCGAAGACGGCAATCTGCGCGCCGGCGAACTGGCGCTCGCCCAGTAGACGCAGCGGCAGCATCGGCTCACGCGATCGTGCCTCGACGACCACGAACGCGATCAGCAGGAGCACCGCGCCGGCGAGCGCCGCGACGATGCCGGCGCTGCCCCAGCCCTCCTCGTTGCCGCGCAGGAGCGCCAGCACGAGCAGGAACAGTCCGCCGATCAGGGTCAGCTGTCCGGGCACATCGACGCGTCGCGGTGTCGGGTCGCGGCCCTCGGCCGACGCGAGCGATAGGTGAGCCACAGGACGATGATCCCGATCGGCACGTTGACGAGGAAGATCGCGCGCCAGCCGAACATCTCGGTCAGCGACGCCGCCGACGAACGGGCCGAGCGCGAACGACGCGCCGATCGCGGCGCCGTATGCGGCCAGCGCCTTCACGCGTGCCTCGCGGTCCGGCGTGGCCTGCGAGATCAGCGCGAGTGCGGTCGCGAACATCATCGATGCGCCGAGGCCCTGGATCGCGCGCGCGCCGACGAGCATCTCGATCCCGGGGGCCGCGCCGCACAGCGCCGAGCTCGCCGTGAAGACCGCGAGGCCGAGCACGAAGAGCTTGCGGCGGCCGAAGCGGTCCGCGATCGCTCCCGCCGTCAGGACCGTCGCCGCGAGCGGGATCGTGTAGGCGTCGACGAGCCACTGCAGGCCGCTCAGGCCGGTGTCGAGCCCGTCCGCGATATTCGGACAGCGCGGTGTTGATGACGCTGATGTCGAGCATCAGCATCGCGGTCGCCAGGCAGGCGGCGACGATCGTCACGGTCTGACTCGGTTGCGCCGGCTCACGCATCGCGTCGCCGACCCTACCTAAGCGTGACCCGGACGGAGAAGTCGCGTGCGGCATGATGCGTCCACAGTCACGCAAGGCACGACAGGAGAACTCGATGGCAACGAAGGCTGACTTCACCGAAGACGAGTGGGATGCCCTCTGGAGGGGCGTGACGGGCTCCGGCATGCTCGTCTCGGTCGCGGACCAGGACTTCACGGACGCGTTCGGGGAGGCCCACGCGCTCTCGAAGCGCATCGCCGAGGAGCGCGCGTCGGGCGCGACCCCGCTGCTGCGCGAGCTTGCCTCCGGGCGCAAGACCGGATTCGGTGTGGTCAAGCCGGAGCGGGCGGAGGCCATGACGCTCGACGCACTGCGCACCGCGACGGCGACCCTCACCGCGAAGGCGCCGGACGAGCTCGAGGGCTACCGGCACTTCGTGCTCGGCGTCGCCGATGCAGTCGCCGAGGCGAAGGGCGGCATCGCGCCCGGCGAGACCGCTGCGATCGCGAAGATCACAGAGGCCTTGGGCGCCGCCTAGTCGGCCGCTGACGCGGTCGGGGCGCCGGCCCTGCCGGCCAGCGAGCTTCCGTGCCGTGCGACGACCTTCCACTCGCCGTCGCGGCGGATCCAGACATCGGTGGCGTGCAGCGTCGCACTCCAGTCGTGCCCGTCGATCGTGGCCTCCTGCCGCGTCCGCGACATGGTCACGGCCGTGTCACCGAAAACCTGGACGTCCATCTCCTCGTAGTCGAAGGCGGTCCCGGCGATCCGCCCGCTGGCGACCTGCGCGAGCCACTCGCTGCGCCTGACGACGCTGTCCGTCGCAACGCTTCGCAGCCGGAACTCCGGAGCCATCAGCGCTTCGCAGGCCTCGGAGTCACCGGCCAGCCAGCCGTCCATCCATGCGCGCTGAAGGCGCTCGATCTCGGCAGCGTCGCTCATCGGTCGACCCTACCCCCGCGCGCAGCGTTGCCGTGCCTCGATGCGGCGTAGTCGCCGCGCCGCGCTGCGACACTGGGCGCATGGTCCGGTCCGGCAGACGTGGAGCAGGGGTGGCGTTGCGGCGCCTCGTGACGGGCACCGCGGTGACCGCGCTCCTGACGGTCGGTGCGGCCGCGGCGTCGGCGGAGCCGGTCCAGCAGTTCAGCGTCCAGCTCAAGGGCCTCACGCCGGACGGCCGCTACTCCGTCGTCTACTCGTCCAACGCGTTCGACACGACGGGCGAGCCGCTGCCGGCGCTTCAGGACGCCTCTCTGCGACTGCCCAAGGGGATGGGGATCAAGCCGGAGTTCCTGCGAGCGGACCGCCTCTGCGACTCGGCGAAGCTCGAGCGCGCCCTGTTCCTGAACCGGCCGAAGGGCAAGACGTACGCGCAGACGGTCGACGCCTTCCCACGCGGCGCCGCCGGAATCGAGCGGCGCGTCACGCCGGCAACGCGGGCCATGATCGCGACCTGCAGCAGGACGTTTCTCGGTCGCGGCAAGGCTGTCGTGGACGCCCGCCAGGGCGGACCGTCCGGGCTCCCCTCGAACTTCTCGCTGTCGGCGCCGGTCCCGGGGAAGTTCTCGCTGTTCCTGGCGAAGCCGACGGCCAAGGGCGCGATCGCCGCGATCGGCGTCTTCGCGCACTACGACACGGGCTCGCCGATCGCCGTCAACAAGCCGTGGTACACGGTCCTGCAGGCGACCTTCACGCTGAACGTCTTCAACGACCCCACGCCTGACGGCGCGTACGGCTACCGGATCAGTCTGCCGACAGAGCGCATCGCCGGCTCCCGCTTCAGCGTCGCCGAGCTGCGTGTCGAGAGCAAGGGCCTCGTCGGGAAGACGGCACGCGGCGCACGCGACTTCTGGGCGACGCCGCCGCGCTGCCCCGCCTCGGGCCAGGTGCCGTTCCGGGCCGACTACCGCTATGCCACCGGGCTGCAGGCGAGTACCGTTTTCCAGGTGCCCTGCCCACGCTTTCGGAGCTGACGCCGCGATGCTCAAGGAGTTCTCAGCCCGTCTTCAGAAGGGTGAGAACCCAGGGGCCTGGACGTACGTGGTCATGGAGGGCTCCGCCGAGTTCTTCGGCACCAAGGGGCTCGTGAAGGTGCGCGGCACGATCGACGGTGAGCCGTTCGAGAGCGCGTTCATGGCGCTCGGGGACGGAACCCACAAGCTTCCGGTCAAGGCCGGTATCCGGAAGGCGATCGGCAAGTCCGCCGGCGACACGGTGCGCGTGCGCCTCGACGAGCGAATCAGCTGACTCGTTCAGCCGGACGTCCAGCCAGATAGCGTCTGCGTCGTGCGCGCATGCTGACGCTGGAGGAGATCGCGAGCGTTCCCGTGTTCGCCGGCCTCGAGCAGGCGGATCTCGAGCGCATCTGCCGCGTTGCGGCCGACGTCTGCCTCGACCCGGGCGAGTACGCGGTCCACGAGGGCGGCGAGCCCGCGCTGCTCGCGCTGATCGAAGGACGGATCGAGGCGGTCAAGCTCGTCGACGGGGAGGAGCGCGTCGTCGGCGAGCGCCTGCCGGGCGAGATCTTCGGCGAGGTATCGGTCACGCTCGGCATGCCCCATCCCGCGGCGTTCCGCGCAGCAGAGGCCTCGCGCGCTTTTCGGATCGAGCCGCACGACTACCACGCTGTGGCCGCCGCCTCGCCTGTGGTCCGCGAACGCGTCGACCAGCTCGCGCGCGAGCGGGTCAGCGGGCCGCGCGGCCTGCAGGCCGTCATGTCCATACCGACCGCGTATCAGGCGATCGTCCTCGGCCACCGCGGGGACGCGGCCTGCTCGGAGCTGCGCCACTTCCTGTCCCGCAACCAGGTCCGGTTCAGGTGGCTGCAGCCGGACGTGCCCGCCGATGCAGAGCAGTGGTGGGGCGCGCTGCCGGCGGAGGGTGACTACCCCGCTTTCCGCGTCGTGAACGGGAAGACCGTCGTGCGACCGCAGCTGCGGCGGGTCGCCGAGCTGCTCGAGATCACGACCGAGCCGGCGGCCGCCGAGTACGACGCCGTGATCGTCGGCGCGGGGCCGGCCGGGCTGGCGGCGGCGGTGTACGGCGCGTCCGAAGGCCTGCGGACGATCGTCATCGAGCGCGAGGCCCCTGGCGGACAGGCGGGCACGTCCTCACGGATCGAGAACTACCTCGGCTTTCCTTCAGGCGTCTCGGGCGGCGAGCTGTCGAGCCGTGCGCTCAAGCAGGCGCACAGGCTCGGCGCCGAGATCGTCGTGACGCGGTCGATCACGCGGATCGACGCGGCCGCCCATCACGTCCACCTCGACGGTGGCGACGTCCTGCGGACGCGCGCGATCATCCTCGCGTGCGGAGTCTCCTGGCGGCGGCTCGAGGTCGACGGGTTCGACCGGCTCGTGGGCCGCGGGATCTTCTACGGGGCAGCGCGCAGCGAGGCGGCGAACACGCACGGCCTCGACGTTCAGATCATCGGCGCGGGGAACTCGGCCGGCCAGGCCGCGATGTTCTTCTCGACGCACGCGCGCAGCGTGACGATCCTCTACCGCGGCGACACGCTCGAGAAGAGCATGTCGCGGTACCTCATCGACCAGCTCGCGAGCCGCGCCAACGTTCACGTGCGCTACCGCGCCGAGGTGACGGCGGCACACGGTGAGAACTCACTCGAGGCGATCGACGTCCACGACGCGGCGTCCGGTGAGACCGAGCGCCTGGAGTCCGGCGGGCTGTTCATCTTCATCGGCGCGGACGCCGAGACCGCGTGGCTTCCGCCCGAGATCGCCCTGGGCCCCAAGGGCTACGTGCTCACGGGCGCCGAGGTCCAGACGGCGGGACGTTGGGGTGAGGAGCGGGACCCGTACCTGCTCGAGACGAGCGTCCCGGGCATCTTCGCGTGCGGCGACGTCCGCTACAGCCCGGTGAAGCGCGTCGCCGCGGCGGTCGGCGAGGGCAGCATGTCGATCGCCTTCGTGCACCAATATCTGCGCGCTGCAGACGCGGGCACTGCTGGCTGATGCCTGCGCTCGAGGATCTGTTTCGCGAGTACATCGAGGTGTGGAATTCGGGGGCGGTCGACCGGCTCGCCGGCATGCTCGATCGCGGCTACGTCGGACACATGCGCGGCCAGTTTGAGCAGGAGCGCGACGCGGCAGCCCTCGCGGTATACATCGCGGACTTCCGCCGGCGGTTCCCAGACCTGACGTTCGTGGTCCTGGGCCAGCTCGCGTCGGGGGACCAGGTCGCGTCGCGCCTGGCCGCCACGCGCGACGGTCACGACGTGGCAACGGGCATGAACTTCAGCCGCTGGAGCTCCGGGCTCCTGGCTGAGGAATGGGCGCTGTGGTCGCCGATCTCCTGACGTGCGCGCTCAGCGCGGGCGCGACGTGCGCTTGCCGATGGTCCGGACGACCTTGCCATTCGCGTCAAGCCACAGCGTCTGGTGTCCGGGGCCGAACAGACGGTCCGAGGCGAGTCGCACGACCGCGATGTTGTCGGCCACCGGCACCTCGACCTCGGCCTGACCCGTCGTGCGGAAGCGGATCCGCGAGATCCCATCCGGGATCAGGCCGACGAATGTCGTCTGGCCCGCCTGCGTGAACAGGCCACGCTGAGCTGAGAGCGTGAGCGCGCCGGTCACTGCAACCCCTGAGTCAGCAGTGCCCAGCAGCAGGAGTGTCCGCGGTGGCAGGCGGCGGATCGACTCGTCGCTCGCGATCCGCAGGTTCACGATGGTCAGCGCGCCGCGCTGCACGCTGTGCGGCTGCCGGCGTCCGAGCGCGCGAACCTTCTTGAGCACGATCGCGTCACACGCACGCGGCCGCACCGGGGGTGTCCAATCGAGCAGTGGCGCCACCGTCACTCGGATGCCGGCCACCGTCCTCGTGCGTTGGTAGGCCGACGCCAGCTTGCCGCTGTCCGCATATGTGAGTGGGGCCACCGGCTCGCCTGTCGGCTGCGGGGAACGGAAGATCCCGTACCTGCGTAGGACCTCCGGCGGCGGCGCCTGGTCGGTCGTCTGCCCAACGGGTGACGTGACGACGCCGTTGCAGCCTGGCTGCTGCATGCTTGCGCGCAGCGCGCGATCAGCGAGGCTGCGGGCGCTGTCGGCCGCGGCTGATGCGCCGGCCGGCACTGCCAGCGTCGTGGCGACCGACAGCGCCGCGAACACGGCGGCGCGAGTTACCGAAATAGTCACCGGCTCACGGTAGCTGTGCCTGACGGTGAGGTGCAACTGGGAACCGGTGCTGATGACCGAGCTTGTTCGCCAGTACGGGCCGGAGTACCGTGGCCTGCATGGGGTTTCTCGCGATCGTCCTGCTGGTTGTCGTGGTGAGCGTCGGCGGCTATCTCTACAACCGCAACGGGCCCGGCAACCACGTTCGCGACCCCGAAGTGAAGGACCGCCGGAACACCTGGGCGCCGTAGCTACGCCGCGACGGCCTGAGGTGCGCGCGGAGGTGTCGGTGCGCCGTCGAGCACATAGTCGGCGGGGTTGAGCTCCTTCAGGTTCGCCGCGAACTCCCACGTCGTCGCCGGCCACAGCACCGAGGTTCCGCCGCGCTCGTTGAGGTACCACGAGTTGCAACCGCCCACGAGCCACACGGTCCCCTCGAGCTTCTCGCGGATCGACTCCCCGAACGCGTGCTGCTGTTCCTCGCGGACCTCGATCGACTTCGCGCCGGTGCGTTCGACGTGCCGCAGGCACTGCAGCACGTACTCGATCTGGGCCTCCGCGTAGAGCAGGACAGAGGTGTGTCCCGTCGCCGTGTTCGGCCCTACGAGCATGAAGTAGTTGGGGTAGCCCGCGACCGTCGTGCCGAGGTACGCCTCACGGTGCTTGGCCCAGCGCTCGGCGAGCGAGACGCCGTCGCGGCCGCGCAGCGGATCGGCGATCGGCATGATCTCGAAGCCGGTTCCGAGGATCAGCGTGTCGACGGCGTGGACACTGCCGTCGCTCGTGACGACGCCCTCCGGCCGCACCTCGGTGATCGCGTCGGTGATGACATCGACGTTGGGGCGCGTCAGTGCCGGGTACCAGTCGTCGGCGATGATCAGCCGCTTGCACCCCGCGCGATAGGTCGGCGTGAGCTTTGCGCGCAGGACCGGGTCGGCGACCTGGCGCCGCAGGTGCGCTCGGGAGATCAGCTCGAGGATCTTCGCCCGTCGCGGAGTCCTCAGTAGCAGGCCGAGGATCTCGTGCTTGACCATCTGCTTGGCGCGCACCGCGCGCTGCACCCCGGGGAACCGCCGATAGAGCGACTTCTCCGTCCGCGTGATGTGACGGTTCATGCGCGGAAGCAGCCATCCGGGCGTGCGCTGGAAGACGAGCAGGCGCTCGACCTCAGGCGCGATCTCCGGGACGAACTGTGTCGCGGAGGACCCGGTCCCGATCACGGCGACACGCTTGCCCGCCAGGTCGTGGTCGTGGTCCCAGCGTGCGGAGTGGAAGCACGTTCCGGCGAACGTCTCGAGGCCGGGAATCTGCGGCGGGATCGGGTTGGTCAGCGGACCCATGCCGGACACCAGGAACCGGGCGTCGACCGCTCCGGCCGACGTCTGAACGTGCCACAGGCCTGCATCGTCGTCCCAGTCGGCGCCGGTCACTTCATGCCCGAAGCGCACGTGCGGATCGAGCCCGTGCTGGTCTGCGAGCCGCAGCTGGTAGTCCCAGATCTCACCCTGCGGGGAGTAGACCTGCGTCCAGTTCGGGTTCGGTGCGAACGAGAGCGAGTAGAGGTGCGACTCGACGTCGACGGCGCAGCCGGGATACGAGTTGTCCCGCCACGTGCCGCCGATCATGTCGGCGCGCTCGAGGATGACGAAGTCGTGCTCGCCCTCCTGCTTGAGCCGGATCGCCATGCCGATGCCGGCGAATCCGGCGCCGATGATCGCGACCTTCACGTTCGGGACGACGGGCTTCATCTAGAAGACGCCCTTCGGGATCAGGCCGTGCTCGCGCGCCTGGCGCTCGAGGTCGTCGCGGTAGTCCGGGTGGGCGATCGAGATCATCGCCGTGGCGCGCTCGGGGACGGACTTGCCCTTGAGGTTGACGATCCCGTATTCGGTGACGACGTACATCATGTCCGAGCGCGTTGTGGTGATCACGTTGCCGGGGGTCAGGTCGAGCACGATGCGGCTCGCGCACTCGCCGTTGCGCTCGTAGCGGGAGGACATGCAGATGAACGACTTGCCGCCCTTGGAGGCGTATGCACCGCGCACGAACTGTGCCTGCCCGCCCGTCCCGCTGATGTGGCGATGGCCGGCGGACTCGCTCGCTGCCTGGCCCTGCAGGTCCATCTGCGTCGTGCTGTTGATCGCGACCACGCGGTCGTTCTGCATCACGATGTGCGGCGGGTTGGTCAGGTCGACGGCGAGGCAGAGGAAGTCGGGGTTGCGGTCGGCCGTCTCGTACTGCAGCGTCGTCCCGAGCCCGAACGTGCAGACGACCGTGCCGGGGTAGAGCGCCTTGCGCGCGCCGGTGACGACGCCGGCGCGGTAGAGGTCGACGATCCCGTCCGTGAGCATCTCGGTGTGGACGCCGAGGTCGCGCACGCCGCTCTCGAGCAGCAGCGAGCAGACGGCGTTCGGCATCGCTCCGATACCGATCTGCAGGCAGCTGCCGTCCTCGACCTCGGCGGCGATCAGCTGCGCGACGGCGCGGTCGACGTCGGTGGGAGGGAGGTTCGGGACCTCCGGGACGGCGCTGTCGTCGCCCTCGATCACGAAGTCGACCTCGCTCTCGTGAACCGCGTTGTCGATCCCGTCAACGTGCGGCAGCGACGCCGACTCCTCGACGATCACGACCTTCGCGCGCTCGACCACGGCGCGGTGCCAGAGCGCCGCGAGGCTGAAGTTGTAGAAGCCGTGCTCGTCCTTCGGGCAGGTCTTGACCACGGCGACCTCGGGCGGGTCGATGAAGCGCCGGTAGTAGTCCGGGATCTCACCGAGGTTGCACGGGATGTAGTGCGCGAGGCCGGCGTCGCACTTCGCGCGGTCGTAGCCGGTGAAGTGCCAGTTGAACCAGTGGAAGTGCTCGCGGCCCGGATCGGCCTCGAGCACGGCGCGCGGGCGCACCGTCAGGCACGCGCGGATCTTCACGTCCTCGAGCTCGTCGACCCGCTCCGCGAGCGCGGCGTCGAACACATCCGGCTGCCCAAGCCCGTGCCGTAGTCGACCCAGTCGCCGGAGCGGACGAGCGCCGCGGCATCCGTCGCGGAAATGCGCTTCGCCTCCCGCTTCGAGCCCGTCGCTCCAAGCGCCCCATGTGCAGCCGACATGCCGTGCCCCTCTCGTGTCTCCTCGGCGCGAGCGTACGGGCACACCGGCGCCATCGCAAGACGACGCTCGGGCAGGCGAGAGACGGCGCGGGCTCGTGCTGAGCCCGCGCCCCCCGATTCCTAGGAGTCGACGGCGTCCGAGACGCGCTTGTCCGCGTCCTCGAGTGCCTTGGTGAGCTTCTCGTAGTCGCCGGAGTCGACGGCCTTGTTGATCTTCTTGACGGACTTGTCGAGCGCCTTGTCGATGCGATCGAGGTACATGTCGTCGGCGACGACGATGATCGCCGACGAGCCGGCCGGGAGGTACTCCTCCATGTCGACGCCGAGCTGCTTCTCCTCGTGGCGCTTCTTCAGCTCGCCGATGGCGGCACCGATGCCGGCACCGACCGCGGTCGCGAGCAGGAGCGGCGGTGCGAACAGGCCCACGACGAGCCCGGCGCCCGCGCCGAGGGTCGTGCCGCCGCTGACGGGCGATGCGACGCCATGCTCGTCAACGGTGACCTCGCCGGCGTCGTCGCGGCTGGCGACGACAGCGCCGACCACGAGGAAGTCCTCGGCGCGCTGTGCGTCCTTGAGCGCCTTGAAGTCGGCGCCTGCAGCGGCTGCGTCGTCGTACGAGGCGACGTAGAGCATCAGGTTCTTGTCGGACATGTGCTTCTCCAGTCAGGGGATTCAGAGGTTGCGCCGCGACACTAACGCGATGGCTTTCGCGCAGGTCAAGCTCTCGGGGAGCTCCAAGGGTTTTCCCAGCCTGCAGGCGCAGGATGCACCCATGACCCAAGCACTCCTCGACAGACCTCACACCTCGCACACCGATCAGCCCACCCTCGGCCCCGGCCGCTACCTGCTGCTCGACAGCGACACCGACGTGACCGTGGTCCCGCTGGCCAAGCCGGTCACGCATCTCGGGCGCGGCTTCAGCTGCGACGTCCGCTTCGACGACGCGACCGTCTCGCGGCGTCACGCAGTCGTCGTCGATCGCGACGGCTCGCTCGTCCTGATCGACGACCGCAGCATGGACGGCACCTGGCTCAACGGTGCGCGTGTCGATCAGGCCGTGCTCCGGCACGGCGATGCGATCGACGTCGGCCGCACCCGCCTCGAGTACCTCGAGATCCACGCGGCGTGACGCACGGCGGTCGGCTCAGCGCTGCGTGTTGCGGCGCTGCGGCTCGCGCTGAGCGTCGGCCTCGCGGCGCGAGGACGCAGGCGGCGCGTCGATGTTCGCGTGGTCGAGCAGCGCCGAGGCGATCGATGCGGCATCGACCCGGTATTCACCTGCGGCGATCTGTGCGCGGAGCTTCGCGGTATCCGTCATGGCAGAACCTGAACGCAATATCGACCGCGACACCGATCCTTTTAAGCAGGTTTCACTCCTGCACGCTGACGGTCATTCGCGGCTTGCGGCCGCCGACGTAGGATCGGCCGTGATGACTGCGCGCCTCTACACGATCCCCATGTCGCACGCCGGGGCTGTGCGCCGTCGGGATGATCGAGCAGCAGGGCATCGACTACCGCGAGGTCTCGCTGCCCGGCGGACTGCACCCGGTTGCGCTGCGGGCCCTGGGATTTCGCGGGGCGACCGTGCCGGCGCTGCGGTTTGCGGACGGGAGTCGCGTCCAAGGGTCCCGGGCGATCGCGCGGGCGCTCGACGCGGCAGTCCCCGAGCGCGAGCTGTTCCCGGCCGACCCGGCGCTGCGCGCGCAGGTCGAGGCGGCGGAGCGCTGGGGTGAGCAGGTGCTGCAGCCCGTTCCGCGACGCCTGATCCGACGCGGGCTGCGCGATCACCTGAGCCAGCGTCAGTGGTTTGCGGACGTCGGGTCGCCGTTCCCGGCGCCGCAACTGATGGGCGCGCTGCTGACACCGCTCGTCCCGCTCTTCATCAAGCAGGCTGGTGCCACGCCGGCGCGCATCCGGCAGGACATCGCCGAGCTTCCAGGGCTGCTCGACACCGTCGACGGGCTGCTCGCCGAGGGCACGATCGGCGGCCCGCAGCTCAACGCCGCCGACTGGCAGATCGGGACGGGTGTGCGGATGCTGCTCGCGTTCGAGGACGTCGGCGTGCTCGTCGCCGGCCGTCCCGCCGAGCAGCACGCGCGCCGTGTCCAGCCGAGCTACCCGGCGATCCCGGCCGCACTTCAGACGTTCACGACCGATCTCGGATAGCGTCGCAAGGGCTATGACAGACACACAGATCACCGGTCGCTGTCTCTGCGGCAACGTCACCTACCACGCCGACGCCGAGCCGTTCCTGCAGGGCGTCTGCCACTGCACCGACTGCCAGCGTCAGACCGGGACGGCGTTCTCGGTCGTCGTCGGCGTACCGCGCGCGGCGCTCACCGTCGAGGGCGACAGTCAGGCGTCGTTCACGACCACCGGCGAGGACCACGGCACACCGACCGAGCGCCACTTCTGCTCGAACTGCGGCTCACCGATCGTCACCTACGTCGAGGCCATGCCGGACCTCGCGTTCATCAAGAGCGGGACGCTTGACGATTCGTCGTGGATCACGCCCGCGGTCGAGGTTTGGACGCGTTCGGCGCAGCCCTGGTCCCCGCAGTTCGAGGGCACGGCGCGGCTCGAGCGCAGTCCCGGCTGAGGCCTACCGCGAGGGCGACTCGCCGACGGCGTACAGCTGCCAGCTGTCGGGCACGCCCTTCAGCGTCTGCGTGCCGCGGTCCTCGAACTGGATCCCCGACCCGGCGACGAGGTCCTTCACGGTGCGCGAGACGACGACGTCGCTGGGACCGGCGTACCCGCTCACGCGAGCCGCGATGTGCACGGCGATGCCGCCGATGTCGTCGCCCATCACCTCGCACTCGCCGGTGTGCAGGCCGGCCCGGATCTCGATGCCCAGCGGCTCGGCTGACGCGAGGATCTCGACGGCGCACTGAATCGCGCGCGCCGGGCCCTGGAAGGTCGCGAGGAACCCGTCGCCGGTCGACTTCACCTCGCGGCCGCCGTAGCGGGCAAGGGAGTCGCGGACATCACGCTGATGGGCCTCGAGCACCTCGCGCCAGCGCCGGTCGCCGAGCTCCGTCGCGACGCGCGTCGAGTCGACGATGTCGGTGAACAGCACCGTCGCGAGGACGCGCTCGGGCTCGAGCACGGCGCGCGCGCCGGTGAGGAACTGCTGGATCTGCCCGAGGTACTCCTCGACGTCCTCGTACCAGCCGTTGTGATCGTCGCCCTCCAGCTCGACCAGCTGTGCGTCGGGCAGGTGCTCGGCCAGCCAGCGTCCGTTGCGGACGTTGACCAGCCGGTCGTGCCGGCGATGCAGGACGAGCGTCGGGGTGTGCACGCTCGGAACGACGTGACGGACGTCGTTTTCGAGGAAGATCTGGGCGAGAATCATCATCGCCCCGGGGCTCGCCGTCGCGCGCGTCAGGCGACCGGTGAACTCGCGCACCTCGGGGTTGTCGGCCTGGCTCGGAGCGCTGACCTCGACGATCGAGCCGTCGCCCCAGTTCGGCCGGATGAACTCCACCGTGGATTCGATCAGCGCCTGCGCCGGCACCGCCCACGGATAGTCCTCGGCCCACGTCGAGCGCGCGCTGCCGCCGTAACAGACGAGCGCCTGGACGCGCTCGGGATACGTCGCCGCGAACAGCAGGCTCATCGGGACGCCCTCCGAGATCCCCAGCAGCGCGGCCCGCTGCGAGCCGGCGGCGTCCATGACGGCGCGGACGTCGTCCATTCGCTGCTCGAGCGTCGGTGCGCCGGCGACCGGGTCCGACAATCCGGATCCGCGACGGTCGAACGTGATGACCCTGGCGAAGGACGCCAGGCCCTCGAGCCAGCGCCGCGCCGGCTCGTGCTCCCAGACCAGCTCGACGTGGCTGACGAACCCGGGAACGACGACGAGGTCGAGATCACCTTCACCGAAGACGCGGTAGGCGATCGACAGATCACCGCTCATCGCGTAACGCGTTTGTGGTTGTTCCACGACCCGACCCTATCCCCGTTGCGGCGTCACCCACGGACGCCTTCCTATGACGAGCGTCATACAGTACGTTTCGTCAGCATGACAGACGTCAGCGCTCCTCCAGTCCTCGAGTGGCAGAAGACCGCATGCATCCTCTGCAGCCTGAACTGCGGCGTCGAAGTCCGCATCGAGGACCGGCGGATCGCGAGCATCCGCGGTGACCGCCTCAACCCGCGCTCATTCGGGTACGCGTGCGAGAAGGCGCAGCGGCTCGACCACTACCAGAACGGTCGCGACCGGCTGACCGGTCCGCTGCGGCGCGCAGCGGACGGCACGCTCGAGCCCGTCGACTGGGACACCGCGATCGCCGACATCGCCCAGCGCCTCGGCGCGATCCGCGACGAGCACGGCGGCGCGTCGATCTTCTACTACGGCGGTGGCGGGCAGGCCAACCACCTCGGCGGCGCGCACGGCTCGGCGACCCGCGCGGCGTTCGGCGTGCGCTACATGTCGAACGCGCTGGCGCAGGAGAAGACCGGCGAGTTCTGGGTCGACGGGCAGCTGTTCGGCCGCTCGCGCTGTCACACGACGCCGGACTTCGAGCACGCCGAGGTCGCGATGTTCGTCGGCAAGAACCCGTGGGAGTCGCACGGCTTCCCGCGCTCGCGCGTCGTCCTCAAGGAGATCGCGAAGGACCCCGCGCGCTCGCTGGTCGTCATCGATCCGCGCCGCACGAAGACCGCGCAGCTGGCCGACTTCCACCTGCAGGTGCGTCCCGGGACGGACGCGTTCTGCCTCTCCGCGCTGCTCGCCGTGCTCGTCCAGGAGGGTCTGCTCGACGAGGACTTCCTGGCCGTTCACGCGACCGAGGGCGAGCGGCTGTTCGCCGAGCTGCGTGACATCCCGGTCGCCGCCTACGCCGATCGCTGCGGCGTCGACGAGGCAGCTGCTGCGCGCGACCGCGCGCCGCATCGCCGGGCGCCGGGAGCGTCGCGATCCTCGAGGACCTCGGCATCCAGCAGGCGCCGCACTCGACGCTCAACTCGTACCTGGAGAAGCTGCTGTTCCTGCTGACCGGCAACTTCGGCCGCAGCGGCACGATGAACATCCACACCGGCATCGCGAGCCTCGGCGGCGACTTCCGCCGCGACACGGAGACGCCGGTCAGCGGCGCGCGCATCATCACCGGGCTGATCCCGAGCAACTCGATCGCCGACGAGATCCTCAGCGACGATCCGGGCCGGCTGCGCGCGATGATCGTCGAGAGCTCGAACCCCGCGCACTCGATCGCCGACTCGCCGCGGATGCGCGAGGCGCTCGAGCAGCTCGACCTGCTCGTCGTGATGGACGTCGCGCTGACCGAGACCGCGCGGCTGGCCGACTACGTGCTCCCGTCGCCCTCGCAGTACGAGAAGTGGGAGGCGTGCTTCTTCACGCTCGAGTTCCCGAACAACGCCTTCCAGCTGCGGCGGCCGGTGCTCGACCCGCCGCCCGGCAGCGACCTGCTGCCCGAGCCGGAGATCCACCGCCGGCTCGTCCGCGCGGCGGGCGCGCTCGACGGCGTCGACGTCGACGCGCTGCGCGCGACGGCCGAGCGCTCACGCGAGGAGTTCGCCGGCGCGCTGTTCGGCCTGATCGGCGAGCAGCCCGAGCTGCGGCCCTACCTGCCCGTGATCCTCTACGAGACGCTCGGGCCGACGCTGCCGGGCGGGGCCGCGGCCGCGGCGGCGCTCTGGGCCAACGTCCACGGCGTCGCGCAGATGATGCCCGACTCGGTCCGGCGCGCCGGCATCGAGGGCGAGGGCTTCGAGCTCGGCGAGGCGCTGTTCGAGCGCATCCTGTCGTCCGAGTCGGGGCTCGTCTTCACCGTCGACGAGTACCCCGAGACGTTCGCGCGGCTCGCCTACCCGGACAAGCTGATCCGCCTCACGATCCCCGCGCTCGTCGACGAGCTCGCCGGCCTCAGCGACGAGCTCACGCGTGCGCCCGATCCCGACTTCCCGCTGGTGCTGTCGGCCGGCGAGCGGCGCTCGGGCACGGCGAACACGATCTTCCGCGACCCGTCGTGGCGCAAGCAGGACCGCGAAGGCGCGCTGCGCGTGCACCCCGACGACGCGCAGCGGCTCGGCATCACCGACGGCGGCCGCGCCCGGCTGACGACGCGCCGCGGCAGCGCCGCCGTGACGATCGAGGTCAGCGACGCGCTGCAGCCGGGGTATGTGTCACTGCCGAACGGCCTCGGCCTGTCGTATCCCGGCGAGGACGGCGACGACGTGGTCTCGGGCGTCGCGCCGAACGACCTGACCTCGACCGACGACCGCGACTGGTTCGCCGGGACGCCGCACCACAAGCACGTCCCGGCGCGCCTCGAAGCTGCCTGACGTCAGCGCTTCCGCGCGGGCGCGCGCAACGTGAACGACGCGTGCTTCACAGCGGAGCGGTTGCCGGCGGCGTCCGTGGCCACGAGCACGAGCCGGTAGCTCCCAGGGCTGAGCGCCCGTGCGAGTCGTCCGGAGAAGCCGACGACGCTCGTGCGGCCCGGCAGCTTCAGCGTCGCGGTCCCGCCGGCGACCGTCACGCGGGTGCAACCCGCGCGTGCCCGGTTCCTGCGCGATGGCGCGACGCACGATCCACCGACGCGGCGGCCGGCTCGCAGGCGCTCGGCGGAGAACGTCACCGTCGCCTCCTCGCTGAGTTTCAGTGACAGCTTCGCCGCGGCGGGCCGCGTCGCCGAGATCTGCGCGAGCTTGCCCGCCGCCGCGCCGGAACCGCGACGGGCTGAGGCGGACGCCGCTGAGCACCGGGGCCGTCCTGTCGCCGGGCGTGGTGGTCGGCGGGGTCGTCCCTCCACCTCCGGTCGTCGTCACCGGAATGACGGCCGGCGGCGTGACGCCGGTCACGCGCGCGACCTTCTTCGACTGCTCGAGCGACACCCAGAGCGTGTTGTTCTGACCGGTCGTGATCTCGCGCGGGTCATTCTTCGGCAGGCCGCCGAGTGTCGTGACGACGCCGTCGGGCGTGACGCGCGCGAGCTGGCCGGCCGCGAACTCCGCGACCCAGAACGCGCCGTCCTGCCCGAACGTGATGCCGAACGGGTCGGTCCCGACGCCCGGCCGGTCGGTCGTCAGCGGCATTCCACCGGGAACGATCCGGCCGATCGTCTGCGGGACGGTGCCCGGGTTGGCGTACAGCACCTGGCCGCTCGGGCTGCCGCCGACCTCCTGCGGCAGGCCGCCGACGCTGTAGGGCGTCTGCACGCCGGCGGTCGTGAGGCTGACGATCGCTCCGCCGAAGTCGACGACCCACAGCAGCCCGCCGGCGCGCGTGATGCCGCGCGCGGCCGGGGAGGTGGTGCTCGTCAGCGTGAACAGCGTCGGGTTCGCGGGATCGGTCGGCTTGATCTTCAGGACCTTGTCGGCGCTGCCGGTCCAGAGATTGCCGTCCGGGCCGGTGACGATCGCATTCGGCGTGATGATGTCGTTGACGGTGAACGTCGTCAGCCCTGCGGGGTTGGCGGGCGGCACCTTCACGAGCTCGGTGGGCGCGGTCAGCCAGAGGTTCCCGTCGGGGCCGCTCGTGATCCCCTTGGCGTTCGTGACGCCGGTCAGCGGGAACTCCTGCTTGGTCCCGTCGGGTGCGAACCGCGCCAGCGTGTTCCCGCCGACGACGACCCAGACGTTGCCGTCAGAGCCCTGCGTGAGCTTCAGCGGCGTGTCGCTGACGTCGTAGATGCCGTTGAGCGTCGGGGCCGCAGACGCGTTCCCGGCGAGCGCCGAGACGGCGACGGCGACGGCGAGGACCGCGACGCGCAGCTGCATGTCAGGCCGTCGTCCCGAGCGTGCCGCCGTCGATGCGCGCGGCCATGTCCTTGGACTCGGCGCGGTAGACGGTCCCGTCCTCGAACTCGATCACCGGGAACAGGCGCTGGCCGCTGTGCTCCTCGACCCAGGTTCGCCGGCTCTTGGGGAAATAGGGCTCCTTCACGACCTCGTAGTCGATGCCCTGCTCATCGAGCGCCCGCTGCACGCGCCAGCAGGCATCCATGTCGGTGTGCAGGAAGGTGAACGGGCAGCGATGCAGCTTGACGGCCATGACGGCCTCCTCGTGGTCTGGGACCGTGGACCTTGAGCCTAAACCGCTGACGGGGTCGTCGGCTGCTCCTCGCCCTCGCGCTGCTCGAGCCGGACCATCGTGGCCTGCGTCGCAGCGTGTCCCTCCTGACGACGATCGGACAGCGGCCCGAGGATTCCGCGCAGCGTGGAGAGGATGATCCAGCGCCGCGGCACGATGATCCGCGGCTTGCGCTGCTCGATCCCGCGGGCGACGGCCTCGCCGGCCTGCTCGGGCGTGAGGCGCTTGCGCAGCGGGCGCGGGAGCGTGTCGATCAGCTCGTTGGCGAGCGGGTCGGCATCGAGCCCCTGCTGCACCATCGTCGTGTCGATGAAGCCGAAGTAGGCGACGCTCGCGCTCGCGCCGTGCTGCACGAGCTCGACGCGCAGCGCACGGCCGAGCTGCTCGACCGCCGCCTTGCTCATCGCGTACGGGATCAGGCCGACGCCGTTGATGAACGAGTACACCGAGCCGACGACGACGATGTGCCCGCGCCGGCGGATGATCTCCGGCAGCGCCACCTCGACCGTTCGCACGACGCCCATCGTGTTCACGTCGATCACGCGGTCGAAGCCCTCCGTGGACATCGTCCGCAGCGTCGCCAGCCGCGGCGCGATGCCGGCGTTCGCCATCACGACGTCGAGGCCGCCGAACTGCTCCACGGTCGTCGCGACGGCCCGCTGCATCGCCCCGCGGTCGGTGACGTCGGCGGCGAGGCCGAGCGCCTGCGACGCGTCACCGAGCTCGGCGGCCGCGCGCTGTGCCGCCTCGAGGTTGAGGTCGACGACGACGACGCGTGCGCCGCGGCTGCGCAGCGCCCGCCCGGTGCCGAGCCCGATCCCGCGCGCGCCACCGGTGACGAGCGCGACTTTGCCGTTGAGGTCGTACGTGGCCATGCGCGGACTCTTCCAGGAATGCGCGCGCCATGGGCACGATGGTCGATTGCGCGCCCCCGCGACCACAGAATCAACCATCTAGGGTCAGCGCGATGGCGGAAGAGCGGACGATCGACCTGCGGTCGGACACGGTGACGCAGCCGAGCGAGGCGATGCGCGCGGCGATGGCGACGGCGCCGGTCGGTGACGACCAGTTCGGCGAGGACCCGACGGTCAACGCGCTGCAGGAGCGCGTCGCCGCGCTACTCGGCAAGGAGGCCGCGCTGTGGGTGCCGAGCGGGCACATGGCCAACCAGCTCGCGCTGAAGCTGTTCACGCAGCCGGGCGACGAGGTGATCGTCGGACGCGAGACCCATGCGGTCTGGCACGAGACCGGCGCGGGCGCAGCGAACGCCGGCGCACAGTTCAGCGAGATCGGCGACGACGGCCTGTTCACGGCCGATCAGTTCGTCGCCGCGCTGAAGCCGCGCGGGCACCTGATCTTCCCGCCGACGACGCTGGTCGAGGTCGAGAACACGCAGAATCGCGCGGGCGGCGTCGTCTGGGACCCGGCCGAGCTGGAGCGGGTCGGCGCGGCTGCGCGCGGGCACGACGTCGCGTCCTACCTCGACGGCGCGCGCCTGCTGAACGCCGCCGTCGCGCGCGGCGACGATCCCGCGACCCTGGCGGCGCCGTTCGATCTCGTCGCGATCGCGATGTCGAAGGGCCTCGGCGCGCCCGTCGGCTCGGTGCTCGCGGGTCGCGCGGCCGACATCGCGGCGCTCGTGCGCTTCCGGCGGATGCTCGGCGGAGCGATGCGGCAGGCGGGCATCATCGCCGCGGCCGGGATCTACGGGCTCGACAACAACGTCGACCGGCTCGCCGACGACCACGCGAACGCCCGCATCATCGGCGAGCGGCTCGCGGCCTGCGAGGGCGTCAGCATCGACCTCGAGCGGCTCGAGACGAACATCGTCGTCTTCCATCTGGGCGACGGCGCGCCCGACGCCGCGCAGGTCGTTGCTCGCGCGCGCGATGAAGACGTCCTGGTGATGGCCTTTGCCGAGCGAACCGTCCGCGCGGTCACGCATCTGGACGTCGACGAGGCTGCGTGCCGGCGCGGAGCCGACGTGCTGGCACGCGCGGTCGGGGCCGAAGGTTAGGCAGCCCAAACCTCGATCTGCGAGATTTCCCGGGATGCTGCGCTCTTCCCGCACAGCGTTTCTCGCCACGCTCGCCTGTGCCGCCGCCCTGCTGGTCGCCGGCCTGATCGTGCGCTTCGTCGATGCGCTGCAGGCCCGCGACATGGGCGCCGTCGGCAGCTTCGGCCAGCTCGACGGCCCCGGGTCATCGGGGCCCCTGCGTCTGATTGCATCGGTCGGAAATCCACTGCCCTACGCACTGCTCGGACTCGGGCTGGTGCTGATCGCCTACCTGCGCGGGCGCACGCGCGTCGCGATCGCGATCGCGATCCTGCTCGTGGCGACCGGCGCCGTCACGGAGGGGCTCAAGCTGCTGCTCGAGCAGGGCACGCTGAAGCCCGGGAGCTTCCCGAGCGGCCACGCGACCGCGGCACTGACACTCGGCCTCTGCGCAGTGCTCGCGGCGCCGGCGCGGCTGCGGCCCATCGTCGCCGTGGCGGGAGCGGTGCTCGCCGCCGCCGTCTCCTGCGCGATCGTGAGCCTCGGCCGGCACACGCCGTCAGACGTCCTCGGCGGCCTGCTCGTCGCCGCCACGCTCACGGGTGCGGCGGTGACCGTGCTGCTGCGTGGGGAGGAGCGCCGCGGTGAGCGCGAGCGCGAGCGCCGCGTGGCGGCCCAGCGCTTCGATCCGGTGCCCGCGGCGGTCGCCGGCTCCGGGTTCTAGCGGTCTGTTAGCGCGGTGCGACTTCGTCGCCGCGGCGTGTCGGGCCGACGCGCTGCACGAGCGCCCCGATCGCGACGAACATTGCGATGACTCCAAGGATTGGTCCCATGCATCGAGGGTGACACTGGTTTTCCGGATTTGTGTGCAAGCGGTCACAGTGACCGGCCGCTGCACGTTTCCTACCGGGGTCCAGCAGGCCGCGCGACAGGTACCGTCGCCGGTGGGATGTTCGCTCGTGTGGCTCGCCGCGCCGGTCCGGCGCTCGTCGTCGTGATGCTTGCCGCTGCCGCGTGGAGCACGCCCGCGCACGCCTATGGCCTCGACGGGATTCCGTGGCCCGGCCGCCCGGCGACGATCTCCTACTGGAACGGAACCGGCTACGGCGACGAGCTGCGGCAGGCCGTCGCCGCGTGGAACTCGAGCGGTGCCCGCGTGCGCTTCGTGCCGAGGTCCAAGCGCAGCGCGAAGCTGCGCGTCGTCTACGACGAGCGCCGCAACACCGGCCTGGAAGGCCTCGCGCGCGGGCGCGCGTCAGTCGGCTACCAGCCGCGCAACCGGATCGTGCTCGGGCGCGATGCTCGCGGGGTCGGGCTGGTCGGCGTCATCGCCCATGAGCTGGGGCACGTCCTCGGCCTCGTGCACGACGATCGCCGCTGCGCCGTGATGAACGCGATCCCCTGGTCGCGCTGCGAGGACCCGCCGACCTGCACGATCCTGCGCCGCGACGACGTGCGCGGCGCGATCGCCCGCTACGGAGGCAGCTTCCGGGCGCAGCTTCAGGAGCTCTGCCCACCGGCTCCGACGGCGCTCGCCGTCGGCAGGCTGCCGGGGTCGCCGCGGATCGTGGCGCAGATCACGGTGCCGTTCGCGGAGAGCGTCGTCGGCGTGATCGAGCGGCACGCCGTCGGCCGCTGCCCGGAGCGCCCCGACACCGTCGTCGAGGGACGGTTCGGAACGGCCGGCTCGCAGGTGCTGGTCGACGTGACGCCGCTCGGCAGCCTGATCCCGCTCGCCGGCGGAACGCTGTGCGTGCGCGCTTGGGCGTTCGATGACACGGGGCGGGTCAGCGCCGCGCCGGCGACGCAGCAGGTTGCGCTCGAGCCGGCGACCCAGGGGTAGGGGGCGCTACCCGTCGAACAGGGCCCGCGAGTCCGGGCCCTGGTGTTCCTCGGCGAGCGCGGTGATGCCGTCGACGACACGACGCAGCTCTTCGACGTAGGGGCCGGCCTCGGGGTTCAGGCGGCTGCGCTCACGCTCGAACGCGAGCGCGAGCTCGCGGTAGGAGATGCGTGTCGCGATGCCCTGCCCCTGGCCGAACCGCGCCCACAGCGCGTCGCCGTGCGTGCGGTAGTCGAGCAGTGTGGAGCGCGCGTTGTGGAGCTTGTCGGCGAGGCTCACGCGCAGCGCCGCGGGCGACTTCTGCGGGAACGAGTCGATGTAGGCGCGCTTGCGCTCGAACCATGCGCGGCCGCCCGTCTGCTCGGGCTCCGGATCGATCGTGTCGCTGTTGGCGCGCACGATCGCGGCGACCGCCGCGCCGAACAGCTGCTCGATCTCCGCGAGCGCGACCGGCCCGCCGCCGTCCTCCACGACGTCGTGCAGCAGCGCGGCGATCGCCTCGTCCTCGTCGCCGTGCATCTCGAGCACGAGCGAGGCGACCGCGAGCACATGTGCGCTGTAGGGGATCGGCGTCCCCTTGCGCAGCTGCAGCCCGTGGTGACGCGTGGCGTAGTGCAGCGCCGCGTCGAAGCGCGCGGTCAGCAGCGGCGTATCGGTGTAGGACTCGGCCACGCCGGGCGCTCGGCCTACGGGGCTTCCGGGACCGCGCGGTAGAGCGCGTAGAGCACTTCGTTGGCGGACGCCGGCGAGATCGCATGGCCGACCTCGGCCCACGCGCCGACGCGCGGGCCGACCTGCTCGGCGCGGCTGCAGAGCGCGCCGCAGAGCATCTCCCCGGCGGCCTCGGGTGTCATCGCCGGAAGCGCGTCGTAGAGCTTCGTCGCCTCGCTCATCTGCGTGCGCACGAGCGGCATGTGGACCGTTGTGAAGCGCACGTCGTCGCCGAGGCACTCGGACGCGGCCACACGCGTGAACGCCTCGAGCGCCGCCTTCGACGCGAGGTAGGCGGAGAAGCGCGGCGTCATCGTCTGCACCGCGAGCGTGCTGACGTTGACCACGTGTCCCTGACGGCGCGCGCGCATGCCCGGCAGCACCGCGAGCATCAGGCGGACCGCGCCGAAATAGTTCAGTTGCATCGTGCGCTCGTAGTCGTGGAAGCGGTCGTAGCTCTGCGCGATCGAGCGGCGGATCGACCGTGCCGCGTTGTTCACCAGCACGTCGACCTCGAGCCCGTCGGCCGCGAGCTGGCCGGTCAGCGCGTCGATCGCGGCCATGTCCGAGAGGTCGGTCGGGTAGGCGTGCGCGGTACCGCCCGCCTGCTCGATCTGCGCCACGAGCTGCTCGAGCTTGTCGGCCCCGCGCGCGACGACGACGGTGCGGGCGCCGGCCGCCGCGATCTGCAGCGCCGTCGCGTGGCCGATCCCCTCGGAGGCGCCCGTGATCACGACGACGCGCCCGCCGACGGCCGACTCCAGCGAGCGCTTGGGCAGCAGCGGCGCGGCCGTCGCCTGCGCGACGCGGCCGATCGAACGCGCGATCTCCGCGGGAGAGATGACCGGCCCGACCGCGCGTGCGCCGTCGATCGCGCGGCGCGCCGGGCGAAGCAGCGGAATCCGGTCCGTGTCCATGCGCCTGGATGCTACGCGGGAACCGCTGCACGGCCGCGCCGTCGTCCGTATGCTCGGCGTTTACGGGTCGTCGACTAAGGGAAGAGAAGCTTCATGCGCAAACTGGGAATTTTCATAGCTGCTGTGGCAGCGATGGCACTCATGGCATCCCCCGCCTGGGCCATCAACTCGATTCAGAAGGTTTCGGCGACGGTCAAGCCGAACGTCGCAGGCACGAAGGCCAACCCGCAGCCGATCTCGCTGACGGTGCGCGCCTTCTTCGACGACATCGGACCGGACCTCAACAACGAGGTTCAGTTTGCGACCGTCAACGGCAAGATCTTCTTCCCCAAGGAAGGCCTGACGAACAACAAGCTCTTCCCGGGCTGCGCCGAGTCGGCGATCTTCAACAACGAGAAGCAGTGCCCGTCCGGCTCCAAGATCGGCACCGGCACGGCTCGCGGCATCGGCCTCGGCCTCGATGAGACCGTCACGCTCGACGCGTTCAACCTGCCGAACGGCAAGGGCGTCGGTGTGCTCGTCGTCGGTGACAGCCCGCTGATCATCCGCAACGTCGTCGTCGCGACGCTGAAGACGCTGACGAACGACCCGCACTACAAGTACGAGGTCGACTTCACCGTCCCGCGTGACCTGCAGTCCCCGGCCCCGGGCGTCATCGCCGCGGTCAAGGACTTCAAGCTCACGATTCCGGTCACGTACCTGAAGAAGAACGGCAAGTTCGTCCTCAAGAAGAAGAAGAAGATTCCGTACATCGCCACCACCGGCTGCAAGAGCGGCCACTGGATGGGCAAGTACATCGCCGAGTACACCACGTCGTTCGACGGCTCGATCGAGAGCAGTCAGACGGTCACGACGTCGGTGCCCTGCAAGGCGGCGAAGAAGAAGTAGCTGGGAGGAGCGTGAGGCGGCGCGGCGGCTCTCAGCCGTCGCGCCGTCGTCTGCTCGCCGAACCCGCAGTCGCACCCGGGTGATGAGCCCGGGTGCGACGCGGTGGACGGGGTGACGCGACGCGGTCAGCGCTTGAGCGTCATGGCGGCGCTGCGGATGCCCGGTGCGCTGATCGTGAGCTTCACGATCCGCTTTGAGGCCAGGCTTCGGCGCGCCGCTGCGGGAGAGCCGTCGAGAGTCCGCCCGCGTGCCGGTCGGTGTGTGCCCACCGCGTACTTGTGTACGTCGTGGGTGGTGGTCTCGTAGAACATGACAACGGGTCTCCGGTCTCAGTTGTGGTGGCGTCAGATGACGTGGTTGGCGCGGAACAGCCCGGTCGGGTCGACCTGGGCGCGGATCGCCTGGAGCCGGTCGAACACGTCGCGCCTCGTAGGCGACGGCGGTCTCGATCTGCTCCTCGACGAAGTTCAGGTAGAGGCGGCCGCCGGCCCACGGGGCGATCGCGTCGATCGACGCGGTCGGCGTGGATCTGCGAGCGGTCGCGGGTCTCCTGGTCGAACGCCATCCCGAGCGCGAACGCCAGGAACTCGCCCTCGAAGTGCGACAGCGCGCCGGCGCCGGCGCCGGGCGGCTGACGGCGCCGCCGAGCTGACGCAGCTCGGCCAGCACCAGCGACGAGCCCGATCCCGGGCCGGCTGCGCGGACGAACGCGGAGACGGCCTCGGGCGGCAACTGCGGTGAGCATCTGCGTCGCCTCGTGTAGGGCACCGGGTCCTCGGGGTCGCCGTGGATCCGCGTCAGCGCGGGCATCGGCAGCGTGTCGAACATGTCGATCTCGGGGCCGAGCTCGCGCAGCGGCGCCAGCACCTCGGCCGCCGTCTGCGGATCGCCGAGCACCGCGCCGTCGATGACGACGAGCTGCCGGCCGCGGAGGAACTCGGGGACCTCGGGCAGCGGCGGGAACTGCATGATCCGCGCGGCCGTCGTGACGTCCTCGGTGGCTCCCGGCGCCCATGCGGCCCAGCGCTGCAGCACGCGCTCGGACTGCGACCAGTCCCAGGCGAGCATGCCCGCGTAGGCGTGCGTGATCGGCAGCAGCTCGAACTCGAGCTCGGTGACGATGCCGAAGTTGCCGCCGCCGCCGCGCAGCGCCCAGAACAGGTCGGGCTCGCGCTCGGCGTCGACGTCGAGGATCTCGCCGTCGGCGGTCACGATCTGTGCGGCCGTGATGTGGTTGGTCTGCAGGCCGTGACGGCGGGCGAGCCAGCCGAGGCCGCCGCCGAGCGAGTAGCCGACGACGCCGACGTCCGGCGAGGAGCCGTGGAGCGCGGCGAGGCCGTGCGCGCGGCGGCGTCGACGACGGTCTCCCAGAGCACGCCGGCCTCGACCCGAGCGCGGCGCGCGACGGGATCGATGTGCACGGTCTGCATCCGGTTGGTGCGGATCAGCAGCGCGTTCTCGAGCGTGCCCTGCGGGCCGGCGTTGTGCGCGCCGCCCTGGACGGCGACGTGCAGGCCGGCGGCGCGTGCGGCGAGCACGAGCTCGGCGACGTCGGCTGCGCGGTCCGCGGGTACGCGATCGCGGCGGGACGCTGGTCGACCGCCGTGTTGAAGCCCACGCGGGCCTCGTCGTAGCGCGCGTCGCCGGGGAGGATCGCGTGCGCTGAGGGCGGTGAGCGAGACGTCGTGAATGTGGGTGTCGGTGGTCATGTCGGCTCCTGGATCGGTTGATGGGGCGCACCTTCCCGAGCCGTCATTGCCGTGCCGTTGCACGTTCCTTGCAAGGCATTCGGTAGCACGCTATGTAGCGTGCTACCTTGTATCGGGCAATGCCTGATGGGACACGACCTGCACCCCCCGCACGGACCACGTCCGACGCGGAGCTCCAGGCCTTCGCCGACGCGTTCGGCGAGTTCATGCGAGCGACGCGTCGGGCGCGCGGGCGGGTCGCCGACGAGCCCACCGGCGAGGGCGACCTGACCCTCTCGCAGTACCAGCTGCTCGACGCGGTGCTCGACGCGCCCGGCCCGCTGACCGTCCGCGACGTCGCGGTCGGCGCCGGCGTCGCCTCGCCGACCGCCACGCGGATGCTGACGGGCCTCGAGCGCGACGGCCTGATCGTGCGCGAGCGCCCGCAGTCCGGCGACCAGCGCTGCGTGCTCGTCCACCTGACCGATGAGGGCCGCGCGCGCGTGGAGGCCAAGCGCGAGCGCGTCGCGCAGTGGCGCCGCGACCTGTTCGCGTCGCTGATGCCGGGCGAGCGTCAGCAGGCAGCCCGCCTGCTGAACCACCTCGCCGCGGCCGTGGACGACCTGTGAGTCACGCGATCGCCCACGGCGATCCGGCCGACGACCGCGCGGCGCCGAACCGCACCCTCTTCATCCTCGCGCTCGGCGCGCTGGCGTACACGCTCGCGCAGACGATGATCGTGCCGGCGCTGCCGGCGATCCAGCGTGAGCTGCACACGAGCGCCGCCGACGTCACCTGGCTGCTGACGGCGTTCCTGATCTCGGCCTCGATCGCGACGCCGATCCTCGGCCGCTTCGGCGACATGTACGGCAAGGAGCGCATGCTGCTGTTCGCGCTGCTGCTGTTCGGCGCCGGCAACCTGATCGGCGCGTTCGGGCATTCGCTCGGCGTCTACATCCTGGGCCGTGCGGTCATGGGCGCCGGCGGAGCGATCCTGCCGCTGGCGATCGGCATCATCCGCGACGAGTTCCCGCGCGACAAGGTCGCGACCGGCATCGGCACGATCTCGGCGATGTTCGGGATCGGCGGCGGCGCCGGCCTGGTCATCAGCGGCGTGCTCGTCGACAGCCTCGGCATCGACTCGATCTTCTGGCTCGGCCTCGGCGCATCCGTGATCGCGGCGATCGCGACCTGGCGCTACGTGCCGGAGTCGCCGGTGCGCATGCAGGCGCGGATCGACTACGGCGGCGCGGTGCTGCTGACGGCGACACTGCTCTCACTGCTGCTCGGTGTCAGCGAAGGGCAACTCGTGGGGCTGGACGAGCCCGCGGATCCTCGGGCTGTTCGCGCTTGCGATCGGGTTCGCCGCGATCTGGGCGTGGTTCGAGCTGCGGACCGTGGACCCGCTCGTCGACCTGCGCCTGATGCGCGAGCGCGCGATGTGGACGGTCAACCTCGCCGCCTTCGCGATCGGCTTCGCGATGTTCGGCTCCTACATCCTGATCCCGCAGCTCGTCCAGGCGGCCGAAGTCGACCGGCTACGGGTTCGGCGCGAGCATCCTCGTCAGCGGGCTCTACCTGCTGCCCAGCGCCGCGCTGATGCTGTGGTCGGCCCCGCTGTCCGGGCGGCTCTCGACCAGGCACGGCTCGCGCCGGCCGCTGATCCTCGGCACGATCGCCGCCGCCTTCTCCTTCTTCAGCCTCGCGGCGCTGCACGCCGAGCCGTGGCAGATCCTGGTCGGCAGCGGGCTGCTCGGCCTCGGCATCGGCCTGTCGTTCGCCGCGATGGCGAACCTCGTCGTCGATGCCGTCCCGCAGGAGATGACCGGCGTGGCCAGCGGCGTCAACACGATCGTGCGCTCGATCGGCGGCGCGATCGGCGGTCAGGTCACCGCGGCGGTCCTGACGGCGTCCGCCGGGGCCAACGGCATCGCGGGCGAGAGCGGCTACACCGACGCGTTCCTGATCAGCGGTGTCGGCGCGATCATCGCGCTCGGCGCCGCGAGCCTCGTGCCGCGGCGCGGGGTGCGTTCGATCGAGACGACGCTCGACGCCGACGAGCTGGCGGCGTTCGACGAAGCTGCGGTCTTCGGCGGCGCGTACGTCGCCAGTGAGGTGACGGGGCCCGTCGAGACGACCCGGCCATGAGCGACGAGAACCGCCTCAGTCCCGAGGTCAAGGCGATCGCGATCGTCGTCGTGATCGGCGCGATCATGTCGATCCTCGACACGACGATCGTCAACGTCGCGCTCGAGACGCTCTCGCGCGACCTGCACTCACCGCTCGCGACGATCCAGTGGGTCTCGACCGGCTACCTGCTCGCGCTCGCGACCGTGATCCCGCTGACCGGCTGGGCGTCCGAGCGCTTCGGCCCCAAGCGCGTCTGGATGACCGTCGTCACCGGGTTCGTGATCACCAGCGCGCTCTGCGGCCTGGCCTGGAGCGCCGAACTCGCTGATCGCCTTCCGCGTCCTGCAGGGCCTGGCCGGCGGCATGATCATGCCGGTCGGGATGATCACGCTCGCGCAGGCCGCCGGCCCGCGCCACATGGGCCGCGTGATGAGCGTCGTCGGCGTGCCGATGCTGCTCGCCCCGGTCCTCGGGCCGGTGCTCGGCGGCTTCCTGATCGACAACCTCTCGTGGCGCTGGATCTTCTTCGTGAACCTGCCGATCGGCATCGTCGGCCTCGTGCTCGCCTACCGGCTGCTGCCCTCCGAGCGCGCGCTGGGCCGCAGCGGCTCGCGGCTCGACCTCGCCGGGCTCGCGCTGCTCTCGCCCGGCATCGCCGCGATCGTCTACGGCCTCAGCGAGGTCGCGTCGAGTGGGTCGCTGACCGGGCCGAGCGTCTGGGTCCCGATCCTCGTCGGGTCCGTGCTCGTCGTCCTGTTCGCACGCCGCTCGTGGTTCCACGACTTCCCGATCGTCGACGTGCGCCTGCTCAGCAGCACCGGGTTCAGCGCGTCGGCGGCGACCGTGATGCTCGTCGGCGCGGCGCTGTTCGGCGGCATGCTGCTGCTGCCGCTCTACTACCAGATCGATCGCGGCCTCTCACCGCTCGACGCCGGCCTGCTGCTCGCTCCGCAGGGCATCGGCGCGGCGATCGCGATGCGCTATTCGGGCCGGATGACCGACCGCATCGGCGGCGGCCCGGTCGTCGTCGCAGGCCTGCTGACGCTGATCGTCGGCACGCTGCCGTTCACGCAGGTCACGGGATCGACGTCCTACGCGCTGCTCGCATGCTCACTCGTGGTCCGCGGGGTCGGCCTGGGCTTCACGATGATGCCGGCGATGGCGAGCGCCTACGCGCTGCTCGACACGAGCCAGGTCCCGCGCGCGACGCCGATGCTGAACGTGCTGCAGCGGATCGGCGGCTCGATCGGCACCGCGGTGCTGGCGGTCGTCCTCCAGCGGCAACTGGCCGACGCGGTCCCGGCCGCCGTCAGCGCCGGTCCCGGTGGAGGTGAGGCGGCGGCGCAGTCGCTCCCGCCGGCCGCGCGTGAGCGGCTGGCCGACCCGATTGCGGTCGCGTTCGGCAACACCTACTGGTGGTCGCTCGCGCTCGTCGCGGTCGCGATCATCCCCGCGCTCGTGATGTGGCGCGAGCAGCGGCGCACACGTGCGCGCGCCGAGTTCGGGCCTGCGACCGCTGACGCGGTCGAGCGCGATCACGACACGGCGTCCGCGCCGCGCGTGCCCGCCGGCGTGGCCTAGGCGTCGGCCGCCTGCTCTAGACGCCGGTGTCGCGCTGAAGCTTCTCGGTCAGCACGCCGCCGGGGCTGCTGAAGCACAGCCGCGCGAGCACGCCGTAGCGCTCGGTCACGTACCAGTAGCGGCACGTGACGTCGTCGCTGTGCGGGGGGAACAGCGCGACGTACTTGGCCTGGACGGCCTGCTCGGCCAGGCCGTTCTCCTGCAGCTGCGCGATGACGTCCTGCTGTGTCGCGCCCGCCTTCAGGGCGCCGTACTGGCTGACCGTGACGTCCGGGCCGGGCGGGTTCTTGAGCTCGTGGACGCCCTTGCTGTCGAGGACCGAGCCCGCGACCAGACCGATGACGATCAGCACGCCGACGCCGATCAGGACGAGTACGAGCGGGTTCTTCACGGCTTGAGCGTGACGGAGAACGTCGCCGGCTGCGCCACGGTGCGCATGCGGCTCACGTCGCCTGTGGTGAGAGCGACCAGGCCCATTTGGTCAGCACTGGCCCAATCGGGACGCTCACCGAGCCCACGAGCGTCGTCGACGACGAGTGCTGGGTCGTGGTCGTCCCGAGGATCACGCGTCCGCCGACCGCAAAGCTGCCTGTCGTGCCACCACCGCAGTAGCTCGGCCCAGTCGTCGTGTAGGGGACGGCGGCGCCGACCGGCAACGAGGCGATCAGCGCGTAGGCCGGGTCGTCGACGCCCTGCTGCACGCGGCTGAACTCACCGGGCCTTGGGACGATCGAGACGTTCGCCTCGCCGTGGTAGCTGCACTCGCCGTCGGTGCCGTCGAGGATCAGGTGGATGCCGCCGGACTCCGGCTCGTAGAGCGCGTATTCCCCGGGCGGGTCACCGCTGTTCTCGGGCAGCAGGTCGCCGGTGAACCGCAGGCGCACGTTGCCGCTCCACGAGAGCTTCTGCGATGTACTGCCCGACGAGCCCGACGTCTCCCCGGAGGCCTGACCCGTGTACGCGACGGGCGGCTTGTCGCCGCAGATCAGGCGCGTCACCTCCTGGACGATCGACTGCTCGAGTTCGAATACGCGGTCGGCTGTCCCGGTCCGCGTGACCGAGCGCGTCGTCCCGGTCACGACGTTCGTGACGGTGGCGGTGAGGCTCGCGTTCGCCCCGGTCACCGTCAGCTTGCCGGTCACCTCGCGGTTGTGGGCGATGATGTGCCCGGTCGGCACTCGAGTGGTGGGATCGAAGGAGGGGCTCTGCTGCAGCTGCTGCTCGGCGAGGATGTCCGCAAGGTGCTCGCGCTCGACGACGGTCCCGCCGCAGGCCGGGCCCAGCGTTGCGACGACGTCCGTGATGAGCATGTCGGCGAGGCCCTTGCGCAACACCCCGAAGTCCGCCGGGCCAGACACCGAGAAGTGCTGGATCCAGACCGCCGGGTACTTCACCGGCACGAATCCCGCCTGGGCCGCTGTTGCTCCGGGGAGCGTGAACTTCGGGATCTTGAACTTCGGGATCTTCGCCTTCTTGCGCTTGGGCTTGCGCAGCGAAACACGTTGTGTCTTGCGCTTCCCGGCCCGCACCGAGACCTTGCCCACGCTGAGGTCGACGCCCGCCTTCCCGCGGAACGGCGTCGTCGAACCGAACAGCAGGTAGCCACCGGCGGGAACCTTCAGGGTGTAGCGGCCCGACCGCAGCTTCCCGACGGCCGCGATCGCGAGCGTCTTCGCGTTGACCGCGCGGACCGCGGCGAACCCCTTGCCGGCAGCCGGAACGCGCGCGCCGCCGGCCTGCCCTGAGATCGTCGACGCGCCGGCCGTCACGGGGCACCATGCGCCGAGCAGGAGGGCGAGCACCAGCCACGGCATGAGCGCGCGGCGCGTCATGCCGCCGAACCTACTGCCATTCGGGCCACGCGCCTACAGGCCCGGAATCCGCCGCACCGCAAAGCCGTGGCGCTTGCCGATCGACGGGGCGCCAGCGCACACCAGCGCGCCCGCCCGGATCGCCGACCGCGCTGGTGTCGAGCCGCAGCCCCGCGACCTCCATGTAGACGTGTCCGCGGTTCGCGTAGATCGTCACGTAGCTGCCGGCGCCGCGCGCACCCCAGCGGGCGAACGATCCGCTGACCAGCGGTGCGTTCAGCTCACCCGAGCGGATCAGCGCGTAGCTGACCGTCCCGGAGCAGTCGTAGCCGGAGTCGGCGAGCCGCGCATGCCCGCCGCCCCACTTGTAGCGCTTGCCGACGATCCGGTTGGCCGCGGCGATGATCGCGCGCACGCGCTCGGGCGCTCCGCGCGGGATCGCGGCCTTGCCGTCCGTGCGCATCAGCGCCTGACGGCCGGGGACCGTTCCGGTGGTGACCAGCGGCGGGAACAGCGGGGCCGGCTGCGGCTGCACCGGGATCGGTGCCGGCGGGAGCGGCTGGAAGGGCGTGGGCGCGGCCGGCGGAGCCTGGTCCTCGGCCGGCTGGCCTGAACCGTCGTCGAAGGCGCCGTCGGGGTCGCTGCCGCGGTCGTCGTCATCGACGTAGTCCTCGGCGTCGTCGTAGCCCGACTGCGCCGCCTTCGCGTGAGCGGGAGTCTGCGCGGACGCGGTTGCGGGAGCCGCCAGCACGGGCAGCAGGAGCAGGAGGAGGACAGCCGAGAGCGGCGGCAACACGCGCATCTCCCGGGAGATCGGCCGGACGGGGCGGGCGGACAAGAGCCGGGGACAGATGTTCGCCCGGTCTGTAGCGTTGACGTATGGGGGAGAGGTCCGGCCCGCTGAGGAGCCTTATGAGTGCACTGCTGTGCGCATGCGCGCTCGTGGCCGCGGTGGCACCGGTCGCCCACGCCGAGGCCCCGACCGAGACGCCCAGCGGCTTCGACGTGGTGTACGCCGACGCGCGCTTCATCGACGTTGCCTGGGACGCGCCGAGCGACACGACGCTGAAGGCCCAGGTGTCGGGGAGGCCTGAAGCGGAAGCCGAGCCGTGGGTGCAGCAGCTCGAGGCCGGGCAGAACGATTGGGAGTACCCGGTGACCTGCGGCAAGACCTACGTGTTCACGGTCGTGTTCCGCAACGCGGCTGGGGAGGCGGGCCCTCCATCCACGCTCACTCAGGCATCGGATCCCTGTACGCCGGGGCCGCCGCCGGCACCGACGGGCCTGCACGTCACGGGCATCACCGGCGGCGCGCTCGGCGTCGCCTGGGACGAACCGACCGCCAACGACATCGACGTGATCCTGCTCAGCGTTCACACCGGGCTCGACGTCCTGGCGAACACAGATCGGCTGGCCTATGACGAGATCGATGCCGTGCGGGACGCGCTCAGCTGCGGCACCACCTATTGGATAGCTCTGTCCTTCCAGGACTCGAGTGGGCAGACCTCGCCGGTCATCACGACGTCGGCGACGACGACCGACTGCGCCCTGATCGGCCCCGCGCCGGACGGCCCGGCCAACCTGCACGTGGCCGGGAAGGTCGGCGCGACGTCGACGGTCGCCTGGGACCTGCCGGCGGTCGAGGGGGTCGTGCGGACCGAGGTGCTGCTGCAACGACCGCTGGGATCCGAGACGGCCGGTGGCCTGGGGGACGTGACCAGCGCGACGTTCGGCTCGATCGGCACCTGTGGCACGTACACCGTGACCGTGACGTGGCTGTTCGACGACGGCCGTCACTCGAAGCCGACGAGCCTCGCGCTCCCGCTCCCGGCGTGCCCCGCGCCGAAGAGAACGGCACCGCCGCCGCAGGGCGCGCCCGACCCCCACCCCTATCAGCGGCCGATCCTCGTGGTCACGCGGCAGCGCCGTGGCATCAACGTGGACCGGAACGGACGCTTCCTCGTCCCGGGCACAACCGTCGAGTGCCCTGCGAGCAAGGGTGCGTGCACCGTCGTTGTACGGATCCTGGCGCGAATACCCGGAAAGCACGGCCGCGGCTCTGAGCGGGCGCTAGGCGAAGTACAGGTTGCCCTCGGCCTGGGGCAGAAGATCGGGGTGACAGGAAAGCTGTCACCGCTGGGTCGCAAGACGCTGAAGCGCATTCGCAGAATGCCGGTGACGATCCTGGTGGAGGCGACGAACAGGAACGGCGTCGCGGGATGGCCGGTCCATGCGACGCTCGTGGCGTCGCGGCGCTGAGCCCAGCCACTCTCCGAAATCCGGCCAGATCACGTCGCGGCTCCTCGCGGGCGAGCGCACGTGCGCCGACCTGCACCGCATGCCGACCCACGACGAGATTCCGGCCTGGGAGCTGCGCGGCGAGCCGCCGCCGCACGAGCGCCAGTTCGAGATCGAGCGGGAGCGCCTGCGCCTGCTCCGGGCCGAGAACGCCCGTGAGGAGAAGCGCCGCATCGAGCGCCGCCGCGCTCGTACGAGCGTTCCGCCGCCGCTCGGGAAGCCCTGAGCGCGCCGAACGGCGTCATTTGCGCGTCCAACGTGCACGTGATCCGCTAAAGCCCAATCCTCCCCATTCCGATGCGTTCGGCTATGGCGCCCCGCGTCGACCACAACATTCCCCGCGCGCCCGGCCGCGAAAAGCCGGCTGCCGTCGCTGCGACCCGTACGCCGTGGCTCGACCACTGGCTGGAGACGGTCGCCGACCTCTCGGAACTGACGGCAAGTCACCCGATGATGGACGCCGTCATCGACGAGATCGACGGTCGCATGATCCGGGTCGGCGAAAAGTGGCTCGCGGACTTCGCTTCGTGTAACTACCTCGGCTTCGATCTCGACAGGGAGATCATCGATGCGGTGCCGGCCTATCTCGACGCCTGGGGCACCCATCCGAGCTGGTCACGGCTGCTCGGCAGCCCGGTGCTCTACGAGCAGATCGAAGACCGGCTGACGGCGCTGCTCGGCTGCGAGGACTCGCTCGTCCTCCCGACGATCACGCACATCCACATGTCGGTGATCCCGCTGCTGGCGGCCTCCGGCACCGTCTTCCTCGACGCGCGCGCACACAAGACGATCTACGACGGCTGCCAGGTCGCTCGCTCGCGCGGCGCCGCGATCCGAAAGTTCCGCTTCGAGGACCCCGACCACCTCGATGAGCTGCTGAGCGCCGAGCGCGATCCCACGCGCCTGGTCTGCATGGACGGCGTCAACAGCATGACCGGCAACGCTCCCGACCTGCCGGCGTTCGCCGAGGTCGCGCGGCGTCACGGCGCGCTGCTGTACGTCGACGACGCGCACGGGTTCGGCGTCATCGGCGAGCGCACCGCCGACGAGTCCAGCCCGTACGGCTCGCGCGGCAACAGCATCGTCCGCCACGTCGGCGAGAGCTACGACAACATCGTGCTCGTCGGCGGGTTCTCGAAGGCCTACTCGTCGCTGCTCGCCTTCATCGCGTGCCCGACCGAGCTCAAGCAGCTGCTGAAGGTCGCAGCGCCGCCCTACCTCTACTCCGGCCCGTCACCCGTCGCCTCGCTGGCGACGGTCCTCGCCGGGTTCGACGTCAACGAGAGCCGCGGCGATGAGCTGCGCGCCACCGTCTTCCGCCACAGCTCGCGCGTGCTCGACGCGATGGCGCGGCTCGGCGTCCACACACCGAACACCTCCGCACTTCCGATCATCGAGATCCCGCTGCGCGACCACGAGCGCATCGACGCCGTCGGTCGTCTGCTGTTCGATCGCGGCGTCTACGTGACGCTCGCCGCCTACCCGCTCGTGCCCAAGAACGAGGTCGGGTTCCGTGCGCAGCTGACCGCCGCGAACACCGACGCGGAGGTCGACGCACTGATCGCCGCGATCGAGGAGCTCGCCGACCGCGGCGAGCTGCAGCCGGCCGCCTCCGCGCCTCCCCTGAAGCAGGCGGCGTAACCGATGGCGCGCGCGGCGACATTCGCGCGGGACCGGTTGTGGCTCCTGTACCTCGCCGCCGGCGCGGTCTGCACGCTGATCTATCTGACGGTCCCGCCGCTGCGCGGCAGCGGGCCGTTCATGAACATGCTCGGCCTCAGCGGGGTCGCCGCCGTGATCTTCGGCATGCGCCGCAACCGCCCGAGCTCGACCCTTCCGTGGTGGCTCTTCGCCGGTGGCCTCGCGCTGTTCTGGCTCGGCGACGTCTACACCTACAGCTACCCGAAGCTCGTCGGCCACGACGTGCCGTTCCCGTCGATCGGCGACGCGCTCTACCTCGCGGTCTACCCCGCACTGATGGCCGGCCTGATCGTGATCGTGCGCCGGCGCGGCAAGCAGGGCGACCGCACCGGCGGCATCGACGCGATGATCGTCGCGCTCGGGCTCGCGCTGCCGTCGTGGGTCTGGCTGATCGCCCCCTACGTGCACGACGACTCGCTGTCGACGCTGCCGAAGCTCGTCTCGGTCGCCTACCCGCTCGGCGACCTGATGCTGCTCGTCCCCGCCGTCGTGCTCGCGCTCGACGGCGGCCGCCGTCGCGGCTCGTTCTATCTGCTCAGCGCCAGCATCGTCGCGCTGCTCGTGACGGACTTCGTCTACGGGCTGATGATCCTCAACGGGACCTTCAACCATCAGCTCAGCCTCGACGTCGGCTGGATCGCCTTCTACATCCTCTGGGGCGCGTCAGCGCTCCACCCGTCGATGGTCGAGCTCGACCGGCCCTCGTCGAACGCGACCGCGCGGCTGACCCCGCTGCGGCTCGCGCTGCTCGCCGGCGCCTCCCTGATCGCGCCCGCGATCCTGTTCGTCACCGAGGCCCAGCAGGGCAACGTCGACGTGCTCGTCGTGATCGGTGCGTCGGTCGTCCTGTTCGGGCTCGTCGTCGCCCGCATGGCCGGCCTCGTGCGCCAGCAGGAGCGCTCGGTCGCGCGCGAGCGCGTGCTCAGCAACGCCGGCGCGGCGCTCGCGGCGGCCACCGGCCGCGACGAGATCGAGCAGGCCGTGCTCGATGCGATCGGGCCGCTGCTCCAGGGACCCGGGACCGCGCTGCTGTGCGAGCGGCATGTCGGCGGGCTGCGCATCGTCGCGCGCAGCGACGACCGTCCCTCCGACAGCGAGGTGCTGCTGTCGCCGCCGACCGCTCGCGCGCTGCTCGACCTCGCCGACGCGCCGGACCGTCGCGACAGCGACGAGCTCGCCCCGAACGCGCGCGAGGAGCTGCACCTCGACGGCGCGTACGACCACGTCATCAGCCTTGGCCTCCACGTCCGCGGCGAGGTGCTCGGCCTGCTCGTCGTGGCGCGCCCGCGCGCGACCGCCGAGCCGATCGTCGCCGCGCTGCGCTCGCTCGCCACCAACTTCGTCCTCGCGCTCGAGAGCGCCACGCTGACCGAGCAGGTCCAGCGCCGCAAGAGCGAGGCGCGCTTCGAGTCGCTCGTCCAGCACAGCAGCGACCTGATCACGGTCGTCGGCGCCGACGCGACGATCACCTACCAGAGCCCTTCCAGCGAGCGCGTGCTCGGCTACACGCCCGAGGAGCTGCTCGGCACGCGCTTCGACAGCCTGCTCGTCGGCGGCGACCGCGCACGCCTGCTGCACCTGCTGACCGACGGCCCGGTCCGGACCGGCAGCGACGGCGAGGTGCTCGAGTGCACGCTGCGCCACAAGGACGGCAGCGAGCGCGAGTTCGAGATCCTCCACACGAACCTGCTCGACGACGAGCACGTGCAGGGCGTCGTGCTCAACGCGCGCGACATCGGCGAGCGCAAGGCCTTCGAGGAGCAGCTCGCCCACCAGGCCTTCCACGACGCCGTCACCGGGCTGCCGAACCGCGCGTTCTTCGTCGAGCGCGTGCGCCAGGCGATCGCCCGCGCGCGCCGTGAGGACTCCGGCCTGGCGATCATCTTCCTCGACCTCGACGACTTCAAGACGATCAACGACAGCCTCGGCCACGCGGCCGGCGACGACGTGCTGCTGTCGGTCGCCAAGCGCCTCGACGCGAGCGTTCGCGCCAGCGACACCGCCGCGCGCTTCGGCGGCGACGAGTTCGCGATCCTGCTCGAGGACGTGCAGACCGTCGACGAGGGCGCCGAGACCGCCGAGCGGATCATCGAGGCGCTCGCGCAGCCGATGTCGATCGGCGGCAAGGAGCTCAGCATCCGCTGCAGCCTCGGCATCTCCGTGCTGGAGAGCGAGGGCCGCGGCGACGCCGACGAGCTGATCCGCAACGCCGACGCCGCGATGTACATCGCCAAGCGCGACGGCAAGGGCGCCTACCGGATGTTCGAGCCGGCGATGCACGAAGGCGTGATGGCGCGCCTGGAGCTGCGCGCCGACCTGCAGCGCGCGCTCACCGCCGGCGAGTTCGAGCTCGCCTACCAGCCGGTCGTCCACCTCAGCGACGGCTCGATGTCGGGCGTCGAGGCGCTGATCCGCTGGCGCCATCCCGAGCGCGGCATGATGGAGCCCGACTCGTTCATCCCGCTTCGCCGAGGAGAGCGGCCTGATCGTGCCGATCGGGCGCTGGGTGCTGCGCGAGGCCTGCCGCCAGGCGATGCTGATCCAGCGCAAGGCGCCGTTCAACCCGCCGCTCACGATGAGCGTCAACCTGTCGGTCAAGCAGCTGCAGCACAGCGACGTCGTCGCCGACGTGCGCGACGCGCTGACCGAGTCCGGGCTCGCGCCCGAGCTGCTGACGCTCGAGATCACCGAGTCGGTCCTGATGACCGACACCGAGCTCGCCGTCCAGCGCCTCGAAGAGCTGCGCGCGATCGGCGTGCGCCTGGCGATGGACGACTTCGGCACCGGCTACTCGTCGCTCAGCTACCTCAGCCGCTTCCCCGTCGACGTCCTCAAGATGGACCGCTCGTTCCTGCGCGAGGGCGCGACGCCGCAGGCCTCCGGCCTGGCGCGCGCCGTCGTCGCGCTCGGCGAGACGCTGCAGCTCGAGGTCGTCGCCGAGGGCATCGAGCACCTCGACCAGTGGACGCCGCCTGCGCGACCTCGGCTGCGACCTCGGCCAGGGCTTCTACTTCGCGCGTCCGCTGGACGCCGCCGACGTCGTCGCGACGTTGCAGGACTGGCCTGGCAGGGTCGACGGCGTGGGCTCCGAACCCCGCGACGCCGTGCCTGTCGATGCACCATAGCTACGAGGAACTGGATCGCGGTGGGCGGCGTCAGCCGGCGTCCGCTCACTGGCCCCGCTGAAGCACCGCGACTTCCGCCTGCTGTGGACCGGGATGTGCGTCTCGCTGCTCGGCGACGGCGCCTTCCTCGTGGCGATGGCGTGGCAGGTCTACGCGCTCTCGAACACGCCGACGGCGCTCGCGATGGTCGGCATCGCGATGACCGTCCCGACGATCGTCCTGCTGCTCGTCGGCGGCGTCGCGAGCGACCGCTTCGACCGCCGGCGCGTGATGCTCGCCGCCGACGCGACGCGTGCCGTCGCGGTCGGCGATCGCTCGCCGTCCTCTCGATCACCGGGACGCTCGAGCTGTGGCACATGATCGTGCTCGTCGCCGTCTACGGCGCGGGGCAGGCGTTCTTCGCGCCCGCCTTCGACGCGATCGTGCCCGACGTCCTCCCGGCCGAGGAGCTGACGCAGGCCAACGCGCTCGACCAGATGGTGCGGCCGATCACGCTGCGGCTGATGGGCCCGGCGCTCGGCGGCGTGCTGATCGAGCTGATCGGCGACCGGCGGAGCGTTCGCGCTCGACGCGCTCTCGTTCGCCGTCTCGGCGCGGCTTCCTGCTGATGATGACGCCCGCTCCCGCGGCACGTCGCGACGGCAGGCCGCGTCGGTGTCCTCGCGACCTCAAGGAGGGCTTCACCTACGTGCGCCGCCACATCTGGCTGTGGGGCACGTTCGTGACGGCCGCGATCACCTATCTGCTGTTCCTCGGCCCGACCGAGGTGCTGCTGCCGTTCGTGATCAAGAACGACCTCGGCGGCGGCGGCCTGGAACTCGGGCTCGTGCTCGGCGCCGGCGGCATCGGCTCGATCGGCTGCGCGCTCGCGATGGGCCAGCGCCGCGAGCCGCGGCGCGAGATCACCTTCATGTACATCGCGTGGGCGCTCGCCACCGCGGCCGTCGCCGGCTACGGGATCGCGAACGCGGTCTGGCAGCTGATGCTCGTCAGCATCGTCTTCAACGGCCTCGAGACGGCCGGCGCGATCGTCTGGATGACGGCCAAGCAGCGGCACGTCCCGACCAACCTGCTCGGCCGCGTCTCGAGCCTCGACTGGCTGATCTCGATCGGCCTGATGCCGCTGTCGTTCGCGCTCACCGGCCCCGTTGCGGGCGTCATCGGCGCGCAGACGACGCTGATCGTCGCCGGGCTGCTCGGAGCGGCGGTCACGCTCGCCGGGCTGTTCCTGCCCGGCATGCGCGCGATCGAGCGCGAGGAGCCGGCAGCGCCGCCGGCACCGGCGACGATCTCAGCCGCCGCCGGGCCGCAGCAGCGGGCTGCCTAGACCCGTCCGCGGTACCAGACGCTGGCGCCGACCGACAGCAGCAGCAGCACGAATCCGGCGCCGGCGAATCCGGCGGTCAGCTCGCGCTTGGCGGGCTTCGTGCCGACCTGGCTGCCGAGCTTCTCGTAGACGCCGCGCAGCTCGTCGCTGTTCTGCGCGGTGAACGCCTGGCCGCCCGAGGCCTGCGCGATCCGCCGCAGCGTCACGGGGTCCGGCGGGACCGGGACGTAGCCGCCCTGGCTGCTCGGGACGACGCCTTCCGGCGTGCCGAGCGCGACCGTGTAGATCGGGATCTTCAGACGCTGCGCCTCACGCGCGACGGTCACGGGATCCTGACCGTCGGTCGTGGCGCCGTCGGACAGCAGCACGATCGCGGCCGGCGGGAGCTTGGCCTTCGAGTTCGGCGGCTTCAGCGTCTGCAGCGCGCTGTCGAGCGCGTCGCCGGTCGCGGTGCCGCCGTCGGCGACGAGGCCGTCGAGCGTGGCCTTCAGCGTGTCGCGGTCGAGCGTCGGGCGCAGCACGGTGTGCGGGAAGCTCGAGTAGCCGACGAGGCCGACGCGGACGGACTTCGGAACCTTGTCGACGAACGTCTTCGCGGCTGAGCGCGCGGCATCCAGCCGGGTCGGCTCGACGTCGGTCGCGGCCATCGAGCCGGACGCGTCGCTGACGAGCACGACGGACGCCTGCTGGATCGGCACGGCGACGGTGTGCTCGGGCTTGGCGACGGCGAGCGCGAGCGTCGCCGCGGCGAGCGCGAGCAGCGCCGTCGGCAGCACGCGGCGCCAGGCGGGCGAGTGCGGCAGCACCGCGACGACAGTCGCCACGGCAGGGAAGCGCAGCGCGTAGCGCCGGCGCCGGCCGCGCGCGGCCCACATGGTGAGCGCTCCGAGCGGCAGGACGAGCAGCGCGAGCAGCCCGATCGGGGATGCGAAGTTCATGCGAGGTGGCTCCCGAGGTCGCGCAGCCAGTCGCGGTCGGTGCGCACGACGGCATGGCGGGCGCCGACGCGGCGCAGGTCTGTTGCGAGCTGTTCACGACGCGCCGCCTCGGCGTCGGCGAACGCGCGGCGCAGGCGGTTGGAGCGGGTGTCGACCTCGACGAGGCGGCCCGTCTCGGGGTCGACGAGCGACAGCACGCCGCCGTCGGGCAGCTCCAGCTCGCGCGGGTCGATGATCTCGACGGCGACGACCTGCTGGCCGGAGGCGATCAGCATGCGCATCGCGCGTGACCACGGGCCGGTGTCGCGGAGGTCGGAGACGACGACGACGAGGCCGGGCTGGCGTGCGACGCCGCGCACGCGGATCAGCGCCTCGGCCAGGCCCTCGGTGGGCACGCCGTCGGGCGCGACGCCCTGCGACAGCAGCCGGTCGACGGCGCCGAGCGCACGCCGGCCGCCGGCGGGCGGCAGCACGATCGGCTTCGGCGCCCCTGCGGCGACGACGCCGACGCGGCCGCCGCGGCGCGCACTGAGCCGCGCGACGACCTTCGTCACGCCTTCGGCGACGTCGCTCTTGAGGCGGTCGGCGGTGCCGAACGCCATCGACGGCGAGAGGTCCACGACGATCCAGGTCGTCAGCGCCCGCTCGGGCACGTGCTGGCGCACGTGCGGCACGCCGGTGCGCGCGCTCGCGGCCGGGTCGATCTGGCGCACGTCGTCGCCGACCTGGTAGGGCCGCAGCTGCGCGAGCTCCGTGCCCGGGCCGACGCCGACGCCGCGGTGGTCACCGGGCAGCCGTCCGCCCGTGCGCCGCACGAGCGCGAGGTCGAGCGCGGCGACCGCAGCCGCCGGCATCGGCCCCGGGCCCTGACGGCCCGGCGGGGAGACGAGGGCGTGTGCTCACGCGGCGCCTTCGCGACGCATCGCGGGCGCCTCGACGGCGTCCAGCACGCGGGTCAGGATCGCGTCCGGCGTGATGCCGTCGGCGTGCGCCTCGTAGCTCAGGACGAGGCGGTGGCGCAGCACGTCGGGAGCGACGTCGCGGATGTCGCGGGCGGTCATGTAGCCGCGGCCGCGCAGCAGCGCGAGCGCCTGCGCGGCCTGCACGAGGCCGATCGGGCCACGCGGGCTGGCGCCGACCTCGATCGCGGCCCTCCAGGTCGGCGAGGCCGTAGGCCGCGGGGTGACGGGTCGCGTCGGCGAGCGCGACGGCGTAGGCCATGTCGCGGCGCTCGACGGCGACCGCGCGGACGGTCTCGCGATGCTTCAGCAGCGCGCCGGTCTCCAGGACCTGGCGCACCTCCGGCTCACCGGCGATGACGCGCGCGACGACCGCGGCCTCGTCGTCGATGGTCGGGTAGTCGACGAGGATCTTCAGCAGGAAGCGGTCGATCTGCGCCTCGGGCAGCGGGTAGGTGCCCTCGGACTCGATCGGGTTCTGCGTCGCGAGCACGAGGAACGGGTCGGGCACCGGGAACGTCTGGCCGCCGATCGTGACCTGCTGCTCCTGCATGACCTCGAGCAGCGCGGACTGCACCTTCGCGGGTGCGCGGTTGATCTCGTCGGCGAGCAGCAGGTTGCCGAAGACCGGGCCGAGCTCGGTGTCGAACGTGCCGGTGTCCGGGCGCCAGACGCGCGTGCCGACGAGGTCGGCCGGGACGAGGTCGGGCGTGAACTGCACGCGGCTGAACGTTCCGCCGAGCACCTGCGCGAGCGTCTTGACGGTCAGCGTCTTGGCCAGTCCGGGGACGCCCTCGAGCAGCACGTGGCCGTCGGCGAGCAGCGCGACGAGCACGCGCTCGAGCATCGCGTCCTGGCCGACGATGACCCGCTTGGTCTCGTGCAGGACCTCCTCGAGCGCGGCGGCTGCCTCGAGCGCGGCGTTGCGGTCGGGCGCCGAGACATGCTGCGCGACGGGCGCGGGCCGCGCCGCCGGTGCCGGCGTCAGGAGGGGCGTGGGATCTGTGGCTTCGTGATCGGTCATGTGGTGAGTCCTCGGGTCGAAATAGGGCAGGTCAGGGCAGGCGCCCGAAGCTGAAGAGGGAGAATCCGGCACCGGCGAGCAGCAGCAGCAGTCCGGCACCGGCAGCGGTCGATGTGACCTGGCGCTGCTGGTTCTTCTTGCTGAGGCGCGAGCCGAGGTTCTTGTAGACGGAGCGCAGCTGGTCGGCGTCGGCGGCGGTGCTGAACGTGCCGCCGGAAAGCTCGGCGACCTGGCGCAGCGTGTTGTCGTCGGTCGTCGCGGTGCCGCCGCCGGGCAGCGTGCCGGCCTGCGTCCCGAGCGCCACGGTGTGCACCGGGATGTTGGCCTTCTTGGCCTCGCGTGCGACCTCGAGGACGTCGCGGCCGTTGGAGGCCTTGCCGTCGCTCAGCAGCACGATCGCGGCGGGCGGCGGCTTCTGGCCCGGCAGCGCGGGGATCTTCGCCGACGACAGCGCAAGGAAGAGGCCCTCGCCGGTCGCGGTGCCGCCCTCGGCCTTCAGCGCGGCGAGTCGCGTTGCGCACCGCGTCGCGGTCGGTCGTCGGGCCCTGCAGCAGGCGGGCGCGCTGGTTGAACGCGACCGCGCCGACGCGCAGGCTCTTCGGCACCTGGTCGAGGAAGCGGTTGGCCGCGTCGCGCGCTGCGACGAGGCGGTTGGGGCTGACGTCGGTCGCCGTCATCGAGCGCGAGTGGTCGGTCACGAGCATGACGGTCGCCTGCTCGACCGGGACGGCGACCGTCTTCTCCGGCTTGGCGACGGCGATCACCAGCGCGGCGGCGGCCAGCGCGTAGATCGCGGCCGGCAGATGCCGGCGCCAGCGCGGACGGCTCGGCGCGACGGCCGGCACGCAGCGCGGCGCTGGCGAACGCCTCACGACCCGGGCCGCGGCGGCGCTGGGCGGCCACGTAGAGGACGACCGCCGCAACGATCAGCAGCAGGCCCAGCAACATCAGCGGGGATCCGAAGGTCATGCTCAGCGGCTACGGGGTGGTCGTGCCCGGACGGGTGCCGAGGGTCACGTCGATCGAGACGCGGTCCCCATTGCGCAGCGCGACGACGGTGATGCGGTCGCCGGGCTTCTTCTCGCTGACGATGCTGATCACGTCATCGGGCGAGCCGACGGGCTTGCCGTCGACGGCGACGATCAGGTCGCCGCCCTCACCGGAGGACGAGCTCGAGGCGCGCAGCCCCGACTTCGATGCCGGGCTGCCGGCGGTGATCTGACGGATCAGCGCACCGGGCGTGCCGGCCGGTGAGACCGACGTCGAGACGCCGAGGAACGGATGCGCGACGGTCTGGCCGGCTTCGAGCTGGGGCACGATCTCGCGCACGGTGTTCGACGGGATCGCAAAGCCGATGCCGACGTTGCCCTCGCCCGCGCCGTCCGTCGCGATCTGCGAGTTGACGCCGACCACGCGGCCCTTGGCGTCGAGCAGCGGCCCGCCGGAGTTGCCCGGGTTGATCGGGGCGTCGGTCTGGATGACCTTGTCGATGTTGAAGCCGTTGGGAGCCTTGATCTCGCGGCCGAGGCCGCTGATGATGCCGGCCGTGACGGTGCGGTCGAGGCCGAGCGGGTAGCCGATCGCGATCGCGCTGTCGCCGACCTTCACCGTGTTGGAGTCGCGCGAGCACGAGCGGCTTCAGCTGCGGCGCCGCGGCCGGGTCGACCTTCAGGACCGCGAGGTCCGAGGACTCGTCGCGCCCGAGGATCTTCGCGGGGACGGCCTTGTCGGAGTCGTTGAAGACGACCTTCGCCGACGTGGCGCCCGAGACGACGTGAGCGTTCGTGACGATCGTGCCGTCGTCCTCGATGACGAAGCCGGTGCCGGAGGCCTTCTCGGTGCGGATCTGCACGACGCCGCTGGCGACGGCCGCATAGATCGAGCCGACGCGCGTCTGCTGGAGCGTTCCGCCGACGGCGGGCAGCGCCTTGGCGGCGACCTTGTTGCCGGAGTTGTCGTTGCCGCCGGCGAGCAGTGCGCCGGTCAGGCCGGCGACGAGCAGCAGCAGGCCGGAGAAGCCCGCGATCACCCAGCGGCGCGCGCGATTGCGACGCGGCGGCTCGGGGGTCTGCGGCGGAGTTGGGCGGGGCTGGGGGGTGGTGGTCTCTTCAAGCCACGCGCGCTCAGGCTCGCGTGCTGAAGGGTCGGCCCACAGCGGCGGGGTGGATGGCATCGCAAGAAGAGTGACGGCTTTCGCTTAAGGGAACTTGTGGGATTCCTGAGGCGTTTCTGAGGCGCCGCTCACGCACGCCCGCAGTCTGGGAGAGTCGCGACCGTGGATTCTCCAGCGACGCTGTTCATGCCGGCCGAGTGGGCGCCGCATGAGCGCTGCCTGATGGCGTGGCCGACACGCGACGATCTCTGGGGGGATTACGCGGCGCGGGCGCGCGAGGAGTACGCGGCGACGGCCAACGCGATCGCGGCGTTCGAGCCCGTGACGATGGTCGCCACGCCGCGCGCGGCGGCCGAGGCGCGCGCGGCCTGCACGGCCGCCGTCGAGGTCGTCGAGATCCCGATCGACGACTCGTGGCTGCGCGACGCGGGCCCGATCTTCGTGATCGACGGTCACGGGCGCCGCGCGGGCATCGACTTCCGCTTCAACTCGTGGGGCGAGCGGTTCCATCCGTACGGCCAGGACGCGGCGGTCGCCGCCGAGCTGCTGAGCGAGCTCGGCGTCGAGCGGATCAGCTCGGACATGGTGCTCGAGGGCGGCGCGATCACGGTCGACGGCGAGGGCACGCTGATCACGACCGAGCAGTGCCTGCTGAACGCGAATCGCAACCCGACGATGAGCAGGCTCGAGATCGAGGACGAGCTGCGCCGCACGCTCGGGGTGTCGACGGTGATCTGGCTGCGCTGGGGCGGCTACGAGGACGAGCACACCGACGGCCACGTCGACGGCGTCTGCACGTACGTCCGGCCGGGCGTCGTGATCGCGCAGACCTGCGAGGACCCGGCGAACCCGAACCACCGGCTGATGGCCGAGAACCTCGCGATCCTGCGCGCGGCCCGCGACGCACGCGGGCGGCGCCTCGAGGTGATCGAGCTGCCGCAGCTGCCGTACTTCGACCTCGACGGCCAGACGCTCGTGCAGAGCTACCCGAACTTCTACGTCGCCGACGGGGCAGTGGTCGTCCCGACCGCCGACCATCCGCTCGACGCGGACGGCCTGGCGATCATCGCCGCCGCGTTCCCCGAGCGCGAGGTGATCGGCGTGCCCAGCCGGATCATCGCCTACGGCGGCGGCGGCACGCACTGCATCACGCAGCAGGTTCCGCTGGCCTAGCCAGTGGCGGCCCGACGACCTGCATCCCGACGCCGCTTCCGATCTCCTTGAAGGCACCGGGGTCGGGCAGGCCGTCGGTTCCGAGCTCCGCGATGCGGTCGAAGAACCGCTCCATGCCCGACGGGTTGAAGATGACGAGGATGCGCGCCGGCACGTCGCCGGCGTTCTGGAATGCGTGCTCGGTCCCGCGCGGGACGTAGACGAACGATCCCGCCGGAGCGCTCGACAGCTCGCCGTCGAGCATGAAGCGCAGCTCGCCTTCGAGCACGTACCAGGACTCGTCCTCGGCCTCGTGGACGTGCAGCGGCGGGCCCTCACCGGGCGCGAATCACGTTCTCCAGCGCCGTCAGGCGCCCGCCGGTCTGCTCACCCCGCACCTTGAACGTCAGCGGCCCGCCGACGGGACCTTGGATCGTCGTTCCCTTACCTGGCAGAACGCAGACGGAATGCGGGTTTTCGGTCATATCGGACGATCCTAAGGCCCCTGCTGAGGGGACTAAGGGGTCAGCTGCGTCAACTGAGGGTCCGGGGGCTGCATTTCGGCACCGATCGCCCGATGTGTGGAAGGCCGTCGCAGTCGAACATGACGGCATGCCGTTCCTCGAAACCGGGAGCCACACCATGCAGACCCTGAGCCTTCACCACCACACCGCAGCCGCCGTCGACGCCGATCACCGTCGCGTCGCCGCCGAGCACCGTCACGCCCGTCGCGTGAGCAACGAGTCGATCGGCGCGGTCGCGCTGCGCCGCGCGACCTTTGCAGACCGCGTCGCCGTCTCGCGCCTGGCGCAGCTCGACGACACGGACGCCCCGCAGGGCGACCTGCTGCTCGCCGAGCTCGACGGGCGGCTCGTCGCGGCACTGCCGATGGCCGGCGGCCAGGCGATCGCCGACCCGTTCGTGCGCACGCAGGAGATCGTCGAGCTGATGAACGTTCGCGCCTCCGCCCTCAGCCCCGCCACGCGCAGCCTCATGCGCCGCGCGACCAGCGGGCTGCGGCACGCAGCGTGAACCCTGCAGACACCGATCTGGACCGGCCGGGCGGCGATACTACGTTCGTGGCGACACGGGTCACGAGCAGCCGCCTGGTCGGCAGAAGCGTCGAGCTCCTCGAGCTCGACGCTGCGCTGTCCGATGCCGCCGAAGGACGCCCGTCGCTGGCGTTCATCGCCGGCGAGTCCGGCGTCGGCAAGTCGCGGCTGTTCTCGGCGCTTGCCGCGCAGGCGCGCGAGCGCGGCGCGCGCGTCGAGTGCGGCGACTGCGTCGAGCTCGGCGGCGACGAGCTGCCGTACGCGCCGATCGTCGCCGTCCTGCGCTCGCTCGCGCGAGACCGTGATCCCGTGCTCGACGAGCTCTCGCCCGGCGGCGCGCGGTCAGCTCGGGACGCTGCTGCCGGAGCTGCTCGAGACGGGGACCGCGCCGGCCGCACCGAGCTCGCCCAGTCGCAGCTGTTCGAGGCGCTGCTGTCACTGCTCGAGCGGCTCGGCCAGGACGCGCCGCTCGTCCTCGGGATCGAGGACATCCACTGGGCCGACCGCTCGACCCGCGCGTTCCTCTCGTTTCTCTCGCGCAGCCTCTGGACCGAGCGCGTGCTCGTCGTCGCGACCTACCGGCCCGACGAGCTGCACCGCCGCCATCCGCTGCGACCGGTGCTGGCCGAGCTCGAGCGCGACGTGCGCTCGCGGCGGATCACGCTCGAGCCGCTGACCGCGGACGAGCTCGCCGAGCAGCTCGCCGACATCCTCGGCGCCGAGCCCGCAGCCCGAGCTGGCGGCGCGCCTGTTCAGCCGCAGCGAGGGCAACCCGCTGTTCACCGAGGAGCTGCTGGCCGCCGGGCTCGACGGGCGCGGCGCGCTGCCGGCGACGCTGCGCGACGCGCTGATGGTGCGCGTCGAGCGTCTCGGCGAGCCGGCGCAGGAGCTGCTGCGGCTGCTCGCCGCCGGCCGGCGCGTCTCGCATGGCGTGCTCGCCGAGGCCAGCGGCCTGGAGCCCGCCGAGCTGCGCGGGGCGCTGCGGGAAGCCGCCGAGTCGCACCTCGTCGAGGCCGACGAGCAGGATCGCTACCGCTTCCGCCACGCGCTGCTGCGCGAGGTGATCCACGACGACCTGCTGCCCGGCGAGCACGCCGAGCTGCACCTCGCGCTCGCGCGCGTGCTCGAGCAGCAGCGTCGCCGAGAACCCGGACGACCCGTACCTCAGCGCCGGGCTCGCGCATCACTACCTGTCCGCGGGCGATCAGCCCGCGGCGCTCGCGGCCGCGGTCCGCGCTGCGCGCGCGGCCGAGGCGGTGCGCGCGCACGGCGAGGCCGCGCAGCTGCTCGAGCGCGCGCTGGACATCTGGGATCGCGTTCCGGACGCCGAGCAGCTCGCGGGGGCGACGCAGGCCGAAGCTGCTCAGCCGGCTCGGGAACAACCTGCAGGCCGACGACGAGAACCCGCGCGCGCAGGCGGCGTTCGAGCGTGCGCTCGACGCGACCGACCCGGTCGCCGATCCGCATGCGGCAGCGCGCGTCCTCGAGCGCCTCGCGCTGGTCCAGTGGCGGCTCGGTAAGGGGTCCGAATCGCGAGCGTCGATCGATCTGGCGATCGCGCTGCTCCCGGACGACGACAGCCCCGAGCGCGCGCGGATCATGGCCCGCAACGCCAAGATCCTGATGCTGCAGGGCAAGTTCAGCGACTGCGTCCCCGTCGCGCGCGCGGCGATCGACGCAGCCCGCCGGGCGAACGAGATCGAAGCCGCGAGCATCGCGCTCAACTCGCTCGGCGTGTCGCTGATCCAGATCGGCGACACCGACGAGGGGCGCGAGCGGCTGCGCGAGGCGATCAGGCAGGCGGATACCTCGGGGACGAGACGTCCGCCTACGTGAACCTCGCAGACGCGCTGCATGTCGCCGGCGCCTCGGCCGAGGCGCTGGAGGTCGCGCGTGAGGGACTCGCACGCGGGCCCGAGTCGCGGCAGGGCGCCGACTGGCTCGAGATGACGGTCGGTGAGATCGAGTGGGACCTCGGCGCGTGGGAGACCGCTCGCACCCGGATCCCTGAGCTGCAGCGCAGCCACAGCGGCGTGACGATGTTGTTCGTCGCACTGCGTCGCGCGGAGATCGCGCTCGCGGACGGCGACGACGGGCTCGCGATCGAGCTGCTCGATCGCGTCGACGAGATCGTCGCCGGCTCGCGCGAGCCCCAGTACATCGGCTGGTACGGCGACCTGCGCGCGCAGCTCGCGCGGCGCTGCGGTGACCCGGCAGCGGCGCGGGCCGCACTCGACGACGCGCTCGACGCGATCGAGTTCTGCTCCGAGGATCGTCCGCGGATCGCGCGTCTGGCGCAGACCGGCGTCAGCGTCGAGGCCGACGACGCCGAGCGCGCGCGTGACGTCGGTGACAGTCGAAGGGGAGCGTCGCGCGATCGCCGGCGCCGAGGCCTACCTCGCTCGCTCAGAGGCCTGCGCCGACCCGCCGCGCCCCGTCGAGGACGCGCGCCTGGCGACCGCGCGCGCCGAGCTTGCGCGCGCACGCGGTGAGAGCGATCCGGATCTCTATGCCGCCGCGGCGGCGGCCTGGCGCGCGGCCGATCGCCCGTACCCGGCGGCGCTCGACGACCTCGCTCGCGCGGAGACGCTCGCGGCCGCCGGTGACCGCGAGGCCGCGCAGGCCGCACTCGACGAGGTGCTCGTCGTCGCGAAGAGCCTCGGCGCGCCGTGGCTGCACGAGCAGGCGTGCGGCCTCGCGGCGCGCGCGCGGCTGACCGCCGACGGCAAGGTCCCCGAGGCTCCCGCCGAGGACGTCGTGACCGACGATCCGTTCGGCCTGACCCCGCGTGAGCGCCAGGTGCTCGAGCTGCTCGCGCGCGGCGCGACGAACCGCGAGATCGGCGCCGAGCTGTTCATGGCGGAGAAGACCGCCAGCGTGCACGTCTCGCGGATCCTCGCCAAGCTCGACGTGCGCACGCGCACGCAGGCCGCCGCCGTCGCGCACCGCCTCGGGCTCGCCGTCTGAGTACTGAGACCCGCGGGCTGCCCTGCCCCGTAGGTTCAGTGACGGCGATCGATCACGAGGAGCAGGGCATGGCGACGATGAGGGCGATGCAGGTCAGCGAGCCGGGCGGGGCGTTCGAGCTCGTGGAGCGCGAGGTGCCGACTCCCGGCCCGGGTGAGGCGCTCGTCCGCGTCCACGCCTGCGGCGTCTGCCACAGCGACATGTACGCCAAGGAGGGCGACGTTCCCGGGCGTCAGCTTCCCCGTCGTCCCCGGTCACGAGATCGCCGGCGAGGTCGCGGCGCTCGGCGACGGCGTCCAGCGGCTGGGAGGTCGGCGAGCGCGTCGGCGTCGGCTGGTTCGGCGGCAACTGCGGGTACTGCGAGCCGTGCCGCCACGGCGACTTCATCGGCTGCCGGAACATGGAGATCCCCGGGCGTCACGCGCGACGGTGGCTACGCCGACTACGTCGTCGTGAAGTCCAGCGCGCTGGCGCGGATTCCCGACGACCTGGCCGCCGAGGAGGCCGCGCCGCTGCTGTGCGCCGGGATCACGACCTACAACGCGCTGCGCCGCAGCGGCGCGCGCGGGGGCGACCTCGTCGCGGTGCTCGGCATCGGCGGCCTCGGCCACCTCGGCATCCAGTTCGCGGTCAAGCTCGGCTTCGAGACGGTCGCGATCGCGCGCGGCACCGGCAAGGAGGAGCTCGCCCGCAGCCTCGGCGCGCACCACTACATCGACAGCACCGACACAGGATCCGGCGGCCGAGCTGCAGAAGCTCGGCGGCGCCGCGGTGATCCTCGCGACCGTCACGAAGGGCACCGCGATGACGGCGATGATCGGCGGCCTCGGCCGGCGCGGCACGTTCCTGATCGTCGGCGCGGCGGCCGACGCGATGAAGGTCCCGCCGGGGATGCTGATCGGCGGCGACAAGTCGATCGCCGGGCACGCCTCCGGCACGTCGAAGGACTCCGAGGACACGATGGCGTTCAGCGTGCTCACCGACGTCCACCCGATGATCGAGACGCTGCCGCTCGAGCAGGCCGGCGAGGCCTACGACCGGATGATGAGCGGCGACGCGCGCTTCCGCATGGTGCTGACGACGTAGCCGATGACTTTCGCTCCTCGGGTGGGTCTACAGGTGCAGCCACGACCTTCAACCCGGAGGACACGACCACGCTCGCCTTCGCGATCTACGGGCCGCTCACCCGCACGGACCTGCCCGGGTCTGTGCGCGCGCGTGTGCGCGCTGCTGGAGGACAGCGGCGCGACCGTCGCCGTGTGCGACGTGCAGGGCGTCGAGGCCGACGCCGTGACCGTTGACGCGCTCGCGCGGCTGCAGCTCGCGGCGCGCGGTCACGACTGCCGGATCACGCTGCGCAACGCCTCGGCCGACGCTGCGCGAGCTGATCGCGCTGATGGGGCTCGGCGACGTCGTCGTCGTGCAGGACGCTACGCGCTGAGCCGCGGCGGCAGGCCGAACAGCGGGAACACGCGCTCGGTGTCGAGGAAGAACGTGAACTCGACGATCTGCCCGTCCTCGATCTCGAGCACCTGCAGCGCCCACGGGTCGAAGCCCTCGCCGCTGTCGCTCGGCTTGTACTGGCCGAACGCCGGCGAGCCGTTCGCCGACATGCGTCGCGATCACGCGCGAGCCGCGGCAGCCGGCGCCCTGCCCGACCCACCAGCCGAGGATGCTCTCGCGGCCGCTGAGCCACAGCTCGTACGGCGGCATCGACTGCGTCGCGTCCTCGCGGATCAGACGCGGTCAGCGCGTCCATGTCGTAGCGCTCGAACGCGTCGGCGAAGCGGGCCAGCAGCTCACGGTCCGGCTCGTCGAGCGCCGCGGCATCCGCGCTGGTGGCGCTGAAGTCGCCGGCGTCGATCGTCGCGCGTGCGCGCTGCAGCGCGCTGTTGACGGAGGCGACGCTCGTCTCGAGCAGCTCGGCGACCTCGCTCGCCTTCCAGCGCAGCACCTCGCAGAGGATCAGGACGGCACGCTGGCGCGGCGGCAGATGCTGGAGCGCGGCGACGAACGCCAGGCGCAGCGTCTCGCGCCCCGCGGCGACGTCGGCGGGATCGCCCTCGGGCACGATCAGCGCGTCCGGCACGGGCTCGATCCACGTGACCTCGGCGAGCTGGTCGCCGATCGGGCCGTCGTGCGGGCGAGCCGGCCCGAGGTCCATCGGGCGCACGCGCCGCTGGCTGGAGCCGAGCATGTCGAGGCAGACGTTCGTCGCGATCCGGTAGAGCCAGGAGCGCAGCGCCGCGCGGCCCTCGAAGCGATCGAGCGCCTTCCACGCGCGCAGGAACGTGTCCTGGACGGCGTCCTCGGCCTCGAACGGCGAGCCGAGCATGCGGTAGCAGTAGGCGGTCAGCTCGCGGCGGTACTGCTCCAGCTGGCCGGAATCGGGTGCGGCGGTGAGCGGGTGAAGCCTCCATCGGGTCATCGTAAACGCCGGTACGCTGCGCGCGATGCACCGCCTTTTCGCGCCTTGCTGCAGCGCTCGCGCTCACCGCTCTGGTTCCCGCGACCGCGTCGGCCCAGCTGCCGAGCCCGAAGTCCACGACGATCGTCCCGGGCAAGTCGATCGCCGGCGTCGCGATCGGGATGAGCGTCAAGCGCGCGCTCGCGCTCTGGGGTGCCGGCAGCATGCTGCACCGACGCGTCGGTGTCGACCGCCTGTTACTGGAGCGGCACCGACCGGCAGGGCGACGGCGTCGTTCAACGTCGGGCCGACGGGCAAGGTCGTCAGCCTGAACATCGCGACCGGGCGCAAGGGCAACGACCTCATCTACGCCGGTCCGCTGCAGAAGTGGAAGACGCGCAAGAAGGTGCGGCTCGGCTCGACCGTGCAGGCGGTCGTCAAGGCCTACCCGAAGGTCCACAACACGGGGTCCGGGCCGCAGCTCGGGACCGGGAGCCACTCGACGACGTTCCAGATCTCGTCGACGCGGACGCGGACCCTGATCTACCAGATCAACGTCGGGCCGCCGCTCTAGCGCTGAGCTAGCGGCTCGGCACCCAGCCCGGCCGGGAATGCTCCCGCCGGCACGAGGCCCGGGTAGTCGTCGAACCAGCGGCGCGCGAGCTGCTCGGCCGGCCGGCCCTCGATCAGCGGCTTGCAGGTCGCCGAGCGTCAGCAGCACGAGCAGCGCGCCGCCGATCTGCAGGTCGGCCGCGGTCGGCTGCTCGCCTCCGACGATGCCGTCGGCGGCGAGCGCGTCGATGTGATCGAGCTTCGCGGGCAGGCCCGCGAGGTCCTCGGCGAGCTGGACGGCGCTGATGTCGCGGCGCTTCCACATGCCGGGGATGTAGCGACATCGCGAAGTCGGTTCCGGCCGGATCGAGCGGCGGGGCGCCCGCTGCCGCGAACGTCCCCATCGACTCGGGCCGGAAGTGCAGCGCGCCCCACGGCAGGCGCCGCGCGAGGTCCTGGAGCTCCTCGTCGCCCCAGCGCTCGGCCTCGCGCACGGCGTCGGCGATCGCAGCGGGGAACAGCGTCGGCTCGGGCTGCGATCTGCTCGAGCCGCTCGAGGATCGCGCCGCGAGCCGTGGACCGGCTCGTCGTCGACCAGCAGGCCGGGCACGGTCGAGTTGCCGTCGCCGTAGATCTCCTCGAGCTGCTCGGCGTGCGGGCCGTAGGTGAGCGCCACGACCTCGGCGTCGAGGCCCTTGTAGCGCAGCGCTGCGAGGACCGTCTTGCACGGGGGCGACGGCGGCAGGACGTGGAGCGTGAGTGTGGGGGACATGGGCGGGCAGCCTACGCGGCGCGCTAGCCTCGCGCCGCGATGTCTGCTCATGACCACTCGCCGTCTCGTCCTTGCGGCGACGCTCGTCGCCACCGCGCTCGCGGGCTGCGGCGGTGGCGGCGGCCCGAGCGCGGCCGAGTCGCAGAAGTCAGATCACCTCCGCACTGCAGACGGGCCTGACGACGAACGACCCGGTCGTCCTCTGCCGGCAAATCGCTCAGCAGCGGACTGGTCACGCGCGTGTACGGCGGCAAGGATCGCTGCCTCGTCGGTCGAGCGCCAGGCCGCATCCTCGCGTGGCGGCCCGACCGGTGTCGACGTCTCGCAGGTCAAGGTCGACGGCGACCACGGCACCGCGTTCGTGGTCCTGCGCGGCGGCGATCAGGACGGCGCGCGCGGCGCGCTGACCGTCGTGCGCGAGGACGGCGCGCTGGCATCTGGACGACATGTCGACGGCGTTCCTGCGCTCGGAGTTCAACGCCGGGCTCAGCGCCGGCGGGGCAGCTGCAGGCGAACCTGATCGACTGCGTCGGGAAGAAGGTCGTCGGGCTCGACGACGCAGCGCTGCGCGCGCTCGCGTTCGGGGCGATGGGTGGCAAGCCGCAGTCGCAGGCAGCAGCTGCGCGGGCTCGTGACCGCATGCATCCGCGAGCTGTCGGCGCCGGCGTCCGGCGACGTCGCGTAGCGCGGCTCAGGGAACGAAGAAGAAGTTCTCGCGGATCGTGTCGGTCCCGACGCGGCCGAGGCTGTCGGTCACGGTCACGGTGATGTCGTGGATGACCGTCGCACTCGTCAGCGTGTGCTGGATCGTCGGGCCGGTGCCGAGGAATCCGTCGACGTTGTCGGTCCAGACGTAGCCCGAGTCCGCGATCGTCGCGACGCCCTGGGCGTCGGCGGAGGCCGAGAACGTGAGCACCTCGCCGGGACCGAAGTAGCGATCCGTCGCCATCGGCGCCAACGGCGGGCTGGTGATCAGGACGCTCGGCTTCCCGGTCGGCGGGCCGATGGTGACGTTGACCGACGCGCTGCGCGTGATGCCCGCCGGTGTTCGTCGCCGACAGCGTGACCGTGTGCGGGCCCTGGGTCGTGATCTGGTGCGGTGAACAGCGTCGCGCCGGTGCCGACGGTTGTCCCGTCGACCGACCACGTCGCCGAGGCGCCGATGTCGCCCGTCCTTGCCGTCGAACGCCGAGCCGCGGAAGTTGATCTTCTGGTCGGCGGCGAACGAGCTGCCGGCGGCGGGCCCGTCGATCCGCACCGTCGGCGGCTGGACGACGACGGTGATCGTGATCGGGCCGGCGGTGCGCGTCCCGCCCTGCGAGTTCGTGACCTTCACGCTGATCTGGTGGGTGCCGGGCGTGAGCGTCGACGTGTTCAGGATCCGGCCCGTGCCGAGCGCGCCGTCGCGGTCGGAGCTCCAGAGGTACTGCGCGTCGTTGACCTTGCCGTCGAAGAGGTCGTCGGCCGTGGCGATCAGCGTCACCTGCGCGCCCCAGCGAGAAGGTGCTGCCGGTCGGACGGCGAGTCGAGCGTGAGGCTCGGTCGCGACTGCGGCATGCACGCGTTGTCGGCGTTGGACCAGAAGGTCGAGAGCGCGGTCGAGTTCTTCAGCACGCGCGTGTTCGTCGCGTACGGCGAGACGCTGCCGACGCTGTCCTCGCAGATGTCGCCGATCTCGCCCTGCTCCCAGATCGGCTCCTTCAGCGGGTCGGCCCAGCTCGTGAACGGGTACGGGTCGGTCGCCGTCTCGACGAACTCGTGCGAGGCGCGCTCGGTCGTCTTGTCGAGGACGTCGCGGTAGCCGGCGCTGCCGCGGTCGAGCGGCAGCGTCGCGAGGCCCGGGCACCTTGACGATGAACCACGGCATGTTCACGTGCGCGGCGGCCGCGAGCAGCAGGCCTTCGGTGGGCGTGAAGAAGTGGTAGCCGCCCCAGCCGGACGAGTCGACCTCGGACTCGTCGACGAAGATCGCCATGATCGGATCGTGGTCGCTCCAGCGCCACCAGTAGTTCGGCGCGTCGGAGCCGAAGCGGTGGGTGATGATGAACGCGTCGATGTCGAAGAAGTTCCACGAGCCGACGCTGTCGTCGGGGTTCTCGTTGACGATGTCGTAGCCGAGGAAGCGCCCGCGGCCGACGCCGTACTGGCTCGAGCGGTCCCCAGAAGTTCTGCGAGAACGGGTCGGCGAACTGGTCGCCGACGAAGTTCTGCAGCGCGTGGTTGACGGAGCTGACGAAGTCCGTGCGGCCCTTGAACTTCGTGCCCCAGTAGAACGCCCAGATGTCGGGGTGCGAGCTGATCGGGCCGCACGCGACGACGATGCCGCAGCGGATCGCGAACGCCGGGACCGTCGCCTTCGTCGCCGGCTTCTTCTTCTGCGTCGTGTCGAGCAGGTTGCGTTCCTTGTAGCCGGCCGGCGGCTTCAGGCTGCTCGCACCGATCGACCGCCGCTTGATGCTCGTCGTGCGCAGGACGGTGCGCCATTTCTTGCCGTGCGGCTCGTCGATCCGCAGCGGGAGGCGCCCGGTCTGCGAGGCCGTCACGCGGCTGAGCGGGCTCGATCCCGCGCCGGTGTTCGACTGCGCCATCAACGCGCGAACGTCCGCTGGCGGGCGCGGGAGCGCGGCGGCGTACCAGAGGCGCTGGCGCACGCCGCCCGCCTGCAGCAGGTAGGCGCGGACGCTGACCCCGTGGATCGTCGCGCGCAGCTTCAGCTGGCCGCAGCCGCGCACTCGGGAGCTTCAGCGGGGCCTGACCCTTCGGGCGCTTGGTGCCGGGCTTGACCGGCAGGCGGTCCGACGGCTGGCCGGCGCGCGCCGCCTTCAGCTCCGCCTCGTAGCTCGCCACGGCCGTCGCGAGCGCGACCGAGTCGTACTGCTTGCGCTCGGGGTCGAGCAGGAACAGGTGCTTGTCGCGGTAGCGGATCAGCATCGCGACCTCGAGCCTCGACTTCGCGCCCTTGCGCACGGCGGAGTAGGAATCGAACCGCAGCCCGGACGGCGCGAGCGTCAACCGCGACACGCTCTTCCCCTCGCGCTGGGTGATCACGTAGCCGCTGGCGGCGTGCGCCGGAACGGCGAGGGCGGCGCTCAGTGCGAGCGCCGCCGCCAGTCCGGTTGCAGCCCGGGTTGCCGGGCGAGTCCGCATGCAACGAACCTACGCCCGGGTCCTGGCCCGGTCAATGCAGGCCGCGGTGAGCGGTGGTCAATACGGGTTCTTCGGCGAGCGGTCGTCCGACAGCGATTCGGTCGAGCGTGTGGTGAGCGCCTCGACCGCATCGGCGACGTGGACGCGGTCGATGTGATGGTCGCCACGCGCGACGCGCAGCCGGTGCGCCTCGAGCAGGACAGACCCGTGTGTCGATCCGGCCGGCGGCTCGAAGCGGTAGGAGGCGAGCTCGATCAGCAGCCCGAGCGGGTCGGTGAAGTAGATCGAGTCCATGAACCCGCGGTCCTTCACGCCGCTGTGCTCGATGCCGCGCTCGTCGAGGCGCTCGACGGTCTGCGCGAACGTCGCCTGTGAGATCGCGATCGCGATGTGGTGCACGCAGCCCGGGTCCATCGGCGTGCGCGCCGGGTCGGCGACGCGCTCCTCGTTGGTGAAGACCGTGATCAGCCGTCCGTCACCCGGATCGAAATACAGGTGACTCTCGTTCGGGTTGTCGAGGTTCGGCTGCTCGAAGATGAACGGCATCCCGAGCAGGCCCTCCCAGAAGTCGATCGACGTCTGGCGGGTCGCGCCGGTGAGCGTGATGTGGTGGATGCCTTGGGACTGGAGCTTGCGCATGGGCAGAGCATCTCAGGTGCTGGTCTGGTGGATGGCGGCACGGCTAGCCGCATGCGCCGCCGACGACCGAGACCGCCGAGGAGCTCGTGTCGGGGACGCTGACCGCGTACCCGATGGTCCCGCCCACACAGACGTTGACCAGCGTCCCGCCCGCGACGGGGCTGGTCGTCACCGTGCCCGTCTGCGACGCGTACGGCCCGGCGGCGAGCAGCGTCTCGAAGCCGGCGCTCGCGCCCGTCCGCGTGTACTCGAGCGCCCAGGCCGGGACCTTCGACCCATACGAGGACGAGTACCAGCCCTGCATCACCGGCGATGTCTGTCCGCGGATCGTCGTCAGCGTCTCACCGGCCGGGTTCGATTGGCGGATCGCGAGGATCCGCTTGCCGGCGCCACTGGTGACGGCGACGTCCTGGCCGCTGATCGTCTGGGTCGCGTCGGGCGGCAGATGCCAGGTCTGGGTGTAGCTGTGCGCAGCCGTCCCGCTCAGCCGGTCGACGACCAGCGACAGTCCCTGGCGCAGCACGACCACGCTGCGGCGGTGCGTGACGCCCGGATAGAGGTCGCTCGTGCCGGTCGCCCAGGTCGCGCCGCCGGCACTTCCGAACAGACCCGCGGTCGCCGTGCCGGCGGCCTGGTCGGCGCCGTCCACGACGACGGTGTTGTGCGCGCGGGTGCCGTGGAAGTAGGAGCGGTCCGGCTGGTCGGTGTAGGTGAACAGGCCCGACTCCGGGAGCACCGTCGAGCCGCTGGAGTACATCGTGATCCCGAGCGCGTCGAGGTCGGAGTGCTCGGTGCGATACGGCCCGGCGTCGAAGGTGACGAACGTCTGCTGAGCGAGGTTCGACGGGCTGCCGAGCGGTGAGCGCATCAGGAACAGGCCCGAAGAGGGGAACAGGAAGGTCCCGTCGGGTGGCGGCGTGCCCTGGGCGCCGCGGGTATAGGCGAAGGCGAACTCGGGGTCGCTGCCCGCCATCGGCCCGTAGACCGTCGGGTCCTGCGAGGGCATGTAGGTCGTCGCGGTCGCACCGAGCATCGGCAGGTAGCCGCTGGGCTGGGTGACGTACGCCGCGTAGCGCAGCATCCGCTGCGCGGCCTGCGTGTAGGAGGGCGCGAGCGCCGGCTCGTAGAGGCTCGCCCACTGCGCAATCTGGTAGACGAGCCCGAGCACATACACGTGGTAGAAGGGCGAGTTCTCGACCTCGACACCGTCCGAATCGAGGGTCGAGTCGAGCATCCCCTGCAGACGCGCGAGCGCCGTTGTGCGCCAGGTGCTCGCGCCCGGCATCGCCGGGAAGTTGTCCGCAATCAGCAGCAGCGCCGCGCCTTCGTTGAAGCCGTGGTTGACACCGCCTTCGAAGTGCGACGGAGCGGCGAGGAAGGTGCCGAGCCTGGCGAGCGCCGCCTCGAGTGAGACGCGCAGGTCCACTGGAAGCTCCCCGGCTCGGTCGAGCTTGAAGTAGTAGTTGACGAGCGTCATCGCCCGGTAGGCCGCGGCGTGGTTGTTGTCGAACGTCAGCGTGTTGACCGGGCGGGTCGCGTCATATGCGGTGAACGACCGCAGGATCGCGACGAGCTTGTCGAGGTAGCGGCGGTCGCCGGTGGCCTGCCACTGGTAGAGCAGGCTCGCCTCCGGGCGCAGGCCGTAGTGGTAGAAGCGCCAGTACGCGTCGTGGTAGGGGTCCTCGGTCCAGGTCAGCGGCCAGCCGAGCTTCGGCAGCGCGAATCCGCGCGCCGGCCAGACGTTGTCGAGCAGGTTGTTCGCCGTCGCCGCGTCGCCCTCGTTGAACTCGGCGTAGAGGCTCTCCCGGCCGAACGGGAGCGGCGTCGGGTACACCGTCTTGTTGGAGACGCTGACGGTTGCGGTCGCGGTGATCGGCGTCTGACTGCGCGGGCCATAGACGCGGACCGCGACGCTGTGGCTGCCGTTCGGCTCGGCGTTCGTGTACCACGTGTACTGCAGCGGTGGCTCGTCCTTGGCGTAGCGCACGACACCGTCGACGAGGAACTCGATGCGGTCGAACGGGAGGCCCGCGACGTTCGCGGTGAGCTGCGTCGTTCCGGTGACCGTCGCCCCGGCCAGCGGTGTCAGGATCGACGGTTTCACCAATTGTCCGCTGTCGTCGGTGGGAGCGGTGCTCGTGCTGACCGAGGCGATGTTGCCGCTCGGTGGAGTCGTGCGGTTGGCGATTGTCATCACCTGCAACGTGTCGCCGAGGTCGGCGACCGTCGGGGTGTAGCTCGCACCCTCGGCGCCGTCGATCGTCTGGCACGGCATCGTTGTCGCGGCGCTGACATGGGCGGCGATGTGACTGCGCGTCACCGCGCGGTCGTAGAGCGCGACGTCGTCCAGATCGCCGAACAGGAAGCCGGACGTTCCGCCGGCCCCGGCGCCGAGCTCGAGCGTTCCGGTCGTCAGGAGCGGGGTGACGGCCGGCTTGGAGCCCACCTGGATCCCGTTGACGAAGAGCCGCATCGTCGCTCCGTCATAGGTCGCAACGACGTGGCTCCACACGGCTGGGCTGAGGCCGGCGGCGCTTATGACAGCAATGCCCACCCCGTCGCGATAGCGCTCGAAGCCGATGCCACGCGAGTGAATCCAGATGCCGGTTCCCTGACGCCCCGCCGACGTCGTGGACTCACGCGAGAAGGCATAGCGGTAACGCGCGTCGATCGTCTGCGGCCGTACCCACAGCTCGACGGTGTACGGATGGGTGCCCGAGAACGTGTCGGGTGCCGGGGGAACCGCCACGGCGTCAGCGATTCCGTTGAAGCGCGAGGAGAAGTCGACCTCACCGCTCAGCGGGCCGTCGGCCGTCAACTCGTGGGCCACCCGCGCGTACTGCCCGTCGGCGCTGCCACGTGCGTCGCGCGCGATCGTGCCCTGGTCGTCGAGCGGCCAGAGGTTGGTCGGTGCATCGGCGCCCACGAGCGTGCCGTAGCGCCGGCAGCGCTCCCAGCGGCGCGCGACCGTCTCGGCAGGCTGGCCGCCGACAAGTGGTGGCGCGGGTGCCGCCAGCGGCGCGCCGACGTGCGGGGGCGCCAAGGCCGGCCCGACCTCATCGGCGCGGGCGCTCACGGGGCCGAGCAGCGCGGCCAGGACCGCGACCACGGATACGGCTGCCGAGCGGCGACGCATTGAGGCACGATCGGGCGTGGCGGGGCGGGCTGCAACGGGCCGCGCCAACCCTGCGCTCAACGCTGGTCAAAACGCCGCAACGGCGCGCGTCCCGACAGCGACCTTCGCAATCGCGCTGTACGCGCGCCGTGTCGTGTGGGAGTCTCGATCACATGTCCGTCGCGCGGGAGTTGCCTGCGGGAGTGATCACATTTGTGTTCACGGACATCGAGGGCTCAACGCGGCTGCTGCGGACGCTTGGTGACTCATATCCGGCAGCGCTCGACCTGCATCGCGACGTCCTCCGCGCGGCCTGGTCCGCCCACGGCGGACATGTCCTCGGAACCGAGGGCGACTCGTTCCTCGTCGTCTTCGCGCAGGCAGCCGACGCGCTTCAGGCGACGGTCGATGCTCAACGCGCACTCGCGCGCGCGGCATGGCCGGCGGGCAGCCAGCTGCGGGTGCGGATCGGCGTGCATTCGGGCTACGCCCGGCCGCGAGGCGATGACTACGAGGCGCTCGCGGTGCATCAGGCCGCACGGGTCGTGTCGGCCGCCCACGGGGGCCAGGTGCTGCTGTCCGGCGATGCGGCTGACCGGCTCGGCGCGGTCCCCGCCGGAGTGGCCCTCGAGCGCCTCGGCCGCTTCCGGGTACGCGACTTCGATGCGCCGATCGAGCTCTTCGGGGTCAGCGCGCCGGGCATGGGTGCCGTCGAGCGGCCACCGCGCGTGCGTCCTGAAGACGGGCACAACCTCGTGCGGCCCGCCACCTCACTCGTCGGGCGCGACGAGGATCTCGAGCACGTTGCGTCGCTGACGCGGCCGGGGCGGGTGACGACGCTCGTCGGACCGGGCGGGGTCGGCAAGACGCGGCTGGCGATTGAGACGGCCCTCGTGGTCGCCGACCGCTGGGCCGACGGGGCCTGGCTCGTCGATCTCGCACCGGTCATCGAGCCGGAGGTCGTGCCGGAGGCGATCGCCGAGGCCATCGGGGCGGTTGCAGTTCACGGCGCCGACCCGTGGACCGACGTCTGCGAGCACCTGCGAGAGCGCGAGGCGCTGATCATCCTCGACAACTGCGAGCGCCTGAGCGACGCCGTTGCACTGCTCGCATCCCAGCTGATCGAGCGCTGTCCGCGGGTCGGCGTGCTTGCGACCGGCCGGCTCCCGCTCGGTCTGCGCGGTGAGCAGGTTCACCGGCTGCCGCCGCTGGCGACCGCCGGGCCGGACACTCCCGGGGTCCGATTGTTCCTGGAGCGCGCGACCGCCGGCAGTGCCGAGGACCGTGAGGCCGTCGAAGCGCTCTGCGGCGAGCTTGACGGCCTGCCGCTCGCGATCGAGCTTGCCGCGGCGCGCACGACCGCGATGGCACCCTCGGAGATCCTGACGCGCCTGCGCAGGTCGCCGTCCGTCCTGCGCAGCCGCGACCCGGCACTGCCCGAGCGGCAGCGCACGCTCGAGCGGCTGATCGACTGGAGCTTCGACCTCCTGCGGCCGGAGGAGCAGTCGGCCCTCGGGCGGCTGAGCGTCTTCGCGGACGGCTTCGGGCTCGTACTCGCACAACATGCGTGTGCGGCTGACGACCTCGCTCCCGAGGACGTTCCGGAGCTCGTTTGGTCGCTCGTCGATGCCTCGCTCGTGGTCTCCGATGCCGCCGCCGGCGCCACGCGCCACCGCCTGCCCGCGACGGTGCGGGCGCACGTCGCACAGCGTGCGGGCGACGCGCAGTGCGCCGCGGCGCTCGAGCGTGTCACGTCCGCGTACGCCGACCTGCTGGGACCGGCGAGGGTCAACGCGCCGGAGTGGCTGGGCGGCGTGGGCGCCGAGCTCAACAACCTGCGTGAGGTCCTGGCACGGACCGCCGATGAGGCGTCCGCCCAGGCACTCGCGTGGTCGATCGCCGCCTACCACGATCTCACCGACTCCTTCGTCGCCGGCATCGAGGAGACCACGCGCTGGGCGGCACGCTTTCGTGCGAGCGGCCCCAACCGGGTCGGGCTGCTGACCCGCCTCGCCGATCTGCAGCTGTGCGTCGGCGCGCTCGAGGCGGCGGCGGCGCTCGTCGACGAGGCGGGCGCGCTGGCGAGCACGGTCGGTGTGCCCGACTGGGACGACGCGGGGCTCGTTCACACGCGTGGTGAGATCGCCCAGCGTCGCGGCGATACCGCAGCCGCCGCCGCGGCCGCGGCGGCGGCGCTGGAGAGCCGGCACTCGCCGCGCGGCGAGACCCGGCTGCTCAACCTGCTCGGCATCGCGCTCGCGGGGGAGGGCGATCTGCGTGGTGCCGCCGACGCCTTCGAGCGCGAGCTGACGGTTGCGAGGCGGAGCGGGCTGACCACGTTCCTCGCGACGACACACGGCAACCTCGCTGAGACCTACCTGAAGCTCGGCGACGATGCGGCGGCTGCGCGCGAGCAGGCGGCGAGTCTCGAACTGGCCCGCGAGCAGGGACGCCCGGTGCTCGTCGCGTTTTCGATGATGATCGCGGCGCGCCTCGTCGCCGCGCGAGGACAGCCGGCCGAGGCCGTGCTGCTTCAGGCCGCCGCAGACGGTGTGCTCGAGCGCGCCGAGTTCGCGCTGTACGAGGAGGACGCTGAGGTCCGCGGCGAGCTCATGTCGGCCGCGCACGACGATCTCGGCGACGACGCATTCGAGCGGGCGCAGGCGGACGGCCGCGCCCTCGATCCGGACGTTGCTCGCGACCGCGCCGCCGAGGTGTTGCGCGCGGTGCAGGCGGCGCCGCTCACGAGAAGGGAGTTCGACGATGCCCGATGACGAACAGTCCCAGGAGCAGTCCGCGCGTCCGGCGTGGAGTGATCGAGTCGCGGTCTCGCAGACCGGCGGCGGCTTTGCGTATGTGCCGGGGCGGGTGCTCGTTCGTGGGCACACGGCGCGCCAGGCGGCGCTTCGCGCGCTCCACCGTGATCCCGATGACGGCGGTGTCCCCGATCGCTGGGAGCCGGTCAACGATGCAGACGATCCGCTGGCGGTCGTCGAGCTGCTGCGGGCCCAGGGGCTCGATGCCCAGCCGGAGCATGTCTTCTTCGCTCACGACTGCGACGGGTGCGCGGGGCTTCCGCACCCCGGCTCGATGGAGGCGAATCCGTACCGCTCTCATGCCGTAGGTGCGACGCCGTACCGGTCGCACCCGTATCGCTCCCATCCCTATCGCTCGCACGAGGCGCCGACCAGCAGCGCGGTGCCCGCTGTGCGTCGTGCGTTCCCGGTTCGTTCGCTCGTCGGCGCCGGAGCGCCTCCCAGCATCGTCGTGCTCGATACGGGCCTGGCGAGTGGTGCGCAGCGGCCGGCGCTGTTGCAGACCGCTGGTGCCCCGGCGCGCATCGACGGCGACCCCGACCTGCCGGACGGCCCGATCGAGCTGATCACGGGCCAGGTGTTCGTCCCGGACGGCTACCTGAACCCGGTCGCCGGTCACGGAACGTTCATCGCCGGGATCATCGAGCAGCTCGCTCCGGGGTGCCCGATTCGGGTCGAGCACGTCATCGAGCCGCTCGGCGACGGGCGCGAGATGGACATCGTCCACAAGCTCGAGACCGAGGCGCGCCGGACCTCGGGGCGCCCCGACATCATCTCGATGTCGTTCGGCGGCCCTGTCTGGGACCACGCCCCTGCGCTGCGAACGGCCATCGCCGAGGCGTACGCCGCAGGCATCGTGCTCGTGGCGTCAGCCGGCAACGACGGGGTCTGCACCCGGCAGTTCCCTGCGGCCTTCGACTCGGTGCTCGCGGTCGGCGCCGTCGGGCCCGACGGGCCGCCGGAGTGGACGAACTACGGCGACTGGGTCGACGCGTGCGCGCCCGGAGTCGACCTCGTCAGCTCGTTCTTCGCGGCGTTCGACGGTGCCTTCCCGATGATGAACGCGACCGACATCGACCGCTTCGCCGAATGGGCGATCTGGAGCGGCACGTCGTTCTCGACGCCGGTGGTCGTCGCAGCGCTCGCGCGCGAGATGGTCGTGGGGAACTGCACCGTCAAGGAGGCGATCGAGCGAGTGGTTCACGCGCCGCAGCTGCTGCGGCTGCCATGCCTCGGGACGGTTGTGAACGTCTAGACGGTCGCTGCCGCAGCCACCGCGCGCACACGCTCACAGAAACCATCGAGCGCCTCGAGCGTGATCGCCTGCGGTCCGTCGCAGCGGGCGTGCGTGGGGTCGGGGTGGCACTCGACGATCAGACCGTCGGCACCGCACGCGGCGGCCGCGAGCGCGAGCGGCTCGACGAGCGCGCGCCGGCCGGCGGCGTGGGACGGGTCGACGATCACGGGCAGGTGCGTGTGCTCCTTCAGCACCGTCACCGACGCGAGGTCCAGGCACGAGCGGGCCGGGGTGGAGGCGGCGTGGATGCCGCGCTCGCAGAGGATCACGTCGGAGTTGCCCTCGGTGAGGATGTACTCCGCGGCGAGCAGGAAGTCGTCGACGGAGGCGCCCATCGCGCGCTTCAGCAGCACCGGGATTCCTGCGCGGCCGAGCTCGGTCAGCAGCGGGAAGTGCTGCATGTTGCGCGCGCCGACCTGCACGCAGTCGGCGTACTCGACGACGGCGTCGATGTCGCGCAGGTCGGTCAGCTCGGTGACGATCGCCAAGCCCGTCTCCTCGCGCGCGTGCGCAAGGATCTTCAGGCCCTCGACCCCGAGGCCCTGGAATGCGTAAGGGCTGGTGCGCGGCTTGAACGCCCCGCCGCGCAGCAGGTCGGCGCCCGCCGCCTTGCAGGCGTGCGCCGCGGCGAGCGTCTGCTGCTCGGACTCGACCGCGCACGGGCCGAGGATCAGCCGGAAGTCGGCGTCGGGGCCGCCGAACGCGACGCCCCCGACCTCGACGGCGTTCGGCGCATCGCCGTGCAGGTTCTTGTGCGCGAGCTTGTACGGCGAGGAGACCGCGACGACGCGGTCGACTCCGGGGTCGGCGTCGAGCTCGAGGCTCGTGAGGTGGTCGCGGTCGCCGTCGATGACGCCGATCACGGTCACCTCGGCGCCGACGACGCGCTGCGCTCCGGCGCCCGTCTCGGTGATCCGCAGCGTGACCGCGTCGATCTGCGCCTCGGTGGCGTCCGGCTGGAAGATGACGAGCATCGCGCAACGGTCGCACAACCGGGCCTGCCGGCGGCCGGTCCTGCGTCGTCAGGCAGTCGTGGTGGCCGCCTCCGGCAGGTCCTCGACGCGCAGCCAGTCGGTGATCTTGCCGCCGCGCACGCGGAAGGCCGTCCGCGCCGTGTTGTCGGTTCCCGCGTCGCAGTTGCCCGGCCCGGGCCGCTCGGTCAGGACGAACGTCGCGATGACGAACCCGTGCGCGGAGCGGTCGGCGCGCAGCAGGCGCGCGCCGCACGGGAGGCTCTTGTTGAAGTCGAGGACCGCGGCGCGCGTCGTGAGGCGGGCAGGCGGTCCAGCGTTGGCCACGAGGCTCGGCACGGCGAAGAACTTGGCGGCTGCCGCGACGTCGCCGCGTCGCAGCGTGTCGGCCCACTCGCGCACCACGTCGACGTCGGTTTTGGCGACGCCCTGCTGGATCACCGGGGGAGGCGTCGTCACGGTCGTCGGCGTCGTCGCCTGCAGACGCGGCGGGCCGTCGTCACCGCCGCAGCCGGCGAGTCCGATCAGCGCGGCGCAGATCGCGAGAGTCGCCCGGGTCATTGGTTGAGAGTACGCGCCGAAACAACCGCGACGGCGCCGTGTTCAAGCGCTTAGACTTCAGGGTCTTACGGGGGTAAGGAACGGCGGTTTGCGCTCGCGGCATGAGGCTGGCAGCGCGGGAGGTTTGGGTCGGTTGTCTGGACGGTTGCGTGGTGGCCGTATCTGCGGTCTCGTGTCGTGGCTTTCGGCTGCCGTCGCCCTCTGTCTGATCCTCGCCGGCTCCGCGTTCGCCAGCGGCCCGCTCGCGAGCGTCGCGAAGACGAAGAAGAAGCCCGCCCGCGCGGATCTGCTCGTGCGCTCTGCGCAGTCGAAGCTGGACGGCCGCGTGATGACCGTGACGATCGTCGCGGGCAACGCCGGTCGCCGCGGGGCCGGCGTGTCCACCGGTGCGGTGTCGTGGACGCAGGCGGGGAGTCGCTCCCGGATCACGCTCAAGCGCTTCGCGCTGCTCGCGGTCGGCGTGGGCGGGCGCCGAACGGTGAAGGTCACGCTCGAGGTGCCGCTCGCCGCATCCGGCAACTACGCCGTGTCGGTCTGCCTGGATGTGCGCTCGAAGGTCCGCGAGTCGAACGGCACGAACAACTGTCGCTCGGCGGGAACGCTGAAGGTGCCGGTCGCGCTTGCGCCCGTCACCACGACGACGAACCCGATCGCAGCGCCCGCGCCGGGGGCGTCGCTTCCGACCTCACCGGCCGGCGGTGGTCCGGCGCCGGGGCCTGGAACCCCGACGCCGCCCGCCGACAACGCGCCGGACACGACGATCAACCGCGGGCCGGTCGGCGTGACGATGAACCGGTCGGAGATCGTGCTGTTCAGCGCCTCGCAGACGGGCGCGACGCTCGAGTGCCGGCTTGACGGCGGCCCGTGGTACTTCTGCACGTCGCCGGCGACGTTGTCGTCACTTGCCGACGGGTCGCACACGTTCGAGGCGCGCGCAAAGGACGCTGACGGCCACACCGACGCGACCCCGGCATCGAGGACGTGGACGACCGACGGCACGCCGCCCGATACGAGCATCACCGCCGGTCCGGCCGCCGCGGTCAACACGACGTCCGCGACGTTCGCGTTCACCTCGACCGAGGCCGGCGGCACGTTCCAGTGCCGGATCGACGGCGGAACCTGGGGCTACTGCGACGCGTCGAAGGACCTCACCGGGCTGGCGCCCGCTGCGCACACGTTCCAGGCTCGCGCTATCGACGCGGCCGGCAACATCGACCCGACTCCGGCGTCGCAGACCTGGACGGTCGACCTGACCGCGCCGCAGACGACGCTCGCCGCCGGCGGCCCGACGGGATCCCCGAACCCGCCGACCGGTGCGTTCACGTTCTCCTCGTCGGAGGCCGGCTCGACGTTCGAGTGCCGGCTCGACGGCGGGACGTGGGCCGTGTGCACGTCACCCGCCGAGCTACACCGGCCTTGCCGATGGGTCGCGAACCTTCGAGGTGCGCGCGATCGACCCCGCGGGGAACGTGGACGCGACGCCCGCGTCGCGGACCTGGACCGTCGACGCCGTGGCGCCGGACACGACGATCGGCGTCTGGCCCGTCGGGCACGGTCGCCACCGCGAGCGCGTCGTTCGGGTTCTCCTCCGAGGCCGGGGCGACGTTCGAGTGCCGTCTCGATGGCGGGGCGTGGGGTGCGTGCACGTCGCCGGCGAACTACGCGAGCCTGACCGACGGGTCGCACACGTTCGACGTGCGTGCGATCGACTCCGTCGGCAACGTGGACGCGCACGCCTGCGTCGCGGACGTGGACGGTCGACACGACGGCGCCGGATACGACGATCACGTCGGGTCCGACGGGCACCGTTGCGACTGCGAGCGCGTCGTTCGGGTTCTCCTCCGAAGCCGGCGCGACGTTCGAGTGCCGGATCGACGGCGGGGCGTGGGGTGCTTGCACCTCGCCGGCGAACTACGCGGCGCTGGCCGACGGCGCGCACACGTTCGACGTGCGCGCCATCGATGCGGTCGGCAACGTCGACGCGTCGCCGGCGTCGCGGACCTGGACGGTCGACACGACGTCGCGCCGGACACGACGATCACCGTCGGGCCCGACGGGCGCGGTGAGCAGCACGAGCGCGTCGTTCGCGTTCACCTCGTCCGAGGCCGGCTCGACGTTCGAGTGCCGGATCGACGCGGGCGCGTGGGGCGCGTGCACGTCGCCGAAGGCCTACGCCGGCCTGGCTCGACGGCTCGCACACGTTCGACGTGCGCGCGACCGACGCGGTCGGCAACCTCGATCGACGCCGGCCTCGCGGACCTGGACGGTCGACACGATCGCGCCGGACACGACGATCACCGTCGGCCCGTCCGGCACTGTGAGCAATGCCGCGCCATCGTTCTCCTTCACCTCCTCGGAGGCAGGCTGCGACGTTCGAGTGCCGGATCGACGCGGGCGCGTGGGGCGCCTGCACGTCACCGGCGGCGTACGCCGGCGCTGGCGCACGGGTCGCACACGTTCGACGTGCGCGCGATCGACGCCGCCGGCAACGTGGACGCGGTCGCCGGCGTCGCGGACGTGGACCGTCGACACAGTCGTCCCGGACACGACGATCACGTCAGGCCCGACCGGATCGGTCAGCAGCGCCGCTCCGTCGTTTGCATTCACGTCGACCGAGGCGGGCGTGACGTTCGAATGCCGAATCGACGCCGGCGCGTGGGGTGCGTGCACGTCACCGAAGGGCTACACCGGCCTGGCGCAGCGGCTCGCACACGTTCGACGTCCGTGCGACCGACGCGGCTGGCAACGTCGATCACGACGCCCGGCGTCGCGGACCTGGACCGTCGACACCGTCGCGCCGGACACGACGATCACCGACAGGCCCGACCGGCAGCGTGCAACAACGGCGAACCCGTCGTTCGCGTTCACCTCGATCCGAGGCCGGCGCGACGTTCGAGTGCCAGATCGACGCCGGCGCGTGCGGCGCGTGCACATCGCCGAAGGCCTACACCGGCCTCGCCGACGGCTCGCACACGTTCGACGTGCGCGCGATCGACGCGGCCGGACAACACCGACGCGACGCCCGCATCGCGGACCTGGACCGTCGACACCGTCGCGCCGGACACGACGATCACGGCCGGTCCCACGGGAGCGTCGAACAACGCCAGCCCGTCGTTCGCGTTCACCTCGTCGGAGGCCGGCTCGACGTTCGAGTGCAAGATCGACGCCGGCGCGTGCGGCGCCTGCACGTCCCCGAAGACCTACGCGAGTCTCACGAACGCATCGCACACGTTCGACGTGCGCGCGATCGACGCGGCGACGAACACCGATGCGTCGCCCGCGTCACGGACGTGGACGGTCGACACGGCGGCGCCGGACACGACGATCACGGCGGTCCGACGGGGAGCTCGAACAACGCCGGACGCCGTCGTTCACGTTCACCTCGACGGAGGCCGGCTCGACGTTCGAGTGCCGCATCGACGCGGGGACGTCGGGCGCGTGCACATCGCCGAAGGCGTACGCCGGCCTGCACGAACGCTCGCACACGTTCGACGTGCGCGCGATCGACGCGGCCGGCAACGTCGATGCGACGCCCGCCTCGCGCACGTGGACGGTCGACACGGTCGCGCCGGACACGACGATCACGGCCGGTCCCGACGGGACGCTCGCAACAACGCGAGCCCGTCGTTCGCGTTCTCCTCGTCCGAGGCCGGCTCGACGTTCGAGTGCCGGATCGACGGCGGCGCGTGCGGCGTGCCTGCACGTCGCCGAAGGCGTACGCCGGCCTCACGAACGCGTCGCACACGTTCGACGTCCGCGCGATCGACACGGCGGCAAACGTCGACGCGATCGCCCGCCTCGCGGACGTTCACGGTCGACACGGCCGCGCCCGACACGACGATCACCGGCGGGTCCGACCGGGACCGCGAACAACGCAGTCCGTCGTTCACGTTCACCTCGACCGAGGCCGGCTCGACGTTCGAGTGCCGGATCGACGCCGGGCACGTGCGGCGCCTGCACGTCGCCGAAGACCTACCCGGCCTCGCCGACGGCTCGCACACGTTCGAGGTCCGCGCGATCGACGCCGCGGCAACCTCGACGCGACGCCGGCGTCGCGCACCGTGGACGGTCGACACGGCCGCGCCGACACGACGATCACCGGTCGGTCCGACGGGGCGCATCGAACGACGTCGGCACCGTCGTTCACGTTCACGTCGCCAGAGGCCGGTTCGACCTTCGAGTGCCGCATCGACGCCGGCGACGTGGGCGCGCCTGCACATCGCCGAAGACCTACGCCGGCCTGACGACGGGCTCGCACACCTTCGACGTGCGCGCGATCGACACCGCGGGGAACGTCGACGCCACGCCCGCGTCGCGGACATGGACGGTCGACACGGCCGCACCGGACACGACGATCAGCGACCGGTCCGACCGGAACCGTGAACAGTGCAAGCCCGTCGTTCGCGTTCACCTCGACCGAGGCGGGCTCGACGTTCGAGTGCCGGATCGACTCTGGAACCTGGGGCGCCTGCACGTCGCCTGCGAGCTACTCCAACCTGGCCGACGGCTCGCACACGTTCGAGGTGCGAGCCACCGACGCGGCTACGAACGTCGATGCCTCACCCGCATCGCAGACCTGGACGATCGACACGGCGGCACCCGACACGACCATCACCTCAGGCCCGACGGGAACGGTCGCCGATACGAACGCGGCGTTCGGGTTCTCGGCGCCGTGGCTGAGGCAGGCCTGACGTTCGAGTGCCGGCTCGACGGCGGCTCGTGGACCGCGTGCACGTCACCCGCGAGCTACACGACCCTCGCCAACGGGCCGCACCTGTTCGAGGTCCGCGCGAAGGACGCGTTGGGCAACGCCGACGCGACTCCCGCGTCGCAGGCCTGGACCGTGGCCGTCTGACGACCTACGGGGCGACGGGTACGGGCTCCGGCTCGCCCGGATCCATGCTCGACCCGCGCGCACCGAGGTAGCGGGCGCGCAGCAGCGGACCGATGACGGCGAGTGTGAACGCTCCGATCGCGCCGGCGAGGAACACCGCGGAGAAGTGGTCCTTGTCGACGAGCGGCGCGGCCGCAGCGCTCGCAAGTGCCCCGCCGAAGAACACCGCGCCGGCGAAGAACGAAACCGTGACGGCGCGGGCATGCGGGTGCACCTGCGTGGCCCACATCTGGAGCGTCGAGTGCATGAAGCCGAAGCCCGGCGCCGATCGCGACCGTCGCGATGACGGCGGTCACCAGCGTGGTGTCGAGCGCGGCGAGCAGCAGCGCGCAGCCGGCGAGCGCTGCGCCGCCGGCGATCAGCATCGGCGAGGAGCGGCGCCGGACCGCGCGCGTGACGAGCGGCGTGCAGGCCGAGTTCGAGAGGCCGAACCCCGCGGCGGCGACGCCGGCGAGCGCCGCGCCGTAGCCCTCGTGCTGCAGCGCGGCGGAGAAGAACGTCAGCGCGCCGAAGACGACGGCGCCCTCGAGCAGCGCGAGGCCCGACGACTGCCAGCACCCAGCGATCGGACGCGATCTCGCGGACCTGCGCGGTGAAGCGTCCGGCAGGCCGCTCGCCCGGCGGCTCCTCGAGATGGCGAAGCGCCAGCGACACGCCGACCGCGAGCAGCGCCGAGGTGAGGAACGCGACCCGCCAGCTCCACAGCTCCGCCAGTGCACCTCCGACGATCGTGCCGGCAGCGACGCCGGCCGTCGCGAACGACATCAGCACGGCGAGCGCGGGCTGGCGGTCGCGCACGGCGACGGTGTCGCCGACGTAGGTCATCGCCGTCGGCATCGCTGCGGCGAAGAAGAGCCCGGCGAGCAGGCGGCCGACGATCAGGACGCCGATGCTCGGCGCGACGGCCGAGACGAGCGCGGCGAGCCCGCCGCCGACGATCGCGCAGCGCAGAATCCGCACGCGCCCGAAGCGGTCTGACAGCCCGCCCCAGAGCGGCTGGCTGGCGCCGTAGGCGACGAAGTAGACGCTCGCCACGACGGTCGCCGTCCCCAGCGAGACCCCGAGCGACTCGTGGATCGCGCACGAGCAGCGGCGGGATCGTGAAGCGGTCGAAGCTCGAGAGGAAGACCGCGGAGCGCAGGCGGACCTGTGGGGCGAGGGTGGTGCCGGGCACTCGTGTTCAGGCTAGGAGGGGCCGCGCGCAAGATGCCGCCCGCGCCTGGCGCGACAGGCGACGGAGTGCTTCTGTGAGAAGCGGACTTCGATCAGGGAGGAACGTCCACATGCGAGAGATCCCCCGACTCTTCGCCGCCCTTCGGATGGGGCGCACCGGCATGGTCGCCGCGGCGGTCAGCGCTGCCTTCTTCAGCCTTTCCGGCGTAGCGTCAGCTGCAGGCCACATCGTCGTTCCGGGCGAGACGCTGTCCGGTATCGCCGCGGCGAACGGTCTCACCACGTCAGCCCTCGCGGCCGCCAACGGACTGTCTCCGACGAGCTTCGTCATCAGCGGAACGACGCTGTCGATCCCGGCTCCGGCGACGAGCACGGCGAGCGTGAGTGCGCCTGGTTCGACGGCGACCGGTGGTCACCTCGTGATGTCCGGGGAGACGCTCTCCGGCATCGCGGCGGCCAACGGCCTCACGACGGCGGCGCTCGCCGCCGCGAACGGTCTGACGCCGACGAGCTTCGTGATCGCGGGCACTCGGCTCACGATTCCGGCCGCCGGAACGGGCACGACTCAGCAGGACTCGACCCCCGCCGCGCCGGGTAGCGGGCACCTTGTCGTGATCGGCGAGACGCTCAGCGGCATCGCGGCTGCGAACGGCCTTACAACCGCGGCGCTCGCCGCCGCGAACGGTCTCACGCCGACGAGCTTCGTCATCGCCGGCACGCGCCTGACGGTCCCCGCTGCAACGGCCGGAACCGGTCCGGCCCAGGCCGGCGCCGGTCAGGTCCAGGCCGGCGTGCCGAACGCGCCGATGCCGACGCCGGTGCGCCTGTCGGGCACCGAGATCGGCCAGATCGCAGCGGACAACGGCGTCGCTCCGTCACTCGCGAAGGCCGTCGCCTGGCAGGAGAGCGGCTTCAACAACGCGGTCCTCTCGTCGGCGAACGCGCGCGGGATCATGCAGATCATTCCGACGACCTGGCAGTTCATCCAGTCGAACCTGACGCCGTCGCCGCTCGACCCGCAGTCGCCCGTCGACAACGTGCGCGCGGGGTCGCTCCTGCTCCGTCATCTCCTGGCGAACTCGGGCGGCGACCCGACGATCGCGCTCGCCGGCTACTACCAGGGCGCCGATTCCGTCCGCCGGATCGGCCTGCTGCCCGAGACCCAGCACTACGTCGCCAACGTCCTGGCACTGCGCAGCCAGTACGGCGACTGAACGCCGTCGTGACCCGGGCGCCGGCAAGGCCCGGGTCACGCGCCGTTCCATCCTCAGCGAGCTGCCCGCGGCTTCGCCGCGAGCACGATCCGCACCGACGCCCCGGCGCGCGCACGCGTGCCCGCCTTCGGACTGCTTGAGCGCACGACGAGCCGGCCGCGCGCTGCCCGCGCCTTTGTGACCTTCCCGGCGCGGCAGTTCGCGCGGGTCAGTCGCTTGCGCGCCGCCGCGATCGTCAGGCCCTTGAGCTTCGGGACGACGCAGCGCTTGGCGGCCGGCTTCGGCGCGGAGCTGCCCGAGCCGGTCGGCGAGCCGCTCGCCGGGGTGACGCCACCGGCGCCCGTGCCCTCGGTCCCCGAGCCGCCGCCGGTGCTTCCGCCCGACGTCGGCGCGAGCACCTGGCCGTCGAGCTTCACGACCGGGGCGCCAGACCCACCCTGCGAGAGCACGAAGCTGCCCGTCGCCGGCCCGTAGCGCAGCGTCTTCCCCGGCCCGTCGCCGTCGAGGATCGTCAGATCGAACACGGCGTCCGTCCCGTTGAACTTGAGATCGACCGGCTTGTACGCGCTTGTCACAGCGAACGTGGAGCTGCCTGCGGTGAAGACGTCGGCGAGTCCCGCGACCTCAGCCTCGTACAGGTCCAGCGCGCCGCCGCCGCCGACGCGAGCCGAGCCCTTGCTCCGGCTCGCGGTGCGCGGCGCGGTCCCGGGTGTCTCGACACCCTTGACCGTCTGCATCATCGCCCCGGCCATCGGGCATGCCCCGCCGGTCTTGCGCGGGATCGCGCCGTAGTCGACGAAGTCGGCGTACGCGGCGGCGACCTCCTGGGCTCCGGGCAGCGGCACGTGCTCCACGCCGCAGACCTCCTGCACGTGCGCGGGATCGCCCATCGGCGCGTCGGTCGGCACCGGGCCCTGGCCCGCGGAGATCGCGGGAACGGTCTTGTCACCCGTCACCAGCTTCACCGTCACGTCGGCCTTGCCGGGCGCGGTGTTCGTGATCGAGATGTGCCCGACGCTCGGGACTCCGACGCCGCGCACCGCGCGGACGTCGATGCGCCCGTCGTCGTCGAAGAAGCCGTCGTAGATGTCGGCGTGCCGCTGCCGCGCCTGGCCCCACAGCGGCACGTTGCCGCCGAGCGAGGCGACGAAGCCGCCGATCGCCGCGCCGCGCAGCTCGGTGCCGTCGACGCTCAGCCAGTCGGGCATGCTCGCGCTCGGCCACAGCTGGTAGCCGCCGGCGAGGTTCTTCGTCAGCTCCTGCAGGCCGGTGTTGTCGAACATCGCGTCCATCGACGAGTCGAACGGCGTCTCCTGCCCGAATGCGAGCGGGAAGACCGGCTTCGGCGCGCCCCAGAACGGGGTGCCGGCCGTGAGCACGCGCGCCACACGCCGCGCACGCGTCGGGTCGGCGACGTACTGGCGGGCGAGCAGGCCGCCGTATGAGTGGCCGTACAACGTCACCCGCTTCACGCCCATCGCGATCATCCGCGGGTCGGCGAGTGCCTCGTCGATCACGGCGTTCAGGTCGGCGATGCTCTCGCTCGGAGCCTTGCGCCAGTCCCAGCCGAAGTAGTAGGCGCGACCGCCCGCGACGCCATCGACCCAGGCGCGTGTCGTGTCGTAGACCGACGTGCCGAGCGCCGTGTCGATCATCTTGCCCGTGGCGCCCGCTGTCGCGCAGCCCACGTTGGTCTTGCCGTCATCGCCGAGCATCAGTGCGTCGTCGTCGACGCGGAATGCGGGGAACGACGTCGGCCATTCGAGCTTGCCGTCGCACTGGATCTCGCTGCCCAGGAAGCCGGGGAGGAAGACGACCGGCAGCTCCTGCGGCTGGATGTCCATCAGGCTGCGCCCGACCGCGCCGGTCACCGTGTTGAACGGCTTCCCCGGAACGAGATCGGCGAGCACCTTGTTCGAAGGATCGTTCGCGCGGATGTCGGCGTCGGGGTCCGGGATCGTGTACTGCAGCAGGCCGCAGCGGTACTTTCCGCGCAGCGTCGCGCAACCCTGGTGGACGAGGCCGTTGCCGTCGTTGCTGTAGCGCAGCGCGGTGCCGGTGATGTTCGCGATGTCCTGCACGACGCCGTCCGTCGCGATGCCGCCCTTGAAGCCGCCGGTGGTGACGTAGGAGAGCGCGATGCTCTTCCCGTCGGGCGCCCAGTCGAAGTCCATCGGCATGCCGGTGACCTGCGCGAGCTTGGAGCGCCCGCCGCCGGACGCGTTGATCGCGGCGAGGTACGGCTGGCCACCCTTCTCGGGGGTCCAGGTCGTCGCGAGCTGCGTCCCGTCGGGTGACCACGCAAGGCCGTTGTGGATGCCGGTGTCCTGGACGGCGGTCAGCCGCTGCGGTCCACCGCCGGCGGGAGTGGTGAGGAAGATGTCGTGGCCGCGCTCGTTGTAGTCGCCGGCTTCCTTGCCGATGCCGGCGATACGGATGAAGGCGATCTTCTTGCCGTCCGGCGACCAGGTCGGCGAGTGGTCGGCCCAGACGCCGACGTTGCTGCAGTCGGGCTCACAGGTGTCGGGGCGGAACTCGCGCGGCGAGGTCAGCTGGCGCACGCCCGTCCCGTCCTGCTTGGCGATGAAGATCGCGGTGTGGAAGCCGCCGTTGCCGGGGTCGGGGATGAACTTCGAGAACGCGACCTCGGTGCCGTCCGGCGACCACGCCGGCGAGGACATGTAGCCGATGCGCGGCTTGTCCTCGTCGCCGTCGACGTGTGCGGGCTCGACGGTCGTGACGACCTTCGGCGCGACGCCGACGTCCCACGGGTCGTCGATCACGAGCTCGTACGGCGGCTGCGGATCGGCGACGTTCGCGCGGGCGATCCACGCGACCTTCCCGGGCGTGCCGGGGAACGAGGCGTTGGCGGTGGGCGCCGCGAACAGCGCGATCAGCAGCGCCGCGATCAGCAGCGGGAAGACGTGGTTGCGGGTGGTCGTTGACATCGGAATCTCCTTGGAATGCATCAGTGGGTTCAGGAAGGTCTGGGGTGGCCGGTCGCGCTAGCGGCGGACGGTCACGGTCGCGTGCAGTCCGCCGCCGGTGACGGCGATCCGCAGCGTTGAGCGCTTCGCGAGGCGCTTGCGTGCCGCGGCGCTGAAGCGCAGCCGCACGGTCGCGACGCCGCCGGTCGAGCGGGCGCTGCCGGTGGCCACGACGCGGCTCTTGTCGCGGGCGACCAGCGTGATCCGCCCGGCGCCCACGCCGGTGACCCGCAGCACCAGTCCCTTGGCCAGCGCGCTGCGCAGCCCGGGTCGCTTTCCGGCGGCGAGCCGCACGGTCGTGCCCGCCGTGCCCGAGTCGGACGAGGCGGAGGTTGCGCCCGCGCGGTCGACCTGCTCGCAGTCCGGCGCGACCACGTCGATGGCGTCGGCGATCACGTGATCGGTTCCGGCGCCGCAGCTGATCGAGTCGACCTCGCCGTCGCGGGCGTTGACGGTGTCGTTCCCGTAGGGGAGCTTGCACCAGATCGGGCCGCAGTCGCCGCCGGCCAGGTCCGCGGAGATGATGTCGCGCCCCGGGCCGCCGGTGATCGTGTCGTCACCGAAGCCGCCGTCGATCGCGTCGTTGCCGGCGCCGCCGTCGAGCGTGTCGGCGCCGTCGCCGGCCTGCAGGCTGTCGTCGCCCGCGCCGCCGATCAGCTCGCTGTTCGTGCCGACCTGCTTGAAGACGATCTCGTCCGGTCCGTCGGTCCCGACCACGCGGCCGGGCGTGTGCAGCACGATCCGCTCGACGCCGTGCAGGTCGTCGGCCTCGCCCGGGCGACCGTCGTCGGCGCCACCGGCGAGCGTGATCGCGACCGGGCTGACCGTGTTCGCGAAGCGGCTCGAGTAGTCCTGGTCGACCGTGTCGCGGCCGGGGCCGCCGTCGACGATGTCGGCGGACGGGTCCTCGTAGCCGTCAGGGCGCAGGAGTGTCATCGCCCGCGCCGCCGCTGATGCTGTCGCGGCCCGCGCCACCCTGGACGACGTCGTTGCCGTCGCCGCCGCTGAGCGTGTCGTCGCCGGCTGAGCCGGTGATCGTGTCGTCGCCCGCGCCGCCGTCGAGCGCTGTTGGCCGCTGCCGTTGCCTTCGAGCAGGTCGCGGCCGGCGCCACCAAAGATCGTCACGGCGTACGTCACGTCCGCGCTGACCTGGCCCTTGTCGTCGCCGTCGCCCAGGTCCACACGGACCGCGGGCGGCCGCGCGCAGGTGATCACGGAGTCGTCGTACTGCGCGGTGCAGTCGGCGGGGTAGGAGCTGACCGGGTCCAGCGAGCTGCCGTAGAAGACGGCGCTGTTGCCGTCGTATCCGGCCTGAATGTTGAGCAGCGTGCCCTGCGGGCCGCCGTTGTAGACGAGCACGCCGTCAGGCGCACGGTCGAGTGTGGCCGCACCGGCGACGGGCACGACACACAGCAGTGCCACGGCGGTGAAAACGGCGCTCAGACTACGAATTCGGATGCTCATGATCAGGTCCCTCGGTCGGTTGATGGCGCCACCATCGACGAGCGGCATTGCACGGTCATTGCCGGGGGATGGCAATGGCGCGCAATGTCATTTCCCAGGGCCACGGGATAGGCTCGGCGCACCATGAATCCAGGCGAAAACAGCGCAAACGAGACCGCCGACCTCGTCGTCGTCGGGGCCGGCACCGTCGGCCTCTGGGCGGCGGTATTCGCCAAGGAACAGGGCGCTGAGCGGGTCCTCGTCCTCGACGCGGGCACCGCCGGTGACGGCGCGAGCTCGCGCGCGGCGGGAATCGTGCGCACGCAGGGCGGGACGGTCACCGCGGTCGATCTCGCCCGCTGGACGGTCGCCTTCTACCGCGGCCAGTCGGCCCGCTACGGCATCGACAGTGACTTTCGCGAGCTCGGCTACCTGATCCTCGCGTTCAACGAGGAGGAGGAGCGCGCGGCCCGCGACCGCGTCGAGCTGCAGCGCGGGGTCGGCCTGGACTCGCGCTGGGTCGACGCGGCGGAGGCGGGCGAGCTGCTCCCGGTCCTCGATCCCGCGCAGATCAGGGGCGCCACCTACTGCGGCCAGGACGGCTCGATCTCGCCGCCGCGCAACGTCGCCGCCGCGCTCGTCGCGCTGCGTGCCGCCGGCGGGGAGCTGCGCGAGCGCACGCCGGTCCTCGGCCTCGAGATCGCGGGCGGACAGGTGCGCGGTGTGCGCACCGCGGACGGCGTGATCGCGACTGAGCGGGTGATCATCGCCGGCGGCGTCGCGCAGCCGTCCCTGTCCACGCTCGGCGGCGGGCGACCTGTGCCGGTCGGTGGCGCGCGTCACCAGGTCGCGGTGACGAGCCCGGATCCCTCGCTGTCCTCAGGCGCTCAGCCGATGGCGTTCGACCTCGGGCCCGGCCTCTACTTCCGCCAGCACGAGGGCGGGCTGCTGTTCGGCATGAGCAACCCCGAGGAGCTTCCCGGCGAGGCGAGCGCGATCGACTGGGAGATGCTCACGCGCGTGCGCGCGAGGCTGGCCGAGCTCGTCCCGGTCACCGCCGGGCTCGACCTGCGGCGTCTGTGGGTCGCGACGATCGACTACACGCCCGACCACCTGCCGGTCCTCGGACCGCTGCTCGACGCTGAGGGCGGGCCGATCGCCGGCACGACGCTCGCCTCCGCAGGCGGGCACGGAATGATGTGGGGTCCCGGCATCGCCCGCTGCGCCGCGGACCTCGCGCTGAACGGCGCGACCGACGTCACCGACACGTCGTTCCTCGGCGCCGACCGCTTCGACGAGCACGGGCGCAGCAACATCGCGACCGACCCGATCGCGCTGCCGTTCCCCGAGCAGGCCTGACGGCGCGTCGCCCCGCGCTCAGGCCGCGAGCATCACGTGCTCGCGGCCCGGCACGGAACGTGCTGCGATCAGATCAGCCGACGAACGAGCGCACGAGCGGCGTGTCGCCGTTCGCGTAGCCGTTGCGGGTCGGGTGATAACTGTCGGCGGTGTGCGTGAGCGTCAGCCCGTTGGTGAACGGGTTGCTGGCGCACACGTCATGACCGGTCCAGGCCGGGTTCGGGTCGGCGTAGTTGAAGCCGGCCGCCAGAGCACGCGCCTTGATCGTGTTGTTGAGGTTGTCCGTCAGCGCGTTGAGCTGGTCCTCTTCGCCGAGCGAGACGCCGAAGGCGGACAGGCACGTGCGGTGCGCGAACGGGCGCCCGTAACCGAGCACGACGACCGTGGCCGCCGGAGCGCGGCTCTTGATCGCGGCGTAGGTCGAGTTCAGCTTCGCCGGCAGCTGGTTGGCGATCTGGCTGTTCGACGTGTTGATCTGGTTCTGACAGCCGAGCGTCGTGCAGGCGACGATCAGGCTCGTGAAGCCGACGTCGTTGCCGCCGATCGTGAGCGTCACGATCTTCGTGTCGGACGTGACCGAGTTGACCTGGCTGTTGAGGATGTCCGCCGTCGTCGCGCCGGCGCAGGCCACGAACGTCAGCGCCGTGTTCGGCCGCTGCTGCGAGACGAGGTACGGGTAGGCGTAGGTGTTCCTGTTACAGCTCGAGTTCAGGTTCGTGCTGTTCGCGCCGTTGCCGGCCGAGTACGAATCGCCGAGCGCGACGTACTTGTCGGCGGCGTAGGCGTTGCCCGCAAGGGCGAGGACCAGCAGTGCGGCCCCCATCACCGGCAGCAGCCGGCGCAGTGCGTGGGACATCGTGATTCTCCTCCGTCGTTGGAACAGGCGCCTGGACATGGGCACCTCGGGGCGAACCTATCCGCGGGATGGTGGGCGGGGCAAGGGTTTGCGGAGGGTCAACGGTTCCGTTCTGAAAGGGTCTCGGCATGCCGATCTCCGCCATCCGCCGGTACGTCGCGCTCGGCGACTCGACGACCGAGGGGCTCGAGGACCCGTACGCCGACAGCAGCGGCTACCGCGGCTGGGCCGATCGCCTGGCCGAGCAGCTCGCGGCGCTCCAGCCGGACGTCCTCTACGCGAATCTCGCCATCCGCGGTCGCAAGCTCGGGCAGATCCGCGCCGAGCAGCTGGAGCCGGCGCTCGCGATGCAGCCGGACCTCGCGAGCGTCGTCGGCGGCGTGAACGACGTGCTGCGTCCGCGCGCGGACGTCGACGCGCTCGCCGCCGAACTGGACGAGATGGTCGCGGCGCTCACCGGCGCGGGATCCCACGTCCTGCTGATGACCTACCCGGACTTCGGCGAGGTGATGGCGATCGCCCGGCGCCTGAGCCCGCGGCTGCGCGCGTTCAACCTCAACGTCCGGACGATCGCCGGGCGGCACGGGGCGGCCCTGATGGACCTCGAGGACGGCGGCCCGACGGACGCCAGGCTCTTTCACCCCGATCGCCTGCACGCCAACGGCGCCGGTCATGAGCGGATCGCGCTTGCAGCGGCTGGAGCACTCGGGCTGCCGGGTGCGAACGGCGCGTGGCAGGAGCCGTTGCCGCCGGCGCCCGCGACTTCGCGGCTGCACACGTTGCGCGAGGACGCACGCTGGGCGGGAACGCACCTCGCTCCGTGGATCGGACGCCGGGTGCGCGGGGTCTCATCCGGGGATGGGGTGCAGCCGAAGCGCCCCGAGCTGGCGCCGGTCGCGGCGACGTAACGCCTGCTCACTCGCTGGACGGAAGGACGCTTGCGCGGCCGGTCGGTCCGTGCGACGGTGCCGTCATGCGGCCAGTCCTCATGCTGTGCGTCCTGGCCGCCGCGCTCGGCGTACTGCTCGGGTCCCCGGCCGGCGCGTGGGCCGACGCGGACCTCACATTCGAATCGCCGGTGCTCGCAGACTGCACCAAGGCGACGAACCAGTTCCCCGGCGTGACGTTCGTCAACGCCTCGCCCGACGGCGCGCCGAGCATCGGGATCCCGGCGCTGCGGTTGGCGGCGCCGGCGAACGCGCACAGCGGGACGCACCTGCTGCAGATCGGCGACTGCTCGTCGGAGTTCGATCGTCCGCAGATCGCCTTCCAGCTCGCCCAGACGCGAGCAGGCGTGTCGCTGTTCGCGCGCGACCCGGACAGCGGGTTCAACGTCGCCGTGCAGCTGCGCGCGTTCAACGCTTCGGGCGTTCGGATCGACACGAACGGTTCCACCTACACGACGCTCGTCGGCGGCGCGGCCGCGTGGACGCAGCTCAGCGCCGTCGCTCCCGGCGGCGCGAATGACATCGCCACGGTCGCGATGGTGGCCCAGAACCAGAGCAGCTCGCAGGGCGTCCACGTGCTCGTCGACGACATCCACCTCAGCGACGGCGCCGTGCCGCCGGTCGCGGACTTCACGCTCGGGCCGGCGCCGGTGGTGGTGGTGTCGCAAGGTGCAGCGACCCTGGTGGAGGTTCCGGTCAATCGCCTCAACGGCTCGACCGGCGCGATCAACTTCGCGGCGGGCGCTCCTCCGGCGGGATTCGAGATCGCGCCGACCAGCACGACGTCGTCGATCTTCCGCATTTTCACCACGCTCTCGACCCCGCCGGGGCCGACGTCGCTCCCGGTCACCGGAACCCCGAGTGGGCCGGCAGTCGGGCCGGCGCCGCGCTCGACCGACGTGCCGGTGGTCGTCCAGCCGACGCTCCCGCGGATCACGATCGTGGATCCGGCCGTCGGCACCCAGCTCGAGCGCGTGCCCTACGAGCCGACCGTCAGCGGCGACTACGTCAATCCGCGCTACAGCATCACGGGACGCGCGAGTGTCTGCGTCGTCGTCTCGCACACCTTCGACCCGCCGAGCCCACCGTCGTCGCCCTGTCCGACGCAGCTGACTTCGACGGCGCTCTCGGGCTCGTGGACCGCTCCGCTCACCGGCCTCGCTCCCGGCTACAACTACATCACGGCGTTCATCCGCGACGGCGCCGGCTACGTCGGCTCCGCGACGCGGACGCTGCGGATCGCCGACGAGTCCTCGGGCATCGACCTGCGCGTCACCGGCATGGAACTGACCCAGGGGATCCAGGCGATCGCCTCGGGCATCCAGGTGCCGCCGATCCGCGGGCCGGCGTCGGTGCCCTACCGCGGCGTGCAGCTCGTCGCCGGGCGCACGACGACGGTGCGCGTGTACGCGAACACGAACCGCGCGGCGCGCAGCGACGGGCGCACGCCCGGCGTCACCGCGCGGCTGCGCGTCATGCGCGGCGGCCACGAGATCGACGGCAGCCCGTTCCTGCCGGATCCGACCACGCGCGACCTGGTCGTCGGCGAGCCGTACGTCACGTACGCCGAGCGCGCGGACTTCTCGCAGGGCTACACGTTCACGCTCCCGGCCTCGGTCACGAACGGCAGCGCGCTCACGTTCGAGGCGCAGATCAACGACGGGCTGCGGCCGATCGTCGAGTGCGCGACCTGCGCCGCGAACGACAAGCTGCAGGTGACCGACACGCGCTTTCGCCCGGTCCGCGGCCGCGACATCTGGCCGATCGAGCTGTTCGACGATCTGAGCGGGCACCACGAGCCGACGGGTGACGCGGCGACGGACTTCGAGCTCGCGCGCGAGGTCAATCCGTTCCCGCTGATCGTTCACCCCTACCAGGCGCGGGTGGACATCACATCCGACCTGCAGGCGGCCGCCGCCTACAACGCCACGCGCACCGGCGCCGACCAGAAGCGCCCCGAGGGCTGGCTGCTGCACGTGCCGGGCGACTGGGAGCGCGACCACGGCTACGACGGCCCGGTGATCGGCGTCGGGCGCGCGCAGTTCGCGGGCATGACCTCCGGGCCGACGGCCTTCTGCTGCTCGCCGCTGCGCATCAAGCAGTACGCGGTCGTCGACGAGACGCGTCCGCTCACGTCGGTCGCCCACGAGTACGGGCACACCGAGGGCCTGCCGCACGCCGATCACGCCTGCGGCGGCGGCTCGAACGGGCAGGTGGCCGACGGCGACTGGCCCGAGCCGCGCGGCCTCGTGCTCGGGATCGGCTACGACGCGGTCCGGCGACGAACGTTCCCGAATGTTGACCCGGCGAGCGGGGCGCTGAGCTACGACTTCATGTCGTACTGCGCGAACAACAACGGCGACCCGGACTCCTGGATATCCACGCGCAACTGGGACCGCCTCGTCGATCGCATGTCGACCGGCGCGGCGCCGGCATCGATCGCGTCGGCCGCGGCAGCGTCGGGCGCACCGCACGGGGTCGCGGGCCCCGCCCTGGCGGTCGACATCTCGCTGGGCCCCGACGGATCCTCCGGCGTCGTGACCGGCGTGCGTCCCGTCGACTCGGGCGCGCTCAGCTCCCAGGCCGGCGGTGCCTATCAGCTCGTCGTGCCCGGCCGCGACGGCAAGGCGACGTCGACGACGACGGTGGCCGGGAGCCAGGTGCACGACGACGACGGCGCGGCGTCGAAGGTCGAGGTTCACGTCACCGCCACCGTCCCCGCCGGCTCGGACCCGCGCAGCATCCAGCTGCGTCGCGACGGGGTGGCGGTCGCGTCGGCGAAGGCGAGCGCGCACGCACCGACGGTGTCGCTGCTGGCCCCGCGGCCCGGCACGCGCGTGGGGAAGGCCCTGACGGTCCGCTGGCATGGCGCGGACGCCGACGGCGACCGCGTGACCTACGCGATCGACGAGGCGATCGGGCCGAAGGCGCGCTTCCGCGTCGTCTCGGAGGGCCTGCGCGGCTCGTCGGCGCGGATCCCGCTGAACCTGCTGACGCCCGCCCGTCGCGCGCGGCTGCGGATCCGCGCGTGGGACGGGTTCCGTCAGTCCTCTGCGGTCGTCGCCCGCATCGCGATCCCGTCCTCGCCTCCAGCGGTCTCGATCCTCGAGCCGGCGCGCAGGACGGTTCCCGCCGACGCGACGCTCTCGCTCGTCGGGCAGGCGTTCGACGCGACCGGGCGGACGCTGAAGGGGCGCGCGCTGACCTGGCGGCTCGACGGCGCGAAGGTCGCGACCGGCCCGCAGTCGTTGCTCAGCGGTCTGCGCGTCGGCACGCGCCGGCTGACCCTGACGGCGCGCGATCGCTCAGGCCTCACCGCGACCGCGACGGTCCGGCTGAAGGTCAAGAAGGTCACGCCGCGGCTGCTCACGTTCGCCGGTCCCAAGAAGCTCGCGCGTTCCGCACGAACGGTGACGGTGAAACTCAGCGCGTCCGCGCCGGGCACCGCCCGGATCAGCGGAGGCGTCGCGGCCGTGAGCGCGCAGGTGGCGCGGCGTGCCCGGAGTGTCCGCGTGAAGATCGCCCCGGGATCGAAGTCGCTCAAGCTCACGGTGCGACTGAGCGCGGGCGGCCGGGTCGTGACGCAGCACGTCGTGCTCGCGCGCGGCTGACTTCTAGAACCGCGACAGCGTTCCGGTGAACGGGCCCGGCGGCGATCGTGTTGCCCAGCAGGTCGGCGATCAGCGGATCCGGCGTGTACTCCGGGGTGGAGGCGGCGACGCCCGTGTTGCGGTTGCCCGTGCGCGTGCCGAAGGTCAGCGTCAGGGTGCGCGCCGTCGGGTCCCATGTGAGCCGCGACGCGGTCGTGCCGGTGCCGCTGTAGGTGGTGGTCCCCGCCGGCACGTAGTCGGCGTTCGTGTCGACCGTCCCCAGGTGGAACGTGCAGCCGGTGGTCGTCGCGACCGTGATCAGGTCGCTGGTGCCCGAGTTCGTGACCGTGATGACGACCTGGCCGTTGCCGGCGAGCGTCTGCGTCCCGGTGTTCGTCCAGGTCGAGCAGAACGTGGCCGCGTTGACGACGTCGCTGTAGGTGATCGTGATCGTGTCGTTGCGCGAGATGCGGCCGGCGGTGCCGGTCACGTTGGCGAGCACGACGTTCGATGCGAAGAGCCGGGACACGCGGACGATCGTCGTGAGGGTCGCGGCATTCCCGACGTTGTCGGTTCCGGTGAGCGTGTAGCGGTAGCAGTTGCCGGTCACGATGCCGGCCGCGGCGTTCTGCGCCGGGGTGCCGGTGAGCGTCGTCGCGGTCGTCCACGTCGCGCCGCAGGTCGTCCCGGTCAGCGGCGCCTGGTCGCGCACGAGCGTGCTCGAGCCGAGCCCGGCGGCCGTGCCGCTCAGCGCCTCGGCGAAGTCGGTGCGCAGCCCGATCGTGAACGACGGGGTCGAGACCGACGACGAGCTGCCCGCGGCGCTCGCGGCCGTGCCGTTGACGGTCAGCGCCCCGCCGGCGGGAGCGGTCACGTCGCGCACGAGCGTGAACGCCGCCGCGGCGCCGAGCCCGGAGCCGTTCGTCGCCGTGACGGTCTGCGCGCCGGCGCCCGTCGCGGCGGCCCAGGTGTAGGTCGCCCCGAAGGGCGCGGTGGTGTCCGCTCCGCCGCCCGCGAAACCGGCGGGCGCGGGGAACGCGACCTGGGCGACGCCGGAGTCGGGGTCGGCGACGGTCGGTGCGGCGACCGCGATGGACGACCCCGTGCCGGTGGCGCCGTTGTAGTAGGCGGTGGTCCCGTTCACGAACGCATACGGGCCGGTGTCGGTGAGCACGAGTGCGGGCGCCCCGAATGCCGGGGCCGACGTGTCGACCTTCACGGTCGTGCTGATCGCGACGACATTGCCGACGTTGTCGGTGCCGGTCAGCGTGTAGCGCCAGCACCCGGTGGTCGAGCCCGGTCTGCGCCGGCGCGCCGGTCAGCGTCACGGGCGCGTGCCGAACGTCCCGCACACATTGCCCGCCAGCGGCGCCTGGTCGCGGACGAGGACGCTCGTGGCGAAGCCCGGAGCTCGCGGCGCCGAGGGTCTCGGCCCAGTCGTTGCGCGTGCCGATCGTGAACGTGCCGGTCGTGTTCGTCGACGTCGATCCCGCGCCGGTCGCGGCGCCGCCGTTGACGGTCAGCGCGCCGCCGGTCGGCGCCGTCACGTCGCGCACGAGCGTGAAGGTCGCGTTCGCGGTCACGCCGGTGCCGTTCGTCGCCGCGACGGTCTGCGCACCGGCGCCGGTCGCGGCGCTCCACGTGTAGGTCGTGCTGAACGGTGTCGTGAGGTCGCTCCCGCCGCCTGTGAAGCCCGCCGGGGCGGGGAAGGTCACGCTCGCGATGCCGGAGCCGCCGTCCGCGACGTTCGGCGCGCTCACCGCGATGCTCGACGCCGTGCCCGTCGCGCCGTTGTAGTAGCCGGTCGTGCCGTTCACGAACGCGTACGGGCCGGTGTCCGTGAGCACGAGCGCGGGTGCGCCGAAGGTCGGAGCGGTCGAGTCGACCTGGACGATCGTGCTGATCGCGGTGGCGTTGCCGACGCGGTCGGTGCCGGTCAGCGTGTAGCGGTAGCAGTTGCCGCTCGCGATGCCGGTGAAGATGTTCTGCGCAGGTGTGCCCGTGAGCGTGGTCGGCGTTGTCCATGTCGTGCCGCACACACCGCCCACCAGTGTCGACTGGTCGCGGACGAGCGTGCTCGTGAGCAGTCCGGCGGCGGTCGGCCCAGTCGTTTGGCCG